>NZ_AP028461.1:11439896-12144028 GCF_033097365.1 Actinoplanes sichuanensis
ATCGTTCCGGAGAGGACGGTTCCCGGGCGGCGGAACTGGGTGTGCAGCACGAGCACGTCGAGGTGCTCGCGACCCAGCCGGGTGAGACTGGCGTGCAGACTTCTCCGGATACGGACGGCGAAGTCGCGGCCGTCGTCGTCCGGCAGTTGCACCTTGCTGGTGATCATCGCGGCGGAGGGGCGGCCGCGGAGCGCCTCGGCCACGGCCACCTCGGATTCGAATCCGGTGCCGTAACTGGGCGCCAGATCGAGCATGGTGATGCCGGCATCGAGTGCGGCGTGGACTGTCGCGACGGCTTCGGCGCGATTGGTGGTGCCCCACACGCCACCGATTCCGCCGCCACCGAGAGTGAGCGCACTGACACGGCCGAGTCGGCCGAAGGCCCGCTGTTCCATGATGTTCTCCTCTTCGTTCCCGGCTGTCCGAATCGACCGTAGAACCTGGAGCGCGCTCCAGATCAAGTCATGTTGTCGATTCGGCGCGCCGTCGGCGCGGAGGTGTCCAGCACGTGAATAATCCGTGCTTCCGCGCGCCTCAACCAGGGAGGATGGCGCCTGCGGGAAAGGGGGAGCGGTGGACGTCGTGGCGCAGTGGGTGACTACCGAGTGGACCAGGCGCTCCCGGGGCGGTCCGGGAGCGGCACTACGCAGCGCGGTGCCGCAGGGCTTCCGTCTACCCGGGAGGAGGCGCAGCGTGGTGCATGAGGTGATGATCACCGAACGTAATGATTTCCGGCCGATCGAGTCGTTCGGCGCGGAGCCTCCGGAGCGCGAGCCGAGCTTCGCGCGTTCCGGTCTGCGATTGGTCCGGGCGGACAAGGGGGTACGGGTAGAGCTGCTCCCCGCGAGGCTGAGCGACACCAGGCTGGGCGACGCCAGAAGGGGCGACCTGTCGCGAACCCGCCCGGCGGCAGTCTGGCTGGCGCCGGGCGAGTGGCTGCGCTGGCAGGTGAACTACCGGTCGTCCGGCCCGCGAATCGACGGCGGCCGCTGGGACTACCGGCAGGACACCCTGAACATCGCGGTGGGCCCGGCCGATCCGGAGCTGTTCTTCGGCGAGCCCACCCGGCACATCGACGAGCGGGGTTTCCTGCGGTGAGCGAAAGCGGTGACGTGTCCTACTTGCTCGGCTCCGGCACGTCACAGGTGATCTTCGGGTTGACGCCCATCCAGTTGAGGGGGCCGGCGACCGTGGTCACGATGACCGTGCCGGCCTCCGCGCAGCTGGCGTCCTCGCTGTCGGAGAAGTAGCCCCGCTCGTACGCGGCGATGGCGCCGAGGACGAGCCAGATGACGATGATGACCGCGCCGATACGCATTGAGAGCCTCCAAACCGGGGATGAGCGGCTCATACCCCGGCGGAGGCGATCACTAAACGGGCTTGCGGGCTTGCAGGGTATAGGTGTGCGGCAGTCGCTCGGGCTTTTCGGTGAGCTGCCACTCCTTGGTGTCCAGTTTGCGCATCCGGCCGGGCAGGGCCTCCCACGGCACGCTCTGGTGCTCCTCGAGCCCGGTCAGCACGAGCCCGGCCTCGAGGACGGCGGTGACGATCTCGCCCAGCCCGTGGTTCCACTCGTGGGTGAGTGTGTGCTGGAACTGGTGGTCGGACTCCACGTAGGTGCCCGGCTCGTCAAAGATCTGCGGTTCCTTCTGCTCGAAGTAGGGTTCGGTGAGCGACAGCAGCCCATCGGTGCGGTAATAGTCGAGCGACCACAGCACCGGGTGACCCTCCCGGAGGAACAGTCGGCCGCCCGGGGCGAGCAGCGACGCCACGGTCTGTGCCCACCGTTTGATGTCGGGCAGCCAGCCGAGTGCCCCGATGCCGGTGAAGACCAGGTCGAAGTCGCCATCCAGGGCGGAGCGAGCCGAGTAGAGGTCGCTCTGGACGTACTCGATGTCGGCGCCGGCCCGGGCCGCGAGGGACCGGGCCTGCTCCAGGGCCGCCCCGGAGAAGTCCAGTCCGGTCATCGAGGCGCCGAGCCGGGACAGCGACAGGGTGTCGGTGCCGATGTGGCACTGGAGATGCACGCCGCGCAGCCCGGCCACGTCGCCGAGCCGAGGTAGGTCGAACCGCACCACGTCACTCAGATAGGACGGGTCGTCGACGAAGCTCTGCACCTGATAGCCGGGCGACGCCGCGTGGGGCGCCGCCCGCTCGTCCCAGTTCGCACGGTTGATCTCTAGGTAGTCCGTCATGGGGCGGACGATATGCGATCCCGGAACCACAGCGCACTGCGTTTAGGCGTACGCCGCTGGGTCTGGTAATCGACGTGCACCAGGCCGAACCGCTTCGCGTAACCCTCGGCCCACTCGAAGTTGTCCATCAGCGACCAGGCGAAGTATCCGCGCACGTCAGCGCCTTGGGCGCGGGCCGCGGCGACCGCGTCGACGTGGTCCGCGAGGTACGCGGTCCGCTCGGTGTCCTCGACGAAGCCGTCCGCGTCCGGGTGGTCCGGGTAGACCGCCCCGTTCTCGGTTACGACCAGCGGATAACCGTAGTCGCGGTGCAGTCGGAGCAGCAGCGTGGTGAACCGGTCCGGGGTGATCGGCCAGCCCAGGTCGGTCTGCGGCACGTCGGGCTTGATCTCCCGCACCACCGGCAGCCCGGATGCGTCGACGGTGTTGCCGTCCAGGTCGCGTCCGGCGAAGTCCTGCCCGAAGTAGAAGTTGACCCCGAGTGTGTCGATCTGCGTCCGGGAGATGATCTCCAGGTCGCCGTCGCGGACCGGCAGTTCGATGCCCCGGACGGCCAGGTCGGCCAGCACGTCCTCCGGGTATCGGCCGTGCTTCAGCGGGTCGAGGAAGATCCGCGCCACGTTGCCGTCGGCCCGCCACGCCGCCGCCACGTCCAGCGGATCGTCCGAGGCCGGGGTGGCGGTGCCGATGTTCAGCGGGATGCAGATGTCGTTGTCCGGCCGCTTGATCGAGTCGGCGATCAAGCCGTGCGCGAGCAGCAGGTGGTGTGCGGCGGCCGCGGCGACCGCCGGCTCCCGCCGCCCGGGCGCGAACACCCCGTACTCGTAGCCGAGATAGGCCACACACCAGGGCTCGTTGACCGTGCCCCAGTTGCGGACGCGGTCGTTCAGACGAGCGAAGACCATCTCGGAGTACTCGGCGAGCCGGTAGGCGGTGTCCCGGTTTCCCCAGCCGCCGGCGTCCTCCAGTTCCTGCGGCATGTCCCAGTGGTAGAGCGTCAGCCACGGGTCGATGCCATTGGCCAGCAGTTCGTCCACGAGCCGGTCGTAGAAGTCGAGCCCTTTGGCGTTGGCCGGGCCGCGTCCGTTCGGCTGGACCCGGGTCCACGACACCGAGAATCGGTAGGCGTTCACCCCCAGGCTCTTGATCAGCTGCACGTCCGACGGCATCCGGTGGTAGTGGTCGCAGGCCACGTCCCCGGTCTCGCCCACCACGTCGCGGGCGAAGGTGTCCCAGATCGACGCGGTCCGCCCGTCCTCGGCGGCCGCGCCCTCGATCTGGTAGGCCGAGGTGGCGACCCCCCAGGTGAAGTCCATCAGTCGTTCACCAGCCAGCACGCCACCGAACGGCTGTCCTTCTGTTCGAGCACCGGGATCTGCGACGAGCACGGTTCGAACGCCTTCGGGCACCGCGGGTGGAACGAGCACCCGGTCGGCATGCCCTTCAGGTCGGGCGGCGAGCCCGGGATGCCGCTCAGCTCCCGCCGCGGGCCCTTCAGGGCCGGGAAGGACCCCAACAGACCTTTGGAGTACGGGTGAAGCGCGTCCCGGTAGATGGCCGAGGCCGGCGCCTCCTCCACGATCCGCCCGCCGTACATGATGGCGATCCGGTTGGAGAACTCCACCAGCAGCGACAGGTCGTGGGTGATGAAGATGACCGAGAAGCCCAGCCGCTCGCGCAGCTCGATGAGCTGGCCGAGGATCTGCCGCTGCATGACCACGTCGAGCGCCGTGGTCGGTTCGTCCATGATCACGACCTGCGGCTGGAGGATCAGCGCCATGCCGATCATGACGCGCTGGCGCATGCCACCGGAGAGCTGGTGCGGGTAGGCGTCCATCCGGTCCGGGGCGATGCCGACGAGCTTGAGCATCTCCCGGGCGCGGGCGTTGCGCTGGGTCTCGCTCATCTTCGGCTCATGGGCCTTGAGCACGTCGGTGAGCTGGGTGGAGATCTTGTGCACCGGGTTGAGCGAGTTCATCGCACCCTGGAACACGATCGCCGTCTCGTTCCACCGGAACTGCCGCAACTGGGTGTCGGAGAGGGACAGCACGTCGTACGGGTCACCCTGCTCCGGGTGGTAGATGACCTCGCCGCCGGTGATCACCCCGGGCGGGGCGAGCAGCCGGGTCATCCCGTAGGCGAGGGTCGACTTGCCGGAGCCGCTCTCGCCGGCCAGCCCGAGCACCTCGCCCCGATGCAGGGTGAGGTTCACGTCACGGACCGCGCGGACCCCTTGGTCGCCCAGGCCGTACCCGACGTTGAGATTGCGGATCTCGATCACCGGCTGGCTCATTGAGTGACCTCCTGCCGCACCACCGGCGTGGACGTGGCGTGGGTGTGCTGGGCCCGGTTGTCCAGGACCGGGGTGAAACCGATGCGCATCCGGACCGTACGACCGGAAGCGGTCTTGATCTTGGTTTTGCCGGCGCTGCGCAGGCGGGGGCTGACGAACTCGTCGATGCCGAAGTTGACCAGCGCGAGTGCGGTGCCGAGGATCGCGATGGCCAGACCGGCCGGTACGAACCACCACCAGGCGCTCTGCGCGAGAGCCTGCTGGCCCTGCGCCCAGAACAGGATGGTGCCCCAGTTCCAGGTGGTGGCCGAGGTGACGCCGATGAAGGCCAGGGTGATCTCGGAGAGGACGGCGAAGATGACGGTGCCGACGAAACCGGAGGCGATCACCGCGGTCAGGTTCGGCAGCAGCTCGAAACCGATCACCCGCCAGGTCCGCTCGCCGCTGGCCCGGGCCGCCTCGACGAAGTCTCGACGCCGCAGCGACAGTGTCTGCGCACGCAGCACCCGGGCGTTCCAGGACCACGAGGTGAGGCCGATGACCAGGGCGATCAGCCAGTCCTCGGCGTTCTCCAGGGTGGAGGTGATGATGATGATCAGGGGCAGGGCCGGGATCACCAGGAAGACGTTGGAGAGCGCGGAGAGGACCTCGTCGGTCTTGCCGCCGACGTAGCCGGCGGTCACCCCGATGATGACCGACAGCACGGTCGCCACGATGCCGGCGAAGAACCCGACGAAGATCACGCTGCGGGTGCCGGCCAGCAGCTGGCTGAACACGTCCTGGCCGAGGTGGGTGGTGCCCATCCAGTGGTCGGCCGACGGCGGCTGGACCAGGTCGTTACCGCGGGCGCCCGGGTCGTACGGGGTGATCCACGGGCCGATCACCGCCAGCACCAGGTAGATGCCGAGGATGACCAGGCCGGTGGCCGCCTTCTTGTTGGCCACGAAGCGGAAGCTGCGGCGCTTGACCTTCTGGGGCTGGGCCATCGAGCCCTGGCCGGGAATGACCTGCTCGATGCTTGAGGTGGGGATCGTCATTCTCTCAGCCCTCCTTGCGGGTGCGCGGGTCGAGAAGCAGGTACGCGATGTCCGCGAGCAGGTTCGCCACCAGCACCGAGATCGTGATGATCAGGAAGACGCCCTGCATCAGCGGGTAGTCCGAGGCGCCCAGCGCCTGGAACAGCTGGAACCCGACCCCCGGGTAGGAGAAGACGATCTCCACCAGCAGCGTGCCGCCGACGATGAAACCGAGCGACAGCGCGAAGCCGGAGACGTTCGGCAGCAGCGCGTTGCGGGCCGCGTAGCTCATCGCCACCCGGCGGTCGGACAGGCCCTTGGCGTGCGCGACGGTGATGTAGTCCTCCGACGACACGGTCACCATCATGTTCCGCATGCTCAGGATCCAGCCGCTGACCGAGGAGATCAGGATGGTCAGGGCGGGTAGCAGGCTGTGCTGGATGGCACTCGGGATGAAGTACTGGTCCCAGGCCGGCACCAGGCCGTTGTCGAAGCCGCCCGATGACGGGAAGAAGCTGTCCGGGCCGGTGAGCAGGTAGATCGCGATGATGCCGAGCCAGAAGTAGGGCACCGAGGACAGGAACGTGGTGACCGGCAGCAGACCGTCGGTCCACGAGCCGCGCCGCCAGCCGGCCAGGATGCCCAGGCCGGTGCCGAGGAAGAAGCTGATGATCGTGGTGATGCCGACCAGCAGCAACGTCCAGGGCAGGCTCTTGGCGAGGATCTCGGAGACCGGCGTCGGGAAGAACGTGAACGACAGGCCCAGGTCACCGGAGAGCAGTTGCCCCCAGTAGCTGACGTACTCCGACCACAGGCTGGCGTCCCTGTCCAGGCCGAACAGCACGTAGAGGGAGTCGATCGCCTGGCTGCTGAGCTGGCCCTGGTACTTGGTGATCAGCGCCTGGACCGGGTCGCCGGGGATCATCCGCGGG
The DNA here is from genome assembly GCF_033097365.1 of Actinoplanes sichuanensis. NCBI lineage: Bacteria > Bacillati > Actinomycetota > Actinomycetes > Micromonosporales > Micromonosporaceae > Actinoplanes > Actinoplanes sichuanensis. Next base: position 11,446,333 of record NZ_AP028461.1, read on the forward strand.
ATGAAGAAGTTCAGGGTGATCGCGGCCCACGCGGTGAACAGGTAGAAGGCGAGCCGTTGCAGGAAGTATTTCACTTCGCGACCTCGCTTGAGTCGTACAGCCAGCAGGCGGCCCAGTGCCCGGGCACGTCACCGATCTCCAGCGGGACCGGCGTCTCGGTCGAGCAGCGCGCCATCGCCATCGGGCAGCGCGGGTGGAAGCGGCACCCGGCGGGCGGGTGGATGAGGCTCGGCGGCTCGCCGTTGCCGCGGTCCTCGTCTTCGACGTCGGACACACCGGTGAGCCGGTCCGGGTCCGGCGCGGAGTCGATCAGGAGACGGGTGTACGGGTGAGCCGGCGACTGGGTGACGGTCTCACTGTCGCCGCCCTCGACCATCCGGCCGGCGTACATGACCATCGTCTGGTCGGCGAAGTACCGGGCCGACGCGATGTCGTGGGTGATGTAGAGGATCGCCAGGTTGAAGCGTTCCTTCAGGTCACGCAACAGGTTCAGGACGCCGAGCCGGATCGACACGTCGAGCATGGAGACCGGCTCGTCGGCGAGCAGGGCCTCCGGTTCGGCACCGAGCGCCCGGGCGATCGCCACACGCTGCCGCTGACCGCCGGACAGCTCGTGCGGGAACTTGTCCAGGTAGCGCTCGGGCGGGGTGAGCGACACCCGCTGGAGCAGCTCGTGCAGCGCCTTCTCGAGGTCGGCGTCGGTCTTCCCGGCGTTGCCGTGGATCTTCAGCGCCCGGGTCAGGTGGTACCTGATGGTGTGCACCGGGTTCAGCGACGCGAACGGGTCCTGGAAGATCATCTGAACCCGGGCGCAGTAGGCGCGGAACGCCGAGCCCGACTTGACCTTCGTCGACTGCCCGTGCAGCCGGATGTCACCGCCGGTCCGTGGGTAGAGCTGGGCGAGCAGGCGGGCGACCGTGGACTTGCCCGAGCCGGACTCACCGACCAGGGCCACCACCTGACCGCGGCGGAGGGTGAGGTGCACATCATCGACGGCGTGCACCGCGTCGTGCCGGTTGGAGAACAGGTCGCGCAACCGCCGGCGGACGGGGAAGTGCTTGGTCAGGCCGATCGCCTCGAGCACCACCTCGTCGGCCGGCGCCTTGGCTTCCGGGATCGACGTCATGCCGGTGTCCTTCTTGCATGCTGAGGCGGGCGCCCCGGTCGGTGACCGAGGCGCCCGCGGGGCGATCAGGAGTTGGCGGGCTGCAGCTTGAGGACGACGGTCAGAGCGCCGGCCTGCGTGGGCTGCATCGGGGCGTAGGAGTCCGCGTCCGACGGCCAGCCGACCCAGTTCTTGGTGCTGTACGCGCCACCGACGTTGTCCGAGCCGACCGGCAGCATCGGGGCCTGCTCCACGAAGATCTTCTGGATCGTGGCGAGCGCGGTCTTACGGGCCGCCTCGTCGGTCGCGTTGGAGTACGCCTTCAGCGCGGCGGTCGCCTCCGGGCTCTGGAAGCGGCCGAAGTTGCCCTGCTGGGCGGCGGTGCCGATCGGCTTCATCAGGTCGCCGTCCATCACCGTCTGGTAGATGTCGAACGGCGTCGAGCCACCGTTGGTCCAGCGCATCGTGCCGCCGAAGTCGCCCTTCTGGACGTTGGCGTCCCAGACGTTCTGGTTCGGCTTCTCGACGATCGCCTCGATGCCGATCTCGGCCAGGTTGCTCTTGATGATCTCGAGCGTGGTCTGGTAGTCCGACCACGGGGCCGGGTCGCTCAGCTTGATGGACACCGGCTTGCCGGTCTTGTCCTTGAGGGTCGTGCCCTCCAGCTTGTAGCCCGAGTCGGTGAGCAGCTTCTTGGCGCCCTCGACGTCGACCGAGAAGGTCTTGCCCTTGTACTCGTCGGCGATGTAGGCGTCACCCGCGCCCTCCGGCAGACCGGTGACGCTCTTGATCTCCGGGTGGAAGTAGCCGGCCTCGGCCTGCACGAAGATGTCGTTGCGGTTGATGACCATGTTCATCGCGCGGCGCAGCGCCGGGTCGTCGAACGGCTTCTGGGTGGTGTTGATGTACAGACCGTGGATGCCCAGCACGCCCGGCGCCCAGACCTTGTAGTGCTCCGGGTCCTTGGCGACGAAGGTCTGCTGGTAGTTCGGGATGAAGACGAAGCTCCACTCGGCCTGGCCGGTGGCCAGCGCGGTCGACATCGCGTTGTTGTCGGCGTAGGAGGTGTAGCGCAGCTCCTTCACCTTGGGCAGCGCCTGCCAGTAACCGCTCTCACGGACGCTGAGAATCGTCGCCTGCTGGCTGAACGACTTCAGGACGTACGGGCCACTGCCGACCGGCTCCTTGATCGGGTCGGTGGCCGGGTCCGCGATCTTCTCCCAGATGTGCTTCGGCACGATCGGGATCTGCCCGATCACCTTGTGCTGGGTGGTGAACTGCGACGAGGTGAACGTGATCTTCACCTTGTTGCCCTCCGACGTGATGGCGTCGAACGGGATGGCGAAGATGTTCAGGGCCTCGTTGCTCTTCACGAGGTTGTACGTGTAGACGACGTCCTCGGCGGTCAGCGGCTTGCCGTCGGACCAGGTCGCGCCGTCCCGGATGGTCAGGTCGACGGTCTTGTAGTCGGCGGACCACTTGATCTCGCTGGCCAGCCACGGGGTCAGCGGGTCGGCCGGCTTGGTGTTGTTCCACTGGCCGAGGGGCTCGTAGATCATCCACCGGTAGCCGAGCGAGGCGCCCGCCGAGGTGCCGATGAACGGGTTGTTGTTCTCGGTCACCGTGCCGTTCGGCATGCCGATCGACAGGAACTCGGCCTGCTTGGCGTTGTTCGCGTTGTTGTTGGCGTTCGGCGAGTCGCTGCACGCGGCGAGCCCGCCACCGGCCAGCACGCCGGCCAGGGCGACCGCGAAGAGCTTGCGTCGCTGCATCGAAATTCTCCTCGGAGGATTCATCTGCGGGTGAGAGGGGTGAGAGAGGTGAAACCGGGTGAGAGGGGTGCCACGAGGGCGTGCGGCATCGCGTGACCGGCCGTCGGCCGGCCCCGGGTGCCACCGATCCCCGGCCGTCGCAGCGGCCGGTCGATGCGTTATCGGGTGTCGGGTCGTACTAGGAGGAGCTGACCGTTGACTCTCGGACGGTGAAAGTCGCCGGGATTATCGTCGGGCGGTTCGGAAGCGGTGTTCCCTCGAAATGGGCCAGCAGCGCACGTGCCGCCGCCTCACCCATCTCGCGCATGGGCTGGTGGACCGTGGTCAGCGGCGGCTGGGTGTGCGCCGCCATCGGGATGTCGTCGAAGCCGACGACCGAGACGTCCTCCGGGATCCGCCGACCGTGCTCCAGCAGCGCCTGCATGGCACCGGCCGCGGAGACGTCGTTGTGGCAGAAGACGGCGTCGAACTCGATGCCGGCCGCGATCGCCCGGTGGATCCCCTCGGCGCCCTGCTCGAAGGTGAAGTCGCCGAGCAGGATCCGCTCGTCGCCGACCGGGTGGCCGGCGTCGGCGTAGACCGCGGTGAACCCGTCCCGGCGCTGCTGGGTGCAACCGAACCGGGACGGCCCGGTGATCATCAGCGGCCGGTGCCGGCCCACCTCGATCAGGTGCCGGGCGGCCGCGCCGGCGCCGATGTGATTGGTCGTCCCCACACTGGGGATCTGCCCCGACATCTGGTCGCGATCGTCGATCAGGACCATCGGGAGGCCGCGGGCGTGCAGGGTGGCGATGTAGTCGAGTGTGCCCTCCGGCTCGATGACCAGCAGCCCATCGAACGACTTGGCCGCGACCTGGGCGCCGAACTGGCGCATCGAGTCCTCGCCGCGGTTGCAGGTGAACAGCAGCAGGCCGTACTCCTCGGCTTCGAGGACGTCGACCGCTCCCTGCACCACCTCGCCCATCCACGGCCAGGTCAGCGAGGGGACGAGCATGGCCACCACCCGGGTGCGGCCGCGGGCCAGGTTGACCGCACGGGCACTGGGCACGTAACCGAGCTCCTCGATCACCGCGCGGACCCGCGCGGCGGTCGATTCGTCCAGCTCACCCTTGCCGTTGAGAACCCGGGACACGGTGGTCTTGCTGACCTTCGCCCGGGCCGCCACGTCGGCGATGGTGATCGGCACGCTCGCTCCCTCAGTTGCTACCGGTTGATTGCCCCGGGGTTTCGGAACCGGTTTCGGGACCGGTTTCGGCAGTCAACCTCAGTGAGAGCCGTCACGTCAACGGGCCGAGCGAGCTATTTCGATTTCAAGACGGTAACCGACTTCGGTAAACAGTCTTAAACGGTAAGTGGGGCAAGATTCGGGAGAATCACCCCGAGCGGTGCGTCGATCACCAGGTCGGCATAGGGCTCGCCGCGGGTCACACCCCGGTTCACGATCGCCACCCGGATCCCGTCCCGGACCGCCCGCAGCACGAACCGGCGCCCCGACATGACGGTCAGCGACGAACCCAGAACGAGCAGCGTCCGCGCGCCCGCCACCAGCGCGAACGACCGCGACACCCGGTCCGGCGGCACGGTCTCGCCGAAATAGACCACGTCCGGCTTCAGGACTCCGCCGCAGGCCAGGCAGTCCACCACGGTGAACCCGGCCACCTCGGCATCGTCCAGCTCCACGTCACCGTCCGGATTGACGGTCGCCGCCACCGCCGCGAACCCCGGATTCGCCGCCGACAGCCGCTCCTCCAGCTCGTCGCGACCGGAACCCGCGCCACACCCCAGACACACCACCCGGGCCAGGTTGCCGTGCAGCTCGATCACGTCCCGGGCACCGGCCGCCTGGTGCAGACCGTCCACGTTCTGCGTGATCAGCCCGGCCAGCAGACCCCGCTCCTGCAGTCGGGCCACCGCGCGGTGCCCGTCGTTGGGCCGCGCGTCGCCGATCGTTCGCCAGCCCAGATGACTGCGCGCCCAGTAGCGCCGCCGGGCCACCGGATCGCCGGTGAACGTCTGGTAGGTCATCGGCGAACCGCGCCGGGCCGACCCGGACGGCCCGCGGTAATCCGGGATCCCGGAGTCGGTGGACAGGCCGGCGCCACTGAGCACCACCACATCGCCCTCGGCGACCCACTCGTCCAGCCGGGCCACCTGTTCCACCATCTCGAGGTCCATGGCGTCCATGGTCCCTCGTCCGGGTGACCGTGCGGGCAACCCGTACGAGTGGTGGAGCCGAGTTCGTCCGATGCGCCCCCAGGGGTCGGCGAGTAGGTTGATGGACGTGATCACGGTGGCGCAGCCGGCCGCTCGTCCCTGGGACGGGCAGCGGATTCTGCGTTTCCTGACCGGGCTGGCCATGCTCGCCCTGGCGGTCACCCTGCGCCTGCCCGGACCTGCGGTTCCGGCCCCGGTCGCGGCGTCCGCCGCCCCCGTTCCGGCGGTCGCCGCCGCGGTCGCCCCGGCCGAGGTGCCGGCCCCCGACCCGATGGTCTACGAGGCCGAGCGGATCGAGCCGGAGCCGGTCGGTGAGGCCGCCGAGGCCCCCGCAGCCGTGACGTTCACCACCCGTATCCCGCGTGGCGAGACCCCGGGAGCCACCGGCCCCCGCGCACCCCCGGCTCGCTGACGGGCCCCTAGCGGACCCGTCACCGCCGGCCGTAGATCGACCTACCACTGGGGTGCTCCATGGAATCCGTCCTGCAAACCTTTCTGAGCGCGGTCCCGCAGGCGACCGTGATCTGGCTCGCCATCCTCCTCGTCCTGGCTGTCGCGGTCGCCGTCGCGGCCCTGCCCCGGGGCGTGACCGCACCGGCACCGCCGAGCGAGGAGAACCGGCTCGCCGACCGGCTGGAGGCGGCCGCCGCCGAGGCCGCCGGAGTCGCCGAGCGCCGCCGCACCGAATGGCTCGCCGCCCAGCAGACCGTCGACGAGACCTGGGCCGCCTACGAGCAGGCCTCCGACGACGCCCGCCGGATCGGCGCCACCACCGCGTTCCCGCTGATGAGCCGCCGTCGCAAGCCCGGCGAGAACGTCGACCGCCAGCGCTACCTGCACCGCGCCGCCACCGAGCTGTGCCGCTCCCAGAGCCTGTCGATCGCTCAGCTCAACGACGTCTACGCGCACCGTGGCTGGAATCCCCGGCTGCACCCGGTCCAGCAGGAGCCGGTCCTGTTCAACGCGGTCCGGGCGCACCGCTTCGACGCTTACCAGCGGGCCGTCGAGAAGGAGCGGGCCACCTGGCGCAGCGCCGAGGCCGCCGCCGAGACCCTGCGCGGCCTGCGCGCCGAGGCGGCCGCCGCCCGGTTGCACGGCCCGGTCACCGAGGCCGGCGAGCAGCAGGTGTTCGCCGAGCACTGGACACCGGCGGAACTTCCGGCCGCCGCCTGATGTCCACCCTGGATCCGCCGACCGTTCCCAGCGGACCGTGACAAGCGCCGGGTAACGTGGCCGGGCGGGCGGTACGGAACGGCAAGGAGGCGATGGTGACGATAACTCCCGCGGGTGGATCCTCGCCCGTGGTCCGGATTCACCGGGCCGCCCTGATCGAGGACGCCGTCCACGAGATCGTCGAGCGCCGGCTGCGCGGTCGCGGCTGGAAGCCGTACATCACCGCGTACACCGGTTACGGCGCCCCCGGCTGGGCCCGTGTGATGGCCCGGGTGCTGCTGGCCAGGCCGGGCATGGTCCGCCGACGCCGGGAGAAGGTCCGCGGTTGGCGCAGCTTCACCACCACCCCGGTGAGCAGCGCGCTGGTCCGGATCGAGCTCGGCGGCACGATCACCGAGGCCCGCACCGACCGCAGCGGCTATCTCGACGTCCGCGTCAAGGGCGACCTCGACCCCGGTTGGGGCAGCGCGAAACTCTCCACCGAGGGCACCGTCCCGGTGGAGGCGCCGATCCGGGTCATCGACCCCGGCGTCAAATTCGGTGTGATCTCCGACATCGACGACACGGTGATGGTCACCACACTGCCGCGCCCGCTGCTCGCCGCGTGGAACACGTTCGTCCTCGACGAGCACGCCCGCGCCGCGGTCCCCGGCATGGCGGTCCTCTACGAGCGACTGGTGCACGCCAATCCCGGCACCCCGGTCGTCTACCTCTCCACCGGCGCGTGGAACGTGGCACCGACCCTCACCCGGTTCCTCAGCCGCCACCTCTACCCGGCCGGGCCGATCCTGCTCACCGACTGGGGTCCCACCCCGGACCGCTGGTTCCGCAGCGGCCGCGAGCACAAGCGCAAGTCACTGCGCCGCCTCGCCGAGGAGTTCCCCGACGTGCGGTGGCTGCTCATCGGCGACGACGGCCAGCACGACCAGGAGATCTACTCCGAGTTCGCCCGCGAGCACCCGGAAAATGTGGCGGCCGTGGCGATCCGCCGGCTGTCACCGACCCAGGCCGTGCTCGCCGGTGCCATCCCGGGCCCGTCGGAGACCGCCGAGGTCGTGCCATCCGGTGGCAAGACCTGGTTCTCGGCCCCCGACGGTGCCGGTCTGTGGTCGCTGCTGCGCGACACAGAGCTCGTCCGCAAGCCGAAAAACTAGGGTTTCTCCAGCTCAGGCTTGATCGCTGCCTCGGCCGCCCGCTCATGCAGGCGGCCCCGGATCTCCTCAGGTGTGTACGCCCGGCGCTTGCGCTCGGCCCGGGCCACCACCACGCCCGTCGCCGCGACTCCCGCCAGCCCCGCCAGTCCCGCTATCTTCCACCAACGCATCAGCCGAGAATAGACATGTGGGAGCAGAACTCAGCCTCGATGAGGCCATCGACCTGACCCGTACCGGCGACATCTGGATCTTTCGGGGACGATCCGGGCCGGACCGGGCCATCCAGACCCTCACCAACAGCCCGGTCAACCACGTCGGCATGTCCCTGGTGATCGACGACATGCCGCCCCTGATGTGGCACGCCGAGCTCGGTAGGTCGCTCCCGGACATGTGGTCCGGCAGGTTCCAGCGCGGCGTCCAACTGCACGATCTACGCGACGCGGTCACCGTCTGGGCTCGGCGTTACGGCCAGCGGGGCTGGCTGCGCCAGCTCGACCCCGGCGTCACCCGGGCGATGGAGGACAAGGCCCTCAAGACCGTCGCCCGCCTGGACGGCACCCCCTTCCCGTCGACGTCGCAGCTCGCCGCCAGATGGGTGCGCGGCCGGGTCCCGCAGATCCGGATGCCCTGGCAGGAGAGCAAGGAGAGCGAGGCCACCCTGGAGAAGGCGTACTGTGCCGAGGTGGTCGCGGTCACCTACGAGGACATGGGCCTGCTGCCGACCGGCCGCAAGGCCAACTGGTACGACCCGGGCCGCTTCTGGAGCGGCGACGAACTCGAGCTCTGCGCCGGCTTCGCCCTGGGCGACGAGATCGCGGTCAGCGTTCCCGAGATCTGACGACCCCGGGCGGCTCACCGCCCGTTCGAGAAAGACCCGCTCGGGTACGTCCTCCGCGTCCACCGCACCGGCAGGATGTGCCCATGGGATCCGCACGCCTGGTCGCCAGGGTGGCCGAAGTGGCCACCCTGGACCGGCTGCGCGCGGAGGCGTCCACCGGGTCCGGCGCGGTGGTGCTGATCATCGGCGAGGCCGGTATCGGTAAGACGGCGGTGGTCGAGGAGTTCGTGTCCCGGGCGACCGCGGCCCGCGCCGTCGTGTTGACCGGCCGCGCCGACCCGGACGAGGGGGCACCCGCGTTCTGGCCGTGGCTGCGCCTGCTCGACTGCGGGCTGCCCGGACTCGGACCGCAGACTCTCGTCACCGGTGACACCGGCGAGCCACCGGCGGTCGCCCGGTTCCGTGCCGTCCGCGCCACGGTCGCCGCGTTACGCACCGCCGCGCTTCGGTGGAGTGCCCGCCGCTGTCCCGACGGCCTCGAACCGGCGGTGTGTGCTCCACCGGCCGGGAGTGACGGCGGGCTGATTCTCGTCCTGGAGGACATGCACTGGGCCGACCCCGCCTCGCTGGCCCTGCTGACCACCCTGGCCCGGGAGATCAGCGACATCCCGATGCTCGTCGTGGTGACCGCTCGCGCCCTCGACATCGACCTGGCCGGCCCGGTGCCGCTGGTCCTGCAGCCCTGGGACCGGGCGGCCGTCGCGAGCTACCTGACGCTGCACGCCGGTGGCCCGGTACACCCCACCTGGCCGCCGCTGGTGCACCGGCTCGGCGGCGGCAACCCGCTCTACACCCGGGAGCTGGCGAGGTTGGTGCCCGTACCGCGGGAATCGGCAATCGATCTTGATCTGCCCGACGGTCTGTTGCGTCTCGCCGGCCGTCGCACCGCGGCCCTCACCCCGGCCTGCCGCGAGTTGCTCGGCCTGGCCGCCGCTCTCGGCCCGGACGTCGACGCCGTCCTCTTGACCGACCTCACCGCCGCCGATCCGGGCCGTCCGGCCGATGCCTGCGTGGAGTCGCTGCTGGCCGAGGCGATCGGGGCCGGGGTGCTCGCCGAGGATCCGTGGGCGCCGGCCCGGCTGCGGTTCGTGCACGAACTGATCCGGGAGGCGTGTTACGCGCGGCTGAGCCGGGCCGAGCGGATCGGCGCCCACCGCCGGATCGCCGACGTCCTGTGCGCGTCGGGCGCGCGTTCCGAGGAGACCGCCCGGCACCGGGTGCGGTCCGCGGTCGACGAGATGTCCCGACAGGCCGCCCGCGAAGCCTGCGAGGCCGCAGCGGCCGAGGCGACCCGTCGGCTCGACCACCACGCCGCCGCCACCTGGCTCGGCCAGGCCCTCGATCTGCTGCCGGGCGACCCGTGGCTACGCCTGGCCCGGGCCGAAGCGGCCTGCCGTGACGGACGCCTCGCCCTCGCCGTCGCCGACTGCTCCGCCGTCCTCGACACCGCCGAGAGCGACGGTGATCCGCGACTCGCCACGGCCGCGGCCCTGGTCGTGCGCGGCCACGGCGGACAGGTCGCTCCCGCGGCCCTGCGCCTCTGCGAACGCGCCCTGGCCCTGTCGCCGTCGGGCGATCCGGACGCCGCCCACGCCGAACTGCTAGCGCACTATGCGTATCTGCTGGTGGAGACCAGGGATCATGCGCGGGCCGAGGTGGTCAGCCGGCAGGCGATGGATCTGGCCGAGCAGATCGGCGACCCGGGTGCGCTCGCCGCCGCGGTGCACGCGCGCCACGAGGTGCTGGACCCCTACGCGGCGACCGAAGAGGTGCTCGATCTGGCCCGGCGCAGCCGTGACCTGGCGGTCGCCTCCGGGCGGGCCGACGCCGAACTGTGGGGCCGGCTGTGGCGACTCGACGGGCTGCTCACTCTCGGTGACCTGGCATCCTTCGATGCCGAGGTGTCCGGGCTGGCCGTGCTGACCGAGCGGATCGGCCGGCCGGTCGCCCGCTGGCATCTGCTGCGGGCGCGGGCCGCCCGGCGTTTCCTCGGCGGTCGGCTCGTCGCCGCCCGAGAGGCCGCCGACGAGGCGTTCGCGCTGGCCGGGACGTTCGAGGAGCAGCCGATGCGGGAGTTGCATTCGGCGTTCGTCGGTTCGCTGGCGCCGTTCACGGGTGAGCTGCCCGACTGGCCGGGTGACCTGCGTGAGGCGGCGGCCCGGTACGGTGCCGAGCCGATCGCGGCGGCCAACATCGGCCGGCTGGCGGTGCTCGCCGGGGACCGGGAGACCGCCGCCGACTGTGTCCGCCTGTTCCGCACGATGATGCCGGATCTGCCGCCGGACAGTCGGCAGTTGTTCGTGGTGCTGAGCGCGGCCGAGGTGGCGGCCTGGACCGGCGACGTCGATCTGGCCGCCGACGGCTACCTACGGTTGCTGCCGTTCGCGAACCGGTTCCTCAACATGACCACCGCCTGCTACGGGGTGCTGGCCCGCCCGCTCGGCACGATCGCCGCCGCGATCGGCGACCGGGCGGCCGCGGAGCGGCACTTCACCGACGCGATCACCCTGGAGCGGGACGCCGGTGCCGCGCCTTTCGCCGCACTCGCTTTTCTGGCGTACGCCCGGAGCGTCCACGAAACGGACACGCACCGTAGTCGAACCCTGGCCGGGAAGGCGCTCGCCATCGCCCGCCGCCTGAACCTGCCCGCGATCGCCGCCGAGGCCGCCACCCTGTCCCGCGACGACCTGACCGCCCGGGAACGGGAGATCGCCGTGCTGGCCGCCGAGGGCCTGGCCAATCGGGCGATCGCGGCCCGGCTGCACATCTCCGAACGAACCGTGGAGACCCACGTCCGCAACACCCTGGCCAAGCTGGGCGTCACCAACCGCACCCAGCTGGCGGCCCGCCTCCGAGACGGCCATCATCAGCCCTGATGAGGTCCTGCGTGCAGGGCGCGCGGCCGGACGGGGTCTCAGGAGGGCGCGCGGCCGGACGGGGTCTCTGGGAGGGCGCGCGGCTGGGCGGGGTGAAACGGCGACCGCCGGCCGTTGGAGACGGCCGGCGGTCGGTGGTGCGATCAGTGATTGGCGGTCAACGGCCGCCGCGACGGCCTCCGCCGCGAGCCGAGAAAGCGGCCGCACCCGCCCCGGCCGAGGTGGAACGCGGCGTGGCCGAGGTGCCGGAACGCGAGGCCGAGGTACCGGAACGGGTGGACGCCGCGGCGGTCCGTGGTGCGGCGGCACGCGTGCCGTTGCCGGCCGGAGTGGTGCGCTGCTGCGGCGTACCGGAGCGATGGTCCGAACCGGAACCACGGCCCTGGCCGGAGCCGGACGCGGACGTCCGCCGACGAGAACCCTGCCCGTTGTCGGCGGGTTTGGCCGCGGCGCGCTGCCGGTTCTGACCGGCGGCCGGTGTCGCGGGCGCCGCGGTGGCCGCCGTGGCGCCGTCCGCAGTGGAGCGACCGCGCCCACGACGTGGACGACGGGAGCGAGACCGCCCGGCCGAACCGGTGCCGTCCTCGGGCGACGCCGGCCGTGACTGCGTGGCCGGTGTCGACGGCGCGGCCGGGGGAGCCGGTGCCACGAAGGTCCGCTCACCCGGCGCCAACTCGGCCAGCAGCGCGTCGCCGGGCCGGGTGCGGGTGGTGACCGGGCGGATGCCGGCCTTGCGGGCCAGATCGCGTACATCGGCCTGCTGCTCGTCGGTCATCAGCGTGATCACCGTGCCGCGGTTGCCGGCCCGCGCGGTCCGGCCGGAGCGGTGCAGGTAGGCCTTGTGCTCGACCGGCGGGTCGGCGTGGATGACCAGGCTCACGTCGTCGACGTGGATGCCGCGGGCCGCGATGTCGGTGGCGACGAGCGTGCCCGCGGAGCCGTCGGAGAACGCCGACAGGTTGCGGTTACGCGCGTTCTGCGCCAGGTTGCCGTGCAGCTCGACGGCCGGGACCCCGGCCGCGTTGAGCTGACGGGTCAGCACCTTGGCACGCCGCTTGGTGCGGGTGAACACCACCGTCCGCCCGGGCGCCGCGAGCAGTTCGACGAGGATGCCGAACCGGTCGTCGTCACGCACGTGCAGCACGTGGTGGTCCATCTCGATCGGTGCCTGGGCGGCCGAGTCGACGTGGTGGGTGACCGGGCGGCGCATGAATTTCTGCACCAGCACGTCGACCCCGTTGTCCAGGGTGGCCGAGAAGAGCAGCCGCTGACCGCCGGCCGGGGTCTGCGACATCAGCCGCCGCACCACCGGCAGGAAGCCCAGGTCGGCCATGTGGTCGGCCTCGTCGAGAACGGTCACCTCGACCGCGTCGAGGGAGGCGTGGCCGCCACGGATGTGGTCGTCGAGCCGGCCGGGGCAGGCCACCAGCACGTCGACGCCCGCTTTCAGCGCCTTGATCTGCGGGTTGGGCCCGACACCGCCGAAGACCACGAGGGTACGCAGGCCGGCCGCGTCGGCCAGGGGGCGCAGCGTCGCCTCGATCTGGGTGGCCAGCTCCCGGGTGGGCGCAAGGATGAGCGCCCGGGGACGGCCGGGTTGAGGTTTGCGGGCCGCGGCGGTGAGCCGGGCCACGAGCGGGATCACGAAGGCGTACGTCTTGCCGGAACCGGTACGCCCCCGACCCAGCACATCCCGGCCGGCCAAGGTGTCGGGAAGGGTGGCCGTCTGGATGGGGAACGGGGTGGTGATCCCGAGCCGGTCGAGCGCCGTGTTGAGGACGGCGGGCACGCCGAGCTCGGTGAAGGAAGTCATGAAGATGGAAACTCCGAGTGGTCGATTACTGATCATTCTAGCTCGGCACCCTCTGCAACCGCTTCGCACCCGAAGGCGAACCGGTCCGCACTCAGCGCGCCCCATCTTTCTCCTCAGCGCCGGACATCCCCCCTGACCGGCCGGTACCTGAGGAGACCCCCGATGAGTGTTGAGACACCTGCGATCGAGCGGCGTGGCGAGGACATCGTCCGGGCGAACATGCCGCTCGTCGGGCACCTGGTCCGCGAGATGCTGGCCCGGGTTCCCTCGCACGTGAACCGGGACGATCTGCTGTCCGCCGGTTATGCCGCGCTGGTGGCGGCGGCCCGCGGATTCGACCCCGAGCGCGGTGTGCCGTTCCCGCGGTTCGCGGCGGCCCGGGTCCGCGGCGCGCTGCTGGACGAGCTACGTGGTCTGGACTGGGCCAGCCGCTCGGTACGGCAGCGGGCCCGACGTACCGACTCGGCCCGTGAGGAGCTGATGGCCGAGCTGGGCCGGACCCCGACCGTGCAGGAGGTGGCCGACAAGCTCGGCTGCAGTGTCGAGGACATCGAGCACGGCGAGGGCGACGTGCACCGCGCGACGGTCTTCAGCCTGCAGGGCTTCGCCACCGCGACCGCCGACGACATCGTCACCGAGCCGGGTCTCGGCCCGGAGGACATGCTGCTGCGCCGGGAGCGGTTCGGCTACCTGCGGCACGCGGTCGACGCGCTGCCCGAGCGGCTGCGGGTAGTGGTGGAGGGCTACTTCTACGCCGAGCGGCCGATGGCCCAGATCGCCGCCGAACTCGGTGTCAGCGAGTCCCGGGTGTCGCAGTTGCGAGCCGAGGCGCTGTTGCTGCTCCGGGACGGGTTGAACACCCACCTGGACCCGGCCCTGGCGGCGGAGAACCCGCCCAAGGAGGGCTGTGTGGCCCGGCGGCGGGCCGCGTACTACGACAAGATCGCCAGCCGGGGCACGCTGCGGACCCGGTTGGCGCTGACCGGCCCGGACGGCCTGCCGGTGGTGGCCGCCTAGACATCGCGGGAGAGCGGGGCCCGCCGCGGTTCGCGGCGGGCCCCCGAAACTCATGAGTTGGCGCAGGTGCCGGCCTTCTTCTGGGCGGCGATCGCCTTGGTGGCGCCCATCTTGTAGAGGCTCAGGCCCTCCTTGGCCGGCTCCAGTTTCCAGGCGTCCTGCTCGTAGACCATGGTGTACGACTGGGCCGCGACCAACTGCTTCGCGATCACCACGGCCTTGTCGGCGCCCTCCATCCGGGCGCTGGTCAGCTGGATCGCCAGGCCCTTGCGGGAGCAGGCGGTGTTCAGCTTGACGTAGTCGTCCTTGGTGATCGCCTTCTTGCCGGCCGCCGTGTACATGTCCCAGGCGCCGGCGAAGTCGCCGCCGCTGAACCTGTCGAACACGGTCTGCGCGGCGGCCTTGGCCCCGTCCAGCGTCTTCGGCTGGGGACCGGCGGCCTGCCGGCCCTGGACCGCGGCGGCGGCGTTGCCGGCCGGCTCCGGGTTCTCCTCCTCGGTGCAGGCGGCGACGGTGAGAGTGGTGGCCGCGGCGAGGGCCACGGCACCCAGGCGCAGGAGCTTCGGGTGGCTGTTGTCCATGTCCCGGTTAATGACGGCCGCCCATCGGGCGTAACGGCCCCGGCGTGTCGATGACGGGTTCCGGACACTTGCGCCCCAGCCCGTAACCCGCCGCGCCTCGGCTATTCTGGTCGTTTGCCGAATGCTCTACGGGCAAACAAAAAGGCAACCATAGGAATGGTTGCCGAACGCCGGAATGATACCACAAAAAGGGGCGACTTTGTCAAGCTCAAGCGCCGACATCGAGTCTGAGCAGGCGTACTTGACCACGCTCTACCAGCGCCTGGATCAATTGCGTGAGCAGGCCGACAACCGGCTGCGCGCGATCCTCCTGGAGGCGGGCGGCACTCCACAGGGCCGCACCCAGCGGGAAGCCACCCGCGCCCACTATGCCGAACAACTGGCGCAGTTCAATTCCGTCGAGAACGGCCTCTGTTTCGGGCGACTCGACTTCTCCGCGGACAGTCCGCGCTATATCGGGCGGCTCGGCCTCTTCGCCGAGGATCGCGACGCCGGTCCGCTCCTGGTGGACTGGCGGGCCCCCGCCGCCCGGCCGTTCTACCTGGCCACCGCCGTGCACCCGGAGGGGGTCACCCGCCGCCGACACCTGCGCACCCGCGGCCGGGTCCTCACCGGCATCGACGACGAGACCCTCGACATCGAGGCCGGCGACGGCACCGGGCGGGAGGATGTGACAGGCGAGGCGGCGCTGCTCTCCGCGCTGACCGCCAACCGGACCGGCCGGATGCGCGACATCGTCGAGACCATCCAGGCCGAACAGGACGAGGTGATCCGCTCCGGGCTGCCCGGTGTCCTCGTCGTCCAGGGCGGTCCGGGCACCGGCAAGACCGCGGTCGCCCTGCACCGGGCGGCCTATCTGCTCTACACCTACCGCGAACAGCTGACCCGCAGCGGTGTGCTGATCCTCGGGCCGAACACCACCTTCCTGCGCTACATCTCGCAGGTGCTGCCCGGCCTCGCCGAGACCGGTGTGCTGCTGGCCACCCTCGGCGACATGTTCCCCGGCGTCCGCGCGCACGCCGCCGAGTCACCGGCGGTCGCCGCGATCAAGGGCGGCACCGACATGCTCGACGCCCTGGAGAACGCGGTCGCCGACCGGCAGACCCTGCCCGACGACTTCGTCGAGGTCGACCACGACGGCTACCCGCTGCGCATCGAACGTGAGGTGCTGCTCGCCGCCCGGACCGCGGCCCGCCGCTCCGGACGCCCGCACAACGTCGCCCGGCAGATCTTCGTCACCGAGGCCATCCACCAGCTCTCCCAGCAGATCGCCGAGCGGATCGGCGCCGACCCGCTCGGCGGCGACAACCTGCTCTCCGAGGCCGACCTCGCCGAGACCCGCCGCGAACTACGCGAAGACGTCGACGTCCAGCTGGCCCTCTTCGACTTCTGGCCGGTCCTCACCCCGCGTCAGGTGCTGCGCGATCTGCTCAGCGACGCCGACCGGCTGGAGTCGGCCGGGCTGCCGGCCGAACTGCTGCGCGCCCGGTCGGCCGGCTGGACCCCGGCCGACGTCCCGCTTCTCGACGAACTCGCCGAACTCCTCGGCGTCGACGACACCCTCAAGGTCCGCGAACAACAACGGCAGAGAAAGGCCGCCATCGAGTACGCGGAAGGCGTCCTCGAAATCGTCGAAGGCTCCCGGTCGCTCGACTTCGAGGACGAGGGCGCCGAGAAGGACGAGATCCTGTCCGCTCTCGACGTCGTCGACGCGGGCGCGTTCGTCGAGCGCCACGAGGTGATCGACACCCGCACCGCCGCCGAACGGGCCGCCGCCGACCGGACCTGGGTCTTCGGTCACGTCATCGTGGACGAGGCGCAGGAACTGTCCCCGATGGCCTGGCGCCTGCTCATGCGTCGCTGCCCGAGCCGCTCGGTCACTGCCGTCGGTGACGTCGCCCAGACCTCCGAACTGGCCGGCACCAACAGCTGGGAGCAGGTCTTCGAGCCCTATGTCGCACAGCGCTGGCGGATCGTCGAGCTCAGCGTCAACTACCGGACCCCGGCCGAGGTGATGGCGGTCGCGGCCGACGTGCTCGCCGCGGTCGATCCCGCGCTGCGGCCGCCGCGGTCGGTGCGGTCCGCCGGCGTCACCCCATGGGCGCGGCGGGTGCCGGCCGACACCCTTTCCGAAGACCTGATCGCTGCGGTACGGAAGGAGGCCGCCCTCATCGAGGAGGGCCGTCTCGGCATCCTGGTGCCGGAGCGGCTGGAGGAGTCGCTCGGCGCCGACCTGGTCGCCGCGGTTCCCGGCGCGGCCATCGGCGAGCAGCCCGACCTGCTCAACCACGTGGCGCTGATGACCGTTCGCCAGGCGAAGGGGCTGGAGTTCGACTCGGTGCTGGTGGTCGCCCCCGACGAGATCATCGCCGAGTCGCCCCGCGGACTGTCCGACCTCTATGTGGCGGTCACCCGGGCCACCCGCCGCCTCGGTGTCCTGCACACCACCGATCTCCCGAAGGTCCTGGCCTCCCTGGCCTGACCACCACCCGAGGTGGTGGCCTGTACCGCGGACCGCCGCACAGGCCACCACACGGATCGCGGCGTCGTTCCGCTTCGCGCCCTCACTCCTCGCGCCCGGTTGATGGCGTTGTTCCGCTTCGTGCCCCCACCTCCTCGCGTCCGGTTGCGGCGGGGCTGACCGGTTTGTCGGTATTGCGAATTAGAGTGGCCGGGTGGCTGAATTCAGAGTGTCGGCGGCCAGTGCTGACGACGTGCGCGTGATCGCCGGGTGGGCGGTGGCCGAAGGCTGGAATCCGGGCGACGGTGACGAGAGCGCCTTCTACCCGACGGACCCGGGCGGGTTCCTCGTCGGGCGGCTGGACGGGCGACCGATCACCTCGATCTCCGCGATCCGGTATGGAACCGGGCACGGGTTTATCGGGCTTTATCTGACGGTTCCGGAGTTCCGGGGGCGCGGGTTCGGGTACCGGACCTGGCAGGCCGGCATGGAGCGGCTCGCCGGACGCGACATCGGGCTCGACGGAGTGGTCGCCCAGCAGGACAACTACCGCAGGTCAGGCTTTCAGGCGGCCTGGACCACCACCCGCTACCAGGGTGTCCTCGGTGGGCTGCGCCGGGACTCCGGCATCGAGGTGACCGATGCGCGCAGCGTCGGGTTCGGTGATCTGGCCGCCTACGATCGGCGGTTCTTCCCGGCCGAGCGGGACGCCTTCCTCGCCCTGTGGATCACTCTGCCCGGGCGGCGGGCCGTGGTCGCGCGGCGAGGCGGGACGATCGTCGGGTTCGCGGCCCGTCGACCGGCCGGTGACGTGGACCGGATCGGGCCGCTCTTCGCCGACTCGCCGGAGATCGCCGAGACACTGCTGGCCGCCTTGACTGTGCCCGGCGGTGTCCGGCCGAGCGGCGCGGAACTCATCGGCGGCGGCACCGCCCTGCTCGGCGGCGGTGTGGTGCCCGCAGCCGGGGACGACGTTCCGGTCATGATCGACGTGCCGGCTGATCATCAGATGGCCAATCGACTGGCCGAACGGGCCGGACTCAAAGCGACCTGGGACACGGCACGGATGTACACCGGCGGCGTCCCGCAGATCGACCGCCCGGGCATCTACGCGGTCACCTCCCTCGAACTCGGCTGACCCCGGCCCGGCCGTCGGCCATGGGGGTGAGTGCCTTCCGCCTTCACCGCGGGACGGGGCGATGCCTCATGTCGGGTGGGGGCGCGTGGCCGTACCGCCGGAGGGGTTTGATCTTGGGGAAGGGGAACGGGCTCGGCGTCCGGAGACGCCGAGCCCATTCGATGTCGGATATGTCAGGCGGCGGTGGCCGGCTTGACGCCGCGCCCGAGCGCCGTGTGACCCTGCGCGTTGGTCATCGCCAGGCGGCTGCGCATGGTGGTGTTGCTGGCGATGTTCGCGTAGTAGGTGGCGCGGCGACGAGCCGTGATGCTCTCCGGGTTGTCCGGGACCGGCGCCATCTCCGGGTTGAGGTGCGTGTTCAGGCCGTCGCGCAGCAGCGACAGCGCCTCGGCGCGCAGCTGCGACACCCGTGACTCGGTGACACCCAGGTCGGCGGCGATCTCCGCCATCGGGCGCTCCTGAAGGAAGTACTCGTTGACGACCGTCTGCAGCCGCTCCGGCAGCGAGTCGATCGCGTGGTGCAGGTAGCCGATCTGCTCGCGGCGAAGCAGCATCTCCTCCGGGCCCGGGTCACGCTCGGTGACCAGGTCGTCGGCGCTGCTGGTGGTGAAACCCTGCAGCGAGAGTACGGTCGCCCGCTGCACGTCGGTGTCGGTCTGGTGCAGGTCGGTCGTGGTGGTGCCGAGCGCCTGCGCCAGCTCCTCCGGGGTGGGGGTGCGGCCCAGCGTGGTGGTCAGCTGCTGACGGGTGACGTCGGTGTTGCGGGCCTTCGACCGCACCGAACGGGTCGCCCAGTCCAGCGCGCGCAGCTCGTCGAGCAGGGCGCCGCGGATCCGGGTGCCGGCGAAGCGGTGGAACGGGACGCCGCGCTGCGGGTCCCAGCCGCGGGCCGCGGTGACCAGGGCGTGCAGGCCGGCGCTGGTCAGGTCGTCGCGGTGGATGTGGTTCGGGATCCGGCTGAGCATGTCCCGCACCAGGTGGCCGACCAGCGGCATGTGCGTGCGGATCAGGTCTTCCTGCTCGCGCACGGTGAGCACGGGCGTGGCGGAAGCGGTGTCGGCGATGAGGTCGGCAGCGGTCGTCACGGTGCTGGTCATGTTTGTTTCCCCCGGTTGCTCGTCGGCGCCCCTGGCTGGGTGGGCACCGGCTGACAGGAGAAACTTTCAAGCGCGGAGGGTGCACGTTCCGGTCACGGACAGTTGCCTACCGGTTGCTTCGAATCCGGCCCTGCTCGCGGTCTTGTTCGGCCTCGCGGCTCGGCCTCGGTCGCTCGGTTCCGCGATGGCCCTTCCATCGGCGGCGGAGGGGCCCGGTTGAGAGTTCCGGCGGCGGTGGGGCAAGGTGTGCCGCATGGAATTGAGCGACACGAGCGCGGCCATCACCCTCATCTCCGGCCTGGTGATCCTGACCGGGGTGATCGGCGTGATCGTGCCGATCCTGCCCGGCCTGCTGCTCACCTGGAGTGGGGTGCTGCTCTGGGCGCTGCTCAGCGACGGCTCCGGCAGCGCCCGGCTGCTCGTCGCGGTGCTCGCCACGCTGATCGCCGGCATCGGCATGGTGGTCAAATTCGTGTGGCCGGGCAAGAAGCTCAAGGACACCGGCGTGCCCGGCTCGGCCGTGATCGTCGGCGGGGTGCTCGGCCTGATCGGCTTCTTCGTGGTGCCGTTCGTGGGCCTGGTGCTCGGTTTCATCCTCGGCGTCTGGCTGATGGAGCTGCGCCGTCTCGGCCCGGACCGCGCCTGGCCCTCGACCCGCTCCGCGATCGGCGCGGTCGGCCTCTCCCTGCTCGTGGAACTCGCCTCGGCCCTACTGATCGCCGTGCTCTGGCTCTTCGGCCTGGCCTTCGCCTAGCCCGCCCGACGACCACACCTCGTCGTCCACCGGCCGCCCGTCGCCGATCCGGCGAGTACACCTCGTCGTCCACCGGCCGCCCGTCGCCGATCCGGCGAGTACACCTCGTCGTCCACGGCCGCCCGTCGCCGATCCGGTGAGTCGGTGGCCGCCGTTGCGGGGTCAGTCGGATTTTCTGTGGACGGCGTTGCCGGCGCTGGGTCAGTCGGATTTCTGTAGGCGGCGCTGTCGGCGCTGGGTCAGTCGGATTTCTGTAACCGGCGTTGCCGGCGCTGGGTCAGCAGGAGCAGCAGGGGCACCGCGATCAGCGCCACCGCCACCGCGACGGCCGCGATCACGGTGAAACCGGTCGGACCGCCCGGGTGGGCGGCCTGGATGCCGGCACCCGCGACGGCGCCGGTGAGTTCCGGGGTGGCCGACGCGGCCTTCGCGGCGGCGGCGACCTCCTCCGGGGTGACCAGCTTGCCGACCGAGGTGCCGGCGGGCAGGGCGAACCCCCAGTCGAGCAGTGCGGCGCCCTGTTCCCAGCCGCGCAACGGCCGGGCCTCGGCGCCGAGCAGGGTGGCCACCAGGGTACGGCCGTCACGGGTGGCCGCGCCGACGTAACTGTGCCGGGCCAGGGTGGTGAAGCCGGTCTTCCCGCCGAGTGCGCCCGGGTAGTTGTAGATCAGCTTGTTCTCGTTCTGGAACTGGAAGCCGCCGACCTTCGGGTTCTTCTGGGCGGGCATCTGGGCGGTCTTCGTCAGCACATACTTGCGGAAGTCGGCGCTCGCGAAGCAGACCCGGGCGATGAGCGCCAAGTCGTACGCGCTGGTGAACTGCCCTTTGCCGTCCAGCCCGGAGGGGGTGACCGCGTGTGTCTGGCGCGCGCCGATCGAGGCGGCCTTGGCGTTCATCGCGGCGACCGTCTTCTGCAGCCCGTCGGCACCGCCGCCACCGGCCAGCCGGGCCAGCGCGTTGGCCGCGTCGTTGCCGGAGTTGAGCATCAGGCCCAGCCACAGCGTCGAGATCGTGTAGGTGCCGCCGACCACCAGGCCGACCGCCGAACTGTTCGGCTCGATGTCCAGGTCGCCCTTGGTGACCCGCATCTTCTGTGTCGGGTCGAGCTGATCGATCGCGGTCGCGGCGAGCAGCATCTTCTGCACGCTGGCCGGAGTCTGGTGCACGTGCGGGCCGCAGGCGCCGAGCACCTCACCGGTGTCGAGGTCGGCGACCAGCCAGGTGGTCGCGGTCAGCGCGGGTGGGCTGGGGCTGCCGGCCGGGACGATCAGCCCGTGCGTGGCGAGGGCCGGCCCGCCGACCGCCATGTCCTCGGCCACCTCGGCCGGCGGGGTGGGCCGCGGCGGGGCACTCGGCTTGGCGATCTTCGGCTTGGGACACGGCACCTCAGCGGCGACACCGAGCGAAGCGGAACCGAGTGCGGCGGCGCCGAGCGAAGCGGAACCGAGTGCGGCGGCGCCGAGCGAAGCGGAACCGAGTGCGGCGGCGTCGCGCGAGGCTGAAGCGAACGAAGCGGTGGCGGGGCCGACGGCTGCCGCCGGATGGGCGGACAGCACGACGGCGAGCAGCGAAGCGGCCGCCGCCAGGAGCCTCACGGCCATCGCTCGCCCGCGGTCAGTCGGCGCTCCAGCAGGGTGGCCAGCGGAATCGGGTCGCCGTCGCCGCCACCGGCGCCCACGATCAGGCGGGCGGCGCTCGGTGACAGGTCGGCCCCGGCGAACCGGGCCCGCAGCGACGGCGCGACGGTGAGCACGTAGTAACCACCGTCCTCGCCGACGGCGACCGACCGATCGGATTTCAGATACCACCCGCGGACATGCGTCTTGTACGTCGATCGCCCGTCGAGGCTGCGTGCGACCAGCACGTGCGGGCGCAGCCCGAGCTCACCGGCCCGGTGGACGAAGTCGTCGAGCAGCGCCTCGGCCCGGCGGGTCTCCGCGGCCCGGTCGGCCTCCAGAGCGGCGGCGCGAACGGCCACGGCGTGCCGTTGCTGCTCCCGCCAGGCGGCCTGCTCGTCCTGCATGGCGCCGACCCTAACGTGGGAACCTGTCCCTCGGCCAACCGGGCTTTGACGGATTCGGCTCCCATTCCCGGTCCCATTCCGATAACCGACGGGAAAGAATTGCCGGATCGCGGTCAGGAGTTGCGCCGGCGACCGGTTGCGCGCCAGACTGGGCGCGGTTGAATTATTCTTCTCGGGAGTCGTTATGGCGCGGCAGGTAATCACCACCCTGATCGACGATCTGGACGGCAACAAGGCGGATCGGACTGTCGAGTTCAGTCTCGACGGCGTCAGCTACACGATCGACCTTTCCGAGTCCAATGCCGGAAAGCTGCGTAAGGCTCTGGATCCGTTCATCAGCGCGGGCACTCGTCTGGGCCGCACCACGTCGGGGCGCATCCCGTCGCGTGGCGCTGCTCCGGTCCGCACCGCCGGCTCTCGCGACGAGAACCGGCTGATCCGCGAGTGGGCGATCAGCAACGGGCACAAAATCTCCGAGCGGGGCCGCATTCCGCAGGAGGTCAGCAACGCGTACCGGGCCGCGCACGGCCGCTGATTCGCGCCGTTGTCGCCGTGCCGGTCCTGCGCCGGCACGGCGAGTGGCCGCCGCTGCCCACCGGCCCCGGGTGAGAAATCCCACTCGATCTTCGGCGAATCGTTAACAGTCCGAATTGGACGAGGAAATACTTTCCGGACGGCGAGCATCAAAGGTAAGGCGCCTGTCAAAGGCGTAGGCGGGGCAGTTCGGCGGCCACCGCCTCCAGCACCTTCTCGTCGCCGGTGTACCAGCTCGACTCGCGCGGCCAGTGCGCGATCACGTCGGTGAATCCGAGTTCCCGGGCCCGGCCGACCGCGTCGGTGAAGGCCTCCACACTGCTCATCGAGAAGATCGGTGACGTGTCCAGGTTGAGATATCGGTCCACCGAGTCCAGTGGCCGACCGGCCGCTTCCAGGGTCGCGTCGAACCGGTCGCGGAGCACGGTCACCTCTTTCCACCACAGTTCCGCGCTGTCCAACTGCTGCGGGCCGGTGGTGACCCAGCCGTCGCCGTAGCGGGCGGCCAGCCGCAGTGCCCGCGGGCCGTTGGCGGCGACCACGAACGGCGGGCGGGGCGTCTGGAGCGGGCCGGGAATGCTGCGGGCGTCGACCGCGGAGAACCATTCGCCGGACCAGGTGGTGGCCGGCTGCCGCAGGATGGTGTCGAGCAGCTCCAGGAACTCGGCGAACCGGTCGACCCGGGCGCGCGGGGTGAGCTCCGGCTGCCCGAGCACCGCCGAGTCGAACCCGATGCCACCGGCGCCCAGGCCGAGGACGAGCCGCCCGGCCGAGATGTCGTCGAGGGCGGTGACCTCCCGGGCGAAGTGCACCGGGTGCCGGAAGTTCGGCGTCGCCACATACGTACCCAACCGGATCCGGGTGGTGACCAGGGCGGCCGCGGTCAGGGTGGGCACCGGGTCGAACCACGGGCCGTCGACCAGGTCACGCCAGCCGAGGTGGTCGTAGGTCCACGCCTGGTCGAAGCCGAACTCGTCGGCCAGGCGCCAGCGGCGGCTCGCGACGGCCCAGCGCTGGTCGGGAAGGATCACGATGCCGATACGCACCCGCCGAAGCCTACCGGGACGGGATCAGGCGCTCCGGCGGTCCTGCCGGCCGGTGTCGCCGGGCACGGTGGCCGCCGACTCGAACGCCTGCAGTGCCTGGAGCAGGTCCTGCCGGGCGGCGGCGGGCATCCGCTCCAGCACCTCGGCGAGCGCGGCCTGCCGCCGCTCCCGCAGGTCGGCCAGGAGCCGCCGGGACGCCGAGGTGAGCAGCAACCGCACCTCGCGACGGTCGCGTGGGTCGGCGACCCGGCGTAGCAGCCCGGTCGCCTCCAGCCGGTCGCAGAGGCGGCTCGCCGACGACGGCACGACGTCGAGGGCCTCGGCCAGCCGGCTCATGTTGGTGTGCCGGTTACCGGCGACGATGGTCAGCACCCGCAGCTGGGCGGGCGGTACGGTCGGCTGCTGTGCGACCCGGGCCCGTTCGAGGACGTCCACCAGCGCCTCCACCGACGACTCGACAGCCGCGGCGATCTCGGTGGCACGATTCATCTCGTATCCCCGTCATCGGCAGTCGGCGGACCCGTGAACCTGCATGTATACCCGGTCCGGTGGCGCCGGAAACAACGATCAGCGACGCCAATCCAAGCAGACCATGACCGCGTCATCATCCGGCTCGGCTCCGGCATGATATTCGCGCAGGCTCCGCAACACCGTACCGACCGCCTCGGTGGCCGGCTGCAACCGTGTCCGGCGAAGTGCGCTGAGCAGTCCGGATTCCCCGAATCGGGGGAGCCCGGTGGGAGTCGCGGCGTGGACGCCGTCGCTGACCACGAGCATCCGATCGCCCGGTTCGAGCTGGAATCGCTGAATCTCGTAGTGGGCCTCACCGAACATGCCGAGCGGCAACTGCTGCTCCAACGGGACCTGCTCGATGCCGCTGCCGCGTGCGATCAGGCAGTGCGGCGATCCGGCGTCGACCGCGGCCACTCCACCGCTGACCAGGTCGATCTCCAGCAGCAGGGTGGCGGCGTGCACGCCGCCGGAATATCTGGCGTGGACCGCGTCGGAGGCGAGTTCGGCCTGCTCGACGATGTCGGCGCCGAAGCGGCGGGCGTTGCGCATGGCGTTGACGGCCAGCGAGGTGAGCAGCGCGGCCTCCATCCCGTCGCCGTCCCCGTTGAGCACGGTCAGGGTCAGCCGGTCGCCGTCCAGCGCCCAGTCGAAGTGGTCGCCGCGGACGTCGTACGCCGGCTCCAGTTGACCGGCGACCAGGAACCGATCGTCGCCGAGTGCCCGGCCGGGCAGTAGGTCCCATTGCAGCTCGGCGGCCATGGTGAGCCGGCCGCGGCGCCGGGCCTGGTGGTAGCGGTCGGTGGCGGTCTCGGCGGCCCGGAGCGCGATGGCCAGGTCGTCGCTGTCGGCGGCGAGCCGCTCGGCGATCTCCGCGGGGGGTGCCGCGGGCAGGTCGGCCCGGAGCACGCCGACCCGCTCACCCCAGCAGGTGAGTGGCAGGTGTAACCGGACCTGTCCGGCCGGGGCGCGCTCGGTGCTCGGCTGCTGGCTGCCGAAACAACGCATGGCGGTGGTCGCGTCGGTGGGGTCGGGCTCACCGATCAGCGGATGCAGGCGGGTGCCGGTGAGGTCGGGTACGAGCACCTCGACGGCTCCGGCGGAGAAGTGGCGCCGCAGGTGCTCGGCGGCGATCTCGGGCAGGCGGTCGGGCGGCGCGGCCCGTAGGAGCGAGCCGAGGGGTGCCGGCTGATCAGACATTCCAGACTCCTTCCACGAAGCGACGTGCAGAGCGACAGCGGGCAGCGAGGGACAGCAACCGGTTATTTGTTATACGGCAAGCAAATCGCGCCGGGACAACCCACCCAGGGGTGGCCCGGCGCGACAGCCCTCAGGCGAAGGACTTCTCGAAGTGGATCAGGCTTCCACTGCGCGGGCTGGAGTGCATGCGAACGTTCTCGCCCAGCGCCTTGATCAGGAGAAGGCCTCGCCCACGCTCACTGGTCGGCGAGGGTACGGCGTCCGCCGCCGGGTCGAAGCCGGAACCGTGATCCACCACATCGATGGAACAGCGGTCCTCGCCGACGTCCAGGCGGACCTCGAAGTCCTCCGCCCCGGCGGCGTGCTTGACCACGTTGGCACACGCCTCGGTGAGGGCGATCTCCAGATCGGCGCCGGCCTGGCGATCCACACGAAGGATCGTCAGGGCGCACCGCAACAGCCGGCGCACGGCGGGAACGCTGTCCACCTCGCGGGGCAGATTGAGCCGAACCGACATGCGCATGCCGTTTTCTGTGCCCGATCGGCCGCCCGGCTAACCGTGACGCCGATGACCCCGTCCCCGATTCGTGTTATCCATGTCTGCCGCGCCCGTCTCCCTGTGCAGCGGATACACGGAGTGGAGAGACATGGTGGGACAACCTGACACGGCGACCGTCATCGCGGCCCGCGCCGGCGATCCGGGGGCGGTCGACCGGCTCGTCGCCGGATATCTGCCGCTGGTCTACACCATCGTGGGCCGGGCCCTGGAGGGGCACGCCGACGTCGACGACGTGGTCCAGGAGGTCATGCTCCGGGTGCTGCGCAACCTCGGCGAGCTGCGCGACCCCACGGCGTTCCGATCCTGGCTGGTCGCGATCACCGTGCGCCAGGTCCGGGAACGCTTCCGGGCCCGTCCGCCGGCCGACCCGCTCGACCCCGACCTGCGCGATCCGGGCGCCGACTTCACCGACCTGGCGATCACCCGGCTCGAACTCTCCGGCCAGCGCCGGGAGACCGCCGAGGCGACCCGCTGGCTCGACGACGACAACCGCGAGCTGCTCTCGCTCTGGTGGCTGGAGGCCTCCGGCGAACTCACCCGGGATGAGATCGTCGACGCCAGCGGCCTCGGCCGCCAGCACGCGGCGGTCCGCATCCAGCGGATGAAGGCGCAGCTGGAGACGGCCCGGGCGGTGGTCCGGGCGCTGCACGGCCCGCACTGCGCGGAGCTGGCCGGCGTTCTCACCGCCTGGGACGGGCATCCCAGCGCGCTCTGGCGCAAACGCATCGCACGGCACACCCGCGACTGCCGGCTCTGCGCGCCGGCCTGGCAGAACCTCGTCGAGGCGGAGCGGTTGCTGGCCGGTATGGCGCTCATCCCACTGCCTCCGGGACTTGCGATCTTCAAAATCAACACCCTCGGGGGTACGGCTACCGGCGCCGTCTCCACCGCGGCGACGACCGCGGCGGCGCCCGCCCAGATAGTGGCCAAGGCGGGCGGTGTCGTGGCCCAGAAGGTGCTCGCCGGTCTACTCGCCACGGGCGTGGTGGCGGGCGGCGGGGCGGCCGTCTGGTCGTACCAGACCCCGGCGGAGCCGATCACCAACGCCGCCGTCGTCGCATCGCCACCACCCGCGTCGGCCGCGCCCACGCCGTCGCCGTCGGTGACCAAACCGTCGCCGTCGCCCTCCCGTCGGTCGCCGTCGGCGCCCGCCGCGCCGCCGGTGGTGAACGTCTCCGCCAAGAAGGGCGCCGCGGTGTGGAAGTTCGCCGGGGCGAAAGGCGCGCTGAAGGATGTCGGCGCGTCCTGGTACTACTCCTGGTCGGCCGACGACAACGAGGTGCCCGGCCCGGCGAACGTCGACTTCGTGCCGATGATCTGGGGTGCCGCCAACGTCACCGACGCCACCCTCAAGGAGGTCAAGGCCGAGGGCGACGTGCTGCTCGGCTTCAACGAGCCGGACCTCGCCGAGCAGTCGAACATGAGTGTCGAGGCCGCCCTGGCCGCCTGGCCCAAGCTCGAGGCGACCGGGATGAAGCTGGTCAGCCCGGCCGTCGCGTTCGGTGGCGACACGGCGGGCGGCTGGCTCGACCGTTTCATGGCCGGCGCGAAATCGAAGGGTCTGCGGGTCGACGCGATCGCCCTGCACTGGTACGGCTCCGACTTCAGCTCCGCCTCGGTCAACCAGTTCCTCGGCTACGTCGACGCCGTGCACGAGCGGTACGGCAAGCCCATCTGGATCACCGAGTTCGGTCTGATCAACTTCAGTGGGTCACCCAAGTACGCCAGTGACGCGCAGAAGGTCGCCTTCATCAAGGGCACCACCGCCGGACTGGAGAAACGCTCGTACGTCGAGCGTTACGCCTACTTCGGGCTGCCCGCCGTGGGCGACAGCGTCGACTTCGGGCTCTACCTCGACGCGGACAGCCCGACGGCGGCCGGGAAGGCCTACCGGGCGGCGGGGTGACCCTTTCCACATCGGAGGCTGCCGGGGCGGGTTTAGTCTTCGTTCATGATTCGGTTCGGGTACAAGGCGTCGGCGGAGCAGTTCGCGCCGGCTGAGCTGCTCAAGTACGGCATTCTGGCGGAGGAGCTGGGCTTCGACTCGGTGTTCGTCAGTGACCACCTGCAACCGTGGCGGCACGACGGCGGCCACGCCCCGGCCGCCCTGCCCTGGCTCGGGGCGCTGGCCGCGCGGACCGAGCGGGTGCTGATCGGCACCAGTGTGCTGACCCCGACCTTCCGCTACCACCCGGCCGTCGTCGCGCAGGCGTTCGCGACCCTCGGCTGCCTCGCGCCGGGCCGCGCCATTCTCGGTGTCGGCTCCGGCGAGTCACTCAACGAGGTGCTCCTCGGCACGCAGTGGCCGGACGGCAAGGAGCGGTTCGCCCGGCTCAAGGAGGCCGTCCTGCTGATCCAGAAGCTGTGGGCCGAGGACCGGGTGACGTACGAGGGGCAGTTCTACAAGACCGAGAACGCCACCATCTACGACAAGCCCGATCAGCCGGTGCCGATCTACATCGGCGCCTCCGGCCCGGCCGCCACCCGGCTCGCCGGGCGCATCGCCGACGGGTTCATCACCACCAGCGGCAAGGGGCACGCGCTCTACACCGACACGCTGCTCCCGGCCGTCACCGAGGGCGCCGAGAAGGCCGGCCGCAAGATCGACGACCTGGACCTGCTGATCGAGGTCAAGGTGTCCTTCGACGACGACATCGAGCGGGCCCGCAACGACACCCACTACTGGGGCGCGCTGGCGCTGTCGCCGGAGGAGAAGACCGGCGTCGAGGACCCGGTCGAGATGCAGCGGCTCGCCGACGCGCTCGCGGTCGAGCGGACCGCCACCCGGTGGATCGTCTCCTCCGACCCGGACGAGCATGTCGCCAAGGTCGCCGAGTACCTGGACATGGGTTTCAAGCACTTGGTCTTCCACGCGCCGGGGCCGGACCAGGAGCGTTTCCTGCGCCTCTACTCGGAGCAGATCCTCCCGCAGCTCCGCGGGCGCGCCTAGAGCCGGGACGTCGGTCGTCGCCCCGCGCTGTCCTCCGCTACCGGAAACGCGCTGTCCTCCGATACCGGAAACCGCGGTGAGCGACGGCCCGACGGTGGGGTCTACACCGACCGGAGGTGGCCGCGGGAGCCGCCCGAGCCGGTGCCCTCGCCGTTGATCACTCGCAGGTCGGGACGGCGGCCGAGGTTCAGGTCGTTCTGGCCGTCGCGCCAGCGGCGGCGGTGCGGGGAGTCGGTGTTCGGGCGGTCGTTGCCGGGGCGGCCGGTGGACGCACGGCGATCGGGAGTGGGGTCGGTGCGGCGGCGTTCCGGGCCGCGCCGATCAGCCCCGCGCCGGCGGTCGGTCATACCGATACCGGCGCTGTTGGGGTGGTCCGGGTTCGTGGCGGCGGACCGGTTCGGGGCCGGCCAGCGACGCAGGGCCGGGTCGGTGGGTCGGTGGTCGGCCCCCGGCTTGCGTGGAGCGTTGACCGTCCCGGCGAAGAACGACGCGCCATCCCGCTGGGCCGGTACCGAGAAGACGGCCGCCGAGTCTCCGCGGACCGGTCCGGTGCCGGAGGACGCGGGTTCCCGGCGGGCCGGTCCGGTGCCGGAGGACGTGGCGTTCCGGCGGGCCGGGCCGAGGCCGGACGGTGCGGGGGGTCGGCGGGTCAGGCCGGTGGCCGGTGGGGTGGCGGCGCGGCGGTTCGGACCGACGAACAGCGGAGCCGGGATCGGGCCGGTCGAAACCGAGGTGGCCGCCCGGGCGGACGTGCCGCCGGTCAGGACCACGATGCTGTCCGGTGTGGCTCCCGGGTGGCCGTCCCGGCGGAGGGCCAGGCGTTCCCGGACGATCGCGGCCAGGCCGGCCGGCAGGGCGGTTCCGCCGCGCTGCGGGTAGAACCCGACGGGTACCTCGGCGACCCGCAGCCCGGCACGCCGGGACCGGGCCGCGAGCAGTACCTCGACGTCCCGGCCGTCGCCTCGGACCGGATCGGTTCCGGCGACGCGCGGCAGGCCCAGCCGGTCGGCGTGAGCACGCCGGAAGGCCCGGAAGCCGGTGCCCGCGCCGGACGGGCGGCAGCCGAGCAGCACGCTCATGAACCAGAGCAGGAACAGGTCCGTACGCCGGGCGGTCCGGACACCTTCCACCACGTCGGCCCGGACCGTGGGTGCGGCCGGGTCCGCGGTGGGGAAGGGCCGGCCGGCGGAGGTGGCAAGCGCTTCGACGAGGTGCGGCAGGTGGGCCGGATCGCAGGAGCCGTCGCCGGGCAGGGTGACGATCACGTCGCCGGTCGCGGCGGCCACTCCGCAGGCGATGGCGTTGCCGGTCCCGTACCGGGTCTGGCGGATCACCCGGGCGGCCCGGGGCAGCGGCAGGACGGTGTCCTCGTCCGGTCCGACGACCACGATGATCTCGCCCACCGGGGGCAGTCCGGCGAACAGGAGCGGCAGGCGGCCGACGGTCGTCAGGGGGATCACAACGCTCACGGAGGGTAACTGCGGAACTGACATGTGATACGGCTCCCGGCTCGGCGGCGTTGCTGGGCCCGAAGCTACCGGCCCGCAACCGGCCTGCACCCTGGCCTATCGGTTGATGGTGATCATCTACGCGGACCGAACCGCCGGTGACGGCCCGTGTGCGTTGCCGGGCCGTCACCGACCGTACCGAAATTGGGTAGGGTGATCGATGTGAAACTCGGCCTGCACATCTCCACCTTCAGCTGGCCCGGCGGCGCACAGCGTCTGGGTCCTGTTCTCGCCGACATCGCCTCCGCCGCGGACGAGGCGGGCTTCGACCGGATCAGCGTGATGGACCACGTGTGGCAGATCCACGTGAACGGTCCGCCCGAGATGGAGATGCTGGAGGCCTACACGGCTCTCGGCTTCCTGGCCGCGCACACCAGCCGGGCGCAGTTGCTGACGTTGGTGACCGGCGTGGTCTACCGCGAGCCGGGCCTGCTCGCCAAAGCGGTGACCAGCCTCGACGTGTTGTCCGGGGGGCGGGCGATCCTGGGGATCGGTGCCGCGTGGAACGAGGAGGAGTCGCTCGGGCTGGGCCTGCCGTTCCCTCCGACCGCCGAGCGGTTCGAGCGGCTGGAGGAGGCGTTGCGGATCTGTCGGCAGATGTTCGCCGGTGACGAGACCGCGTTCGCGGGCCGGCACTATCGGCTGGACCGGCTGCTCAACTCGCCCTTGCCGCTGCGTCGGACGCCGATCCTGATCGGTGGCGGTGGGGAGAGGAAGACGCTGCGGCTGGTCGCGGAGTTCGCCGACGCCTGCAACCTGATGAACACCGACGAGCTGCCGCACAAGCTGGACGTGTTGAAACGGCATTGCGACGCGGTCGGGCGCGACTACGACGAGATCGAGAAGACGGTGCTCTACCGGTTCACCGACGATCTCGCCGAGACCGAGAGGGAGGCCCGTCGGCTGGCCGCGCTGGGTGTCACGGTGATGCACGGCCCGGTCCGGGAGTCGTGGGAGAAGACCGGGGAGTTCAAGCGGACTGTGGAAGCGGTGGCGGGACTGTGAGCGAGGGACGCATCGAGGCGGTCGTCTTCGATCTGGACGGCGTGATCATCGACACCGAGGAGGTGTGGGAGGAGGTCAGGCGCGGCTACGTCGCCGAGCACGGCCGGGAGTTCCTCCCCGACTCCCAGGATCGGATGATGGGCATGAGCACCGGGGAGTGGTCGGCGCACCTGGCCGACGAGGTGGGCGTATCCCGTACCGCTGAGGAGGTCGCCGCGGACGTCCTGGGCCGGATGGCCGAGCGTTATCGGGAAGCCCTGCCACTGATTCCCGGCTCCGTCGAGACGGTCCGGGCGCTCGCCGCCGACTACCGGCTGGCGCTGGCCAGTTCGTCGGCGCGGATCCTGATCGACCAGGTGCTGGCGACGGCCGGGCTGACCGACGTGTTCGAGGTGACGCTGTCGACCGAGGAGGTGCCGCGTGGCAAACCGGCGCCCGACGTCTACCTCACCGCGGTCGCGAAACTGGGCCTGACTCCGGCCGTCTGCGCCGCGGTCGAGGACTCCAGCAACGGTCTGCGTTCGGCGGCCGCGGCCGGCCTGACGGTGATCGCCGTGCCGCACGGTGTCTATCCGCCCGCCGACGACGCCCTGGCCGGGGCGACGCTCGTGGTGAAAGCGGTCACCGAGGTGACACCCGAAGCGGTTTCAAACCTTCATCGATAGGGGTACCCCGCGGGTCACACTCATGGAGGTGGCCCGTGACGGGACTCCGGCTCGACGTGGGGTTCGTCGACTATCTGATTCTGGCGATCTATTTCGTCACCGTTCTCGGCGTGGGTTTCGCTGCGCGTCGGGCGATCAAGAGCAGCGCCGACTTCTTCCTCTCCGGGCGGTCGATGCCCGCCTGGGTGACCGGTCTGGCCTTCATCTCGGCCAACCTGGGCGCCCTGGAGATCGTCGGCATGGCCGCCAACGGCGCCCAGTACGGCCTGATGACGCTGCACTACTACTGGATCGGCGCGGTGCCGGCCATGGTCTTCCTCGGCATCGTGATGATGCCGTTCTACTACGGCTCCAAGGTGCGCAGCGTCCCCGAGTTCCTGCGGCTGCGGTTCAACCGGCCCACCCACCTGTTCAACGCGGTCAGTTTCGCGGTGGCGCAGGTGTTGATCGCCGGTGTGAACCTGTACGCCCTGGCGCTGATCCTGCAGGCGCTGCTGGGCTGGCCGCTGTGGACGTCGATCGTGGTGGGTGCGGCGATCGTGCTGTCGTACATCGTGCTCGGCGGTCTGTCCTCGGCCATCTACAACGAGGTCCTGCAGTTCTTCGTGATCATCGCGGGCCTGCTGCCGATCACGATCATCGGCCTGGTCAAGGTGGGCGGGATCGACGGCCTGTTCGAGAAGGTACGGCAGAGCCCTCTCGGCGAGGCGGGCCTGCACACCTGGGCCGACACCGGCGGCACCGACAACCCGCTCGGCGCGAGTTGGATCGGGATCGTCTTCGGTCTCGGGTTCGTCCTGTCGTTCGGCTACTGGACCACGAACTTCGCCGAGGTGCAGCGCGCCTTGAGTGCCAAGGACATGAGCGCGGCTCGACGGACCCCGATCATCGGCGCCTTCCCGAAGCTGCTGATCCCGGCGGTGACCGTGATTCCCGGTCTGATCGCCCTGGTCACGGTGCAGGGGCTGGGTGCCGAGGAGGGTGACCTCACCTACAACAACGCGATTCCGCTGCTGATGCGGGACCTGCTGCCCAACGGGGTGCTCGGGGTGGCGGTCACCGGTCTGGTGGCGTCGTTCATGGCCGGTATGGCGGCGAACGTCAGCGGTTTCAACACCGTCTTCACCTACGACATCTGGCAGGCGTATGTCCGCAAGGACCGCGACGACGCCTACTACGTGCGGGTGGGCCGGATCGCGACGGTGGCCGGCATCGTGGTGGGTATCGGCACGGCGTTCATCGCGGCCGGTTTCGACAACATCATGAACTATATCCAGGCTTTGTTCTCTTTGTTCAATGCGCCGCTTTTCGCCACGTTCATCGTCGGCATGTTCTGGAAGCGGATGTCGGCCTGGGCCGGTTTCTGGTCGCTGTTCCTCGGCTTCCTGGCCGCGTTCGTGCTGTACATCCTGCATCTGACCGAGGTCGTCAAGTTCAACTCCGACCTGGAGCAGAGCTTCTGGGGTGCCGGCCTGGCCTTCGTGGTGGCGGTCGGGGTGGCCCTGCTGATCACCCCGTTCACTCCCGGTAAACGCGACGATGAGCTGCAGGGTCTGGTCTACGGCCTGGGCGGCGAGACCGGCGACGTGCTGGCCGCGGACCGGGTGTGGTGGCGTAACCCGGTGCTGCTCGGCGTGATCGCCGTGGTGCTGGCCATTCTCCTGTACATCCCGGTCTGGTAGAGGAGGCGGAACCGTGGCGGAACGCAAACTGGCCCGGCTGTTCGACGTGCGGCGGGTGATCGGCGGCCTGTTCGTGGTGTACGGCGTGATCGTCACCCTGATCGGCGTCCTCGACGGGCCCTCGGAGTTGGAGAAGGCGCAGGGCGTACGCATCAATCTCTGGATGGGTCTCGGCATGCTCGCGCTGGGTCTGCTGATGCTGCTCTGGCTGCGTCTGAACCCGCCGCCGGAGGCGGTGGAGGAGGACGCCGCGAAAGAGTCGGACCAGGCGGCCTGATTACCGGCTCGGTGTGCCCGGGTTGCGATCGGGTTAGAGGGGGCCCGCGAATCGTCAACCCGGGCCCCGGTCCGACCGATTACCCGGGCATGAATCCCCTCGCCTCAATCAGCGGCCTCGCTACCGAGGCCAGCCGTCGGCCCATCGGCTGGCAGGTGCAGCTCCGCGTCGACTACGTCGTCAACAAGGTGATGCAAACGCATCGCGGCCAGTCCGAAGACGCCGTCAAGCAGGCCATCCAGGACCAGCTTCGGGTCTACGGCGTCGTGCCCAACAACCGCCAGGTGAGTCAGTACGCGACGGCGATCTCGGCGTTGCCCCAACTACCACCCACCGGCTGAACCGTCATTTCGCCGGGAATCGCAGGATCCGGTCGTCTCCGTCGCGGGTGTCGCCGCGGCCGTCGGTGTTCGAGGTGGTCAGCCACAACGAACCGTCCGGCGCCACGGCGACCGTGCGCAGCCGGCCGTACTTCCCGGTGAACTCCGCCTTCGTCGAGCCGCCGCCGAGCGGCACCGTCCACAGTCGTTCGCCCTTGAGGGCGGCGACGTAGAGGGTGTCGCCGGCCACGGCCGCGCCGCTGGGTGACGCGTCGTCGGTGCCCCACTGCACGATCGGGTTCACATACCTGTCGTCGTCGGTGCGGCCCTCGACCTCCGGCCAGCCGTAGTTCTTCCCCGGCTCGATGACGTTGACCTCGTCCCAGCGGTCCTGGCCGAACTCGATGCCGTACATCCGGCCCTGCGTGTCCCAGGCGATCCCCTGCACGTTGCGGTGGCCGAGGCTCCACACCGGTGAACCCGCCCACGGGTTGCCGGGCGCCGGCCGACCCTCCGGGGTGAGCCGCAGAATCTTGCCGGACGGGTCGTCGCGGTCCTGCGAGCGGGATTCCTCACTCGCGTCGCCGGTGCCCACGTAGAGCATGCCGTCCGGGCCGAACGCGATCCGTCCGCCGTTGTGCCGCCCGCCCCGGGTGATCCCGTCGAAGATCACCTCGGGGTCGCCGCCGGACGGTTTGAACCTGATGATCCGGTTGTCGTCGGCCGCGGTGAAATACGCATAGACCCAGTCGTCGCGCACGGCCAGGCCGAGCAGTCCGCCCTCGCCGCCGGACTCCACACCGCGCACCCGGTACACCTCGCGCGGCTCGCTCCCCGGCACGATCTCCAGGATCCGGCCGCTGTTGCGCTCGGCGACCAGCGCGCTGCCGTCCGGCCGGAAAGCCAGCCCCCAGGGCACGTCGATGCCCGTCGCGATGGTCTCCGGCGAGCCCAGATCGGGTGTGCCGGTGGCGGCGGCCGACGGGGCGGGCGGCGCCGAGCCGGTCACCGACGGCACCGGGGCGACGGTCGGCGCCGCCGACGAGCCGTCGGACGAACAGGCGGTCAGGACGGCCAGACCGGCGGCTGCCGCGGCGAGTCGCGTGATGGTCATCCACCAACCGTGCCACGGCCCCGGCCTATCGGCATGACTCGTCTGCGGTAAATGATGTTGTTTGCCGTATTCCGCGCCGGGATTCGGACCAAGATGAGTCCGATGCGAGCTTTGGGACGGCCGGTCACGGCCGCGATCCTCACCCTCACAACCCTTCTCGGGTACGCGCCACAGCCGGCCCGGGCCGACCGGTCCATCGGTGTGCCGCCCCGGGGCCTGCGTTCCGGTGCCGCCGCCGACCCGATCCGCTGGTCGCCCTGTCCCGAGGACGAGACCGTCCAGTGCGGCCTGATGCGGGTGCCGGTGGATTGGACCGTCCCGCTCGGCCCGCAGATCGACGTCCAACTGGCCCGCAGCCCGGCCGGTGACCAGGCTCGCAAGCTCGGCGTCCTGATGGTGAACCCGGGTGGCCCCGGGGTCTCGGCGGTCAATCTGGCCCTCGATCACGACTTCTTCGACCCCGAGGTGAGCCGTCGGTTCGACATCGTCGGCATCGACCCGCGCGGGGTCGGCCGCAGCGCCCCGATCCTCTGCGACCAGGACCTGGTCGACGCCAAACCGTCACCGCTCTACACCACCGAGGCCGAGTTCCAGAAGGCCGAGGACTACAACCGGCGACTGGCCGCGGACTGCGCCGGCCGGAGCGGGCCGGTCTACGAGCACGCCGACACCGGCAGCGTGGTCCGCGACATGGAGGCCGCTCGGATGGCCCTCGGCGCGGACCGGATCAGTTTCTTCGGCGCCTCCTACGGCACCCTGCTCGGCCAGCTCTACGCCGAGCGCCACCCGGACCGGGTCCGTGCCCTGGTCCTGGACAGCGTGATGGACCACAGCGCCGGGGTCGACGCGTTCCTCGGCCAGACCGCGGACGCCGTACAGGCGGCGTTCGACCAGTTCGTCGCCTGGTGCGGGCGGGACACCAGATGCGTGCTGCGCGGGCGGGACATCCGGGCGATGTGGGCCGAGCTGATGCGGCGGGCCACCACGGGAGAACTCGTCGACCCGTACGACCCGCCCAGCAAGATCGGCGCCTGGGAGCTGATCTCGGCGGCGTTCAGCGCGTTCTACGACCCGCAGTGGTACTCGTTCGCGCACTACATCAAGGAGGCGTACGACCCGGCGCCCACCCCGCTGGCCCGTCGTGCCGTACCCCGCCTGGAGGACCTCACCCCGCACAGCTTCCCGGCCGTCATCTGCCAGGACTGGTCGCTGCCGGTCGGCGGCTTCACCGGATACCGGGACCGGCTGCGCGCCCTGGCCGAGCGGGCGCCGCAGATGCGGGCCTCACCGCTCGCGCTGACCGCCGTCTCCTCCTGCCTCGGCCGGGACGCCACGCCGGTCAACCCGCAACGGCCCATCCCGGCGGCCACCGGACCGGTCCTGGTGGTCAACTCCCGGTACGACCCGGCGACCGCCTACCCCTGGGCGCAGCAGGTGGCCCGGCAGCTCGGCCCGTCCGCGCGGCTGCTCACCTACCAGGGCTGGGGGCACGTGGCCTACAAGCACAGCGAATGTGTGAGCGCGGCGGCCGACCGCTTCCTCCTCGACCTGACCCTGCCGTCCGACCTGACCTGCCCCGCGGTCGAGCCGAAGCCGTTCGGGGTCGGCTGACCGTTGCTCTTCCGGTCGCCGCCGGGTAGGCAAGTATGGACGACCGGCTATGTCCAACCTGGAGGGCCGATGCGGTTCCTGCCCGCGCTGACAGCGCTGTCACTCACCACCCTGGGATTCGTCGCCGCTTCCCCACCCGCTTTCGCGGGCGGTGCCATCAAAGAACCGACCGCCATCGGGTACGGCGGAGCGGTCGCCACGGTCGACGCGGACGCCACCGCGATCGGGCTGGACGTGCTGCGCCGTGGCGGCAACGCGGTGGACGCCGCGGTCGCCGCCGCCGCGGCCCTCGGCGTCACCGAACCGTTCTCGGCCGGGATCGGCGGTGGCGGCTTCTTCGTGTACTACGACGCGCGCAGCGGGCGGGTCTCCACCATCGACGGGCGGGAGACCGCCCCGGCCGCGGCCACCGACAGGTACTTCATCGACCCGGCGGACGGGTTGCCGTACGACTTCACCGAGGCCCGGGTCAGCGGCCTCTCCGCCGGCGCGCCGGGCACCCTGGCCACCTGGGAGGCGGCTCTGCACCGCTGGGGCACCAGATCGCTGGCCGCCTCGCTGAAACCGGCCGCCCGGCTCGCCGACCACGGCTTCACCGTCGACGCCACGTTCCGCCAGCAGGTCGCCGACAACGCCGCCGCGTTCGGGCAGTTCACCTCGAGCCGGGAGCTCTACCTGCCGGGCGGGGCGCCACCGGCGGTCGGCAGTGTCCAGCGCAACCCGGACCTGGCGGCCACCTACCGGCTGATCGCCGAGCGGGGGACCGGGGTGTTCTACCGCGGGGCGATCGGCCGCGACCTCGTCGACACGGTCCAGCACCCGCCGGTCGCCGCCGATCCGTGGGGCACCTGGGCGTACCCCATCCGGCCCGGTGTGCTGACCCGCCAGGACCTGGCCGGCTATCGGCTGCGGTACCCGGCGCCGACCCGGTCCGACTACCGCGGGTTGACCGTCTACGGCATGTCCACGCCGTCCAGCGGCGGCGTCGCGGTCGGGGAGGCGCTGAACATCCTGGAAGCGGGGCTGCCCACCGCGGCGACGTCGACCGAGAAGCTGCACTACTACCTGGAGGCGACGGCCCTGGCGTTCGCCGACCGGAATCGGTACGTGGGGGCGTACACCTCGCCGTCGGTCCTGAAGAAGTTGATCTCCGATCCCTGGGCCGAACAGCGGGCCTGCTCGATCGACCGCACGAAGGCCCTGGTCAAACCGGTCGCGCCGGGTGACCTGAACGGCGCCGGTTGCGCGGTCGCGGCGGCGGGCCGGCCGGTCGAGGAGGGGCAGAGCACCACCAACCTGACCGTCGCCGACAGGTGGGGCAACGTCGTCGAGTACACCTTCACGATCGAGGCGACCGGCGGGAACACCATGGTCGTTCCCGGTCGCGGGTTCATCCTCAACAACGAGCTGACCGACTTCAACTTCGCACCCACCCAGGGCACCGCGCCCGACCCCAACCTGCCCGGTCCCGGGAAACGCCCGCGCAGCTCGATGTCGCCGACGATCGTGCTCAAGGACGGCCGGCCGTTCCTCGCGCTCGGCTCGCCGGGCGGCGCCACCATCATCACCACCGTCACCCAACTGCTGCTCAACCGCCTCGACCTGGGCATGAGCCTGCCCGCGGCGATGGCCGCGCCGCGCGCCTCCCAGCGCAACAGCGCCGGCATCCAGGCCGAGGCCGCGTTCCGCGTCCAGTACGGCCCGGTGCTCACCCCGCTCGGCCACACGTTCGCCGCCGACGCACCGGAACTCGGCGCGGCGACCGCGATCGAGTTCACCCGGGGCGGCGGGTTCATCGCCACCGCCGAGCCCGTCCGCCGAGGTGGCGGCGCCGCCGGGGTGGTCCGGCCGGCCCGCTGAGTTTGGCGGCCCCCCGATCGGTCGGCCATCATGGTGCGACCGATCGGGGAGAGGCGATGAGTTTCGAGAACATGGCGCCGCACCAGGGCAACCTGGAGACCTTCGGCCTGGCCACCCGACGGGTCATCCGCTTCAGCATCGGCTTCCTGGTGATCGTCCTGATCACCGCCGGCTTCGTGCTCGCCGGGACGAACGCGGTGCAGCGCGGCACGGTCGACCTCAGCTATCCCGGCACACAGGCCGGGCTGGTGCTGGCCATGTCCGCCCTCGGGCTGCTGACCTGGGTCTGCCTGGTCGGGCTGCTGATCTCCACGATCGTCTGGATCGTCAGCGCCCACAAGGTGTCACCGACCGGCCCCGGTGCGGCCGGATACGGCGGCCTCTTCGCGACCCTGATGCTGTTCAGCCTCAGCTATCTCCTGCCGCTGACCCTGCTGGCCGGGGCCGGTCTCCGGCTCCTCGGCTGGGCCGCCCTGATCGCCGGGGTGGTGCTGACCCGGGCCCGGATCCGCCGGGAGACCGGCCGCCCCGACCTCGGCGGCCGCCCGCGCACCATCCTGAGCAGCGACGACTGGGACGCCTCGAAGTGGGACCCGGAGGTCCACCGCGACATCGAGCGCCGCGGCCGCCCCACCGACTGACCTCTGTTAATGTCCCGCGGTGCAATGTCAGCGGTGCGGAACCGTCCTCGAACATCCAGGTCAAGGCCACGACTGCCGGCCGGCGTACGTCCCGGTCGCCCAGCCGCCGCACAACTGGGTCGTCTCGACCTGGGTGAGCGTCACGGCCGGCGTGGTCGTCGCGCTCTCCACAGCGGTTCTCGGAGCGCTGCACCTCGCCGGGGCGCCATTGGTCACCACCGCACCGTTCGTGCTCATCGCCGGACTCGCCACCCTCGTCATGATCGTTGCGGCGGTGCTCTGGGGCCGTGCCACCCGGCAGACCGTCGAGCAGTTCGGTGCCGACAGCCGCAGCTACGTCATCCAGTGGGGGATCCGGGTCTGGTGGCTGTCCGTCGTGGTGGGACTCGGTCTTCAGTACCTCGGCGAGACCAGGTCCGCCGCCGGGATCGGTGCCCTCGTGCGGACGGTCGGAGTGGCGGCGCTGATCGCTGACGTCCTGATCACCCGGACCCGACTCACCCGGCTGATCGAGGGCCTCGCCCGGCCCGTCTTCTGACCCTAACGGGCCTCCAGCGGCAGTCGGACCAGCACCGTCGTGCCCGAGTCGCCGCCGGTCAACTCGATGCTGCCGTGGTGCTTCTCCACCACGGCCCGGCTCAGCGTCAGGCCCAGCCCGCTGCCCGGCAGCACCCGGTCATGGCCCCGGGCGGTCCGGAAGTGCCCGGTGAACAACTGCTCCCGCTCGGCGTGCGGGACATCCCCGGCCGCGTCCGACACGGCCAGCTCGGCGGCCCGCCCGGTGCTGCGCAGCGACACCGCCACGTGACCGCCGTCCGGACTGAACCGGACCGCGCTGCCCAGCAGGTTCTCCACGATGTGCCGTAGCCGGTCCCGATCGCCCGGCAGGATCAGCTCGCCGGGCAGGTCCGCGTCGATCACCACGGGGGCGCCGTCGATCGCCACCCGCGCCCGGTCCACCACCTCACGGACGACTTCGGCGAGATCCATCGGGGTACGCCGTACGTCCGCGTGCCCGGCGTCCAGCGCGGACAGCTCCAGCAGCTCGTTGATGATCTCCCGGAGCTGATTCGTGTTGCGCTCGATCACCGCGATCAGGCGCGGCCCGTCCCGGACCAGAGTCGGCTCGTCCGCCTCACGCAGCAGCTCGGTGTAGGCGCTGATCGATGTCAGCGGGGTGCGCAGTTCGTGCCCGATCAGTGCCAGGTACTCGTTCTTGCTCCGGGTCAGCTGCCGCTGCAGATCCTCCACCCGGCGCCGCTCCACGAACTGCCCGAGATGCGCGGCGATCCCCGACATCAGCGCGACCAGCTCGTCCTCCGGGTCCTCGACCGAATCGGCGAAGACGGTGAGCACCCCGATCGGCCCCGAGCCGTCGTGCACTGGGATCGCCAGCGCCGTGTGCAGCCGGTCCGCCGACGTGTCCGGGGAGATCAGGCTCTGCGGGCGGCCCACGTCCCGGATCCACAGCGGTTTGTCCACCTGCCAGGCCCGGCCCGCGAGGCCCTGGCCGTACGCCAATCGTTCCGGCACCGGAATCCCGGACGGCCAGCCGGGGGCGCTCCATCGGGCCGCGGCGCGGATCGTCCCGTCGTCGACCATCCACAGCTCGGCGTGCACCCAGTCCAGGGTCGCGACCACCGCCTCCAGCACCCGCGGGCCGGCCGCCTCGATGCTCGGTGTCCCGGCCAGCGCCGTCGTCACCGCCAGCTCACAACTGCGGAACCGCTCCGCCCGTCGCTGCCGGGTCACGTCCTGCACCGCCTGCACGGCACCCACCACCCGGCCGTCCAACCCGCGGATCGGCTGGGCGTCCATCAGGAAGAACCGGGTCCGGCGGCCCCGACCGTGTGCGGCGATCGGCTCGTCCCGGACCCGTTCCCCACGCAGTGCCCGGAACAGGCCCAGCTCGTCGCGCTGCAGCGACACCCCCGACCCGTCGACCAGCCCGGTCACGTCCGCCACCGGCGAGTCGCCCCACAGCCGGCGCATCCGCTCGTTGACGAACACCACCCGGCCGTCGGCGTCACACGCGGTCACCCCGTCGTGCAGGCTGTCCAGCACCGCGTCCAGAAACCGGTGCTGCTGCTCCAGCTCGTGCCGGGCCAGTTGCTCGCCGATCAGCAGCGTCGCCACATCGGCCGCCTCGGCCACCGCGGCGAGCTGCCCGGGTGTCCACTCCCGGGGCCGGTGGTCGTAGGCGAAGCACACTCCCAGCACCATGCCCATCCGATCGTGCACCGGATAGCCCAGATAGGCGCCGCCGTGCTCACTCAGCACTCCGGCCGGCACCCGGTCGTCGGCCTGCGCGTCGGTCACCACGAGGGTCTGCCCGGTACGCGCCACGATCCCGCCGAGTGAGGAGTCCAGGTCGGTGTGGTTCACCTCGTCCCAGTCGGCGGCCACACCCCAACTGCCGTACAGGCGGAGCCGGTCGCCCTCGACGAACTGGACATAGGCGCTGGGCGCGGCCGCGGCCCGGGCCGTCAGCGCGGCCAACTGGTCGGCGGATCCGCTGGTCAGGACACCACGATGCGGAGTGGGCCCGAAAAAACCGGCGGCCGCCGGCGAGCGTGCGTGCTCGTCGACGGCCGTCCCCCCGTAAGGCTCAGCCGTGCGCGCGGGAGTCGCGGCTTCCGCCGCGTGCGTCCGTCCGGATCGCCCGGCATCGCCGGGGCCTTCTCGCCGCATGGCCGACCTCCACCTCAAGCCTAGATGCGCGAAAGGGCTAAAACCGGCAAATGACGCGGCACGCCTTCTCGGCCCCTTCGTGCCGGGGCGCAACCAACCACCCCACACCCTTCAGTGTCGGCCGGTGTCGCCCGACCCTTTGGGCTGTTCTTCAGGGCCGTTCTTCAGGGCTGTTCTTCAGGGCTGTTCTTCAGGGCGTCGATGGGGCAGGCGTCGTTCGTACCGCAGGTCGGTGATCGGGCGACCGGCCAGCGTGCCGCGGCGTTCGAACTTCGTCTCCGGGCGGGCGTGCGGGTTGGCCGGCAGACGGTGTAGGCCCGGATCGGCGTCCAGGGTCTCGGCCATCGCCTCGGCGTACTCCGGCCAGTCGGTCGCGCAGTGCAGCACGCCTCCCGGGCGCAGGCGCTCACGCAGCAGCGCCACGTTCGACGGCTGGATCAGGCGGCGCTTGTGGTGGCGGGCCTTCGGCCACGGATCCGGAAAGAAGACGTGCACCGCGTCCAATACCGCCGGACTGATCCGGTGCACCAGCTGCATCGCGTCTCCGCAGGCCACGCGCACGTTGTCGAGACCCAGCTCACCGACCAGGGCCAGCAGATTGCCGATACCCGGGGTGTGCACCTCGACCCCCAGATAGCCACGGCCGGGGTCGGCCGCGGCCATCGCCGCTGTCGCGTCGCCCATGCCGAAGCCGATCTCCAGGACCACCGGTGCGTCCCGGCCGAACAGATCGGTCAGATCCAGCGGCGTACGGTCGCCATCGGTCACCGTCAGCCCGAGTTTCGGCCACAGCGTTTCGTGCGCGTCGGCGTGGCGGCTACTCATCCGGCCACGGCGGGGATGGAAGGTACGAATGGGGCGCGCGGCGGCGGTTTCGGTGTCACTCATGGCGCGGCCAACGATAGAACCCGCCCCGGCCCACCGCGAAATCCCGCCCTGCGGTATTCGGTCGGCCCTGCGGTATTCGGTCGGTCAGTGGGGCAGGGGCTGGACGCTCGGCTGGGAGCCGGATCGCAGCAGCGTGCGGCTCCCGTCGGCCAGGCTGAGCACGGTGAGCCACGAGCCCTTGTTGTTGCGACTGGTGACCACCGCGCGGCCCGCGTCGACATAGGCGAGTTCGCGGTCGAGTGTGCCGCCGACGGTTCGTTCCGTCCCGGTGGCCGTGTCGTACTCGACGAGGTGGACCGGCCTGTTCTCGGTCGCCGTCTCGCCCTCCTGGTAGGCGGTCCAGGACAACCGCGCCCCATCCGGACGCCAGCTCGGCACCGCCGCGAACCCCCGGTTCTGGCTGCCCCCGCCACCGAAGGCGGCCACTGTCCGCTCCTCCCCGGTCGCCACCGTGCCGATGCTCAGGCAGGCGTCGTACACCGACTCGCAGTCCCCGCCCCGAAACGCCACCCGAGCGCCGTCCGGGGACCAGGCCACCGCGTTGTCGTACTGGAGCCGCTCCCGCAACGACCCGGTCACCGGGCCGGCGGTGGTCTCCTCCGGCAGTTCCGCGCCACGACAATCCCGAGGGAACAGCACCTCCGGACGCGCGTTCTCAGCCGTGGCCGAGATCCGGTACACCCCGGGCCCGCCGGTGCACGACAGCGACGCGAACGCGATCCACCCGCCGTCCGGCGACCACGACGGCCCGCCCGCCGGCCGGGTGGTGAGCCGCCGCTGCCCGGTCCCGTCCGCCCGCATGACCCAGACCTGCCCCCGCTTCAGAACGGCAAGCCGCCGCCCATCCGGCGACCACCGCGGCCGGGCATGCCCGCCTCCGCTGGTCAGCCGCTGCTCACCGGGTCCCTTGCTGACGAAGACGTCCCCGTCCCGAACGAACGCCACCAGACCCGGCAGCCCGGCTCCCGCCGCCGTCCGTCCCGCCCGGCCCGCTGCGCCCGCCGCCGCTTCCGCCGCCACCGCCGCGGTCGGCGACCCACCCAGAACCACCGTCGCCGCCAGCGTCACGGTTCCCGCAATCTGACCCAGCTTTCCCATGGCCGAACGCCCCCCGAGGTCCCGCCTCTGTTCACCTACAACAGGAGTCATCGTCGCAACCGCCCCGCACCTAAGCCGTTCCCGACCCGCAACCCGGAGACGCGCCCTGGCGTCCGGTGGTGCGGCTTGGCGTCGGAAGCGCGGCCCGGCGTCCGGAGACGCGGCCCGGCGTCCGGAGACGCGGCTTGGCGTCGGAAGCGCGACCCGGCGTCCGGTGGTGCGGCTTGGCGTCGGAAGCGCGGCCTGGCGTCGGAAGCGCGGCCCGCAACTTGGAAACCCGGCCCGGCTCGGCCAGGCGCAGACTCGGCGCCGGTCCGGCGCTTCTCGGCTGGTCGGCACCGCTGTCTCTAGCCGTGCGAGACAACGGTGCCGACCAGCCTGGGTCAGCCTCGGGTCGGCGCGGACGACGGGATCTCGCCGGAGAGATCCGTTGCGTCGGTGGCCGGGGCCGCGTGTTCCCGGGATTCACCTGCGTCCAGGTAGAGGGTGGCCACGGCGCCCAGCAGGAGCAGGCCGCCGATGATCGTGGTGAGACCGAGCGGCTCGTTGATCAGGAGCACGGCCAGGAGCGCCGCGGTGAGGGGTTCGAGGAGGGTGACCACCACGGCGACGCTGCCGGAGATCCGCCGCAGGCCGGTGTAGAACAGCGCGTAGGCCAGGG
Organism: Actinoplanes sichuanensis; assembly: GCF_033097365.1. Classification (NCBI taxonomy): domain Bacteria; kingdom Bacillati; phylum Actinomycetota; class Actinomycetes; order Micromonosporales; family Micromonosporaceae; genus Actinoplanes; species Actinoplanes sichuanensis. Next base: position 11,491,169 of record NZ_AP028461.1, read on the forward strand.
CCGTGGTGATCGCGCCCGCGTAGACCAGCAGCGCGATCGGACCCGCGTGTGGAGTGAAGGCCAGGCCCTCGACGGCGGCGATCGGCAGGATCGCGACCGCCCCGATCGCGCAGGACAGGGTGGTCAGGATGAGTGGTTCCATACCCTGGGTGGTGTGCCGGCTGATCGCGGTCGACGCGGCGTAGACGATGCCCGAACCGATCGCGGCCAGTAGGCCGAGGCTTGCGACGGTGGTGGCGCCGGGTTCGACGGTCGCGCCGCCGATCAGGACCAGCCCGCCGATCGCCGCGGCGGAGGCGAGCAGGGTCGCGGTCCCGGGGCGTCGCCTGGTGCGGAAGGTCTCCCAGGCGCTCAGCAGCACCGGCGCGATGCCGAGGCTGACCACGGTGGCGATGCTGACGCCGCTCAGCCGGACGGCCACGAAGTAGAGGCCCTGGTAGGCGGCGAGCCCGACACCGGCCGCGATCACCGCGACCGGCGCGGCCCGGAACGCCGCCCAGATCCGGCGCCGGGCCGGGAACCCCAATGCGGACATGACGACGGCGGCGACGGCGAGCCGGTAGAAGCCGATCGCCAGCGCCCCGAGCCCGGTCTGCTCGGCGACGATCTGGACGACGACACCGGCCGTGCCCCAGAGGATCCCGGCGGCGGACACCTGCATCAGGCTGAGCCGGGCGCCGGCTGCAGCCGACGAGAAGAAAGAGGTGAACACATGCGCTCCGAAAAGAGTGAGTCGTCAGAGAACGGCGACGGAGCGCACAGCAGAGCCGCCGATCAGGCAGAGCCGAATCGGCGCGGCAGCGCTCCGGTCAGGAGCGCGGCGGCGGAAGAACGCCGGGGAAGGGACTCACGCCCGGCAGCTTAGCCGCTGCCCGGCGTCACCAGCGCAGAGGGCGACAAGCACCACAGCGACCCGGCTCTCCCCGCGAGTGGGCACCGATGGGCCACCGACCTCCGGCCGCACCGACCTCCGGCCGCACCGACCTCCGGCCGCACCGACCTCCGGCCGGGCGGCCGGTGCGATGCGGTCGAGGGGGTCGGCGTGGCGGGATAAATAGGGCAAGTCTGGCGCGGATGCGGGTCGCAGGGTGGGCCTGGCGCGGGCCGCGGGGTGGCCCGGGCGCGGGTGCAGGCCGCCGGGTGCGCCTGCGCGGGTGCGCGCAGTGCCTGGCGTGGGTGCGGGCCGCGGGGGCGCGCCCTGCGCGGGTGCGGGTGCGGGCCGCGGGCGTGCCTGGGGTGGGTGCGGGCCGCGGGGGTGCGCCCTGCGCGGGTGCGGGTGCGGGCCGCGGGGGTGAGCCTGCGCGGGTGCGGGCCGCGGGGTGTGCCTGGCGTGAGTGCAGGCCGGTGGGGCCGGCCGGGCACGAGGGGTGGTTCGTGCCCGGCCGGAGACTGGGGAAGAGGGTCAGGCGGCTGGGGAACCGGTGGCGGCCCACATCGCGGTGAAGGCCGCCGCCTCGCCGGCCAGCCAGCTCTCGACGTCGCCCGGGCGGGCCGACCGGTCGATGCGGTGGGCGACGCCCCGGCGCAGGTCGACCAGGACCGGCTCGGCGTTGGGGAGGATCTGGTCCATGTGGCGGGCCATCAGGTGGAGCATCGCCGTGGCGGCCTCGGGGCTCGGCGGTTCCTCGTCGAAGTGGATGCGGACGGCCTCGCGGCGGCCGTCGTCATAGCGCAGGCCGAAGTGCGGATTGATCTTCACGGCCAGGGGGCCGACGGTCGCGATGGCGTCCCTGGTCTGGGCGAGATTGACCTGCTCGGGGTCGCCGAGCGAGGTCAGGTAGGTGCGGGCGCCGGTCTGCAGAGCCCCATACAGCGGCTTCCAACGGTCCTTCACCACGTCGACGACGCCACCGAGGTAGCTGCCGCCGGTGCGGAACGCGATGTCGGCCTTCAGCGCTTTCACCAGCTGGCCGTGCGGGTTGAAACCGCTGCGGCGCTCCCGCTGCTTGCGCAGGCCGCCGACGAACGTGGCCTTGGCCGGGCCGGTGCGCGACACGTAGCGGGTGAAGCCGAGCATCGTCGCGTAGGGAGGGATCACGGGCACGGGGGTGGTGGTCGAGATAGTCACGTCGTCTCCTCGCTCGCACTGCGGAAATCAGGCCGCAAGGGGCCTCCGAAGGCCTGAAGATCCGCAGCTCAGGTCCCCTCTTTCGTACATACATTCTAATCGACGGGTACGACATTCCCAACGCGGAAACCGGGGTCCGCGGGGGCACAATGGAGCGATGTCGCCGTACCCCGGGGATCCGTGGTCCTGGTTCGATTTCGACCTGAGGTCGGACCGGACCGTGCACGTTCCCTACCGGGTTCGGCTCGACCTCACGTCGGGCGTCGTCGTCGACGTCCCGGCGCTGTGGGTCCGGGTCGGCCGTGCCGACGGAGTGGCGGTCGGGCCCGAGTCGGAGGAGCGTGTCCCGCTGACCGGCATCGCGTCCGGCCACGTCGACGTCGTACCGGTTCCGGAGGATCTGCCGGAGTTGCGGAAGCGGTACCCGTGGGCGTATCGGATGTGGGAGTCCGGCGAGACCATCGCGGTCCACCACTGGATCCGGGGCGGTGAGCCGGCCGAGGAGATCGCGGAGCGCCTGCGGCGTCCCCCGGAGCACATCCTGGCCCGAGCCGACCGGGTGGAGGCGCTGCTGCGTGCGGCCCGTCAGTCAGCCCAGCCGATGACGCCGCCGCACTTCCCGCGCCTGGGTGACCTTCGGCAGCCGACCGTCCATCGCCGGTCCGGCACGCCACCGTGGTATGCGGAGGCACACGCCGATGATCCGACCGTCTACTGGCACTGCCGGATCCACCTGGACCTGCGTGACTCGGGGGTGTTCGACGGGATGCCCCCGGACCACTGTGCTCTGACCGAGGACGGTGTCGGTTACCGGGAGACCAGAGTCGTGCACCACGTGCGGCTGGATGACATCACGTCCGGGCGGCTCGACCTCCGGCCGGTTCCCGCCGATCTGACCGACCTGGCGCGGACCTACCGGATGGCCTATCAACCCTGGCGGGAGCAGGACGCGAAAGACATCCTGTGGGGCGGCCGGGCGGTCACCGGCATGCCGCTGGACCGGCTCGTCGAGCGGCTGGGCCGGCCCCCGCGACACATCCTGGCGAAACATGCCCGGCTGGAGGCGACGGCGGCCGCGATGGTCCGCGAACCGCGTGCCGAGCCCGCGCCCTACCTCTCGGCCGGTGCGGACGGCCCGGACGGCTGGATCGTGGAGGTGAAGGACGTGACCCCGCCACGCGTGGTGGCCGAGCGCCACCACATCGAACCGACCGGTTTCACGAATTTCGGCGCCTTCTTCGCGATGCTCACCGACGAGCAGATCACGGCCCTGCGTGACGACCCCGACGTCGAGTACGTGCAGAAGGAGGTCTGGGTGCGGCCGTGCTGACCCGCCGGCGGAAGAATGAAGGGCATGGAGCTCATCGATCGGGTACGTGAGACGCGCCGCCGACTGGCCGAGGACGGCCCGGAGTGGACCAGGCGGGAGCACGACTTCGCCACGGTCACCCTGCCCGAACGCGACTGTGATCGGCTGCGCGACCTGCTGATCGCGGACCGCGCGGAGACCGTCGTCGAGGTGGGGCTCGCCTACGGCAGCAGCGCCCTGGCGATCGGGGAGGCACTGGTCGCCGGCGGCGGTACGCCACGACACGTCATCATCGATCCGTTTCAGCGGGACGCGTACCACGACGTGGGTTGGAATCTGCTGACCCGCGCGGGCCTGGACCGGATCGCCGAGCTGATCCGCCGGCCCTCCTCCGAGGCTCTGCCGAGGTTGCAGGCCGAGGGCCTGGTCGCCGACGCCGCGTTCGTCGACGGCAGCCACCGGTTCCACGAGGTCTTCGTCGATCTCTACTACCTGCGCAAGATCGTCAAGCCGGGCGGCCTGATCGTCCTCGACGACGACTGGGCGCCGTCGATCCGGACCGCGGTCCGCTACTTCGAGCGCAACCTCGGCTGGACCGTGCTGACCGGCGCGTTCGACGGCGGCACCAGGGTGATCGAGGGGGCGGTGACCGGGGAGCAGATGGTCCGCGGCTCGGGGACCGTCACCGGGAATCCGCGCTGCCGTGCGATCCGCCTGCCGGACGAGAGGTTCGAGCCGGCCTTCGACGACTTCCGGCAGTTCGTCGAGTGATCTCCGGTCGTCGCGGCGGAGAATGGGCCGATGGCACTGATCCGCTGTGATTTCTGGTCCGAGGCGCTGGAGATGGGCACCGCGATGACGGTGATCCTGCCGGATGGGGACGCGGTGGATCCGCCGCCGGTGGTCTATCTGCTGCACGGACTGACCGACGATCACACCGCGTGGAGCCGGTACAGCTCGGTCGAGCGGTACGCCGATGACCTGGGCGTGGCGGTGGTGATGCCGTCGGTGGACCGGAGTTTCTACGCCAACGAGGCGTACGGGATGCGGTTCTGGGACTTCCTGTCGGCCGAGCTGCCGGAGCGGGTCGGGCGGTTCTTCCGGGTGTCGACGCACCGGGCGGACACCTTCGTGGCCGGGCTGTCGATGGGCGGCTACGGCGCGATGAAGTGGGCGCTGCTCGAACCGGAGCGGTTCGCCGCCGCAGCCTCGCTGTCCGGGGCGCTCGATCTGGCGTACATCCAGGAACATGATCGTCGCCCGCACATCCGTGCCCTGGTCGCCCGGGTCTTCGCCGACCGGATCGTCGCCGGCGGCGACGAGGATCTGATGCATCTGGTACGGGTATCGGATCCGTCGTCGCTGCCGCGGCTGATGCTGCGCTGCGGCAGCGACGACCACCTGGTGGCGCAGAACCGCCGGTTCGTGGCCGCGTGCGCGACCGCCGGCGTCGAGCTGGACGCCGGTTTCGAGCCGGGCGAGCACACCTGGGAGTTCTGGGACCGGCAACTGCCCGGAGTGCTGGCCTGGCTGCTCAAACGCTGACGCTCAGTTGTCGTCGCGGCTCTGCTCGGCCAGGAACCGCTCCAGCTCGGCGCCGAGCTCCTCGGCGGTGGGCAGCGGGGTGTCCGAGTCGGCGAGCAGGTTGCCCTGACGGCCGCGCAGGAACGCGTCGTACTGCGCTTCCAGGGAGGTGACCAGCCGGCCCGCCTGCTCGTCATCGGCGACCTGCTTGTCCACCTCGTCGCGGACCGCCTTGGCCGCATCGCGCAGGCCACCGGTCGGCAGGGCCAGGCCGGTGCTCTCCGACACCGAGTCGAGCAGCACCTCGGCGGCCGCCGGGTAACCGGTCTGCGCCAGGTAGTGCGGCACGTGCGCCGCGTAACCCAGTGCGTCCCGCCCGGACTGGCCGAGCCGGAACTCCAGCAGGTTGCCGACGCTGGCCGGCACCTGGACCCGCTGCAGCCACGACTCGTGCTCACCGAGCAGACGCTTGTCGGTGGCGTGTGCGGTGACCCCGACCGGGCGGGTGTGCGGCACGGCCATCGGGATCGCGTTGAGGCCGACGGTGACACTGACGCCGAGACGGTCGATCAGGCCGGTCACCGCGGCGATGAACCGCTCCCATTGCAGGTCCGGCTCGGGACCCGCGAGCAGCAGGAACGGAGCGCCCAACTGGTCCTTGACCAGGTGCAGGGCGAGACTCGGCTCCTCGTAGCTCTCGAAATGGTCGGCCACGAAGATCATCGGCGGGCGCCGGGAACGGTAGTCGAGCAGCTGGTCCAGGTCGAACGTGGCGACGATCTCGCTCTCCAGGTGCTCCAGCAGATTTTCCCTGGCCAGCTGGATCGCGGTGCCCGCGTCGACGAAACCGGTGAGCGCCTGGATGAGCACCGGGCCGTCCAGAGCCGGCAGTTCGCCGGTCACCTCGTAGAGCCCGTGGGGGTCGAGCACGCTGTGAACCTCCGTGAGAGCGACGCCCGCTGACGCGGGCCTGTTCCGGCGGTAACAGCCGGCTGCCGGCGTTCATTCCGGCACGCTTCCATCATTACGCACCGGAGCGCGGCGGCGGCGACGTGCGCGCACCGCGCACAATGGGATACAGATCCACTTCCCCGTCCCCCCGGAGTGATCTTTGAATCAACAGCAGTCCGCAGAGTCCCTCGCCCCCTCCAGCACGCTGTGGGCCCGGATGAAGGCCGACCCGCAGTACGCACCGGAACATCTCGCCCTCGACGCGGTGCGCCGGCTCGGCCCGGAGGCCGCCGCCTGGCACGCCCGGCTCCGCCAGGAACGTCCCGACCTCGACGCCGACGGGCTCGCCAACCTGGCGATCCGGCACTTCACCACGCTGGCCCGGGTCTCCGGGGCGGTGTCCGGCGCGGCGGGTCTGCCCGGCGCGGTCCTCGACGTCGGTGTCCTCGCCTGGACCCAGTCCCGTCTGGTGCTGCACGTGGCGGCCGCGTACGGGGCCGACCCGGCCGCCCCGGAGCGCGCCACCGACCTGCTCGTCCTGCAGAAGGTGCACAAGGTCGCGGAGACCGCGCGGACGGCGCTCGGCGTCGCCGCCGGGCGGGAACGCGCCAGCCGGATCTTCACCGGTGACTCCGGCCGCCCGATGGCCGGCGTGCTGGTGAAACTCGGCGTGAAACTGGCCCAGATGGCCGGGGTACGGGCCGCGAAGCGCCTGTTCGCCAAGATGGTCCCGGGCGCCGGCATCATCCTCGGCACCTGGGTCAACTCGGCGGCCACCAAGGATCTGGCGAAACGCGCCCGGGAGCATTACCGCAACACCTAAGGTTCCGCTGCTCCGACCCGAACCACCTGACGTGCTGGGATATCGGAAGTCCGCCGTCGCCCTGACCGCCGTCGTCCTGCCGCTGCTGCTCGCGGGCTGCTCCTCGTCCTCGTCGTCGACCCGGCCGGGCGAGGAGGAGACGGCCGCCGCCGGTGGCCGCAACTGGATCGTGGTCGACGGCGGCACGCCCACGCCGTCACCCACGGACCCGGTCGGCAAGGCGTCACCGACCCCGTCGACGACGCTGCCGCCGCTGCCCACCATCAGCCCGTGGCCGAGCGGGACGCCGAGCAGCACCTGCACGCCGATGCAGCGGATCAAGAAGATCGACGGACTGGCCGTGACACCGGCGAGCACCAGCGCGGTGGTCACCTGGTATCACCCGGGCGGGGCGAACATCGTCGACTATCGGGTGACCGCGATCAACCAGGACCTGGTCACCGGCGCGCAGAAGGAGGTCGGCTGGACCCGCAGCGCGCCGACCACGTGCGGCGACGTCAGTGCCACCGTGACCGGGCTGGACCCGAAGACGCCGTACACCTTCGTGGTCGATGTGGTCCTGAAGCGGGACAACTTCAGCCTGGAGGGCGTCTACACCCAGACGATCGCCCGATCCGGCGTGGTCAGCACCACGTAGGGACTCCTGGGGACTCGTCAGGGGGAGTCTCTAAGCTTCCCCGCATGGAGACGATCGTCGACACTGTCGTTCTGGTGGCGATCGCCGTCGTCGGCGCAGCCCTCGCCCGCCGGCTGGGGTTCGTCGCGCCGCTGGTGCTGCTCGTCGCCGGGCTGGGGCTGTCCTTCGTGCCCGGGTTCCCGGAGGCGCATCTCGACCACGAGCTGGTGCTGATCGGGATCCTGCCACCGCTGCTCTACGTGGCGGCGTTACAGACCTCGGTGCCCGCGTTCCGGCTCGCGTTACGGCCCATCCTGCTGCTCGCGGTGGGGCTCGTGGTGCTCACCGCGATGGTGGTGGGCTTCCTCGTGCATCTGCTGCTGCCGGCCGTGCCGCTGGCCGCGTGCGTCGCGCTGGGCGCGATCGTCGCCCCGCCGGACGCGGTCTCCGCGACCGCGATCGCCCGCCGGGTGGGCCTGCCCCGCCGGGTGGTGACCATCCTCGAAGGCGAGAGCCTGCTCAACGACGCGACCGCGCTGGTCATGGTCCGGGTGGCGGTCGGCGCGCTCGGCGGCGTGGCGGTCGGCTTCTGGGACATCACCATGCGGGTGACGCTCACCGCCGGTGGCGGTCTGCTGATCGGCCTGGCGTTCGCGATGGGTGTGGCTTGGCTGCACCGCAAGATCGAGGATCCGCTGCTGGACGACGCGATGGCGCTGCTCACCCCGTTCGTGGTGGTGATCATCGCGGAGAAACTGCACACGTCCAGCGTGGTCGCCGTGGTGATCGCCGGCCTCTACCTCGGGCACCGCATCCCCTACCTGCTGTCGCCGACCTCACGCCTACAGATGGACGCGGTCTGGCGCCTGATCAACTTCCTGCTGGAGGGCGTGGTCTTCCTCCTGGTCGGTCTCCAATTGCGGACCGTGATCAGCACCATCGAGACCAGCGTCGCCACCACCGTGCAGGTCACCGCGGTGGTGTTCGGGGCGCTGCTGCTGATCCGCTTCCTGTGGATGTATCCGGCGACCTACCTGGCCCGACTCGTGCCACGGATCCGTAACCGCGAGCCACGACCACCGGTCACCGTGCCGACCGTGATCGCCTGGGCGGGCATGCGCGGCGTGGTGACGCTGGCGGCCGCGCAGACCCTGCCGCCGCCCGGCGTCGACGACGTGCCCGACTACCCTCGCGAGCTGCTGATCTTCGTGGCCTTCGCGGTGATCGTGCTGACCCTGATGGTGCAGGGCACCACCCTGCCGTGGCTGGCCCGCCGGCTCGGCGTGCGCGAGGACAACAGCGCCCAGGACGCGCTGGCCGAGGCCGGGGTGCAGCACGCCGCCGGGCGGGCCGCCCTGGAGGCGCTGGAGGAGCACGCCGACGGCGCGCCGACTAACGTGGTCGACAGGCTGCGTGGGCTGATCGAGAGCCGGGGCAACAACGCCTGGGAACGGCTCGGCAGCCAGGACCGGGAAACCCCGTCGGCGGCGTATGGTCGCCTGCGCCGCGAGATGATCAGAGCCGAACGGCACGTCTTCAAGATCGCCCGCAATGAGGGGCGGATCCCCGAGGAGGTTCTGGTCCGCGCCCAGCGCGAGCTAGACCTGGAAGAATCCCAGCTGCAACGGAGTGACGATTGACCTGTCAGCATCTCAAGGAGACGACCGAGCCGGCCCCGCTGAGCGCCTACGAGGAGGGCTGCCCGCAGTGCCACGCGGTCGGCAACCACAACTGGGTGCACCTGCGCCTGTGCCTGTCCTGCGGGCTGGTGGCCTGCTGTGACTCGTCGCCGGCCCGGCACATGTCCGCGCACCACGCCGCCGAGGGGCACCCGGTGATGCGCTCGTTCGAGCCGGGTGAGTCGTGGCGCTGGTGCTACGAGGACGAGCAGCTCGGATGAGGATCCTGGTGGTCGGCGCGGGCGCGACCGGCGGCTACTTCGGCGGCCGCCTCGCCCAGGCCGGGCGGGACGTGACCTTCCTGGTTCGGCCCGCCCGGGCGGCCCGGCTGGCCGAGCGCGGCCTGCGGATCAAGAGCCCGGACGGCGAGATCCAGCTCCGGCCACGCACGATCACCGAGGTCGACGGCCACTACGACCTGGTGCTCCTCGCGGTCAAGAGTTACTCGCTGGAGACCGCGCTCACCGATCTGACGCCTGCCGTCGGCCCGCGAACCGTCGTGATCCCGCTGCTCAACGGCATCCGGCACATCGAGTCGCTGGTCCGTCGCTTCGGCGCTGATCGGGCCTGGGGCGGCGTCTGCATGATCCACGCGATGCTCGACCCGGATGGCGACGTGCTCCAGATGAGCGGCCTGCACCGGTTGTCCTTCGGCCCGCTCACCGACGATTCATCGGCCTCCGCCGAAGTCCTGCCCGCGGGCGCTTCCTCCGTCGGCGTCTCGTTCGACGACGTTTCCTCCGGCGGCGTCTTCGCTGCGGGTGATGGCGTCGACGAGCGCCTTTCGGTGATTTCCGAGGCATTGTCCGGCGCCGGTTTCGATGCGCGGGTTTCGGCCACGATCGTCCAGGAACTCTGGGACAAATGGGTCCTTCTCGCCACGCTCGGAGCGGCGACCACCCTGCTGCGCGGCTCGATCGGGGCGATCAACAAGGCGCCCGGTGGCAGCGAGTTCCTGCACGCGCTCGCCGCCGAGACGTCCGCGGTCGCCGCAGCGGCGGGCCACCCGATCCGCGGCAAGGCGGCGGCGATGCTCGAAGCCACCATCGTGACCACCGAACCGACCACCTCGTCGATGTACCGCGACCTCACCCAGGGCCTCCCGGTCGAAGCCGGCGCGATCCTCGGAGACATGGTCGCCGAGGCGACGAAACACCAGGTCAGCGTGCCGTTGCTGGCCGCGGCCCACACCGGGTTGGCGGTCTATTCGGCAAACCTCTGATCTGGTACGGCCACGCGAACCCATTCGTGCCGACGCGCGAACCAGGCGACACACCGGACCGAAACGCGCCCACCGGGCAACGGCAGATCTGTCGGAATGCTCTCGCGACAGCTCTGAGGGCCGGCCGGTTTTGGTCTTGTCGGGCCGGCGCTCAGAGCTGTTCGGATGCCCCTGGGACAGCTCTGAGCGCCGGCCGGGGGTCGGTGGGGAGCTGGGCCAGCAGGTGTTCGGCTTCGCGGGCCACCCGGTCGGCGTCGATGGCCTGGGCCTGGGCGTAGACGGCAGCGGTCCGGTCGGCGATGGCGGGCCAGTTGAAGTCGGCGCGGACCCGTTCGCGGGCTCGTAGGGCCAGGGAGCGGGCGTAGTCGCGGTCGCCAAGCACCCAGCCGGTCGCCTCGGCCAGCGCTGACGGGTCGCCGGAGGCGAACTTCACCCCGGTCACGCCGTGTTCGATGATCTCTTCGAGGCCGCCGGTGCCGGCCGCCGCGACCGGGGTTCCCGCCGCGGCCGCCTCCAGCGCGACCATGCCGAACGGCTCGTAGATGCTCGGCACCACATAGCAGTCCGACGCGCCCATCAGGGCGGTCAGCTCGTGGCCGCCGAGGAAACCGGTGAAGCTCACCTCGGGCGTACCGGTGGCGAGGTCTTCCAGGTCCGGGCGGTAGGGGCCGTCGCCGGCGATCACCACGCGCAGGCCGGGGAAACGGGAACGTAGGGCGGGCACGGCTTCGATCAGGTGCTGTACGCCCTTCTCGTAGACCAGCCGGCCGGCGTAGCTGATCAGCGGGCCGTCACCGGCGTAGCGGGCGCGGGCGGCGGCGACCGCGCGGGGGCGGGCCCGCCAGCGTAGGGCGTCCACCCCGTTGTGGACCACGTCCACCCGGTCGCCGGGGACGTCGAACAGGCGGGTGATCTCGCGTTTCATGTAGGTCGAGCAGACGATCACCCGTACCGCCTCGGTGGCGAGCCATCGCTCGATGTCGTCGATCGTGCGGTTGTGGGGGTTCGGGAGATAGCCCTGGTGGCGGCCGGATTCGGTGGCGTGGACGGTGGCCACCAGCGGTACGTCGAGGTGTTCGCGCAGGGTGACCGCGGTGTGGGCGACCAGCCAGTCGTGGGCGTGCACCACGTCGAAGCCGCCGGTCCGGGCGGCGCGCAGGGCGGCCCGGGTGAGCGTGTGGTTGAAGGCGACCGCCCAGGCCAGCAGGTTGCCGCCGGTGACGTCGAAACTCGGCGGATCGTCGGGGGCGCGGACCACCCGGACGCCCTCGGTGTACTCCTCGAGCAGCGCGCCCGGGGCGTACCGGGTGACGACGGTGACCTCGTGGCCGGCCCGGACCAGGGTGGTGGCGAGCGCGTGCACGTGCCGGCCGAGCCCACCGACCAGCAACGGCGGGTACTCCCACGACAGCATCAGGATCCGGCTCACGGGAGGTACCTCTGTTTGACTCGTAGGGCCTCGGCTACCGAGCGGGCGGAGAACGGGATGCCGGAGGCCCGGTGCGGGGCGTCGCCGTCGGCGGTTTCGCCGAGGGAGCCGAGGCCGGCTTCGGACAGGTGGGCGTCGAGGGCGTCGAGCAGGCCGTCGACCGGGCGGCCGGTGGCGGCGCACGCGTCGGCGTAGGGGCCGATCAACCACGTCCACACCGGGCCCTGATGGTGGGCCATGTCCGGGTCGGCGGGTCGGCAGGGCTGGTAGCCGTACTCGCCGGGGGCCAGGGTCCGTGGGCCGAGCGGGGTGAGCAGGGACTCGCCGACGGCCCGGACGGCGTTCGGCTGACGGCCGCGCATCGGGGCGTGCGGCAGCGACCAGGCGAGTAGCTGATGCGGACGCAGTGACGGATCGTCGTGGTGGGCGCCCGCCCCGAGCGGGTAGGCCGCCGCCGGTCCCTCGATCACGTCGTACAGCCAGCCCTCGGGGGCCGGGAACCGGGCGACGAACGACTCCTGGGCCCGGGCGTGCCGGGCCCGCGGCTCGCCGTCGTCGTGGCCGGCCTCGCCGAGCAGGTCGCACATGGCGGCCAGCGCGTTCACCCAGAGCGCGTTCAGGTCGACCGGTTTGCCGATCCGTGGGGTGTCCGGGCCGGGGGAGGCCAGCCGGACCAGGCCGTCGGCCGGGTCGATGCTGAGCGGCCCGGATCCGCCGAGGTGGTGGCGCAGTACCCGGCCGAGCGGCGCGGCCAGTTTGGCCGCCAGCGCGCTGTCACCGGTTCTGGTGACATGTCTGTCGACCGCGTGGACCAGCCACAACGGGCCGTCCAGGGCATCGTGGCGCAGCCACGGCGCGTCCGGGGTGCGCAGGTCGCGGGCGGCCGCGCGGGTGCGGGCGATCAGCAGTTCGCGGCCCTCGTCGAGGCGGCCGGTGTCCAGGAACAGCCCCTCATAGGCGGTCATCGTGTCGCCCAGCCAGCGGCCCTGCCCCGGATATCCGGCGATCACGTCCGGCCCGTCCGGGGACTCGACGATGAACCTGTCCGCGGCGAGTACGAGCGTTTCCGCGTACCCCTCCGTCTTGGCGAGGGTGACCAGCCGGTGAGCGCGCTCGCGCTCCGCGGCGATGACCGCGGGCGGTGGTGGCGGGGTCTCGCCAAGCGGGCCGGCCCAGGCCGAGATCTCGCACGCACCGCCCGGCCCGGCCTGGCGGAAGAAGGTCCCGGCGTGCCAGAGATCCTCGACGTCGTCGTCGGACGGGCCGGTACGAACCCCGAGGTGCCACGATCCGGCGGGCTGCCAGCCGGGGCCGTGCAGTCGGTACGCGCGGTCGAGGATGACTCCGCCGGCGACGGGTTCCACGAGGAGGCCGGGGCCGTCGGCGCGGCGGCTGGTGTGCGCGGTCCGCCAGGTGCACATCGCGGCGACGGCGAGGCCGACCGGACCCGGCGCGCTGAGCACGCGGTGCACGACGGCGACCGACGGATGGCCGTGGCGCATGGCCAGCTCACGTTCGATGACGATGTCGCCGATCCGCCACTGCCAGCGCGGCAGGCCCTGGTCCAGGGTGAACATTGCCAGGTACCGGTGGCCGGCCGGCTCGACCGGCCCGGCCGCCCAGGTGTGCGTGTACAGCGGGATCTTGGCGCCGGACGGCAGTGTGACGGTGAGGTCCAGCGAGGCGAGCGCGACGTGGCCGGAGACGGTCAGCAGCGCGTGTTCGCGGCGGGTGCGCAGGCCACTTATCGTGCCTGAGGCGTATCCGCCGAGGCCGTCGGTGACCAGCCACTCGCGGCCGGTGCCCGCCTCGGCGGAGAGGGAGCCGCACACGTGCGGCCCGAACGTGAACTGATCATTCCGCGCCACGGTCCCTCAAACGCCTCTATTTGATACGCGCCAAACCCCCGGACGGGGAGATATCAGCGGCTAACCGGACAGTCGGGCCGACGTTAGCAGTGAAGTCCGCGAGAATGGCCGCAGACGCGGCCGCGCAGGGTTAGCCGGTCCCACGGACGGGCATAGCAGACCCTCGCCGGCCCCGATCACTCCGGCGGCTGAGGGTAGGAGCACGGATATGCAGGTCTGGCCTGGTCATCGGTACCCACTGGGTGCCACCTACGACGGGACGGGCACGAACTTCGCGATCTTCTCCGAGGTGGCCGAAGCGGTCGAGTTGTGCCTCTTCGACCCGTCCGGCAACGAACGGAAGGTGTTGTTGCACGAGCAGGACGCGTTCGTGTGGCACGCCTATCTGCCGGGGGTGGAGCCGGGGCAGCGGTACGGATACCGCGTCTACGGCCCCTACGAGCCACATCGGGGCCTTCGGTGCAATCCGCACAAACTGCTGCTCGACCCGTACGCGCGGGCGGTCGACTCGGACATCGACTGGCATCCGTCGCTGTACGCCTACGACTTCGACAACCCGGATCAGATGTCGGAGCTGGACTCGGGGCCGTACATGCCCAAGGGCGTGGTGGTGAACCCGTACTTCGACTGGGGCAACGACCGCCGCCCGGACATCCCGTACCACCACTCGGTGATCTACGAGACACACGTCAAGGGCCTGACCCAGCGGCACCCGGAGATCCCGCGGGACATGCGCGGCACCTACTCGGCGATCGGCCACCCGGCGATCATCGAGCACCTGAAGAGCCTCGGCGTGACGGCTGTCGAGCTGATGCCGGTGCACCAGTTCGTGCACGACAACCGGCTGCACGACCTGGGCCTGAACAACTACTGGGGCTACAACACGCTCGGGTTCTTCGCGCCGTACCACGGTTATTCGGCGATGGGTTCGCTCGGCCAGCAGACCCAGGAGTTCCGGGGCATGGTCAAGGCGCTGCACGCGGCTGGCATGGAGGTCATCCTCGACGTCGTCTACAACCACACCGCCGAGGGCAACCATCTGGGGCCGACGCTGTCGCTGAAGGGCATCGACAACCGGACCTACTACCGGCTGGTCGACGATCAGCCGCAGTTCTACATGGATTACACGGGTACCGGTAACAGCCTGAACGTGCGCAGCCCGCAGAGCCTCCAACTGATCATGGACTCGCTGCGGTACTGGGTGACCGAGATGCACGTCGACGGTTTCCGCTTCGACCTGGCGTCCACGCTGGCCCGGGAGTTCTACGACGTGGACCGGCTGTCCACGTTCTTCGAGGTGGTGCAGCAGGACCCGATCGTCGGCCAGGTGAAGCTGATCGCCGAGCCGTGGGACGTCGGGCCGGGTGGCTACCAGGTGGGCAACTTCCCGCCGAACTGGACCGAGTGGAACGGCAAGTACCGGGACACGGTCCGCGACTTCTGGCGTGGCGAGCCGGCCACGCTGGCCGAGTTCGCCTCCCGGATCACCGGCTCGGCCGACCTCTACCAGGATGACGGCCGCAAACCCTTCCACTCGATCAACTTCGTGACCGCGCACGACGGGTTCACGCTCAACGACCTGGTGTCGTACAACGACAAGCACAACGACGCCAACGGTGAGGAGAACCGGGACGGCGAGAGCCACAACCGGTCCTGGAACTGCGGCATCGAGGGACCGGCCACCGACCCCGGGGTGCTCGCGCTGCGGGCCCGGCAGCGGCGCAACTTCCTGGCGACGCTGATGCTCAGCCAGGGCGTGCCGATGATCTCGCACGGTGACGAGCTGGGCCGCACCCAGCAGGGCAACAACAACGCCTACTGTCAGGACAACGAGCTGGCCTGGATCGACTGGGAGAACGCCGACGAGCGGCTGCTGGAGTTCTCCCGCAAGCTGGTCGCGTTCCGGCACCGGCACCAGGTGTTCCAGCGCCGCCGGTTCTTCACCGGGCTGCCGGTGACCGCCCGTGGCGGCGGTGACCCGCTGCCCGACCTGGAGTGGTTCACCCCGGACGGTCGGCAGATGGCCGGTGACGACTGGGGCAACGACTTCGGCCGGGCGGTCGCGCTCTTCGTCAACGGCGAGGGCATCCGGGAGCGCGGACAGTACGGCCAGCGCCATGTGGACAGCTCGTTCCTGCTGTTCTTCAACGCGCACGACGCGCCGCTCGAGTTCACCACCCCTCCCGCGGAATACGGGGAGAAGTGGGAGAGAGTCATCGAAACCGCCGAACCGACCCCGGATCGCCCGTCCGTCGTGGAGGCCGGACACAAGATCTGGGTGCCGGACCGGTCCCTCATCGTGCTCGACAGGACGGTCTGATGAGCCCCAGCAGCACCTACCGAGTCCAGGTCCGCCCGGATTTCCCGCTCACCAGCGCCGCCGAGATAGCCGACTACCTGGCTGATCTCGGGGTGAGTCACCTCTACTCGGCCCCGCTGCTCACCGCCGCGCCGGATTCGCAGCACGGTTACGACGTGGTGGACCATTCGCGGGTCAGCCCGGCGCTGGGTGGGCCGGACGGGCTGGCGGCGCTCGCCGGAGCACTCAAGGCCGCCAATCTGGGCCTGGTCGTGGACATCGTGCCCAACCACGCCGGGGTCGGCGTCCCGCACACCAACCCCACCTGGTGGGACGTGCTGAAGAACGGCCGGGATTCGGACTTCTCCGGCCACTATGACATCGACTGGACGCGCGGGAGGATCCTGCTCCCCGTGCTGGCCGACAGCGAGGACGCCCTGGACGATCTGCGGATCGAGGACGGCGAACTGCGCTACTTCGACAAGCGCTACCCGATCGCCGACGGCACCGGCGACGGGACACCCCGCGAGGTGCACGACCGCCAACACTACGAGCTGGTCAACTGGACCCGCGGCGACCGCGAGATCAACTACCGGCGGTTCTTCGCCATCACCGACCTGGCCGGGCTGCGCGTCGAGGACCCCGACGTCTTCGCCGCCACCCACGCCGAGATCCTGCGCTGGTACAACGAAGGCCTGGCCCAGGGCATCCGGGTCGACCACCCGGACGGGCTGCGCAACCCGGCCGAATACTTCAACCGGCTCCGGGACGCCGCCCCGGACGCCTGGATCGTGGTCGAGAAGATCCTCGAACCGGGCGAACGCATGCCCGCCTGGCCGGTCGCCGGCACCACCGGGTACGACGCGATGGCCGAGGTCAACGGCGTCTTCGTCGACCCGGCCACGGAGGCGTTCTTCGACACCCTCGCCCACCACCTGACCGGCGCCACGGTCTCCTGGCAGGACCTGGTGCACGACGCCAAACTGCACGTGGCGACGAACGTGCTGGCCGCCGAGCTGGCCCGGCTCGCGGCGCTCGTACCCGAGATCGAGGCCGCACCCAAGGCGCTCGCCGAACTCGCCGCGTGTTTCCCGGTGTACCGCTCCTACCTGCCCGCCGGTAGCCGGGACCTGGCGACCGCCCGGTCCGAGGCGGGCCGCCGCCGCCCGCAGATGATCGCCGTGCTCGACCAGCTGACCGCCCGGCTGCGCAACCCGGCCGACGAGTTGGCGGTCCGGTTCCAGCAGTTCACCGGTGCGGTGATGGCCAAGGGCGTGGAGGACAACGCGTTCTACCGGTGGACCCGGTTCGTGGCCCGCAACGAGGTGGGCAACGACCCGGCGAAGTTCGGCGTCACGATCGACGAGTTCCACCACTACGCCGAGCAGCGGCACGCCGAGTGGCCGGACACCATGACGTCGCTGGCCACCCACGACACCAAACGCGGCGAGGACGTCCGCGCGAGGCTGGCGGTCCTCTCCGAGGTGCCCGGCGACTGGACCGAGGTGGTGCGCCGATGGGTCCGGTTCGCTCCGCTCCCGGATCCGGCGCTGGCCCATCTCCTCTGGCAGGTCACGGTCGGCGCATGGCCGATCTCCCGAGAGCGACTTCAGGCGTACGCCGTGAAGGCCGCCCGGGAAGCCGGAACCGGAACGAACTGGCTGAGTCCGGATGAGGGTTTCGAGACCGCCCTGCGGCAGATGGTCGACCGGATCTTCGACGATCCGGCGCTGCATCGGGAGGTCGCCGACTTCGCCACGTCGATCGCCCCGCCCGGCTGGTCGAACTCGCTCGGCCAGAAGCTGGTGCAGCTCACCATGCCCGGCGTTCCGGACGTCTACCAGGGCACCGAACTGTGGGACCACTCGCTGGTGGATCCGGACAACCGGCGTCCGGTCGACTTCGCCGCCCGCCGTGAGCTGCTCGGCCGCATCGACGACGGTTGGCTGCCACCCGTCGACGAGACGGGCGCGGCGAAACTGCTGATCACCAGCCGGATCCTGCGGCTGCGCCGACAGCGGCCGGAACTCTTCACCGGTTACCGCCCGGTCTTCGCCGACGGACGGGTTCCGGAGCACGTGCTGGCCTTCGACCGGGGCGGCGTGGTGGCGGTCGCCACCCGGCTCCCGGTCGGATTGTCACGGCACGGCGGCTGGGGAGACACCACGCTGTCACTGGACGGACATAGTTGGACGGAAGTGTTCACGAACACCGGCTACGGTGGCAATCGCCTCGCCGTGGCCGAGTTGCTGCACACCTATCCCGTCGCTCTGCTGGTGAAAGAATGACTCTCTTCTCGGTGTGGGCGCCGGAAAAGCCCGTTCGTCTTCGGATCGCCGATCAGGATCGCGAGATGGAGCCCGGCGAGGGCGGTTGGTGGCACCTCGACGTGCCGGCCGCCGAGCCCGGCAGCGACTACGCCTTCCTACTGCCCGGCGCCGACAGCCCGCTGCCCGATCCGCGGTCGGCATGGCAGCCGGCGGGGGTGCACGGCCCGAGCCGGGTGTACGACCACTCGGCCTTCGCCTGGACCGACCACGGTTGGACCGGCCGGCAGCTTCCCGGCTCGGTCCTCTACGAGCTGCACGTCGGCACGTTCACCTCGGAGGGCACCTTCGACGCCGCGATCGAACGGCTCGACCACCTCGTCGACCTCGGTGTCGACCTGGTCGAGCTGCTGCCGGTCAACGCGTTCAACGGCACCTACAACTGGGGTTACGACGGGGTCTGCTGGTTCGCGCCGCACGAGGCGTACGGCGGCCCGGACGGGCTCAAACGGTTCGTCGACGCGGCCCACGCCAAGGGCCTCGGGGTGGTGCTCGACGTGGTCTACAACCACTTCGGGCCGTCCGGGGCGTACGCGCCGATGTTCGCCCCCTACCTCGGCAACAAGAGCAACGCCTGGGGCGACTCGATCAACCTGGACGGGCCCGGCTCGGACGAGGTGCGCCGCTACATCGTCGACAGTGTGCTGATGTGGCTGCGCGACTACCACGTCGACGGGCTGCGGCTGGACGCCGTGCACGCGCTGCACGACGAGGGCGCCGTCCACCTGCTCGAACAGATGGCGGTCGAGGTGGAGACGCTCTCCACCGAGCTGCGCCGTCCGCTGTCGCTGATCGCCGAGAGCGACCTCAACGACGCGAAACTCATCACCCCGCGAGAGGCCGGGGGGTACGGGCTGCACGCCCAGTGGGACGACGACGTCCACCACGCCCTGCACACCCTGCTCACCGGGGAACGCCAGGGCTACTACGGGGACTTCGGGTCGCTGGACTGCCTGCGTACCGTCCTGGAGGGGGCGTTCTTCCACGCCGGGACCTGGTCGTCGTTCCGGGGCCGTCGGCACGGCCGTCCGGTCGACCGGCAGCGCACCCCCGGCCACCGGTTCGTCGCGTTCCTGCAGAACCATGACCAGATCGGCAACCGGGCGGTCGGCGACCGGCTCACCGCCACCCTCTCGCCGGGCCTGCTCAAGGTGGCCGCCACCCTGCTGCTGACCTCCCCGTTCACGCCGATGCTGTTCATGGGCGAGGAGTGGGCGGCCAGCAGCCCCTGGCAGTACTTCACCTCGCATCCCGAGCCCGACCTGGCCGCCGCCGTGCAGAACGGGCGACGACGCGAATTCGCCAGTCACGGCTGGGCCGAGGCCGACGTGCCCGACCCGCAGGACCCGGCCACCTTCGAGCGGTCCAAGCTCGACTGGTCCGAGCTGGGCAAACCCGGGCACGCCGAGATCCTCGACCTGTACCGCAAGCTGATCGCCCTGCGCCGGAGCACACCGGGCCTCACCGACCCGTGGTTGCACCAGGTCGAGGTGTGGCACGGCGACCAGCACGTGGTCATCCGGCGCGGGCCCAGTGTGGTCGCCGCCAACCTGGCCGCCGTGCCGCAGACGGTCAGTGTGCGGGCGCTGCCCCGGTCGGTGCTGTTGGCCACCGCGCCCGGTGTCGTCGTCGAACGCGACCGGCTCGTGCTGCCACCGGAGAGCGCCGCCGTAGTCTCGGTCCGCTGAGGTGCACCCTTCCGCCATCATGTGATCGTGAGCGTGCGCAAGAAGAAGAAAAAGAAGGACTCTGCGCATTCGTGGTTCGACGCCTGCACGCCGAACTGCGACTGCGACATACCCGGATGTGACTGCTTCTCGCTGAGCATGATGGTGCGGTTGTTCGCCGCGCTCAGCCGTACCCCTGGAAGCTCCCGGGCCGAACGGGCGGTGACCACCGCCATCCGCGGCTATCGGAAAGTCTCGCCCCGGCTGCCCACCCGGTGCCGCTACACGCCCACCTGCAGCGCGTATGCGCTCCAGGCGATCGATCGGCATGGTCTTCGGACCGGGCTGCGGCTGACCGCCGCGCGTCTCGCCCGATGCCGTCCGGGTGTCCCCTTCGGTACCGGGGATCCCGTTCCCTGAGGATGTCGGGCACGATGACTCGTCTGGGGACGAAGGGACGGGTCGATGGCTGACACCGAGAACGGCGGCGACGGCGCCGCACCACGCCAGCCTCCGCCGGACGACAGCTGGCTCCTGCGGACCTTGCAGCAGCTGCCGCCCAAGCAGTTGGCCGCACTGCGCCGGTTCGTGACCGCCGCCGCCCCGCCGGAACCGCCGCCGGTCCCGACCGTTCCGGTCGAGGAGATGACGGTCGAGGAGCTCGCCTCCCGGGACCTCGCCGCGCAGGCGGCGCTGGAGCGGGCCCGGGCCGAGGAGGCCGAGCGCGCGGCGATCACCCGACGGGACAACCAGTTCAAGGTGTGGCGGCTGGCCGGGCTCGGGGTGCTCATCGTCCTGACCCTGCTGGTCTCGCTGGGTCGTCTGCTGGTCGGCGGGCCGCCGTCGGTCGCCGAGCTGCGCGCCCAGTCAGGTGTCGACACGTGGACGACCCTGGCCATCGGCGTCAAGGACGACCAGTACGGGGTGGCCTACTACGACGGGAAGACCTGGTCCGGGTTCGACATCGACATCGCGTACATGATCGCCGCCGACCTGGGCTTCCGCCGGGACGACGTGCGTTTCTACGGCCTGGAGAGCGAGGACCGGGCCCGGATGCAGGCCGCCGATCCGGTCGACGGCAAACGCGTGCCGGTCCAGCTGGTGATCGCCAGCTACAGCATCACCGACGAGCGGAAGAAGGCCGGGGTCCATTTCTCCGAGCCCTACCTCTACACCGAGCAGTCGGTGATCACCCTCACCGGGCACGCCCCGGTGGTCGCCCTCAAGGACCTCAAGGACCAGCGGGTCTGCACCCTGTCGACGTCGACCAGCGCGAGCGCGTTGGACGACGTCGGGGCGATCGTCACCCAGAAGAACCGGGTCGGGGAGTGCTTCAAGGCGCTCGACCAGAACCAGGTCGAGGCGATCAGCACCGACGCCGCCATCCTGGCCGGCTGGAAGCACAGATTCTCCGACAAGTACGCGCACTGGGACCTGGGTCTGGAATCGAACGAGCGGTGGGGCGTCAACGTGGGCGAGAACCCGGCCCTGGAAAAGCTCGTCAACCTCACCCTGTACCGCTCCTACACCGATCCCGAGGACGACCGCTGGGAGAAGGCCTTCGAGCAGAACCTGCAGCCCCAGATCGAGGACACCCCGATCGCGGTCGGGCAGCAGCCGCCGGCGCAACGGCCGGAGATCGGCTGGATGCCGTGGGAGGATCCGCTGGGATGACCACCGACATCAAGACCGGACGGGTCACCAAGGGGCGCGTCCCGGTCCGCCCCGGCTACCGCGCCGAGCTGAACTGGCTGCTCGCCGTGCTGCCCGGGTTCCCGCTGCTGCTGCTCGTCCTGCGGCTGTGGTATCTGAGCCGGCAGGACCTGCCCACGATGCTGCTGCTCGTGCAGTACATCAACCCGCTCGGCATGATCGGCGCCCTGTTCATCACGCTGAGCTGGACGGTGCCCGCCGCCATCCTGCTGGTCCGAGTGCTCGGCGGCATCTCGCTGGTCAGCTCACCGGGCCAGACCGCGACGTCGTTCCTGTCCGTGGCCGCGTTCCGGATGCCCGGCTGGGTCGTCGTGATCGCCGTCGGCATCGCCGCTTTCACGTGGCAACTGCGCATGCTGCCGTTGCTGATGATGCTGGTGGTGGCGATCCTCGGGCTGACCGCGGTGCAGGGTGAGCACGGTGAACCGTGGCTGATGCGCTGGCTCACGCTCGGCGTGCCGGTGCTCGTCGCGATCACCGTGTGGATCTTCGTCTGGCCCGGAGTGGTCGCCTCGCTCCGCGCTGGGGAGTACACGACGGCCGTACTCCTGCTTGCTCCTCCGCTCTTCGGTCCGGTCCTCACCGGGCCCGTTCCGGAACGCTGGGCCCGGATCGCCACCCATTGGCCCGCCGTGGCGGTCGCCTTCGCCATACCGTTCATGGTCGGCGTGGTCTTCCTGCGCGCCCCGGTCCTGCCGGACAGCGCCATCGAGGTGGAGACCGAGGGCGAGCCGATGCGGGTGGTCCGGGGCCAGCTCATCGCCGTCGACGACACCTCCACCACGATGCTGGAGGCCACCGGCCAGGTCACCTTCATCCCCAACGGCGAGGTCCGGTCGAAGACGCTCTGCCCGCAGGCCTCCGACGATCCGGGCAGCGGCATCACGGTCCGCGGCTGGCCGATCGAGGCCCCGGCACTGGAATGGATCGCACCGACACGGCCGGTCACCGAAATCGATCCCCGATGCCTCGGCCGGCCCCTGAATCGGGGTTCAGGCGGTGGATGAGTGTAATTTCAGCAACGACATGTGCGACATGCCGCCCACCACGTGCAGACAGGCTGGCGTCGACCTGGCAGGCTGCACGCCATGACCTTGCACCTCCGGTGGGCGGCCGTCACCGACCAAGGACACGTTCGGAGCAACAACGAGGACGGTCACTTCGCCGGTGACTCGCTTCTCGTCGTCGCCGACGGCATGGGCGGCATGGCCGCCGGCGATCTGGCCAGCCGGATCGCCATCGAAGCCATGGTCTCGCTCGACACGCCGATCTCCACCGAGCACCAGATGGACGCCCTGCACCGGGCGCTCGAAGTCGCCAACGGCCGGATCGCCGAGCAGGTGGCCCTCGACCCCACGCTGGCGGGCATGGGCACCACGCTGACGGCGGTGCTGTTCAACGGTGAGCGCGCGGCCATGGCCCACGTCGGTGACTCCCGGGCCTATCTGCTGCGCGACGGCCGGCTCAACCAGCTCACCAAGGACGACACGTACGTCCAGATGCTCGTCGACCAGGGCCTGATCAAGCCGGAGGAGGCGGCTGCACACCCACGGCGGGCCGTCGTCACCCGGGTGCTCCAGGGCGAGCCGGTCACCCCGGCCTACGTCATCGTCGAGCCACAACTGGGTGACCGCTGGCTGCTCTGCAGTGACGGGCTGACCGGCGTCGTGCCCGACCCGGTCCTCGAGGAAGAGCTGCGCACCATCGCGGATCCGAAGTCCTGCGCGGAGAGGCTCATCGATCTCGCCCTACGCGGTGGCGGACCCGACAACATCACGGTGATCGTCGCCGACGTGACCGCGGGGGACTGAGCGGGTATTTTACTCCGGCCGCGACGTCTCGCGGCCCGGACTCTGGTGGTGATCACGACGGCGCGACTGCTCGGCACGCTGGCGCTCACGCTGGGTGTGGTCGCCTTCGGCGAACTCGTCCTCGGCACGCCCCGCCTCTACACCGACACGGCGCAACTGGTCGCCGGACTCGTCGCGGCCACTGTCTGCCTGACCGTCGGCCGCGACCGGGCCGGCGTCCCGCGTCGTTGGCGGCTGCTCGCCGCCGGAGGACTGGTCGTCTGGTCCCTCAACCGGGTCTGGTGGGTCGTCCAGGACCTGGCCGGCGCCGACCGCCCTCCGCACGCGCTCACCTGGGCCGGGTTGTTCGTGCTGCCGGCCTGCATGCTGGTCGGGCTGCTCGGCGCCGTGCACACCAGGCCCCGGCCGGTGCCCAGCTCGCCGCTGCGTGACCAGTTCGCCCTGATCATCGACAGTCTGCTGATCACCGGGTCGGTGCTGGCCCTCTTCTGGTCGGTGCTGCCCGGGTCGCCCGCCCTCCGAGGCCTCGACGTCGTCTACCTGATCTACCTGATCGCGGACCTGGTCCTGTTCACCATGGTGGTGCTGCTGCTCACCACCCGGCCCGACTCCCCGGCCGGGCGGCGGCCACTGCGGCTCGTCGGATCGGCGCTGCTCGCCTTCGGCGTCGCCGACACCGTCCGGCTCCTCGACGGCGGGCCCACCTGGCTGGAAGGGCTCGGTCACCTGCTCGGGCCGGCGTTCATCGCGATGGCGGCGCTCAGCCCCAACCGGGTGCCGGCTCCGCAGCCCGACCCCGAAGTGCTCGAGCGCGACTGGTTCCGGCTCCTGCTGCCATACGGGCCGGTCGTCGTCACCGGGGTGGTGCTCGTCGTGCGTACCGTCGCCGAGGGGTCGCTCAGCCCGTTCGAGGCGTACCTGGGCTGGCTCGGTCTCGCCCTGGTCGTCACCCGCCAGATGATCACCATCGTCGACAACACGGTCCTCTTCGACCGGGTCGCCACCGCCCAGCGCCGCCTGCACCACCAGGCCTATCACGATCCGCTGACCGGGCTGGCCAACCGCGCGCTCTTCCGGGAACGGCTCGTCCTCGCCATCGACGCCCACCAGAAACGCGGCACGCCCGTCGCCGTGCTCTTCGCCGACCTCGACGACTTCAAGCTGATCAACGACACGTTCGGGCATGCCATCGGCGACCGTGTCCTGCAGGCCATCGGCGAGCGGATGCGGGCCGGGGTGCGGGCCGGGGATCTGGTCGCCCGCCTCGGTGGGGACGAGTTCGCCATCGTGCTCGATCAGGGTGGGGTCGCGGTTCCGGCGCCCCGGCGCCGGGCGCCTTGGCGACGCCGGGGCGATGGCATGTTGCGGCAGCGGCGTTATGTCCTCTCGGCAGCGGGGGTACGGGTCTCCGAGGCGGCCTTCGCGGGTGGGGCCACGGTGTCGCCTTCTTGGGACGCCTCCGCCGCGCCCGCCTCTGTCTCCTCGTCCGTCGCCTCGTCTTCCTCCGGTTCGTCTTCCGCTCCCTCGTCCTCCGCCACCTTGTCCTCCCCGGCCTCGTCTTCCGCGGCCTCGTCTTCCGCCACCTTGTCCTCCCCGGCCTCGTCCTCCGTCGTGTCTTCTGTCGGTTCTGTGGATCCTTCGGCGTCTTTGTCCGCCACCGTGGCGTCTGCTTCGGCGGCCGCTTCCCCCGGTTCCTCCCCGGGTTCTTCCGCGGTCTCTTCCGTGCCGGGCTCCGGGTCGCCTTTCCCCGGTGACGAGGCCGCCTGGGAGGCTGAAGCCGAGGCCATCGGGCAGCGGGTGCTGGCGACCCTCCGCGAGCCGTACATCATCGACGGCCGCTCGGTCGGTGTCGGCGTCAGCATCGGCCTGGTCACCGCCGAACCGGGTGACAAGCTCACCGCCGACCTGCTGCTGCGCCGCGCCGACGCCGCCATGTACGCGGTGAAACGTCGTGGCAAGGGCGAACTGATCCGCTACACCGGCCCCAAGGACTCCGGCCCGCACGCCGACCTGCCACAGCTTCTGGCCGGCGCGTTGTCCGGCGGAAGTCCCGCGGCGGCCGGCTTCGACGTGCACTACCAGCCGATCGTCCGGCTCAGCGACGGCGCGACCGTCTCGGTCGAGGCGCTGGCCCGGTGGACCGACCCGGTGGCCGGCCCGGTCCACCCCGACGTCTTCGTCACGATGGCCGAGCGAACCGGCCTGGTCGCCGCGATCGACGACTTCGTGCTCGACCGTGCCTGCGCCGACGCCGCCCGTCTGGCCGAGATCTACGGCCGCCCCATCGACGTACACGTCAACGTCTCCGCTGGACGTCTCGCCGGCCAGGGTCTGGAGGACGCCGTCCGCGCCGCCTTGACCCGGCACCGCCTCGACCCGGCCCGCCTGATCATCGAGATCACCGAGACCCTCCGCATCCCCGATCTGCCCTGCGCCGCCTCCCTCGTCGAACGGCTCCGCGCCCTCGGCGTACGGGTGGCCCTCGACGACTTCGGCAGCGGCTACAACGCCCTGGCCCAGTTGCACGCCATCCCGGTCGACATCGTCAAGCTCGACTCCACCCTGACCGACGTCGACACCTCCCCGGACCGGGCCGGAGCCCTGTGCCGTTCGGTGCTGGCCATCTGCGCCGAACTCGGCATCACCGTGGTGGCCGAGGGCCTGGAGACCGAGGAACGGGCCGGTGCGATGGCCGCGCTGGGTTGCCCGCAGGGACAGGGCTACCTCTACGGTGCCCCGGCCCCTCTCTCCCGCCTCCCGGGCCCGGCCGTGTCGTGAACGCCTTCCGTCAGCGGGAGCGTGGGTTGGCCCGCCGCGTCGGTTCGGCGGTGGTCGGATCCTCCGGCCATGGGTGCCGGGGGTATCGGCCGCGCATCTCCGCGCGTACCTGTGGATAGCCCTGAACCCAGAACGAGCCGAGGTCGGCGGTGACGGCGACCGGCCGCCCCGCCGGGGACAGCAGGTGCAGCAGCACCGGAACCCGCCCGTCGGCCAGGCGTGGTGCCTCCTTCCAGCCGAACGCCTCCTGCACCTTCACCGCCAGCACCGGCGCCGCCGGATCGCGGTAGTCGACCCGTACCTGGGACCCGCTCGGCACCGGTAGTCGCTCCGGCGCCACATCGTCCAGCCGGCCCGCCACCGACCAGGGCACCAGGCGCCGCAGCCCACCGGCGACGTCGGCTCTCGCCAGGTCGGACCGCCGCCGTGCCGTGCCGAGGTCGAGCCAGTCCTCCGGGTTCGCCAGCAGCGCCTCGTCGGACATGTCCGGCCAGGGGTCGCCGAGTGCCGCATGCGCGAAGGCGAGCCGTCTGCGCAGGTCCTCGGCGTTGCGGCTCCACGTCAGCAGGTCGAGCCCCTCCTGCCGCAGGCCGGCGACCAGCGCCGCCCGTAGCTGCGCCGGATCGGGATCGGCGATGCGGGTGGAGACCAGGGTGATCGCTCCGAGCCTGCGGACCCGCCGGGCCACCACGTCGCCGTCGATCCACCCGATCTCGGCGGACTCGGTGGCCATCGGCGCGGCCACCTCCAGGGCGGTGTCCTCGTCCAGGGGTGCGGCGCTGCGGATCCGGGCCACCCGTGCCCCAGCCGCACGGTCCGCCCCGGCCACGGCCAGCCACGGCGTCCCGGTCAGCGGGCTTCCCACGGGTAGCTCGGCCGCGGTGCCGCCGGCCATCAGGTAGGACCGGCTGCCCGGCTCCCGCACGCGCGCTACCCGCTCCGGATAGGCCAGTCCGACGATCAGTCCGGCCGCGAGGTCGTCGTTGAGCCGCGCCGCCGGTGACGGTCGTCTTGGCGATGATGACCGGGTTGAGGCTGCTCCTGGGGCCACGGATGGTCGGTCAGCGGCTGCCTCGGAGGACGGTGAGGTGCCGTCGGGTGCGGCGCGGCCGGTGGGTGAGCGGTCCAGCGCCCGGGTCAGACGGCGGACCTCGGCGCGCCGGGCGGGATCGTTGCGCCCGGCCCGCAGAACCGAGACCACGTCGCCGGTGGTCGTGCGGTCGTCGTCGAGGACGGCCACCATCTCGGCCGCACGGTCCGCTCCGAGGACGGTGGCGCCGTCGATCAGGGCGCGGCCCAGCCGGGGATGGAGGCCGGCCGCGGCCAGGTCTCGGCCACGCGCGGTGACCCGGCCCTCGGTGTCGACGGCGCCCAGGTCGTGCAGGGTGGCGACAGCGGCCCGCAGCGCACCGGCCGGCGGCGGATCAGGCAGGGCCAGGCCGTCCCCACCGGGGTGCCCCCACAGCGCCAGATCCAGCGCGAACCCGGTCAGGTCGGCGGCGGCGATCTCCGGCTCGGGCTGAGCGGGCAGTCGATCGTGCAGCGCCGCCGGCCAGCAGCGGTAGACCCGGCCGGGCGCCTCCCGGCCGGCCCGCCCGGCACGCTGCTCCGCGGACGACCGCGACACCGCGACTGTGGCCAGGGCGCCCAGACCGCGGGCGTGATCCATCCGCGGCACCCGGCTGAGCCCGGCGTCGACCACCGCTCGAACCCCCGGAACCGTCAGGCTGCTCTCGGCGACGGCGGTGGCCAGCACGACCCGGCGACGCGGGCCGGCACGTAGCGCCGCATCCTGCGCGGCACCGGTCAGCCGACCGTGCAGGGACACGACCTCGGCATCCAGACCGGCGAGGCGCCCGGCGACGGTGGTGATCTCACCGGCACCGGGCAGGAAGACCAGCACGTCACCGTCACCCTCGGCAAGGGCCCGCCGGGTCGTGGCGGCCACATGGTCGAGGAGACGCGGGTCGACCCGGAGCCCGTGCGGCGGCGTGATCGGCCCGGCCGGCGGCGCCCAGATCACCTCGACCGGGTGGTTACGGGCGTGGGCGACGACGATCGGGGCGGGCCGCCCGGACTCGCCGAGAACCGCCGCCAGCCGCTCGGCGTCGGCGGTCGCCGAGGTGGCGAGAACCCGCAGGTCGGGACGCAACGCGGCCCGCACCTCCACGAGGAAGGCCAGAGCCAGGTCGGAGTCGAGGTGGCGCTCGTGGCACTCGTCCAGGATCACGGTGGTGACGCCGGCCAGCTCCGGGTCGGCCTGCAACCGGCGGACCAGCAGACCTGTCGTGACGACCTCGACGACGGTGTCGCGGGAGACCTGCCGCTCGCCGCGCACCGCGAAGCCGACCCGCTGCCCGGCCTGCTCGCCGAGCAGCGTGGCCATCCGGCGGGCGGCGGCCCGCGCCGCGACCCGGCGCGGCTCGGCCACGATCACCCGGCCGCCCGGCGTCGCCAACGCGAGCGGCACCAGCGTGGTCTTGCCGGTGCCGGGCGGTGCGACCAGGACGGCGGCCCCGGCGTCGTCCAGCGTGGCGGCCACCTCGGGCAGCACGGGACGGACCGGGAGATCGGGCAGGGAGCCGGCGGGGATGAGCACGCGCCCAGTCTGGCCCATCCCGCCGGGGACCTTCGCGGTTGTCCACACTGGCGGCAGGGGCGATCGCCGTTCGTGCTTCTGTGGATGACGCGGCCGTCGGAAACAGCAAGATCACCGGCTGATAACGGCGAGGTCGCGGTGCATTTCCGGCGGTTGTCCACAGGGCGGCCCCGGATACGCCGGTTTGCGCTGCTGGCGGCGTTGTCCACAGCCCTGGCCGGACGGCGAGATTTCCGGCCCGCTTTCGTGGCAGGGTGGCGCTTGTTAATTCTTCGGTCCGTCCGAGCGTGTCTCGGCTCCGGGCTGCTTGACTGATCGACATCGACGAGGGGGTGACCGATGGGTGCGCTGGAGTCCTTCAATGCTCTGCCCGCGGAGCGTCTGGAGGCCGAGTTGCTCGCCTGCTGCGCGGCGCCCGCCTGGGGCACGGCCGTCGCCGCCAAGAGGCCGTTCGCCGACCGTGCCGGCATTCTCGCCGCGGCCGACACCGCGAGCCGTGAGCTGAGCTGGCCGGATGTGCTGGAGGGTCTGTCCGCGCATCCGCGGATCGGCGAGCGGGCCGCCGGTGACTCCAAGGAGGCCGCCTGGTCGCGGGCCGAGCAGTCGGCGGCCGCGCAGACCGCCGACGACACCACGAGGGCCGAGCTGATCGCGGCGAACCGGGCGTATGAGGAGCGGTTCGGTCATGTCTTCCTGATCTTCGCGAGCGGCCGTTCGCAGGCCGAGATCCTGGCCGCGGCCCGGGAGCGGCTCGGCAACGACGAGGCCACCGAGCAGGCGATCGTGACGGATGAGCTGCGCAAGATCGCGCGGCTCCGGCTGGAGCGGGTGCTCGATGCCCTCTGACGGTGTCACCGCGGCCTTCCACGCCCGCATTTCGACGCACATCCTGGACACGGTGACCGGCGACCCGGCGACGGACGTCTACGTGCGGCTGGAACGCCGCGACTCGGACGGCTGGAGCACCATCTCCGAGGGCCGCACCGACGACGACGGCCGCCTGCGTTACGAGGTGCCGTTGCACGCGTGGCAGGCCGGCGGCTATCGCCTGTTCTTCTACGTGGAGCCCTATCTGGGTGGTGACTGCTTCTTTCCGGAGATCACCGTCGCTTTCCACGTCCATGACCCGAATCGCCACTATCACGTGCCGTTGCTGCTCAGCCGGTACGGCTACACCACCTACCGAGGGAGCTGACACCGTTGGGGATCGTGCTCGGACCGAACCGCTACGGCAAGGCGGAGACCCGTCTGGTGCGGGTGCACCGGGACGGCGACTCACACGGCCTGGTGGATTTCAACGTCAGTGTGGCGCTCTCCGGCGACCTGACCGCGACGCACCTGACCGGCGACAACTCGGGTGTCCTGCCGACCGACACGATGAAGAACACGGTGTACGCGTTCGCCAAGGAGCACGGTGTCGGTGAGCCGGAGACGTTCGCCCTGCTCCTGGCGCGGCACTTCGTGAGCTCCCAGCCACAGGTGCACGCCGCGAAGGTGTCGGTCGAGTCATTCGTGTGGGACCGGCTGGGCCCGCACTCGTTCCGGAAACGGGGCGACCACGTGCGTACCACCGTGGTGCACGTGTCGTCGGAGACCGTGCAGGTGGTCTCCGGGGTGACCGGTCTGGTGCTGCTGAATTCGACGGATTCGGAGTTCCACGGTTTCGTCGAGGACGGCTACACGACTCTGAAACCGGCGACCGACCGGATCCTGGCGACGGCTGTGGACGCCCGTTGGCGGCACACCGGCGACGACACCGACTGGGCGGCCTCGCACGCCGGGGCGATGGACGCGCTGGTGAAGGCATTCGTCGGCACCTACAGCTACTCGCTGCAGCAGACGCTCTACGCGATGGGCGCGCGGGTGATCGAGGACCGGCCGGAGATCGCCGAGGTGCGGCTGGCGCTGCCGAACAAGCACCACTACCTGGCCGACCTGTCCCCGTTCGGCCTGGACAACCCGGGTGAGGTGTTCATCGCCGGTGACCGGCCGTACGGATTGATCGAGGGCAGTGTGTCCCGCGACGACGCGCCCGCCGCGACCGCGGAGTGGTGGCTGTGATCATCATCGAGAACGCGCACGTCGCGACGGTCGACGCGGCCGGCACCGAGTACACCGACGGCCATGTCGTGGTCGGTGACGACGGCCGGATCGTCGCGGTCGGGCCGGGCCGCTCCGAGCTGGCCGGCGAGCGGCGCGACGGTACCGGCTGCCTGGTCACACCGGGCCTGGTGAACACTCATCACCACCTCTACCAGTGGGCGACCCGTGGCCTGGCACTGGATGAGACGCTGTTCGGCTGGCTCACCACGCTCTACCCGATCTGGGGCCGGCTGGACGCCGGGATCGTGGGCGCGGCGGCCGGGGCCGGGCTGGGCTGGCTGGCCCTGTCCGGCTGCACCACGAGCATGGACCACCACTACGTGTTCCCCCGAGACGGCGGTGACGTGCTGGCCGCCGAGATCGAGGCGGCCCGGGCGATCGGGGTGCGGTTCCACCCGACCCGCGGTTCGATGGATCTGAGTCGCAAGGACGGTGGCTTGCCGCCGGATCACGTGGTCGAGGACACCGACGAGGCGCTCGCGGCCACCGAGGCGGCGATCGACCGCTGGCACGACCCGTCGCCGGATTCGATGCTACGGATCGCGGTGGCGCCCTGCTCGCCGTTCTCGGTGACCACCCGCCTGATGGAGGAGGCGGCGGTCCTGGCCCGGCGCAAGGGGGTGCGGCTGCACACCCATCTCGCCGAGACCGACGACGAGGAGGAGTTCTGCCTCAAGCAGTTCGGCTGCACCCCGGTGGAGTACGCGGAGCGCGTCGGCTGGCTAGGCGACGACGTGTGGCTGGCCCACGGTGTGCACCTGGACGACGCGGCGATCGCGAAACTGGGCGCCACCAGGACCGGTGTCGCGCACTGCCCGAGCTCGAACGCGCGGCTCGGCACCGGTGCGGCCCGGGTGCGTGAGCTGCTCGACCACGGCGTGCCGGTGGGCCTCGGGGTGGACGGCGCGGCGTCGCAGGAGGTGTCGCACCTGGGCGCCGAGTTGCGGCAGGCGCTCTACACGGCACGGCAGCGGCAGGGCCCGAAGTCGTTCGACGCGCGGGAGGCGTTGCGACTGGGCACCATCGGCGGGGCGCAGTGTCTGGGCCGGCAGGCCGACATCGGTTCGCTGGAGCCGGGCAAGCTGGCCGACCTGGTGATGTGGCGGCTGGACGGTCTGGGGCACGAGGGCATCGACGACAAGGTCGCGGCGCTGGTCTTCGGCCCACCGGCACGGGTCGATCTGGCGCTGGTCGGTGGCCGCCCGATCGTCGAGCGCGGTGAGTTGGTGAACGCCGATGCCGACACGTTGACGGCTGAGGCACGGCGGGCGCACCGCAGGCTGATGGCGACCTCCTGACGGTCGCGGGGAAGGACCATGAATAATGCTCGATTACGGTACGGGGGAGTAACCACACTGAGAGGAATCGTCAACGATGACCGAGATCCTGTCCGACGAGGCCGTGGCGTTCGTCGCCGACCTGAACCGGCGATTCCGGCCTCGCCGTAACGAGCTCCTCCAGGCGCGTGCCTCGCGCCGCGCGGAGATCGCGGCCGGAGCCACGCTGGGCTTCCTGGCCGAGACCGCGGACATCCGCGCCGCGGAGTGGTCCGCCCCGCCCGCGCCCGTCGACCTGCAGGACCGGCGAGTGGAGATCACCGGGCCGACCGAGCGGAAGATGACGATCAACGCGCTGAACTCGGGCGCGAAGGTGTGGCTGGCCGACCTCGAGGACGCGAACACCCCGCACTGGTCGAACGTCGTCGACGGGCAGCAGAACCTGTTCGACGCGATCCGGCGGACGATCACCCTGGAGACCGAGAAGAAGACGTACGAGCTGAACGGCGGGCCGTACCCGACGATCGTGATGCGCCCGCGCGGCTGGCACCTCGACGAGCGGCACCTGCCGGTGGACGGTGAGCCGGCCGTCGGCGCGCTGGTCGACTTCGGGCTCTACTTCTTCCACAACGCCAAGGAGTTGCTGGAGCGGGGCAGCGGGCCGTACTTCTACCTGCCCAAGATGGAGTCGCACAAAGAGGCCGCCCTCTGGAACGACGTCTTCACCTACGCGCAGGAGGCACTGGGCATCCCGGTCGGCACCATCCGGGCCACCGTGCTGATCGAGACCATCCCGGCCGCGTTCGAGATGGAGGAGATCCTGCACGCGCTCCGGCCGCACATCTCCGGGCTCAACGCCGGCCGGTGGGACTACCTGTTCAGCATCATCAAGTACTTCCGGGACAACCCGAGCATGATCCTTCCGGACCGGGCGGCCGTCACGATGACCGCGCCGTTCATGCGGGCCTACACCGAGCTGCTGGTCTCCACCTGCCACAAGCGGGGCGCGTTCGCGATGGGCGGCATGGCCGCGTTCATCCCGAGCCGGCGTGACCAGGAGGTCAACAAGGTCGCGCTGACCAAGGTCCGCGAGGACAAGGAGCGCGAGGCGGGCGACGGCTTCGACGGATCCTGGGTGGCTCACCCCGACCTGGTGCCGGTGTGCAAGGAGATCTTCGACCGGGTGCTCGGCGACCGGCCCAATCAGCTCGACAAGAAGCGGCCCGAGGTCGCCGTCGACGCCACCGACCTTCTCGACGTGGCCGGTGGTGGCGGCGCCGTCACCCGGGCGGGCCTGCACAACAATGTCAACGTGGCCCTGCAGTATCTGGAGGCGTGGCTGCGCGGCAACGGCGCGGTCGCGATCCACAACCTGATGGAGGACGCCGCCACCGCGGAGATCTCCAGGTCACAGGTCTGGCAGTGGATCCACAACGGAGTGAAGCTCGAGGACGGCACGCCGATCACCGCCGAGCTGGTCGGGCAGATCGAGGACGAGGAGCTCGCGAAGATCCGCGAGACCGTCGGCGACGAGGCCTGGACCGCGGGCCGCTACGACGACGCCCGCAAGCTGTTCGAGCGGGTCGCCCTGGCCGACGACTTCGCCGATTTCCTGACCAGCGCCGCCTACGACTCCATCGACTGATCACACCGATGCGGCCGGGCCTGACCGTCCGGCCGCATCCGGCAGTGAGGAAGGGCCGCCCGTGCGTCTCCACGAGGACGACTACCACGAGATCGACGCGAGCCTCGCCGCGCACGACGCCTTTCTCAAGGCCCGCTACCCGGGCGAACGTCCAGGTCGGCAGCCGGTTCACACGGTGTATGTACCGGCCGACCGGCTGGACGACTTCCGTGACTGGGGCGGTGTCGCACTGGCCACGATGGACCGACACGACTTCCCCTGGCCCGACCCGGCGGTCCGCGCCAAACTCGCCGCCGAGCCGATCGAGGACCTGCGCGTCGACTTCGAGGACGGCTACGGTGTCCGCGACGACGACCAGGAGGACGCGGCCGTCCGCAAGGCCGCCGCGATCCTCGCCGACGGCCCACGGCCACCGTTCCTCGGCCTCCGGATCAAGTCCCTGGAGCCCGCCACCCGGCGCCGCTCGCTGCGCACCCTCGACCTCTTCCTCGACAACTACCAGGACCTTTTCACCATCACGCTGCCCAAGGTCAGCGGTTCCGACCAGGTCTCCGCCATGGTCACCCTCTGCGAGAAACTCGAGCGGTCGTACGGCCTGAGCGCCGGCGTCCTCACCTTCGAGATTCAGGTCGAACTGCCGTCGGCCGTGCTTGCCGCCGACGGGACCGCTGCCGTCGCGCGGCTGATCACCGCGGCGGCCGGCCGGTGCACGGGGCTGCACTACGGAACCTACGACTACAGCGCCGCCGCCGGTGTGGCCGCGGCCTACCAGTCGATGGAGCACCCGGCCGCCGACTACGCGAAGGCGGTGATGCAGGCCGCCGCCGCCCAGACCGGGGTGCGCCTGTCCGACGGGTCCACCAACGTCCTCCCGGTCGGTGACACCGCCGACGTGCACGCCGCCTGGCAACTGCATCGGCGACTGGTCCGCCGCTCCCTGGAACGAGGCTTCTACCAGGGCTGGGATCTGCATCCGGCACAGTTGCCGACCAGATATGCGGCGACCTACGAGTTCTTCCGGGACGGCCGGGACACGGCCGTCACCCGTCTGCGGCGCTACCTGGACCGGCAGGACAGTGGCATCGCCGACGAGCCGGCCACCGCCCGTGCGCTCGCCGGATATCTGCTGCGCGGGCTGGACTGCGGCGCCCTGACCGACGCCGGGTTCCCACGGGAGCAGTTGACCGCCCTGGCCTGAGTCGATCAGTGGAGGAACGGCGATGGGCTACAACACCGGTTTCACCGGGCAGGTGGCGATTGTCCCCCCGCTGAATCCACATGAGGTGGAATACCTCGACCGGTTCGCCGAGACCCGGCACGAATCGCGGACGGACGGTCCGTATGCGGTGAACGGGAACGGATTGGCGCCCGGTGCGACGTATTCCGGGAACGAACCCGGGCCGGAGCATCCCGGGTTCTGGTGCCCATGGGTGCCGACCGCCGGTGGTGACGCACTGATCTGGAACGGTGAGGAGAAGTTCCACCGCGCGGAGATCTGGCTCGCGTATCTGGTGGAGACCTTTCTGGCGCCGGGGGCCGAGATCCGCGGCGGGACGCCGGAGAAGTGGTTCCGGCCGGCGGTGTTCGACCACT
Organism: Actinoplanes sichuanensis; assembly: GCF_033097365.1. Lineage (NCBI taxonomy): Bacteria > Bacillati > Actinomycetota > Actinomycetes > Micromonosporales > Micromonosporaceae > Actinoplanes > Actinoplanes sichuanensis. The sequence goes on from NZ_AP028461.1 coordinate 11,526,470, forward strand.
TCACCTGCGATCACGTGCTCAACGGGGTGATCGGGGCGGAGGGTGACGAGGAGGACGATCGGTGGCGGATCGAGGTACGCGACAACGTCGTTCACGTGGTCCGGATGGTGGCCTGGCCCGATCATGCGCAAATCGATCCGCGGTGTCCCGGTGAATGGGGGAGCGAGCAGTGGGCCGAATTCGCGGCGCGGACCCGGCGGAATCACGTTTTCACGGTCAGCGGCGCGGGTGAGATCCACGATCTGGGGCCCGCCGCGGAGAACGGTTTCGAGCCGATCGCCGGGTGATCCGCCGGTCGGTTTCAAACCGTCGAGAAGTTCGGTGCGGGTTCAGACCGTCGAGAAGTCCGAGTCGGTTTCGGGCCGTCGAGGAGCCCGGGTCGGTTTCAGACCATCGAGAAGATCGGGACGATCAGGAGCGCCGCCAGGGTCAGCCAGGTCGCGAGTTCCTCGTGGCCGCGGTTGCCTTCGCGGACGGCCTTGACGAGCAGACCCGCCATCAGACCGGCCAGGCCGATGCCGGCGAGGATCGAGGAGGTGCCCGGCGCGCCGAACCACTCCGGGGCGAGGCTGATCAACGAGGCCGGGTCGATGATCGCCAGCGCGACGAAGACGAGGACGGCGACGGCCAGGATCGCGACGGCGGTGCCGCGCAGGAGGATGTTCGGTCCGGTGTTCATCGCGGGCTGCTCGTTCGTCACGACGGTTGCCTTCCGTGATGGTCCGTGTCGGGTGAGTCAGACCCTATCGGTACTGGCAAATCCGCTGTGGATCGAACCTTTTCCGCTTGTGGGGAGTAATACGAGGTGGGGCCGCGCGCAACGCGAGGGAGTGTCGTTCAGTGGGCAAGGCGATTACTAAGAGTGATGCAGAGCATGTCTGTGAACGGCCGTCGTGGGAGTGCCGGGCATGCGGCGACCCGTGGCCGTGCGCACCGGCGCGAGTGTCCCTGTCGGACGGTGCCGACCGGGTCATGCTGACCATGTACATGTGGGGCCATCTGGACCGGGCCATGACCGAACTACCACCGGGCCCACCGGCGGAGTTGTTCGACAGGTTCCTGCGCTGGACCGACGGGCAACTGGTACAGGCCTGAGCCCGCCCGGACGGACCGTCGGGGTCAGGCCTGCGGCGTGGCCGGGAGGATCTGGTCGCGTAGCCAGGACGGGTCGGGGTTCACGTGGCCCCGGCCGCCGATCACCACGGTCGGCACCGTTTCGTCGCCGCCGGTGATCTCCCGGACCGCGGCGGCCGCGGACGGGTCCTGCCAGATGTCGACCCAGCGGAGCCGGTCCGCGTCGGCGCCGAGGCGGGCCCGCAGCCGTAGGCAGAAGACGCAGCCCGGCCGCCAGTAGACGATCGGCCGGTCATCGGTCCCGGTCGACGAGGCGGCGGGCGAGCGGGGGAAGGCGAGCGGCGACAACACGAAGGCGAGCACCAGGAACCCGGCCAGCAGCAGAGCGGCGGTGCCGGGCGCGCCGTCACCGAACCGGGCCGCGGCGATCAGCACACCGCAGAGGGCGGCCAGGGCCGCCACACTCCATCGTCGCACCATGGAGCGGCACGGTACTCCGCTACCGCCGGTAACGGCATCCCCGACGGCCCTGGTGAGCACGGGGTGAGACACCCGACAGCCGGAAGGCGGCCGGAACGCGGATCCGGGCGGAGCGAGCGGTGGGACAGCCAGATGAAAGAGAGGCGAAGCCGGCGGTCGGACGGCCCGGCGGAGGAGGGCGAAGCCGGCGGTCGGACGGCCCGGCGGAAAGGGCGGAGTCGGCGCTGGGACGGCCCGGTGGAAGCGGGCGAAGCGGGCGCTGGGACAAAGCGGTGTAACAAAGGCTCTGGTGACCGGGCGGCAGGTGAAACAAAGCGCCGATAAGGTCGCCCTATGGCTGATCTTGTGGTGCGTTCGCGGCGTGTGGTGACACCCGACGGCGAGCGGGCGGCGGCGGTCGTGGTGGCGGACGGCCGGATCGCGGCGGTTGTGGACTACGACGCCGTGGTGACTGCCGGGGTGGATGTCGACTTAGGGGACACCGCGCTGCTCCCGGGCCTGGTGGACACGCATGTGCACGTCAACGAGCCGGGCCGGACCGAGTGGGAGGGGTTCGCCACGGCGACTCGGGCGGCCGCGGCCGGCGGCGTCACCACGATCATCGACATGCCACTCAACAGCCTGCCGCCGACCGTGAACACCGCGGCGCTGAAGATCAAGCAGGCGGCCGCGGCCGGTCAGTGCCACGTCGACGTCGGCTTCTGGGGCGGCGCGATCCCCGGCAACGCCACCGACCTGCCCGGACTGCACGCCGACGGGGTCTTCGGCTTCAAATCCTTCCTCGCCGACTCCGGGGTGCCCGAGTTTCCGCCGGTCGACGCCACGCAACTCGCCGAGGCGATGAACGCGGTCGACGCGCTGTTCGTGATCCACGCCGAGGACCCGAACCACCTGCGCGAGGCGGCGAGCTCCCCGGCGTACACCGAATTCTTGAACTCCCGCCCGCAGGACGCCGAACACGCCGCGGTCGGCACCGCCATCGCGGTGGCCCGCGCCGCGGGCCACCGCGCCCACATCCTGCATCTCTCCGCCGCTTCCGCGCTCCCGCTGATCGCCCGGGCCAGAGCCGAGGGGGTACGGGTGACCGCCGAGACCTGCCCGCACTACCTGACCCTGGACGCGGCCGAGATCCCGGACGGCGCCACCGAGTTCAAGTGCTGCCCGCCGATCCGTGACACGGCGAACGCCGACAAACTGTGGGAGGCCCTGGCCGACGGCCTGATCACATGTGTGGTGAGCGACCACTCGCCATGCACGCCCGACCTGAAACGGCAGGACACCGGTGACTTCGCGGCCGCGTGGGGCGGGATCGCGTCGGTGCAGCTGGGTCTTCCGGTGATCTGGACCGCGGCCGCCGAGCGTGGGCATACCCTCGCGGACGTGGTGAAGTGGATGGCGCGCCGCCCCGCCGATCTGGTGGGATTGCGAAACAAGGGCCGCATCACGGTCGGCGCCGACGCGGATCTGGTGGCGTTCGAGCCGGACGAGACCTTCGTCGTGGACGCGCACGCACTGCACCACCGGAATCCGGTCACGCCGTACCACGGAAAGGTTTTGCGGGGTGTGGTCCGCACCACCTGGCTGCGCGGAAACGTGGTGACCGGCGACAACGCCGGCGGAGAGTTCCTGGCAAGGGAGATCTGATGGATTTCAGCGCGCTGCCCGACCTCGCGTCCCGGGCGTTCGGCGGTGGTGTCGTGCACGCCAACGACGAGTTCTTCGCCGCCGCCGATCACCTGGTGCTGCCGGACACACCGGGTCACGCGCCGAAGACGTTCGACCACAAGGGACAGGTCTACGACGGGTGGGAGACGCGTCGCCGACGGTCGCCGGGTCACGACTTCGCGATCATCAGACTGGGCGCGCCGGGTGTCGTGCACGGCGTCGACATCGACACCGCGTTCTTCACCGGCAACTTCCCGCCGCACGCCTCGGTCGAAGCCGTCGAGCTGCCCGGATATCCCGGCCCGGACGAGTTGGCCGACGCGGACTGGGTGGAGATCCTGCCGAAGTCGCCGCTGAAGGGTGACGGCCGCAACCTGTACCCGGTCGAGGACCGCCGCCGGTTCACGCACGTGCGGCTCAACATCTTCCCGGACGGTGGGGTGGCCCGACTGCGTGTGCACGGTGAGGTGGTGCCCGATCCGGCGCTGCTGCCGAAGGTGTTCGACGTGGCCGCCGCGCAGTACGGCGCGACCGTCGTCGACTGCAGCAACATGTTCTACGGCAACCCGCAACGGATGCTGATGCCCGGACTGGCCCGCAACATGGGCGACGGCTGGGAGACGTCCCGGCGCCGGGACGACGGCAACGACTGGGTGCTGGTGCGGCTGGCCGCCCCGGCCGTGCTGCGCTTCGCCGATCTGGACACCAGCCACTTCAAGGGCAACGCGCCCGGCTGGGCCACGCTGACCGGGTTCGACCATGACGGGTTCGCCCACGAGCTGCTGCCCCGGGTGGCGCTGCGACCGGACACCCCACACCGGTTCCCGCTGGTCAAGGCGCCCGAGGTGACTCAGGTACGGCTGGACGTCTTCCCCGACGGCGGGATGGCCCGGCTGCGCCTGCTGGGGCGTGCCGACCGGAATCACCTACGTGCGAGACTCGGCCGGTGAGCCGTACCGTCTCTCTTGTGCTCGTCGATCCGGCGGGCGAGCTTCTCGGGCGATTGCCGCCGTTCACCGTCGGGGTGCAGTGGTGGCAGGAGGTGTCCGATGTGGTGGCCGGGGCCGGCATCGACGTCACCGTGCTGCGATTGCTGCACGGTGATCAGGCGCCGCCCGGCGGGCACGTCACCTACCTGGCGATGACCCCGGACCGGCCGGCCGGGCTGCTGCCGGCCGGCGTGGACCTGGCGCCCCACCCGTTGCGTGCGGCGTATGCCGAACCGGCGGGCGCGGCGGCGTCACTGGCCTGGGCCGCCGGTGCTCTGGACCGGGTCGGCCTGTCCGGCCTGACCGCCAGACAGCAGCGCACCTGGAACCTGTCGGCGATCTGGCGGTTCGACGGACCGGACGGTGTGCCGGCGGCCTGGCTGAAGCAGGTGCCGCCGTTCTTCGCGCACGAGGCGGCGGTGCTCCGGCTGATCGGCGAGGTCGCGCCGGATCTGGTGCCACACCTGCTGGCCGCCGGTGACGAGGGCCGGGCCCTGATCGCGCACGTGCCGGGCGAGGACCGGTACGGCGCCCCGCCGTCGTTCCGCGCGGAGGTCCTGGCCGCCCTGAAGCCGGTGCAGGAGCACTTCGCCGGCCGGCTGCCGGAGCTGCGAGCGGCCGGGGTCCCGGAGATCACGCTGGCCCGGATCTTCGACATCGCCAAACCGTATGTCTCCGAGATGTCCGGACTGGCGGCGCTGCTCGACGATCTTCCGGCCCGACTCGCCGCCGTGGACGAGTGCGGCCTTCCGGACACACTCGTCCACTGTGACCTGCACATGGGCAACGTGATCAGCGACGGCGACTCGTTCACCATCGTGGATTGGGGCGACGCGGCGATCGGCAATCCGGCCTTCGACGCGGTGCGTCTGCCCGGCGAACCCGAAGTGCTGGCCGCGTGGGCGGCGCAGTGGCCCGGCGGTGACGCGCTGCGGGCCGCCGAGCTGCTGCAACCTGTCGAATCACTGCGTCAGGCGGTCGTCTACGACACGTTCCTGGCGAAGATCGAGCCGTCCGAGTGGCCCTACCACTCCGACGACGTCAGGCGCTGCCTGCAGACCGCCGTCGACCTGGCCACCGAGCAGGCCGGGAATTCATGAGGCTCACCGTGGCGGCGCTGTTTTCCGTACCGTGTCAGTCATGGAGGACGTCCGTCGGCGCTACCTGGAGCTGATCCGCGGCGGTGACCTGTCGCCCGCGCTGGCCGAGGCGTTCGCGACGGTGCCACGCGAGATCTTCGTGGCCGACGGGTTCCACCGCCGGGACGGGCGGCGGATCGTGCCCGCCGACCCCGACTACCTGCCCACCGTCTACAGCGACGATGTGCTGGTCACCAAGCTGGCCGGGGACGTGCCGGTCAGCTCGTCCAGCCAGCCGTCGCTGATGGCCGCCATGATCGAGGCGCTGGATGTGCGGCCCGGGATGCGGATCCTCGAGATCGGCGCGGGCACCGGTTACAACGCGGCGCTTCTCGCTTCGCTCGGCGCCGTGGTGACCACGGTGGACGTTCAGGACGACGTCGCGGCCCGGGCCAGGTCCGCGTTGGCCCGGGCCGGCATCGCGGGGGTACGGGTGGAAGCCGCCGACGGCTACACCGGAGGCCCGTTCGAGCGTTACGACCGCATCATCGTGACCGTGGGTGTCGCCGGAATCTCCCCGCACTGGCTGGACCGGTTGGAACCCGGCGGCCGACTGATCGTCCCGGTCGCGCACGGCGGCATCCACCCGGTCCTGGACATCCGCACCGGCCCGCTGACCGCGACCGTGGTGTGCTCGGCCGGCTTCATGAGCGCCGCCGGCCCGCTCAGCGCCAGACATCCGCACAGTCATCCGCCTGTCGCGACCGGGCTGGAGGATCTGGACGAGGTGTCGCCCGCCCGCTGGAAACCACCGCTGGACGCCCCGGCCTACCGCGGTCTGTGGTTCGCGGCCGCGGCCTGGCATCACCGGGTCAGTCACGCCTCCATCCCCGGCCGCGAACAGAGTTACCTCGCGGTCCTCGACGACAGCGGCGCGGCCGGTGCGGTGGTGCTCGCCGACGGGGCCATCCTCGCCTCAGGGCCGGAGTCGGAGCGGTGCGCTGCCGTCGGCACGGCCCTGTCGGACCGCTGGTGGTCGCTGAACCGCCCGCCGATGACGGCCTGGCGGATCGGTTTCACCCTGACCGGCGACCCGGCCAGCCCGATCTGGTCCCCGGCTCGCTGGACCCTCACCCCACCGGACGGCCTCTCACCGGGCGGCTCACCGGACGACCTAGTGTCGGGCCCGCCGGGCGGCCTCGCGTCGGGCCCGCCGGGCGGCCCCTCATCTGGCTCGTAGGAAGGCCAGGACCGCGAGCACTCGCCGGTTGGTGTCGTCGGTCGGTGGGAGGCCCAGCTTGGACAGGATGTTGCCGACGTGCTTGCCGACCGCCGGCTCGCTGATGAACAGACCGGCCGCGATCGCCGAGTTGGACCGGCCCTCGGCGATCAGCGCCAGCACCTCCCGCTCCCGGCCGGAGAGCCCGGCCAGCGGATCCTGGGGGCGGCTGATCAGACGACGAACCACATCCGGGTCGACGACGGTGCCGCCGGCGACCACGGTACGCAGCGCGGCCACGAACTCGGTGATCTCGGCGACCCGGTCCTTGAGCAGGTAACCGACGCCGTCACCGGTGGCGATCAGGTCGGCCGCATACTCCTGCTGCACATACTGACTGAGCACGACGACGGGCAGGCCGGGGCGGGACCGCCGAAGCCGAACCGCGGCGCGGAGACCCTCGTCCTGAAAGGACGGCGGCATCTTGATGTCGGTGATCACCAGCTCGGGATCGTGCTCGTCGACCGCGGCCGTCAGCTCGGCGGCGTCACCGACGGCCGCGACCACCTCGAAACCGAACCGGACCAGCACCCCGACCAGCCCCTCACGGAGCAACACCCCGTCCTCGGCAAGGACAACCCGGGTCACAGCTCGACCCGCAGCAGTGTCGGCCCACCGGCCGGGCTGGCGAGCAACAGCTTGCCACCGGCCGCGGCCACCCGATCGGCGAGCCCGGTGAGCCCCGAACCGTGGGCCGGATCGGCGCCGCCCCGCCCGTCGTCGAGAACCTCCAGCACGATCACCTCCCCGGCCCGGCCCAGCCGCATCTGCACCGAGGTGGCGTGTGCGTGTTTCGCGACATTGGTCAGCGCCTCGGCGGCCACGAAGTAGGCGGTGGTCTCGACCCGCTCCGGCAGCCTGTCGACGATGTCGCCGGTGTCCACCGCCGCCGGCACCGGCGAATTCGCCGCCAGCTCCCACAGCGCGGCCGGGAGCCCCAGGTCGGCCAGGGTCTGCGGGCGGATGCCGTGCACCAGGTCGCGCAGCACCACCATCAGCTCCTTGGCCTGCTCGTGGGCCCGGCCCAGCGGCTCGGCGGCGGGCGAGTCGCCCGGCAGATCGAGCCGGGCCATGCCGATCTGCAGGGTGAGGCTGGTGAGCCGGTGCTGGGCGCCGTCGTGCAGGTCACGCTCGATCCGGCGGCGCTCGGCGTCGAACGCGTCGGCCAGCCGGGCCCGGGACAGCGACACCTCGGTCAGCTGGTCACGCAGCACGTCGGTGGTGCCGAGCAGGCGCCGGGCCGGCGCGGCGTGCAGGGCGGCCACCGCGCCCGCGAGGTAGAGGAGGACCGGAAGCAAGGCGATGCCGAGCAGCATGAACGGGACCGACCCGGGCCCGCCGCGGATCACCAGGTCACCGAGCTGCCACTCGGCCAGCCAGGGGCTGAGCAGCAGGACCACCTCCAGCACGACGAGCAGCCCGGCGCCGAGCCACAACAGGGGAGCGGCCAGGGCGAGCAGAACCGCGTAGGCGACCGCCCGCCACGTCGACTCCTCCCGGAGGCGGGCCAGGAACCAGGCGACCGGCCCGGAGACCAGCGGCCGGTGCGGGGCGGGCAGCCGCAGCCGGCGACGCTCCAGCGCGGCCAGCGGCAGGGCCACGGCCGGTCCGGCGACGGCGAACAGGAACGCCGACAGAAGCATCAGCACGACCACGGCCGGTCTCGGCTCGCGGCCCTCGGTGACATCCTGCCCGGCGACCAGCCAGGGCAGCGCGAGGATCCAGAATCCGAACGCGACCGGCGCGGCGATCACCGCGGTCACCGCCAGGTGCAGCAGTGACCGCCATGGCCAGGCCGAACGCAGGTAGCGGCGGTCCTTCAGGGCATCGATCAGCACCGGTTCAAGGTAGCCGGCGGCACCCGGCCCGGCCCAGCCGTCCAGGGACACCCTCCGGGGTAGTGCTGGGTATACCTTCGACCGATGAGAGCGGCATACGACGAGATCGCGGACTGGTATGAGACCGAGTTTCTGCCGGGCAGCCTGCCCGGTGATCCGCTGGGGATCAGACGGGCCATCACCGAGCAGCTCGGCCCCGGCCCGGGGCGCTGTCTGGAGATCGGCTGCGGCACCGGTGTGCACGCCGCGCAGGTGCGGGATCTCGGCTGGAGCCCGGTCGGCGTCGACCTCTCGGCCGGGATGCTGCGGCACGCGTCGGGCCGGTTGCCGATCGCTCGCGCCGACGCGACCCGGCTGCCGTTGCGGGCCGGGTCGGTCGACGCCGCGATCACCGTGATGGCGCACACCGACATGCCCGCGTACCCGGCCGTGCTGCGCGAGGTCAGCCGGGTTCTGCGCCCCGGCGGGCGGTTCGTGCACATCGGTGTGCATCCGGCGTTCTGTGGTGGGTTCGCCGACCGGAGTGACTCGGCGGCGGTGGTGATCCGGCCCGGTTACCTGGACGGACACTGGACGAAGGATTCGTGGACCGCCAATGGGGTCCGGGACAAGGTCGGGGCCAGCCACTGGCCCCTGCCCGCGCTGCTGACCGCGTTCCTGGAGGCGGGCCTGCGGTTCGAGGGTTTCGTCGAGGGCGGTTCGCCGGTCCCGACGATGTTCGCGGTCAGGACATCATCAGCATTGCGGTAGTACCCAGTAGGACCAGTAGCAGGACCGCGATGAGCAGCCCTTTCTCGGCGGTGTCGGTGGCCTCGGCGATGGGTGTGGTGGTCAGCGGCTCACTGCTCATGTGTCCTGTCCTCCGGGGGTCGGGGGTCACCGCCCGTCTCCGTGGCTCCGGATGCGGACGGTCGGCGGGAGGCTTACCGTGAGGGCGTCGTCGACCTCGAAGGGGCTGCAGTGCCGCCGCAGGAATGGCTTCTCTCCGCTGCCGAACGCGGCAACCCGGACACCTCCATACCCATATGGAACACCGGAAACACGGTCGAGCCACTTATTCACGGGCAAAGTTACTTCGATCGGCTGGTGACCGAGATCGGTCAGCTGAAAGCCGGTGACCACCTGTTCTTCACCGACTGGCGCGGCGACCCGGACGAGCGCACCAGCGACGACGGGCCGACCGTGGCCGAGTTGTTCGCCGCGGCCGCCGCCCGCGGGGTGATCGTGAAGGGCCTGCTCTGGCGCTCACATCTGGACAAGCTGGCGTACAGCGAGGAGGAGAACCGGAATCTCAGCGACGACATCGAGGCGGCCGGTGGTGAGGTGCTGCTCGACCAGCGGGTCCGGCGCGGCGGCTCGCACCATCAGAAACTCGTGGTGCTGCGTCATCCGGGCCGGCCCGAGCTGGACATCGCGTTCGCCGGCGGCATTGACCTGTGCCACAGCCGCCGCGACGACGCCCGGCATCACGGCGACCCGCAGGCGGTGCAGATGGCGTCGCCGTACGGCCCGAATCCGCCCTGGCATGATCTCCAGCTCGCCCTGCGCGGCCCGGTCGTCGGCACCCTCGACCAGTCGTTCCGTGAGCGGTGGTGCGACCGGGTGCCGCTCGACCAGGACGGCCCGATCGCCACGATCACCGACCGGCTGCGGCGCGAGGACATGAGCCCCGACCCGCTGCCGGAGCAGCCGCCGGACCCGCCGGCGTGCGGCCCGCACACCGTGCAGGTGCTGCGGACCTACCCGGCGATGCGGCCGCCCTATGGTTTCGCGAAGCTCGGTGAGCGCAGTGTGGCCCGCGGCTACACCAAGGCCATCAAGCGGGCCCGCCGCCTGATCTACCTGGAGGACCAGTACCTCTGGTCGAAGGAGGTGGCCCAGCTGTTCGCCGAGGAGATGCGCGACGAGCCGGAGCTGCACCTGATCGCCGTGGTGCCGCGCCATCCGGACGTGGACGGCGGTTTCGCGCTGCCACCCAACCTGGTCGGCCGGGAGCAGGCGATCGAGCTGTGCCGACAGGTCGACCCCGACCGGGTGCACGTCTTCGACCTGGAGAATCACGCGGGCACGCCGATCTACGTGCATGCGAAGGTCTGCGTGATCGACGACATCTGGTGCAGTGTCGGCAGTGACAACTTCAACCGTCGTTCGTGGACGCACGACAGTGAGCTGTCCTGCGCGGTCCTCGACGAGACCCGGGACGAGCGGGAGCCCCGGGATCCGGCCGGGCTCGGCGACGGCGCCCGGACGTTCCCCCGTGACCTGCGGCTGGCCCTGATGCGCGAGCACCTGGACCGGGCCGACGGTGACGACGCGGACCTGCTCGACCCGGACGGTGCGGTCGAGGCGATGACCGCGGCCGCGGACCGGCTGCGGGACTGGCGGGACGGCGGCCGGGTCGGCCCCCGTCCGCCCGGCCGGTTGGTCCCGCACGAGACGGAGCGCCTGCCGTGGCATCAGCGGCTGTGGGCGCTCCCCGCGTACCGCCTGGTCTATGACCCGGACGGCCGGCCGTGGCGGGACCGCCGGCACGCTCGCTGGTGACGGGTCAGAGTACCCACTCGTCGTTGCGGATGATCTCCACGGTGCCCTTGGGCCCGGTACCGGTGACGGTGATGCCCTCGCCGCCGATCACCACGTCGGTGTGCACGGCCGACGTGTTCAGCCCCAGTTCCTCGCGCTGGGCGACGGTCATCGAGGTGCCGCCCGGCACGGCGAACGGGAAGCTCGACCCCCAGGCCACGTGACAGCCGGCGTTCTCGTCGAAGAGCGTGTTGTGAAAGACGATCCCGGTCCGGGCGATCCGGCTGTCCGAGTCGACGAGGGACACCTCGCCCAGCGACCGGGCGCCCGGATCGGTCTCCAGTTGGGCCCGGACGACGTCGGCGCCGGAGTCGGCGGAGACCGACACGATCCGCCCGCCGGAGAACTCCGCCCGCAGGCCGAGGACCAGGCTCCCGTTCAGCACCAGCGGTTTCGTCACCCGGATCACCCCCTCCGCGGAATGCCGGTCGGGGCTGGTGAAGACCTCCTCGGTGGGGATGTTCGGCATGTACGGCACCCCGGTCGCGTCGACCAGCCCGCCACCCGTCCACCGGCAGCCCGGGATCAGGCCGACGGTCAGATCGGTGCCGTCCCCGACATAGCGCACCGAGGTCAGCTCCAGCGCGTCCAGCCGGGACCCGCGATCGGCGAGCGTCGCCGCCCGCTCCTGCCAGGCGGCGGCCGGGTCCGGGGCGTCCAGGCGCATCGCCGTCGACACCGCCTCCCACAGCCGCTCGGTGTCCGGCTCGCCGAACACCTGGTTCGCCCAGCCCGGGTTGGGCGAACCGACGATGGTCCAGCGGAGCTTGCCCATCATCTGCTCGCGCATCACCCGCACCTCCTCGGCCGGGAAGGCGGCGGCGCGCACCGGGTCGGCGCCGTCGAGCAGGTGCGGGTCCGCGTCGCCGTGCAGGGCGATCGACGCGACCCCCTGCTCGGCCCACTCGCGGATGCGCTGCAGCGCCCAGCCCCGGCTGGCCGAGAGCGACTCCAGGCTGGCGTGATCGACGGCGGCCCGGCGCATCGGGCCGTCCGACCAGATCGGTTCGACCCAGGCCGCCCCGGCCGCATACGCGGCGGCGACGACGGCCCGGGCGATCTCCAGATGCGCGGTGTCCGTACGAAGAATGACTCCCTGCCCGGGCTGGACGTTGACACCGGCCCGGACCACGACGTCGGCGAATCGCTCGATGCGGTCCATACCGCTCAGCGTAATCAGTCGGTGTGCGGTACGCGCGCCGCCGGGACGACCCCGAGCCGACCTTTCTGGTAGTCCTCGAAGGCCTGCTTGAGCTCGGCCCGGGTGTTCATCACGAACGGCCCGTAATGGGCGACCGGTTCGCGGATCGGCCGTCCACCCATCACGAACAGGTCGAGCTCGGTCTTCGCCTCGACCCGGATCGCCTCGCCGGGCCCGTAGGTGGCGAGCTGCCCGAGCCGGACCGGCCGCATGTCGGTGCCCACCCAGCCCTCCCCCGAGAGGGTGTAGACCAGCGCGTTGTAGTCGGTCTGCCAGGGCAGGTCGAGACGTGCGCCGGGCTGAAGGGTGATGTGCGTCAGGTTGATCGGTGTGAAGGTCGACCCCGGCCCGCGGTGCCCGGCGATCTCACCGGCGATCACCCGGATCAGCCCGCCGCCGTCCGGCGTGGTCAGGAGCGCGGCCTTCGTACCCCGGATGTCCTGGTATTTGGGGTCGATCATCTTGGCCGCCCGCGGCAGGTTGACCCAGAGCTGGAGGCCGTGGAAGAGACCGCCGCTGACCACCAGGTGCTCCGGTGGTGCCTCGATGTGCAGGATCCCGGAGCCGGCCGTCATCCACTGCGTGTCACTGTTCGAGATCGAGCCGCCGCCGCCGAGCGAATCCTGGTGGTCCATGATCCCGTCGATCATGTAGGTGACCGTCTCGAACCCACGGTGGGGGTGCCAGGGAGTGCCCTTCGGCTCGCCCGGCGCGTAGTCGACCTCACCCATCTGGTCGAGGTGGATGAAGGGGTCCAACTCGGACATCGGCACGCCGGCGAAGGCCCGTCGGACCGGGAACCCCTCGCCCTCGTAGCCCTGAGGTGCGCTGGTCAGCCGCCGGACCGCGCGGAACTCGGTGGTGACCGGGTCGAGGCGGGGCAGGCGGGGCAGGACGAGGACGTCGTCGACGGTGATGGCGGGCATGGGTCTCACACCTTCCTGATCTTGGCGAAGACCCGGCCGATCACGGCCAGCTCCTCGTCGTCGAGATGATCGATGAAGCTCTCGCGGACGGTCTTCAGATGCGCGGGGGCGGCGTCGCGCAGCATGGTCAGGCCCTCGTCGGTGAGGACGGCCTCCTGGCCGCGCCCGTCGTCGGGGCAGCTCTCCTTGCGCACCAGGCCCCGCTTGATCATGGAGTTGATCTGGTACGTGACCCGGCTCGGCGACAGCACCAGGCGGCTGGCCAGCTCACCCATCCGGATCCGCCGGCCCGGCGCGTCGGCCAGGGCGACGAGCACGTGATAGTCGTTCATGCTCAGGCCGGTGGCGGCGCGCAACTCGTCCTCGAGGCGGGTGTGCAGCGCCCACGAGCTCTCGATGAAGGTGCGCCAGTGCGCCAGCTGCGTCGCGGTGAGCGGTTCGGCCATGACACGAACCGTACTCCTTCAAATCTGAAACTTCAAATCTGAAATAAGGTTAGGGTGATCACGTGAAGATTCGCCGTGCCACCCCCGCCGACGTCGACGAACTCGTCCGCCTCCGCGCGATCCTGCTGCGGACCTTCCCGGGCCGCGCCTGGAACGACGACTGGCGCGAACCGGCCCGCGCCTCCCTGCTGCGCCGCCTCGCCGCACCCGAGCCGACGCTCGCGGCCTTCGTCGTCGAGGATGCGGACGGCCCGGGGCTCGCCGCCTGCGCGGTGGGAGTCATCGACGAGCATCTGGGCAACCTGTACAGCCCCGACGGTCGGGTCGGCTACGTCTTCAACGTGGTCACCGACCCCGGCGCCCGCCGCCGTGGATATTCCCGCGCCTGCGTGACGGCGCTCCTGGACTGGTTCCGCGACCAGGGCGTCCGCGTCGCGGACCTGAAGGCCTCGCCGGACGGCGAGCCGCTCTACACGTCGCTGGGGTTCACCCGCACGTCCGACCCCGCGATGCGCCTTCGTCTTTGATTCGGTACGGCCACCCGCACTACCGTGACGCGGTGACCGAATTGACCACCGTTCGTCTCCGTCTGCGCCCGTTCACCTCCGGAGACGTCCAGGCCGTCCACGCCTACGCGAGCGACCCCGAGGTGACCCGCTACATGGACTGGGGCCCGAACACCCCGGCCGAGTCGGAGGCGTTCGTGGCCGAGGCGGCCGCCCCGGCCGACGGCGTGCAGCCGTTCGCCATCGAGCACGAGGGGCACCTGATCGGCGCCGTCGAACTCCGCGTCACCGGTCGCACCCACGCGCGCGGCGAGTTCGGTTACACCCTGGCCCGCTCCGCCTGGGGTCGGGGTTTCGCCACCGAGGCGGCGACCGCGGTGCTGGCCTACGCCTTCGATCGGGTCGGCCTGCACCGGGTGGCCGCCACCTGCGACCCGGCCAACACCGCCTCCCGCCGGGTCCTGGAGAAGGCCGGCCTCACCTACGAGGGCCACCTCAAGGACTACCTGCGCATCCGGGGCGAGTGGCGGGACCGCCTGCTCTACGCCGCGCTGTCTACGCGGCCGGCGTGTTGAGCGACTGGGTGAGCCGCTCGCGGGCCAGGTCGAAGTCGACGCCGCGCTCGGCCAGGATCAGCATCGCCAGGCCCTGACCCTCACGCAGGATGCCCAGTGCGATGTGCTCCGGCGCGATGAAGTTGTGTTTGAGCCGGATCGCCTCGCGCAGCGACAACTCCAGGACCTTCTTGTTACGTGCCGAGAACGGCCGGTGCCCGGCCGCGGCCGGGGTGAGTCGCCCGAAGATGCCCTTCCTCTTCGGCGCGGGTCGGGGCAGCCGCAGTGTCCCGGCCCCGAAGTTCTCCTCGATGGCGGCCCGCACCGCGTCCAGGTCGATGCCGATCGACTTGAGGGCCGCGGCGTCCTCGGCATCCCGGTCGGCGATCTCGGCGGCCTCACTCCGGTCTCCGACGTGCCTGATGATCGCCTCTCGGACGTAGGTCTCGTCGACCTCGCCCGCGGCTCCCCGGAACGCCTCCCGCACCGCGCCGTTCTCGGCGGCGACCAGCGAGAACAGGGTGTGCTCGGTGCCGATCGTCTCGTGGCCGAGCAGCCGGGCCCGCTCCTGGGCGCCGATCACGGTCTCGCGGGCGGCCTTGGTGAATCGCTCGAACATCTCAGTCCTCCCGTGGATCCGGCATCGGCAGTAGCCGGGCGTGTTTCTTGTGCACGCCCTGGCGGGTCACTTCGAGCGCGTCGGCGATCTCCTGCCAGGACCAGCCTTTGGCCCGGGCGTTCGCCACCTGTAGGCGCTCCAGTCCCTCCAGGAGACGGCGCAGTGCCACCACCGCACGGAGCCCGACCCGCGGATCGGTGCTGCCGGCGGCGGCGGCGAGATCGGTAGCTTCGGTCATGACGTCAACTTACGTTGACAGATTCGTCGTGTCAACGTGAGTTGACGAGAAAGGGCTCTGTGGGGGATGACCCCACAGAGCCCTTCTTCGGAACGCGGATCAGGCGCCGCGGCCGGTCTTCTCCTGCAGTTCGTCGATCTTGCGGGACGCGTCCGCCTTGGTCAGCCCCTCGGGTACGTCCTCGTGTGCCTCGGTGGCGAGAGTGTGCAGGTAGGACTCCTGCGCACCGGTGGCCGGCTCGTCGCCGGTGGTCCAGTCCTGCGGGTCCTTGATGGCATTGCCGGCGTTCGTCTGATCGGTCATGACGCCGTCCTTCCCGGTCGCGTGAGTCGAACGCCTGTGCCATTACCCGTGCGCCCCGCGTTCATGCCGGAGATCACCCGTCGGAGACGCGGAGAGGCCGGCCCCGAAGGGTCGGCCTCTTCCGAGAACGTGCTGCGAAACGTGCCCTGATCAGTCCCAGGCGGGCAGGGTGCCGAGGGAGACGGTCAGCTCGACCGGGTGGTGCACCGGCGCGGCGACCGTGAACCGGGTGCCGAACGGGTCACGCAGCTCGGCGAGGGCGGTCAGCCCGGCCTCTGACGGCTCCATGATCACCGCGCCGCCGAGGCGCTCGCAGTGGTCGGCCGCGGCCTGGATGTCCTCGACCTGGAAGGCCGCCCGCCACCAGGCGCCACGGTAACCCGGGGCGAGACCGGCGACGGCGTCGTGGGCCTGGTTCAGCCACTCGCCGGAGCCGAACTGCTGGTTGAGCAGCCAACCGAACGCCGAGCCGTAGAAGCGGGCCGCGCCGTCCGGGTCGTCGGTGATGAGTTCCGGCCACGACATCGTGCCCGGTTCGCCGCCGGCCTGCGCGCCGGCGAAGTCGTGCGCCTGCCACAGGCCGATGATGGCGCCGTTCGGGTCGGCGACGATCGCGCGTCGCCCGCCGTGCGCCTCGGTCGGGTGGCTCAGGCAGTGGCCGCCGGACAGGGCGACCTGCTCGAGTGTCTCCTCGAGGTCGGGCGTGCTCAGGTGGGTGAGCCAGCCGTCCGGCCGGTCGAACTGACTGCGGGTGAGGCCGGCGACAGCACGCCCCCCGAGCTTGAACCGATCACCCGCCGACTCCCAGCCAAACAACTCTCCGTAGAACTGTGCCGCGCGTGCGGGGTCCGCACTCGCCAGTTCCACCCAGCAAGGTGTCAAGGGTGCATAGCCTCTGATCCGCATGAGCCGCTCCATGGTGGACATCCCCAGTTACCTTCGTACTCTACGGCACTGATAACGCTTCGTCACCACCAGCCGGTTCATTGTCTGGTTTAGAGCAGTTTTAAACTACTCTTGGTAAGCATGTGTGTGATCCAGGTGACGCATCACCGGTGTTGCGGCTACACCGTGCAGCACTACGGACACGACGACGACGAATGCCGCGGTCGCCCAGAGGAGCGGTTCGTTCGGGAAATCGGCATGTGTCACTGCATACGCTAGGTAATAGAACGTGCCGACACCACGGATACCGAACGTGGCGATCACCCAGTGTTCCGACGGGCGCCCGGGGGCACCTCGCAGAGCGGCGAAAGCGGCCAGCGGACGGACCACGAAGATCAGCGCGAGACCGGCCAGGGCGGCCGGCAGGGTGAGCGGCGCCAGCAGGCCGCCGACCACGGCGCCACCCAGAAGAAGCAGCAGGAGTACGGTCAACAGCCGCTCGATCTGCTCGGCGAAATCGTGCAACACCTGGTGGTACTCATGGGACCGCTCGGCCGCCCGGATCGCCCGCGCCGCCACGAACACGGCCAGGAAACCGTAGCCGCCGGCCACCTCGACCAGCCCGTACGCCAGAAAGGTCGCCGCCAGGGCCTGAAAACCCTCGGAATGCCGGGCCAGCCGCAACGAGTCCCGTTCGACCCGGAAGAACAGTCTGCCGAGAAGCTTCCCGATCACGATGCCGCCGACCAGCCCGACCGCACCCTTGTAGACGACGTCGGTCAGCACCCACCCGCCGAGCCAGCCGGCCGGATCCAGTCCGTGCGCCGCGATCGCGATGGCCGCGTACACGAACGGGAACGCCAGCCCGTCGTTCAGCCCCGCCTCGGACGTGAGCGCGAACCGTACCTCGTCCTCCGAATCCTCCTCGTCGGTCGGCTCGCCGACCTGCACATCCGCCGCCAGCACCGGATCGGTCGGCGCCATCGCCGCGCCCAGCAGCAACGCCGACGCCGGCACCAACCCGGCCCACCACCAGCCGAGCAGGGCCACCGCCGCGATCGTCACCGGCATCGCGATCACCAGCAGCCGGATCGTCGACGCCCACCGGCGCCGCCCGAACGGCCTGTCGATCTTCAGCCCGGCACCCATCAGCGCCACGATCACGCACACCTCGGTGAGGTGCTCGGTCAGCTTCGGATGGGCCAGCGGATCGGCCTCCGGCAGGCCCAGTGGCAACCCGAAGAGCAGCAGGCCCAACCCGAGGAACGCCATCGGCATGGACAGCGGCCGGCGCTCCAACACCCGGGGGAGGATCCCGGCAAGCAGGGCACCCAGGCCGAACAGGGCGAACAGCACATCGGACACCGGTATGCCCGGGAAAATCATGCCCGCGCTTTACCCGCCAAGAGCATCTCGAACCACACCGTCGATCCGCGCACCGTCGGGTCGGTGCCCCACGAGTCGCTGAGCTCCTCGATCAACCCGAGACCACGGCCCCGGCTGGCCAGCGTGTCGGCGTGCGCCCGGATCACACTGCCCCGGGTGCCGGTGTCGGCCACCGACACCAGGAGCCGCTCCGCATTCAGGTCGATGTGCACCTGCGCCGGGGTCCCGGCGTGCAACAGGGCATTCGTGGTCAGCTCGCTGGTGCACAGGATCGCCGCGCCGATCACCGGCTCCGGCACACTCCACTCACGCAGCCGCGTCGTCATCCACTGCCGCACCCGGCTCGGGCTGGTCGGCTCGGCGGCCACCTGCAACGTCGCCGACCGGCTCATCGCCAGCGCGTGCTCCACAGCCAGCACCGCCACGTCGTCGTCGGTGGTGCCGGGCACCGCGGCCGTCGCCAGCGAGCACATGTTGCGCGGATCGCCGCTCGGCGACGCGGCCGCCGCCGCGACCAGCGCGTCCAGCCCGTCGTTGAGCGGCCGGTCACGGCGCTCCACCACGCCGTCGCTGAACATCAGGATCGTGTCGCCCGGCTCCAGTCGCACCGCGCCGGTCTGCCAGCGGCCGCCCAGACCCAGCGGGGCGCCCGGCGGAACCTTGACCAGCTCGGCGGTGGCCGGCTCACCGGACCGCCCGACCCGGCGCAGCACCGGCGGCGGATGACCCGCACTGGCCAGCGTGATCGAACCGTCGGTGGGGTCGAGCACCCCATACACCACGGTCACGAAGATCTCCTCGTTACGCGACTCCGCGCCCAACGAGCCGACCAGCCGGTCCAGCCCGGCCAGCACACTCGGCGGCGAGGGATCGGTCAGCGCCATCGCCCGCAGCGCGGCCCGAACCTGGCCCATCACCGCGGCGGCCCGCACATCGTGCCCGGCCACGTCACCGAGAACCATCGCCAGCCGACCGTCGACCAGGTGGAACGCGTCGTAGAAGTCGCCACCGGCGGCGTTGCCGTCGACACCCACGTCGTAACGTGCCGCGATCCGGAACGTGTCCAGCTCGGGCAGGTGCTCGGGAAGCATGCTGCGCTGCAGCAACTGCGCCGTACCGTGTTGGGCCTCGAACCGCCGGGCGCGCTCGGCCGCCTGCGCCACCAGCTCGGCCGCGGCCGTCAGCAGCGCCCGCTCGGCCGGCAGCCAGGCGTGCGCCCGACGGAAACCGACGGTCAGCGCGCCCCGCAGCGACGGCGTCCGCAACGGCAGGGCGGCCAGCGACCGGACCCGGCGCTCATGCCGGTCCGAGGCGACCGCCGCGAGCGGCTCACCATCGGCGACGAACGTGGCCCGCCCGGTCTCCGCCGCCGCCACCGCGGGCGCCGCCGGATCGGCACTGATCCGCCGCCAGACCGGTGGCAGCCGCTCGTCGACCTCGTCGAGCATCTCGCCGCGAATGCGGCGGACATAGCGATAGGCCAGGCCTTCGTCGACGGCCAGGACACAATGATCAAGATCAAAAGATGCCATGGCGTACGTCAGGACGACCCGCGTGACATCGTCGATGGTCAGTGCGCCGGCCAGTCGAGCGGTCAGCTCGCCGAGGCTCTGCAGCCGGTGGATCACGTGCGTGGTCTCGGCCGCCACCGTGAGCACCCCGGCCACCGCGCCCCGAGAGGTGCGGATCACCGAGTGGCCCCGGGTGTAGAAGGCCGGCTCGGTGCGACCCGGCGCGAACTGCACCTGGCTCTCCGGCTCCAGGATCGACCGGCCGGTCCGGTGCACCTGCTGGATCACGTCACCCAGACCCGGCTGCTCCCACGCGGCGCCGAACGCCGTGGCCGCCGGCCGGCCCAGCGCCGCCGGATGCAGCGCGTCGAGGACCTCGGCGTAGGCGTCGTTGTAGATGACCACACCATCGTCACCGACGGTCAGCAGCATCGGAACGGGGGAGGCGAGGGCCAACTCGACCGCGGCGCGGACCGCCGGATCCCACCCGGTGATCGGGCCGAGTGAGGTGGCCGACCAGTCGAAAGCGTGCACCAGGGCGGAACAGCCCAGGCCGGTGTGCTGCGCACCGGC
This sequence comes from Actinoplanes sichuanensis, assembly GCF_033097365.1. Classification (NCBI taxonomy): domain Bacteria; kingdom Bacillati; phylum Actinomycetota; class Actinomycetes; order Micromonosporales; family Micromonosporaceae; genus Actinoplanes; species Actinoplanes sichuanensis. Next base: position 11,546,605 of record NZ_AP028461.1, read on the forward strand.
CGCCTGCACGGGCAGCGTGGTGATCAGCGACGGATGACGACCACCCGCCCCGAAACCTCCCGACCCCACCATGCGGAAAGCCTATCCCGTGTGGTCCGTTTGTACGATGCCCCACCGGCCGTCCGTCCGGTTATTGACCGTTCTCCGGTACGGCTTCGAGATTACTGCTGAGGACGATTCACGCTTGCCCTCACCCTGCGTGAGCGGCGGCTACGCGATGAGAACTTGGTCAGTGGAACGGTCGCGGACCTATAGTCGCCGCCGTGATCGAACCGCTGCACGGTGTGACACGTGACACCGCCGGACCCGGACAGCCGGCCGGCCATCCGCGTGCCACCTTCGGGAACACGCCCCGGACCTCCTCGTATGTCGCGTCTCGGGGCCCGTCCTTCGGGGCCGCGCATGGTCCGTCTTCCGGTGCCTCGCCCTTCTCGTCGCATGTGGCGGGGCCGCTGCCCAGTCGGCAGGCCGCGCCGCCCGCCGGACCCGATGTCCAGGACCAGCGGTATGCGGCGCTGGCGGCCTGGTCGGCCTCGGCCGAGACGATCACGATGGCCGCGGTCGAGGCGGGACCCGGGTCGGCGTACCCCCGGAAGGTTTGGGAGAACCCGGAACCGGAAGTGCGTCGCCATGCCGTGCCCGCGAACCGCGTCGCTCTTCTTCTCGCCGTTCTCGCCGCCGCCGGAATCCTCGCCGTCCTGGTCGCCGGGCTTTCCTAGCCCGTCCCGCCGGCATGCGGGGGTATGCCGCTTTGTGCAGGGGCGGGCCCGAATGTCGGAGGGGCGTGGTACTCCTGCGGTGAGGCGGTGGCCGACGGTCCGCCTCGCCGAGTCAGGGAGGACGGATGACCGGAGACGGGCTGACCCGAAGCCTGAACGACATGTGGCGGTCCGTGGTGCTGTACCTGCCGACCGTCCTGGTCTCGCTGTTGATCCTGGTGGTCGGCTATCTGCTGGCCCGTCTGGCCCGGACCCTGACCGCCAAGGCGCTGCGGCGGGCCGGGTTCGACCGGGTCGTGCAGAGCGGTCCGGCCGGGCGTCTACTGAGACCCGGAACGCCGAGCGTCACGGACGTCTGTGCGCGGCTTGTCTTTTTTGTGGTGTTTCTGTTCGCGCTGCAGGCGGCGTTCGGCGTGTGGGGGACCAACCCGGCCAGTGATCTGATCACCGCCCTCATCTCCTGGCTACCGCAGGTCCTCGTCGCCATCGTCATCGTCGTCGTCACCGCGGCCATCGCCCGTGCCGCCCACGATCTTGTGCTCGCCGTCCTCGGTGGGCTGGCCTACGCGCGGGTGCTGGCCAAGGCGGCCGCGGCGGTGATCGTCACCCTCGGGGTGATCGCCGGGCTGGACCAGATCGGCATCGCCACCTCGGTGACCCGACCACTCCTGATCACCATTCTCGCGACCGTCGCCGGCGTGATCATCGTGGGCGTCGGTGGCGGGTTGATCCGGCCCATGCAGCAGCGTTGGGAGGGATGGCTCGACCGTGCGGCGGCGGAGTCGGCGGTGATTCGTTCGCAGGCTCGGGCCTATGCGGAGGAGCGGTCCCGGCAGGCCGAGGAGTCCCAGGCCGGTGGCCCATCGGCCGAGTCGGCTCCGTCTGGTTCGGCCCCGTCTGGTTCGGCCCCGGCGGGCTTGGGTTCGGATGCGTCGGGCTGGTCCGGTTCGGGTTCGGCGGGTTCGGCGGGTTCGGGTTCGGTCGGTTCGGGTTCAGCGGGCGATTTCCGGGCGGGGGAGCCCGGTGGCGCCGGATCTCGGGGTAAAGCCAGACCTCGACCACATGGTTCTGGGTCTGGCTGGAGCGGAGATTCGTCGCCGGATGCCGAGCCTGTAGTGCCCGGCCGTGCGGCGGGGGAGGCTGGTGCCGGATCGGCTGCGGGTGGGCCGGGCGGTAAGGGGTCGCCGTCCGTGGCAGAAGGTCACGGCGGGGATGAGCCGTCGCCGGCCGCGAGTGGTATCGGGCCGGCAACGGCTGTGGGCGCGGTCAGTGCCGACTCACCGGTGGGTTTCGGTGGGCCCGGTGGTACTGAGGTGCCGCCCGTGGTGGGTGGGCACCACGGTGCCGGGGTGCCGCCGGTTGTGGCTGGGCAGGACGGGTATGAGTCGCCATCGGCCCTGAGCGGGCGAGATGCCGATGAGTCATCGTCGGCCGGGCGGGGCGCGGGTGAATCGTCGGCCGTGAGTGGGCAAGGTGCGGGTGAGTCGTCGTCGGCTGTGGGTGGGCGGCTTGCTGAGGATCGGCGGCGGGCGGCGGAAGCGCGCCTTGCCGGTGAGGGTGATCTGGCCGCTGAGGTGCGGCGGGCTGCCGAGGAGCGGCGGGCGGGTTCGGCCGGTGCAGTCGGGGCCGGGGTGGCCTCGGGTGGCCTTCCGGGAGACGGCGCGCCGGTCGCACCGGACGACGACCGTCAGCCCGGGCCCGGAGAACGATCGGATTCCGGGTGGTCGTCGCCGGATTCCGAGGAGGCACCCACGCAGGTGTTCGTCGGTGGTTCCCCGGCCGGAACCGGGAACCGGCCGGCTGAACCAGCGGAAGCGGCTGAATCCGCCGGATCGGAGAGTCGGACCGCCCCTTTTGATCATGAGACCGCGTCGGATCGGGCTGCGGTCGCCGGTGCCGAATATCCGGAAGAGGCCGCCGACTGGGCGTGGGAGACCCGCTGGGCCGAGGAGGAACGCCGGACCCGCGAGCACGACAGCGACGAGACGCAGGTCATCGTCGCGCCGGTGGACGATCGGCCGCACATGATTCCGGGTTTCGACCGCTATGACGACCCACCCACCGATCCCGGTCGCGTCGACGAGGACGACACGGTCTACGTGCGCACCGGAACCGCCGAAACCACGCTGCTCACCCCCGGGGTGCGGCCATCACGGTCGCCCGCTCCGGACCCGCCGCCCAACGCCGAACCGGCAGCCGGCCACACAGACGAGCCGACGACTTTTCTTTCGCCCGGCGGCGGGACGGCGGGCGGACCCGTGACCGCAGACGAGCCGACGACCTTTCTTTCGCCTGGTGGTGAGGTGCCGGCCGACTCTCTCGAGGGGGACGAGCCGACGACGTCTCTTCCGCTCGGTGGCGAGCCGGCGGGTTCTCGGGGCGGTTCGGAGGAGGTGACGACATCGGTCATCACTCGTGGGGCGGATGTCGGCGACGAACCGACCGTCGTCCACGAGCCGGGAACGGATTCGGCGGTGGTGATCGACGGAGACGATGAGGACCGCACTCGGCTCGTGCCGCTGGAGGATGCGGGCACCGGCGCCGATCAGCCAACCGTTCCCGGTGCGGCGGGAGCCGGGGCCGAGGAACCCACCGTTCCCGGTGTTGGAGGGTCGGGCGGGGTCGGTGCTGAGGAACCCACTGTTCCCGGTGTTGGAGGGTCGGGCGGGGTCGGTGCTGAGGAACCCACTGTTCCCGGTGTCGGACAGGGGGGAGCGGTCGGGGCCGGAACTGATGCGCTCAGCGTTGGCGGGTCCGTGGCCGCCGATGACGATCCGACTGTGGAAAGGCCCCGGCCCGGGAGTCCCCGGCGGGAGGAGCGAATGTGACGGAGGGCCGGCACCGGGGTTTCCGGTGCCGGCCCTCAGGGTCGGGAGATGATTCGGGTCGCAGGGGTGGCCGAATCAGCCGGCCGGGACAGTCAGGGCGGGGCGGTCAGGGTGGGGCGGCCGCTACCGCGGGATGCGGTCGGCGGTGGCTCCTCTTGGTCAGTTCGCGGCCGGCAGCGTGGTGGCCAGCATGCAGACCGCGAGGAGGCGGCGCAGCACCCAGTCGTTCTCGGACCAGTCGATCTCGCCCTCGGGGGCGATCCAACCGTGCTGGAACGCGGCGTCGCGGACACCCTCGGCGTAGGCCGCGAGCAGGATCGCGGTCAGCGGGCGGGAGTCGGCGTTGAGGCTGTCCCGGATACCGGCGGCGTGCTGGTCGATCACCGACATCAGGCCGGGGTTCGCCTGGGCGGCGGCGAGACCGGTCACGCCGACAGCGGCGGTCAGGTCGGCGAGCGAAGCGTGGGCGGAGCGCTGAGCAGCGCGGGCGGCGGCGTTGCTGAACAGGCCATTCATGAGAAGAAACGTTAGGGAGCCCAGGGTGACCGACGGGTCCATCACCGTTGCAGACCGGTTGAACTCGCTGAGGCCGGGAAAGGGGGTGTCGGAGCGGGAGGAGCGGTCATGGGTGGCGACGGCGTGGAACCTGGTGGCGGTGCCGAATCCGGCGGCAGAGTGGAACCTCGCGGCGGCGTGGAACCTGGTGGCGGTGTGGAACCTCGCGGCGGCATGGAACCAGGTGGCGGTGTGGAACCAGGTGGCGTTTTGGAACCAGGTGGCGGTGTGGAACCTCGCGGTGGTGTGGAACCTGGTGGCGATGCCGAATCCGGCGACGGGCCGGATGCGGCGCACCGGCCGCCGGACGGGCTGGACGACGTCACCGTCGAGGCGCTCGGGAAGCTCAGCGAGGCGCTGGAGACCGTCGAGCGGGTGCGCGGGCACCTCTACAGCGTGCACCAGCTCGTCGGCATGGCGGACTTCTCGCTGGATGCGGCCGTCTCGCTGTTCATGCAGGCGGGGCATACCGAGACCGCCGAGCGGATCGAGCGGGAGCTGATCGGGCGCAACGTTCTTCCGGGGCGGTGGACGTTCCAGGTCGTCGAGGAGTTCGACGACGGGTACTACGCCGAGTTTCGGGAGATCGAGCGGGAGGCGCGGACCCGGCTCGCCGGTGGCCGGCGGCATCTCTACGAGGCCGGGCTCAAGGAACGGCGGCGCACACACGGACGTCCCGGCCACGAGTCGCGGCCGGGCTCAACGTAAGGGCGACGGATACACGGACGTCCCGGCCACGAGTCGCGGCCGGGATCGGAGAAGCCACCAGGTGCGGCGGACCCGAAGGCTACTCGGAGTAGTCGACGGTTTCCGGGCGGCGGCGCTCGACGTCGTCCGCGATGATCACGGTGGCTACCACCAGGGCCACCACGACGGCGAAGAACCAGGACGCGTCATCGACCAGCTTCGCTGCCAGGGGTGCCTGGAAAGCGGCCAGGAGGAAGCCGACCCAGGCGAGGCGGCGCTGACGCTCAGAGAGGAAACCGACAGATCGCACCCGGAAAGTCTGGCGCGATATGGGCGGATCGCCGTCACCCGTTCGGCCGATTCTCCGTTGTCCGATGGTGCCCACCGACTTGCGTCTCCGTCGCTCAATTGTCGTCGCCTCCGGGGTTGTGGCGCTGGCTGTGGGGGGCGTCGCGATGGTCTGGCCGGCGCCGACCGCGCCGCCTCCGGCGGCTGTCGCGCCGGTGGCGGACGAGCGGATGGTCGCCGGGCCGCTGGACGGCCGGACCGCCGCGTGGCTCACTGTGGGTGATGCCGCGGCGCGGGTACGGGTACGTTTCGCGCGCCTGCCGGGCCTGCTCTACCGGATCAGCACCGCCTCCGACGCGGGTGTCGTGCCGGTCGTGAGCCGCCGGGACGGCCGGGTCACGCTGCGCTTGAACGAGGCCGACGGGGACGGGCTGGACGAGGTGCGGATCGTCCTGAACCGGAACGTGCGATGGGACATCCGCCTTCCGGCGGGGGCGGGAGAACAGCAGCTCAACCTGCGGGACGGCCGGGTGCGCCGGGTCGAGGTCGGTGCCGCCGGGCTGGCCGAGGTGTGGCTGCCGGAGCCGGACGGGACGGTACCGGTCGTCTTCACCGGCGGGATCGGTACGGCCGTGGTGTCGGTGCGGTATGGCACCCCGGTGCGGATCCATCTCACGCAGGGCGCCGGATCGGTGGAGACGCCGTGGCTCGCCAACAACGGCACCGCCGCGGGCACCGTGCTGCGGGAGTCGGATTTCCGGCAGGCCCTGGACCGGTACGCGATCCGCGCCGACGGCGGCATCGGCGCGCTGGTGCTCCGGCGCCCGGCGGACCGCGACCCCCAGGACGTTCCGGGCCCGGTGGTCCAGCAGCCCGGCCCGGCCAACGGTCAGCCGGAGCCGCCCGCCGAGCAGCCGAGAAGGGCCGGTCAGCCGAAGGGGACCGGTCAGCTGAAGGGCGCCGAGCAGCCGAAGGGCACCGGTCAACTGAAGGGCGCCGAGAAGCCGAAGGGCACCGGGCAGCCGAAGCGGGCCGGTCAGCCGAAGGGCACCGGGCAGTCGAAGAACGCCGAGCAGCCGAAGCGGGTCACCGGGCAACCGAAGTCGTCCGGGAAACGGCCGGCATCGTCCACCCGGAGGCCCGGATCCGCATCGACGCCGGATCTCAGCGACCGGCGAACGCGGCGGGCGAAAGCGAACACGAACGGGTCGGTGGCCGTGCCGGGAAGTCCGCGCCACGGCACGCAGCCGTCGCGGGCTCCGGTGACCGACGACCCGACCAGGAGCGCGACCGCCGGAACCGGCCGTCCGCCACGGAACGGCGCGACGCCCACGAAGGAGGCCCGGGACCGCACCGGTGAAGCCGTCGGCGCCGGACGGGTTGAGCGGTGACCGACTGGATCAGCCCGGCGGCCGGGCTTCGGCCCGGTGTTCCGCCTGCCGGGCCGTCGTAGGTTCGGCGCTTCACGTAGCCGTACGAAATCAATGGGGTCCGGTATGTCCGGTGGTGCTGGGGCGCTCGCCCGCGGTGACCGAGGGTTCCGCGCCGGCGTCATGACCCTTGCATACCCACCGCAATACACCAGAAACGGCCACCCGAACCGGGTGGCCGTCTCCTGGATGAGCCGAATGATCAGATGCCGGGCCGGTCGACCTGGCCGCGCCACGCGCCGGTCTCGATGCCGCCGCGGCTCTCGATGAACTCCTTGAAACGGTGCAGGTCGCTCTTCACCCGGCGGTCGATGACGCCGAGCTTGTCGCCCGCGGTCTCGATGAAGCCCTGCGGATCGAAGTCCATCTGCACGGTGACGCGGGTGTGCATGTCGTCGATCCGGTGGAACGTGACCACACCGGCCTGCTTCTCGCCGTCGGTCGCGTGCCAGGCCACCCGCTCGTCGGGCAGCTGCTCGGTGATCTCGGCGTCGAACTCGCGCTTGATCCCGGCGATCTCGGTCTTCCAGTGCGTGTGGGTGTCGTCGAGCTGGCGGATCTCGCTGACCCCCTCCATGAACCGGGGGAACTCCTCGAACTGGGTCCACTGGTTGTAGGCGGTGCGTACCGGGACGTTGACGTCAACGAACTCGGTGACCGTGCTCACGAGGTTCTCCCTTCACTTGCCTGTCACGATCACTGGGGTGCCCGGGAGTGGATGCCCTAAACACGGGGTAGCTTGCGAAATGTGGACGACGTGGACGCGATCGTCGTCGGGGCCGGGCACAACGGTCTCGTCGCGGCGAACCTGCTGGCCGACGCCGGATGGACGGTCCGGGTGCTGGAGGCCACCCCGCAACCGGGCGGAGCGGTCCGCTCCGGGCACCTGACCGCGCCCGGCTACCTCTCCGACCTGTTCAGCGCCTTCTACCCACTCGGGTACGCCTCCCCGGTGCTGAAACAGCTGGACCTCGACGTCCGCTGGACCCACGCGCCGGACGTGTTCACCCATCTGCTGCCGGACGGCCGGGCCGCCACGGTCAGCCGTGACATCGATCGGACCGCCGCGTCGATGGAGCAGTTCGCGCCCGGAGACGGCGACCGGTGGCGCAACGCCTACACCGACTGGCGGTCGGTCTCCGACGAGATGTTGAAGACCCTGTTCACGCCGTTCCCGCCGGTCCGTAACAGTGTGGGCCTGATCCGGCGGCTCCAGCTCGGTGGCGCGTTGCGGCTGGCCCGGCGGCTCGTGCTCTCGGTGCGTGAGCTGAGTTCGGAGCTGTTCGACGGGGAGGGCGCGGCCCTGGCACTGGCCGGCTGTGCCCTGCACACCGACCTGTCGCCGGAGGAGGCGGGCGGCGGCGTCTACGGCTGGCTGCTGGCCATGCTGGGTCAGGAGGTCGGCTGGCCGGTCCCGGTCGGCGGGGCGCAGGAGCTGACGTCGGCACTGGTCCGCCGTTTCCCCGGCGAGATCGTCTACGACGCGCCGGTGAGCCGGGTGCTGGTGGCGCGAGGACAGGCGATGGGGGTACGGACGGCGGACGGCCGGAACTGGCGGGCCCGCCGGGCGGTGATCGCCGACGTGCCCGCCCCGGCCCTCTATCGCGACCTGGTCGACGACCGCTGGCTGCCGTCCCGGCTCACCGAGGACATGGCCCACTTCCGCTGGGACGGGGCCACCGTCAAGGTCGACTGGGCGGTGCGGACGAAGGTGCCCTGGACGAACCCGGCCGCGGCCGGCGCCGGCACCGTCCACCTGGGCGCCGACCTGAACGGGCTCACCCGGTACGCCGCCCATCTCGCGTCCGACGAGATCCCGCCGAAGCCGTTCCTGCTCCTGGGGCAGATGACCACGGCCGACGCCACCCGGTCACCGGAGGGCACCGAGTCGATGTGGGCGTACACCCACCTGCCGCACCGCTCGTCCTGGCACGCCGACGAGATCGCCGAACACGTCGAACGGATGGAGGCGGTCGTCGAGGAGCATGCCCCCGGTTTCCGGCGTGAGGTCGTGGCCCGCCACGTGTTCGCGCCGGGCGACATGGAACGGGAGAACCCGTCGCTGGTCGGCGGTGCGCTCGGCGGCGGGACCGCGGCGGCCTTCCAGCAGCTGTTCCTGCGGCCGGTGCCGGGGATCGGACGGGCCGACACCCCGGTCGACCGGCTCTACCTGGGCAGTTCGTCGGCGCATCCGGGCGGCGGGGTGCACGGGGCGCCGGGCGCCAACGCGGCGCGGGCCGCCCTGGCCCGGCACGGCAACCCGCTCTACCCGGCGGTCATCGGCGCCGCCCACCGGGTGATCTACCGCTGACGTTCGGCGATGTCGGCGAGTCGGCGCAGGGTCTCCACGTTACGACGGTGCAGCAGCAGGTCGTTGAGTTTGTTGCGGACCCACAACAGCGGCCCCTCGGTGAAGTCCTCCTCGATCTCCACCCGGGTGGCGCCGTCGCCGACCGGGGTGAGCCGGATGTCGACCTCGGCCGCGCCGAGCGGCCACAACCCGGCGTTCAGCCGCAGCGAGTGGCCGGGCGAGCAGGCCAGGACGGTCGACGAGTCGTGCAACGACAGCGGCCACGGGCCGGCCTTGTGGTGGAGTTTCGAGCCGGGAGCCGGCCACTGCGGTTCGACGTCCCGGATGTGCACGGTGCCGACCACCCAGTCGCTGTACGTCCACCCGTCGGCGAGGACGGCGAAGACCTGGTCGGGTGGGGCCTGAACGGTTCGCGCCACGATAGCCACGACAGCCGGTTTACCCTGCTCACGAAGTCCGTAACGGTCCGCCCATGTTTACGGTTCGTGCTGTCGGGCAACTGCTGGCGCGTACCCGACCCCGGCCCTGGAGGAGACCCCGTGCACATTGCGATGATCTCCGAGAACGCTGACGTCGCCGACCTGTCGGCCGCGCTGGCCGAACTGGGCCACGACGTCCGGATCTACACCCGACGCGAGGACCCGGACGTCGCCGAGGTGGTCGTCACCCCGAGCGGCGTGCACGTGGTCCACATCGCGGCCGGCCCGCCCCGCCCGCTGCCGTCCGACCTGGTGCTGCCGCACATGGGGGAGTTCGCCCGGATCCTCGGCGAGCAGTGGCGCGACGGCTGGCAGCCGGACGTGGCGCACGCCCACTTCTGGACCAGCGGCCTGGCCGCGGTGACCGCCGCCCGGCAGTTGAACATCCCGGTCGTCCAGTCGTTCCACGAGTTGGGCGAGTTCGGTGAGGTCGCGGACGGCCCGTCCCGGTCCGGCTACGAGCGGGCGCTCGGCCGGGCGGTGGACCGGGTGGTCGCGCAGACCCAGGAGGAGGTCCGTGGCCTGGTCCGGATCGGCGTGCCGCGGTCCAGCCTGATCGTGGTCCCGGCCGGCGTGGACAGCGAGACGTTCACCCCGGACGGCCCGGCGGTCCAGCGTGACCCGGAGCGCCCCCGCATCCTGTCGGTCGGCAAGCTGGTCGAGCGCAAGGGGTTCGGCGACGTCATCCAGGCGATGCGGTACGTGCCGGACGCCGAGGTGGTGGTGGTCGGCGGCCCGCCCGCGGAGCGGCTCCCCGGCGACCCGGGCGCCCGGCTGCTCCAGTCGATGGCCGAGCAGTTCAAGGTGGCCGACCGGTTCCGGCTGGTCGGCGCGGTGCCGCACCGGGAGCTGCCGAGCTGGTACCGGTCGGCCGACGTGCTGATCGCCACCCCCTGGGAGGAGCAGGCCGCCCTGGAGGCGATGGCCTGTGGCGTCCCGATCGTCGGCCCGGCGGCCGGTTCGCTCACCGAGACGGTGGTCGACGGCCTGACCGGCGATCTGGTGCCGGAGCGGGACCCGCGGGCCCTTGGCGGCGCGCTGCGCCGGCTGGTCAACGACAAGGTGCGGCGGTTCACCTACGCGACCGCGGCACTGGACCGGGCCCGGCAGGCGTACTCGTGGAAGCGGGTGGCCGCGCAGGTCGGCTCGGTCTACGCGAGCCTGCGGCGTACCCCGGCCGTGGTGGAAGACCCGGTGTAGGGCGGCATCAACCGATCGGTGGATCGGATCCGTCGCCCGCTGTTCGATTCGGGCACCATGGCCTCCGGGCGACGCTGTATGCATGACAGTCATCGAGGTCGAGAACCTGGCGAAGAGGTACGGCGAGACCGTCGCCGTACGAGACGTGTCCTTCAGTGTCGAGGCCGGTGAGATCTTCGGGATCCTCGGCCCGAACGGCGCCGGCAAGACCACCACCGTCGAGTGCATCAGCGGCCTGCGCACCCCCGACTCGGGATCGATCACGGTCCTCGGACGTCCCGCCGGTGACCGGTCGCTGCGGTCGGTCATCGGTGTGCAGTTGCAGGAGAGCGAGCTCCAGGACAAGATCACCGTCCGCGAGGCGCTGGAGCTGTACAGCACGTTCTACCCGAACCCGGCCGACTGGCGGGCCCTCGCCGACGACCTGGGCCTGGCACCGAAGCTGAAGTCCCGCTTCGGCAAGCTCTCCGGCGGCCAGAAGCAGCGCCTGTCGATCGCGCTGGCTCTGATCGGCAACCCGAAGATCGCGATCCTGGACGAGCTCACCACCGGCCTGGACCCGCAGGCCCGCCGGGAGACCTGGGACCTGATCTCCGGCATCCGCGACCGTGGCGTCACCCTGCTGCTGGTCACCCACTTCATGGAGGAGGCCGAGCGCCTCTGCGACCGGATCGTGGTGATCGACAAGGGCTCGGTGGCGGCCCTGGACACTCCGGCCGGACTGGTCGAGCGGACCGGCAACGAGCAGCGGATCCGGTTCCGGCCGTCCACTCCGATCGAGGACGAGCTGCTGACCGTGCTGCCCGAGGTGCGCGAGTTGCGCCGGCAGGGCCCGCGGATCGAGGTGGTCGGCACCGGCAATCTGCTGCACGCGGTCGTCTCGGTGCTCGCCCGCAACGGCATCGTGGCCGCCGAGCTGACCCTCGACCAGTCCACTCTCGACGACGCCTTCGTCCAGCTGACCGGCAAGGAGTGACCGTCATGTCCGTCTTCACCAAGATCACGATCACCGAGTCCCGGCTCACGCTGCGCGACCCGCTCTACGCCTTCTTCACCCTGCTCTTCCCGATCCTGCTGGTGGTGATCCTGGGCAACGTGCCGACCATGCAGGAGGCGCCGCCCGAACTCGGCGGCCTGCGGGTGATCGACCTCTACGCCGGACTCGCCCTCGGCATGGCCATCGGCATCATCGGGTTGCAGGGCCTGCCGTCGGTGCTGGCCACCTATCGGGAGCGCGGCATCCTGCGCCGGCTCGCCACCACTCCGGCGGCGCCGCCCACCCTGCTCGCCGCCCAGCTGGTGATGAACCTGGTCACCGTGCTGGTGTCGATGGTGCTGGTCTACACGGTGGCGATCCTCGTCTTCGACGTGCCGTTCCCGCAGAACCCGGCCCTGTTCCTGCTCGCCGTCCTGCTCAACTGCGCCGGAGCGTTCTCCATCGGCCTGCTGCTGGCCGCGGTCGCACCGACCGGCAAGACCGCCAACGCGATCGGTACGTTCCTGTTCTTCCCGCTGATGTTCTTCGCCGGCCTGTGGGCGCCCCGCGAGCTGATGCCGGAGGCACTGCAGCGGATCGGCGACTTCACCCCGTTCGCGGCCGGCCAGGATCTGATGACCGACGCTCTCACGGGACAGTCACCGGAGCTGCTCTCGATTACGGTTCTGGTGGGATACCTGGTGATCTGCGGGACCGCCGCGATCAAGCTCTTCCGCTGGGAGTGACGATGTTCAAGCCTGAGGCGCTGGAGGGACCGGCCGCGAACCGGGAGCTCTGGCGCACCTGGCTGTCCTACGGCACCCTGTTCGGCTCGCTGCTGCTGTCGGTGGTCACCCAGGGTGTCGAGGGCCTGCCCCAGAAAGGCCTCGGCACCACCGCCGCGGTCACCGTCGTGACCGCCCTGTGGATCGCCTGGTGGGTGGATCTGCACCCGGCCTGGCAGCGGCACCGGCCGTTGATGCTGATCTTCCTGGTCGGACTGCTCGGCCTCAACTTCACGCTGGTGATGTGCAGCCCGCTGTTCGGCGTCTTCACCTGGACCGGCTACATCTTCCTCGGTTACGCCCTGCCCGGCCGGTGGCAGCTGTTCGGCGTCGTCCCGGTCGCCGCGATCAACGCGATGTCGCAGATCGGCGGCTGGGACACCTTCACCGACGAGGACGACGGGTACGTCATCTACCTCGCGGTGCTGGCCTGCAACCTGCTGATCGCCGGGATCATGACCTGGGTGACCCTGCGGGACGAGCGGGAGGCCGACACCCGGGTCCGCCGGATCGACCAGCTCGCCGAGGCCAACGCCAAACTCGCCGCCGCCCTCCAGGAGAATGCCGGACTGCACGCCCAGCTCCTGGTGCAGGCGCACGAGGCGGGCGTCCACAATGAACGGCAGCGGATGGCCGGCGAGATCCACGACGTGCTGGCCCAGGGACTCACCGGCATCGTCACCCAGCTGGAGGCGGCCGAGGCTCACCCCGGCGACCGCGACCGGCACCTGGCCGCCGCGAAACGTCTCGCCCGGGAGAGCCTGGCCGAGGCCCGTCGCTCGGTGCAGGCGCTACGGCCCCAGCATCTGGACGCGGCCCGCCTGCCGGAGGCCATCGGCGAGGTGCTGACGAGCTGGTCCGAGCTGCACGGTGTCCGCGCCGACCTGACCACCACCGGGATGGCCCGGCCGCTGCTGCCGGAGATCGAGACGACCCTGCTGCGTACCGCCCAGGAGGCTCTCGCGAACGTGGCCAAGCACGCCGCCGCCGGCCGGGTCGGTCTGACGCTGTCCTACATGGAGGACGTGGTGACGCTCGACGTCCGCGACGACGGGGCCGGCTTCGACCCGGACGCCCCCCGCGAGGTGACCGACGAGGGTGGATACGGTCTGCGCGCCATGCGGGAACGCCTCACCCGGGTCGCCGGCACCCTCGAGGTCGAGTCCGAACCCGGTGGCGGCACCGCCGTCTCCGCCTGCGTACCGGCACTGGCCCTAGGAGGGACCGCATGATCAGGGTCGTCATCGTGGACGATCACCCGGTGGTCCGGGACGGCCTGCGCGGCATGTTCGCCGGCGACGACAGGTTCACCGTGCTCGGCGAGGCGGGCGACGGCCGGGAGGCCCTGGCGGTCACCGAGGCGCTCACCCCGGACGTGGTCCTGATGGACCTGCGGATGCCGGTGATGGACGGCGTCACCACGATCCGGGAGCTGAAGGCCCGCGGCTCGGCCGCCCGCGTCCTGGTGCTGACCACCTACGACACCGACAGCGACGTGCTACCCGCGATCAAGGCCGGTGCCACCGGGTACCTGCTCAAGGACACCCCGCGTGAGGAACTGTTCCGCGCCGTCGTGGCCGCCCACCGCGGGGAGTCGGTGCTCTCCCCGGCGGTCGCCGGCCGGCTCATGGGTCGGCTCCGGTCACCGGCCAAGGAGCCGCTCAGTCAGCGCGAGATCGAGGTGCTCACCCTGATCGCCCGCGGCTGCTCCAACCGGGAGACCGCGAAACGCCTCTTCATCAGCGAGGCCACGGTCAAGACCCACCTGCTGCACGCCTACGCCAAACTCGGCGTCCGGGACCGGGCCGCGGCCGTCGCCACCGCCATCGAGCAGGGCCTGATCCGCCGCGACTAGGGGCGCCAACTGAGGATCGGGTCCATCTGGCGCAGCACGGTGTCCGGCCCGAAACGGCCGGCCAGCGACATGGCGGTGTTGCGGAGAAACGCGGCGACCGGGTTGCTCAGGCCGGCGACGCGGCCGATCCGCCGCGAGGCACGGGCGATCTCGGTGGTACGGGCCACCCGCGCCGCCGAATAACCGGGCAGATCCTCCGCGTGCCGGGCCAGCACCAGCGCGTCCTCCAGGGCCTGGCAGGCGCCCTGCCCCAGGTTGGGTGTCATGGCGTGGGCGGCGTCGCCGAGCAGCGCCACCCGACCGGAGTGGAACCGGGGCAGCGACTCGTCGAGACATCTGATGTCGGTGCGGACCGCCTCGGTGGCCGACCTGATCAGCGACGGGATCGGCTCGTGCCAGGTGCCGAAGAGACGCAGCATCTCGTCGATCTCCGCGGGTGCCCGGGCGCCGGCCGGGGCGGGCGCGGTCGCGTAGGCGTAGACCCGTCCGTCGCCGAGCAGCGCCACCCCGAACACCTTGCCGTCACCCCAGGTCTCGGCGGGTCGGACGGTGCCACCCGGATGCGGGACGACGATCCGCCAACTCGTCACGCCCGTGTACACCGGCCCGGGATGAGCCGGGAACAGCTTCGCCCGTACCGCTGAATGCAGTCCGTCGGCCGCGACCACCAGATCGGCGGTGACCGGCCCGCCCGCGGTGACCACCTCACCGGTCGCCGGGTCGACGTCGTCGGCCGGCTCGCCCAGCCGGATCGTGCCGGGTTCGAGAGCGTCGGCGAGCGTCTCCATCAGGGTGGCCCGGTGCACGATGATCACCGGCTCGCCGTAGCGTTCGGCGGCTTTCGTGGCGTCGGTCCGGGTGATCCATCGCCCGTCCGGACGCTGGATGCCGGCCGCCCCCTGGAGGCCGGACAGCTCCCGGATCCGTCCGCCGACACCGAGGGCGTCCAGGACCCGCAACGCGTTCGGGGCGACGGCCAGACCGGCGCCCACCGGTTCGAGGGCGGCGGCCCGCTCCAGCACCGTCACGTCCCAATCCCGTCGGCGTAACGCCACCGCGGTGGCGAGCCCGCCGATTCCGGCTCCGATCACGACTGCGTACGGCATCCCCGAATCGTCGCACTCGACGGTGACTCCGGGCAGACTCGGGGGATGGACGAGTACGCGCACGCCCGCCCGGCCCCGGTGCTGCGCCCGCACGTCGCGTTCTACTCCGGCTACCGGCAGCGCGGTCTCGCCCCGGCCACTCACCGGGGCCTGCCGTCGCCCTATCTCACACTGATCTTCACGCTGGACGATCCTCTGGTCATCGCCGCCCATCCCGATCCGGGACAGGCTCCCGGGCGGTACCGTGCGCTCCTCGGCGGCTTGCACCTCACCCCGGCCCTGATCAGCCACGACGGCAGCCAGTCCGGAGTGCAGGTGGCGGTCCGGCCGGAAGGCTGCCGGGCACTGCTCGGGCGGCCCGCCGCGGAAGTGGCGAACCTCGACGTGGACGCCGCCGCCGTCTTCGGTCGGGTGTTCGTCGAGGAGGTCCGGGAACGGCTGTCCGAGGCGCCGGACTGGCCGGCCCGATTCGCCGTCCTCGACCGGGCGCTCGGCGGGCGGCTGCGCGACAGCACCGGCCCGGAGCTCGTGACGCACGCGTTCCACCTGGTCAGCGACGGTGTGCCGGTCGCTGAGGCGGCCGAGCGGATCGGCTGGAGCGGACGTCATCTGACCGACCGGTTCCGCGCCGAACTCGGCATCCGGCCCAAGGAGGCCGCCCGGATCGCCCGATTCGACCGGGCTCGCCGTGCGGTCCGGCCCGGTGTCCGGCTCGCCGACGTGGCCGCCGCGCACGGCTATGCCGACCAGTCCCACCTGGTCCGCGACTTCCAGGCGTTCGCCGGCTGCGCCCCGTCGCGCTGGCTGGCCGACGAGTTCGGTTTCGTCCAGGCCTGATCCGCGGCCGTCCGCCGACGAGTTCGGTTTCGTCCAGGCCTGATCCGCGGCCGTCCGCCGACGAGTTCGGTTTCGTCCAGGCCTGATCCGCGGCCGTCCGCCGACGAGTTCGGTTTTCTCCAAGCCTGATCCGCCGCCGCCCGCCGACGATGGGGTCATGACCGACAAGACGACCCCGCCACCGCAGGTGTGGCCGACGTTGCGGGCCACCGACGCCCGTGCCCTGATCAGCTTCCTGTCCGACGCGTTCGGATTCGTCGCGACGGCCGTCCACGGCGAGGGCGATCGCGTCGCGCACGCCGAACTCCGCTGGCCCCTCGGCGGCGGCATCATGCTCGGCTCGACCCGCGACGACCCGGACGACCCGTGGAACCTCAAACCGGGAACGTTCGGCGCCTACGTCGTCGCCGACGACATCGAGGCGTTGCACGCCCGCGCGGCCGCCGCCGGGGCCGAGATCATCCGCGAGCCCTTCACCACCGACTACGGATCACACGATTTCACGGCGCGCGATCCCGAGGGCAACCTCTGGCATTTCGGTACATACCGCGGAGAAAACCTTTGATTCGGTACGGCTGTCCAAAGTCCCGTGGCTGTCCCCGCGAGGCGGGCGACACTCCCGCCCACCAAGGCGCCTCTCGGGCGGAAGCCGTTGGTCACCGCTGTCCCAGGCCCGCTGAGACAGCGGTGACGACCCCATTCAGCGGGCCAGGGCCTTGGCCAGCTGGTCGCGGAACGTACGCTCGCTCTCGGTGACCGTTTCGCCGCCGATGCCGAGGACACCGCCGGTGGAGGCCGCGCCCACCACCTCGTCGGCGATCTCCACGAGCCAGTGCTTGTAGGTCTCGGCGTCGGCCGGGGACGCCTTCGCGGCCAGCAGCGCCGCCACCTCTCCGGCCCGGGCGACGACGTCCGCCGCGTACCCGGCCGGGTCGCCCGGCTGGATCACCGGCGGCTCCTCGCCGATCTCCGGGTCACCGGCCTCGGCGACCGCGGCCGTGGCGACCGCCGCGACCAGCGGGCTCGCCGACGACCGGGCGTCCGAGATCCGGTCCAGCCCGGCCGCGCTCTCGGCCCGGGTCTTGCGCGCGCTGTCCGGGCTGGCGGCACTGGCGGCGGTCAGCACCGACTGCGGCAGGCCGGTGAGCAGCCCCCATTCGGCGTCGGTGAACCCCAGTTCGGCATAGAGCGGTCGATCCGTCACGCGCTTTTCCCTTTCTTCCGGTCGGCCGGCCGAGGCAACCGGCGGCCGTCAGCATTCTTACCTACCCCTTTCCGTCGTCGTTGCATCCTGTGACGATCACTGGCATGTCCCGACGGCTGGTCTGTTACGGACTCTTCCTCACCTGGGCGACCCACGACGTGGAGGAGGTGCTGACCGCGACCTGGTGTTCGGGTGGCACGGGGTGGTCCATGTCGGACAGGCGTTGCTGGTGCGCGGCTACGTCCCCGGCCTGGTGACGGCGGTCGTGCTGGTCGTGCCGTACGCGATCCTCACCCGGCGTCACCTCCGTCCGGCCCCGGTCCCCACCCGCACCGTCGTCGTGGTGGCGGTGGCCGCCGTGGCCCTGACCGTCCTGGCCCAGGTCTTGTCCCGCCGGCTTTGACGGCCCGCCGGGTTTCAGCCCGGCGGTCGCGTTTCGGTCGTGAGCCGCAGCCCCCTCGCGGTGTGCCGGCGGGACGCCGTAGGTGCGGTCGGTGGGCGGCGCACGGCGTACCGGATCAGGGTCTTGCCTCGAAGACGTTGTTGAACGGGGTTTCGGCGACGCGCCGGAAGCGGGTGAAGCCCGCGTCGGTGACCAGGCGGCGGATCGGTTCCTCGCCGGCCTGGGCGCCCAGTGAATAGCCACCGTCCTGGGAGAGGGCGCTCGGCACGCACAGGAACGCGGAGAACGAGTAGTAGACCCGCCCGACCGGGTTGAGGTTGTCGGTGACCGTCGCGCCGGCCGCCGGTTCGACGATCATCCAGGCGCCGTCCGGGGTGAGCTGCGAATGGACGTGCCGGGCCGCGCCGAGCGGATCACCCATGTCGTGCAGCGCGTCGAAAGTGGTGACCAGGGAGTACGGCCCGCCGCCGAAGCCCTGCGCCCCGGCGTTCTCGAAGCTGACCCGACCGTCGAGACCGGCGTCGGCGGCCCGTTTGCGGGCCTGGTCGACCGACCCGTGATGGCGGTCCGAACCGGTGAAGACCGACTTCGGATACGCCCGCGCCATCAGCACCGTCGACGCCCCGTGCCCGCAGCCGACGTCGGCGACCCGCGCCCCGGCCTCCAGTCGCTCGACGACACCGTCGAGGGCGGGCAGCCACTCGGCGATCAGGTGCGCGCTGTATCCGGGCCGGAAGAACCGCTCACACCCGGTGAACACGTCCTCGTCGTGCTCACCCCAGCCGAGGCCCTCGCCGGTCCGGAACGCCGCGACGATCCGCGGTTCGGCCCGGAGCGCGCCGAGCGCCAACTGGAACGCGCCGGGCGCGAAGATCGGCCCGTCCGGGTCGGTGAGCGCGAACGCCTGCTCCGGAGTGAGCGAGTAGCGACCGGTCGGCGCGTCGTACTCGACGTAGCCGCCGGCCGCCTGCCCACGCAGCCACTCCTCGACGTAGCGGGCCGCCGTCCCGGTGCGTTCGGCCAGTTCCTCGGGCAGGGCTGGGGCCTCGGCCAGGGCACGGTAGAGGCCGAGCCGGTCGCCGATCACGATGCCGCCGGCGGCCATGGTGGCGCCCAGATCCCCGACGAATCTGTGCACGAATTCCATCAGTTTCGCTTCGTTGACTGTCATGCCTCTCTTTCTAGAAGGGGTACGGCCGTCCGGAATCGGTGTCGGCTACCTAGCTCGACGGCCGGGGATACCTAGACCGGCACCTAGACTCCGCGGCATGACCCGGGCGCTGCTGGAGCGTGAGCACGAGCTGAGCGAGCTCGGTGCGGTCGCCCGCCGGGCCCTCGACGGCCACGGTTCGGTCGTGCTGATCACCGGCGAGGCCGGAATCGGCAAGTCGAGCCTGGTCGACGCGCTCCGCTCGGTGCTGCCGGCCGAGGGGCGGCTGCTCGTCGGCTACTGCGACGACCTGGCCACCCCACGGGTCCTCGGGCCGCTGCGGGATCTGGTCGGCAAGGTGGGTTCCGGGCTGACCGAGGCGCTCGGCTCCGGCGACCGGTCCCGCGTGTTCGAGGCGTTCCGGGCCGAACTCGACTGGCCCGGCCACCCGACCGTGCTCGTCGTCGAGGACCTGCACTGGGCCGACGAGGCGACCCTGGACGTGCTGCGGTTCCTGGTCCGGCGGATCGCGGCGCTGCCGGTGGTGATGGTCGGTACCTACCGGGACGAGGAGATCGACGCCGGCCATCCGCTGCGCGGGCTGCTCGGCCTGGCCGCGGGAATCCCGATGCGCCGGCTGCCGCTGGCCCGGCTGTCAGCCGGTGCGGTACGTCGCCTCGTCGGCGATCACGGACTGGACTCCGAGCGGGTCTTCGAGGTCACCTCCGGGAACCCGTTCTTCGTCACCGAGGTCCTCGGCACCGGCGACACCGACGGCGTCCCGGCCACCGTCACCGAAGCCGTGCACGCCCGCCTGCAATCGCTCGACGAACCCTGCCGGCACGCGTTGACGCTGCTCGCGGTGGTTCCGTCGGCGGCCGAACACTGGCTCGTCGACGCGATCGTGCCGGGCGGCCTGGAGGTGCTGGCCGCCGCCGAGCAGCGCGGCATGCTCACCGTCACCCCGGCCCGGGTGCAGTTCCGGCACGAGCTGATGCGCCGGGCCGTCGCCGCGTCGATGCCCGCCACGCGCCGGATCGCCGCGAACCGGGCCGTGCTGACCGCGCTGCGCGAACACGGCGACGCCGACCTGTCCCGGCTCGTCCACCACGCGGCCGAGGCCGGCGACACCGGTCTGATCGTCCACTATGCACCGGCTGCCGCAGCCGAGGCGTCGGCCGCCGGGTCGCACCGGGAGGCGGCCGCCCACTACCGGCTGGTCCTCGAACACCGGGCGGCGTTCCCGCCCGGACAGCGGGCCGACCTTCTGGAGGCGTACGCCGAGGAGTGCTACACGCTGGGCCTGGCCGGACCGGCGGTCACCGCCCAGCGGGAGGCCGTCGCCCTGCGCCGGGAACTGCCCGGGCCGGTCGCTCTCGGGCTCGCGCTGCGCCGGCTGTCCCGGGTCAACTGGTATTGGGGCGACCGCCCGGCCGCCGAGACCGCCGGCACCGAGGCCGTCGACGTGCTGGAGAAGGCGGGCGACGACGCCGCCCTCGCGTTCGGCCTCAGCAACCAGTCACAGCTGCATGCCCTGGGCGGCCGGCCGGACGCCGCCGTCGCAGCGGGCGAACGGGCCATCACCCTGGCCCGCGCCACCGGCTCGACCGGGGTGCTGTCGCACGCGCTGAACAACGTCGGCTACGCCCTCTGGGACCGCGACGACCCGCGCGGCCGGGTTCTGCTGGAGGAGAGCCTGGCGGTCGCCCGCGCCGCCGGCGAGACCGATCACGCCTGCCGCGCCTACACCAACCTGGCCTGGCACCTGATCGACGATCTCCGCCTGCGGGAAGCCGGTGAGCTGCTCGACGAGGGCATGGCCTACGCGGAACGCACCGAGGTCCTCGGGTTCCTCCGCTATCTGCACATCACCCGCTCGATGGTGCACCTGCATCTCAGCGAATGGGACGACGCCGAACGGCACGCCCGCTGGGAGGAGAACGCGCCGACCATGATGCGCTCGCCCGCGCTCGTGGTCCTCGGCCTGAGCCGGGCCCGCCGCGGGTTGCCGGGCGCCGAGGCACCCCTCGACGAGGCGTGGGAGATCGCCTGCGGCATCGGCGAGGCGCAGCGGATCGGACCGGCCGGCGCGGCACTGGCCGAGGCGGCCTGGTTACGCGGCGACACGTCCCCGGCCGCCCGGCTGACGCCGGTCTTCCAGAAGATCCTTTCCGCGGAGGGCGGCCGGCGACTCGGTGCGTTCAGCTTCTGGTTGCGACGGCTCGGCGCCGAGATCCAGACCTTTCCGCCGTACGACCAGCTGACCGCCGTTCCTCTGCCGCCTGCCGTCGCTCGCACCGCCTCGGCCGCCGCTGCCGCTCCCTCCGCCTTGTCGGCCGCCGCTGCGGTTCCCTCCGCCTTGTCGGCCGCCGCTGCGGTTCCCTCCGCCTTGTCGGCCGCCGCTGCCGCTCCTCGTGCCGCCGCTCGGCGCTGGGCCGGTGGCGGCTGCCGGTACGAGCAGGCTCTTGCCCTCAGTTGCAGCCCGGTCGTGGAGGACCTTCTCGGAGCGGTCCGGATCCTGGATTCCCTGGACGCCGTCCCGCTGGCCCGCCGAATCCGCTCCCACCTGCGCGAACTCGGCGTCGCCCGGATCCCGCGCGGCCCCCGATCGGCGACCCGCGACAACCCGGCCGGACTCACCGGACGCCAGGCCGAGGTGCTGCGTCTGCTCGCCGACGGCCTGAGCAACCCGGAGATCGCCGCCCGCCTGGTCCTCTCGGTCCGGACCGTCGACGCCCACGTGGCCGCGATCATGACCAAACTGGCCGCCCACTCCCGCCACGACGCGGTGGAACAGGCCCGTTCCCGCGGTCTCCTACCCACCTGATGATCACCCGTTCCCGGCGTGTCCACCGGCCGGGTGGGCGGGGACGGCGGCGACTGAGAGAATCTTGGTCGTGCGAGAGGTGGTCGACGGGGTCTTCGAACTCCACATGGGTTACGTCAACGTGCACCTGGTCGTCACCGACGACGGTGTGGTCCTGGTCGACACCGGCCTGCCGGGCCGCTCACCGCTGATCGAACGCGGCCTGCGCGGCATCAAACGGTCGTTCGGTGAGGTGACCGCGATCCTGGTCACCCACCATCACGCCGACCATGTCGGCAGCCTCGCCGCACTGCGGGAGCGGACCGGTGCCCGGGTGATCGCGCACGCCGCCGAGGTCCCGTGGATCGGTGGTCACATTCCGCCCGCACAGCCGGCCGGTCTCCTGGGCAAGGTGGTGAGCCGCCTGGTCGGCACGGTCCACCCGACGAAGGTCGACCAGTTGATCACCGCCGATGGTTCCGAACCGCTGCCCGGCTTCACCGCCCTGCACACCCCGGGCCACACCCGGGGGCACGTCTCGTTCCTGCTCGACCGGTCCGGCGGTGTCCTGTTCGCCGGTGACGCCGCGGGCAGCCGCCGCGGCCGGGTGTCCGCCCCGCCCCGGGCGGTGACGGCCGACCCGATCCGCGCCGGCGAGAGCCTGGCCCGCCTGGCCGAGTTGGAGTTCGACCATGCCGTCTTCGGCCACGGTAGGGCCGTCTCGGGCCTGGCCGTCGAAGCCTTCCGCAAGGCCGTCGCCGGCTGACAACCGTGCCTGCCGGCGTGTCAGTCCAGGTAGACGTCCTCCATGTCGCTGAGATCGAGATCGTGGCCGGCCAGGAACGCCAGCGCGTCAGCCTCCCGGCCGCGGGCCTGCAAGCTGCGGACCACGATGACGCACGCCTCCCAGAACCACTCGCCGTCATCGTCGTCGGCCCAGGGCCGGGCCATCACCTCGGCTTCGGCCGCCCGGCCCAGCTCCAGCAGCAGGAACGCCTCCCGGGTCCGCAGGGCGCCATCGTCGCCGGGATCGCGCCGGGCCCGTTCCAGTGCCTGCTCCCGCAGCCCGAGCCCGCCCTCCAACCGGCACAACTCGGCCCGCACGGACGGCGGCACCTCCTCACCGACGAGCGCGTCCACCCTGGACACCAGCGCCGCCGCGTCGGCTGGAACTTCGGTCACCCAGCTCAGCGCGTTGAGAACCAGCCGGGTCTCGGCCGCCGTGTCGCCGGCCTCCCGATGCAGGTCGGCCGCCTCCAGCAGCAGCCCGACCCGGTCACGACCCGGACCCGGGTCGTCGGCCAGTCTCTCCAGCAGGACGGCCCGGGACGGCACCGGCTCGGGCCGGTGCGGAGCGGCCAGCAGCTCCTCCAACAGGGCGCGGACCTCCTCCCGGTGACGGTGCCCGCGCTGGTGGAGCTCGACCAGCAGCCAGCGGGCGGCCATCGCCTCGGCGGTGAGCCCGACCCGGTCGAGGCTGCGCACCGCCTCCTCGGCGGACTCGGTGGCGTCGTCCCACTGCCGGCCGGCGTGGAGTCTGCGGGCCACCTCCAGCCGGAGCCGGGCCGCGCCGGCGTGGTCGCGGGCGGCGGTCCGGTCGGCGATCGCCCGGATCAGGGCGTCGACTTCGGCCCGGCCCGGATGCTCGGCGATCGGCCGGCCGGTGAACACGGTGAGCGGCAGTGAGCCGGTCACCGGGTCGGCGTCGATCCGGGCTTCCAGAGTGCTGCTCTGATACGTGTTGCCGTTGCGCTTGTCGAACGCGGCCGCGTGCCGGCGGGCCAGCGCCAGCATCTCGTCGTGCAGCTCCCGGACCGTGCTTGCCCACTGCCGGTCACCGTTGTCGGTGCGCCGCCGGACCTGATGCGCGTCTCGCCCGGCCTCGATCAGCCGGCGCAGCACGATCACGGCGCCGATCGCGAAGCTCATCGCGTCGGCCGGTGACGACGGCCGGTCCAGCCACGGCAGGTGGTGGTCGAGGAGGGTGAGGCCGCGGTCGGTGTTGCCGGTGAGGCCGCAGAACTGCAGGTGCAGGCCGACGTGGGCGAGGCGGATCCGGTGTTCGCGCAGTTTCGGGTACGCCGACCGGTGTGCCGCCACGGCTTCGGCGAACCGCCCGGTCCGCAGGTACGGCAGCAGCAGGTTGCCCTGGATCAGGTGTGGCTGCGCACCGCAGGTCTGCTTGTCGCTCAGCGGCGCGCCGAGCCGGACGGCCTCCTCGTGGTCGTCGCGGTCGGCCAGGAAGATGATCACCCGGTTGGGCACGCAGCCGGCGCAGTCGGACAGGCCGTCCCGTTTGGCGGTGGCCATCCGGTCGAACCACTCCGCCGCCTCGTCCAGCTCGCCGAGATGGTGGGCGACGACCGCCCGCCGCTGGTAGACGGCGTGCAGGCTGTGGCCGCCGGCGAGGTAGCGCCGCTCCATCTCGTCGAGCAGCCGCCGGGCGCGGTCGAGCGGCACCTCGGGGAACGACGGCAGCCCCGCCGCGACCGCCTTGAACTCCCAGAGCAGGTGGTGCTCGTCGCCCGGCCGGACCAGGTCGGGGTGATTGTCGAAAACGGACAGACAGTGGGTGAAGGCGAGGAACGACCGGGTGAGCTCGCCGCCCTGCCACAGCTCGTCGAGCGATCCCATCCGGGCGCGGTAGCCGAACTCGGTCAGCCCGGCGGCGTCCGCGTGCCGGAACACGCTGTCCAGCGCGGTCCACTTGGCCGGACCGGCGTTCAGCCGGCGGGCATCGCGCAGCATCTGCTCCAGCTCGGTCTCGGCGACGGTCATCGCGGTGCTCCCATCGCGCGGGACAGCAGACCCAGGAACGACTGGTTGTACGCCGCGGTCGCGGCCGGGGTCATCGGCTGCCGGGCGAGCAGCAACGCCTGGGTGAACAGGCCCTCGACCGCGAACCGGGTGAGCTCCTCGTCGCCCGTGCTCATCGCCTGCCGGGCCAGCGGGTTGCGGTGGTTGAAGACCAGCTGGGAGCGGCTCTCCGCCCCGGTGGTGAACACGTCGAGGAGTGAACCCCACAGCTCGTCGGCCGACTCCCGGGCGCGCAGCATGTCGCCCTGGAACGCGGCGTCACCGTCCAGCAGGTACAGCGCGGGCAGGCTCGCCGGATCGAACGCCCGGACCGTCACCTCGACGCCCTGCCGATCGAGGATCCGCTGGGCGAGCACGGTGAACGGCCGCACCTCCTCGGCCTCGGCCGGGTCGAGATGGTCGAGCCGCAACGTCAGGTCGGCCGGGGAGAGCACCTCGACCGCGGTGTCGACCGCCGCGGACAGCCGGGACAGCAGCTCCGCGTCATACACATACCCGGCGTTGACCAGCGGGATCCGCTGCGCGGCGGCGACCGGGGCCATCTGCCGGAACTCGTCCAGTGACGCGGTGTAGCGGACCACGCCATACCGGTCCTGGAACTCGGCGAGCGTCAGCGGGCCGACATTCGTCTCGAACGGCCACCACTGGTGCACCAGGCGCAGCATCTCGTCGTCGTGCACGGCCAGCGCTTTCACCCCGAGATGGTGGATCGCCAGGAACGCGCGCAGCCGCTCCGGGCCGCTCGCGCCGAGCCGGGCCAGCCAGCCCCGCAGACCGTCACCGAGCGTGTCACGCACCTGCGCCAGCAGCCCGTCGTCGTAGAGCGCCTCGCGGCTCGCCGTCGGCCGCAGCTCGGTCGTGTCGACCACACACCGCACGAAGAACGCCCACGGGGGCAGCAGCCCCTCGACACTCTCGGAGAGCAGCATCTGTTTCAGGTAGACCCGATGGGCGACGCGCACCGCCGGGTTGGCCGGCGCCGGCAGCACGAACGCGACACCACGGACGCCACCCTCCGGCGCGGCGAGATCAACGACGTCGAAGGGCACAAAACCGAAGACCTCCTCGGCGTACGAGAAGAGGCGCGCCCGCCGCTGCTGAGCGGTCTCCCCGGCCCCGGTCTCCCAGGGAGCGAGCCCCGAGGTCACCTCGTCGTCGCCGACCCGGACCCCGATCGGCAGCATCGAGCCGTAGAACCCGGCCAGCTCTCGGACCGTCGCCTCGGCGAGCCAATGCTCCTCGCCCCGGCGCGGGACCAGGGTGACCGTGGTGCCCGGCGCAGCCCGCTGCTCGCCGGGCAGCTCCACCGAATAGCGCCCGTCGCTGTGCCCGACCCACGACACGGTCGGATGGTCGCCGCAGCGGGTCACCACCCGGATCTCGTCGGCCACCATGAAGCAGGACAGCAGCCCGATGCCGAACTGGCCGAGGAACTCGTGCCTGGCGAACCCGAGATCGTCACGTTTGGAGCTGCGCCCGATCGTCGCCAGCAGCTCGTGCACCTGCGACTCGGTGAGGCCGATGCCACTGTCGTGCACCCGCAGCACACCGTCACCGGACGGCTCGAATCGGATCTCCCCGGCCGCCGCCGGATCACCGAGCCGCCGGGCGGTGATCGCGTCGACGGCGTTCTGCAGCAGCTCCCGCACATAGACACGCGGTGTCGCGTAGAGGTGGTGACTCAGAAGGTCCACCACACCACGCAGGTCGACCCGGAACGTGAAGCTCACTCGTACCCCCGTCTCATCCGGACCCGGATGCTATCCACGAGGTACGACATTCCGCGGCTGTATTTCCGCGCGGCCGGCGATGGTGGTGGGGTGGTCAGTTCGTCTCGTTGATGAACGTCGGATGATCCATCAGGAACGCCGGCACCCGGTTCTCGGTGACCGCCTTGAAGAAGTCGTCGACGCCGTCCTGGAACCGCTCGCCCAGGTAGCCGCCGTCGTACACCCCTTCGCCGGGAAGCTTCACCGTGATCATGTCGTCGACGTTGAGCGCCTTCATCTCGAGCGCCCACTCCAGGATGGAATGCCCGCGGCCGTCGAAGGTCAGCGAACCGCCGGCGGCGTCCATGACGGCGAGCAGCTTGCCGGGATCGGTGACGACGTCCCGGCTCATCGCCTGCTTCGCCATCGCCTTGATGAACTGCTGCTGGTGCCGCTGCCGGTCGTAGTCGGTCATGTCGTCGCCATACCGCTGGCGGACGTAGTCGAGCGCCTCCCAGGCCTGCAACCGCACCGGTTCGTCGCTCTTCTTGTACTGCTTCTGCGGCCCCGTGTACGGATGCGCGCAGCTGGACGACGTGTGGTCGTTACGACAGCGGGAGATGCGTTCCCGGGTCTTGCCGTCCGGCCCGAGGTGCTCGGACTTGACGTCCATGTCGATGACCATCTCGACGCCGCCCAACGCCTCGACGATCTTCTTGAATCCGCCGAAGTTGACGATCGCTCCGGCGTCGAACTTCTTGATCCCGGTGACGTTGCCGACGGTCGCCGCGAGCAGCTGGAAGCCCTGGGCGGCGCTGTACTTGTTATCACCGAGCCGGCTGCCGTACGCCATGGCGGCGTTGATCTTCGTGCGGTCGGCCCCGGTGCCGGACGGCTGGAAGGCGGGGATGTCGACCCGCAGGTCACGGGGGATGGAGAAGAGGTATGCGCTGTGCCGGTCGGCCGGGATGTGCGCGATCACGATCGAGTCGGCCAGCGGAGCGGTGTGGTCGTCGCGCGGGTCGATGCCGACGAGCAGGATGTTGACCGCGCCCTCGATGTCGGACTCGGGCTCGGGCGGCGCGGCGGCCTCGGCGGGCTTCCCGGCGATCGGGGCGAGCAGGCTGTCGTCGGTGATCGCGTCGGTGTATTTGGACACCAGCGCCTGGCCGGCGACGAGGGTCCCGCCGCCGGCGAGCAGCACCACCGCGCCGAGGCCGACGCAGATCCGCGCCCACAACGGCGATCGTCGTTTGGCTTCCGCCGCCATTCCGCCTCCCCCGTACCGGCAACGTGCGCATGATGGCACATCCGCGCAACCTGCTGGGAGCGCTTCCGGCGAGGCTCAGGCGGACTCGCGCGCCAACAGGTTCTGTTCGACGACGACCGGTACCGACAGCGTCTTGTAGCCGACCGAGTCGAAGAGGACCGTCATCCGATCCTCCTCGTAGTTCATCACCATTCCGCCACCCCATTCGCCGTGCTTGACGCGGGCGTGCACCGGGAACGGGCCGTCCGGTTCGGCCGCGGCGATCTCGTGGGCGGTGCCGTCGGCGCAGTTGTCACAGTGGCCACACGGCTTCTTCAGGTCCTCGCCGAAGTAGGCCAGGAGCGTCTCGGTACGGCACTGCCGGGACTGGGCGAACCCGCGCATCATGTCGGTCCGGGACCGCATCACCGCCTGCTGACGTTCGTACTCCGCGCAGGCCGCCTCGGCTGCCGCGGCCGGGAGGGGCGCGCGGGCCGGGACGGTCAGTTTGTGCCCCGGTCCACCCTGCACCGCGCCGGCCTGTTCGAGCAGGTTGAGGTACTGCCCGAGCTTGCGCGGGCCGAGCCCGGTGGCCTTCTGCAGCGCGGTCTTGGTGGCCGGGCCCTTGTGCAGTTCACCGGCCAGGTCACGCAGCTCGTCGGGGTCGGGGGAACCGCCCTGGAAGAACCGCTGGATGGCCTCGTCCTCGGAGCGCCACAGCAGCAGGGCACGAGCCGGTGCGCCGTCCCGCCCGGCTCGCCCGATCTCCTGGAAGTAGCTGTCCGGGGAGTCCGGCAGGGCGACGTGCGCGACCCAGCGGATGTTCGGCTTGTCGATGCCCATCCCGAACGCCGACGTGGCCACCATGATGTCGACCTTGTCGTCCTGGAACTCCTCGTGGCGCTGCTCGCGCAGGCCGGCGGCCATCCCGCCGTGGTAATACGCGGCCGGATAGCCGGATGAGGTGAGGCGCTCGGCGAGTTCCTCGGCGGCGCGGCGGGTGGCGACGTAGATGATGCCGGGCCGCTGCTCCTCGTCGAGCATCGTGGTCAGCTTGCGCCACCGGTAGTTGTCGTCGGGGCAGTACGCGACCTCGAGGAACAGGTTGCGCCGGTCCAGGCCGGAGACGTGGATCTCCGGTTTCTTCAGGCGCAGCCGGGCGATGATGTCCTCGCGGACCGGCGGTGACGCGGTGGCGGTGAGCGCCAGGATCGGCGGCCGCCCGATCTGCTTGATCATCTCGCCGAGTGCGAGGTAGTCGGGGCGGAAGTCGTGCCCCCAGGCCGAGATGCAGTGCGCCTCGTCGACCGCGACCAGGCCGGGTTTGAGTGCCCGTACCTCGGCCTGGCGCTCCGGGTTGCTGAGCTGCTCCGGGGTGATGAACAGGAACTCGGCCTCGCCGCGGCGGACCGCCTCGATCGCCTCGCGTTGCTGGTTGGGCGTCTCCTGCGAGCTGACCCGGACCGCGCGGACCTTCGCGTCGCCGCGGTCGTTGAGCGCGGCGATCTGGTCCTGCTGAAGGGCGAGCAGCGGCGAGATCACCACGGTCGGACCGGGCAGCAGCACCGCCGGGATCTGGTAGATCGCCGACTTGCCGGCGCCGGTCGGCAGCACCACCAGGGCGTCCTTACGGCGCAGCACGGCACGCATCGGCTTGAACTGGCCGGGCCGCAGGGTGCGCCAGCCGAACTGGTTGCGGGCGACCCGGCGCAGACGCGGGCCATAGATCGGCAGTTTCATCGAGGGGAGGCTATCCGATCTTCGGGAGGATCTCGCGGGCGTACAGGTCGAAGAGGCCCTGGTAGTGGGGGCCGGAGTTGGCGACGTAGATCTCGTCGAAGCCGGCGTCGGCGTACTTCCGGATCATCTCGAGGTGCTTCTCCGGATCGTTGCCGCAGACGAAGGTCTCGGCCACCGTCTCCGGGCCGACCAGCTGCGACGCCTGCTCGAAGTGCTTGGGGGTGGGCAACACCTGGGAGAGCTCGCCGGGCACACCGGCGTTGGGCCACTTCTCGTACGCGATCCGCGCGCCCTCCTCGGCGGTGTCCGCGAAGGCGGCCTTGAATCCACCCTGCGCGACCTTGTCGCCGCCACCGGCCGCCCGGAACCGGTCGACCATGTCGCCGTCCGGCATGACGCTCACGTAGCCGTCCCCGATCCGGCCGGCGACCTCGATCGCCT
Organism: Actinoplanes sichuanensis; assembly: GCF_033097365.1. NCBI lineage: Bacteria > Bacillati > Actinomycetota > Actinomycetes > Micromonosporales > Micromonosporaceae > Actinoplanes > Actinoplanes sichuanensis. The sequence continues at coordinate 11,576,180 of NZ_AP028461.1, forward strand.
TGGGGCCGAAACCGGACACCAGGATCTCCACCGGCCGTTCCGGCAGGGTGTAGATCCGGGCGTTCTCCACGGTGTAGTGCTTCCCGCGGTGGGAGTAGTTGTCACCGGTCCAGAGGCCGCGCATGATCTCGACGGCCTCTTCCAGCATCTCCAGCCGGACGTCCAGCTCGGGCCACGCGTCGCCGAAGATGTGCTCGTTGAGCGCCTCGCCGGTGCCGACGCCGAGCCGGAACCGGCCGCCGGTGAGGACCGCGCTGGTGGCGGCGGCCTGGGCGATCACGGCGGGGTGGATGCGGACGGTCGGGCAGGTCACCGCGGTGGTGATCGGCAGGTCGGTCGCCTGGCTCAGCGCCCCGATCATCGACCACACGAAGGCGCTCTGGCCCTGGGCGTCCACCCACGGGTGGTAGTGGTCCGAGATCCACAGGCTCTGGAAGCCCGCGCGTTGCGCGCCTTGAGCCTGCTCGATGAGCTCGGCGGGCGAGTATTCCTCGCTCGACAGGAAGTATCCGATGCGCATGGCGCCCCCGGTACCCCTATTTGCCGCCGAACATGCGACGGATGGCCCAGAGCAGGAAGAGGACGGCGAGGGCGATGCCGAGGAGGCGGACGGCGTGCACCTCGGACCAGTCGACCCCGGTTGCGGCGAGTGGAGTGAGCACGTGCACATCCTAGCGATCGGGATGCCACAGCAAATAGAAAGGTTTGTTGACTAAAGTCTGCGGGGGGTGTGAACATAGGTCCCCGTAACGGGGGAGCCGAACGCATCGGAGGTACGGGGGCTCATGTCCATTCACGGCGAATTGCCGGAACTGGCAGCTGCGGTACTGCAACCGGGCTTCGTGGGCACCACCGCCCCGGACTGGGTCCGCCGCTGGCTCGGCACCGGGCTCGGCGGAGTGGCCCTCTTCGCCCGCAATGTGGAGTCACCCGCACAGGTGGCCGCGCTGACCGCGCAGCTCCGCTCGGAGAACCCCGATGTGATCGTTGCCATCGACGAGGAGGCCGGTGACGTCACCCGGTTCGAGTCTCGGCACGGCAGCTCCCGCCCGGGCAACCTGGCCCTCGGGGCGGTCGACGACGCCGAGCTGACCGAGTCGGTCGCCCGCGATCTCGGCCGGGAACTGGCCGACGCCGGCATCACGCTCGACTACGCACCGGACGCCGACGTCAACAGCAACCCCGGAAACCCGGTCATCGGGGTACGGGCATTCGGCGCCGAGCCTCAGCTGGTGGCCCGGCACACCGCCGCCTTCATCCGCGGGCTCCAGGAGTCCGGGGTGGCCGGCTGCGCCAAGCACTTCCCCGGGCACGGCGACACCGCCGTCGACTCGCACCACGACGTGCCGGTGATCGCCCGCACCGTGGACGAGCTGGCCGAGTGCGAGCTGATCCCGTTCCGGGCGGCGATCGCGGCCGGCGCCCAGTCGGTGATGACCGGCCACCTGCTGGTCCCGGCCTACGACCCGGAGCTGCCGGCCACCCTCAGCCCGCGCATCCTGACCGGCCTGCTCCGCGAGGAACTCGGGTTCGACGGACTGATCGTCACCGACGGCATCGAGATGCAGGGGGTGCGCCGCCGCTACGGCCTGGAGGGCGCCACCGTCCGGGCGATCGCCGCCGGGGTGGACGCCATCTGTGTCGGTGGTGACCACGCCGACGAGCAGACCGCGATCCGGCTGCGGGACGCGATCGTCGCGGCGGTCCGCTCTGGGGAGATCACCGAGGAGCGGCTGCGCGACGCCGTCGCCCGGGTCCGTCGGCTGGCCACCTGGACCACCCGCACCCAGGTAGCGACCGGGGCCCGCGCGGTCGCCGACGCGGCCGCCGGCGCCGGGGTCGCGGTGCTCGGCTCGACGGTCGGGTTCGCCGCCGCGCGTCGCGCGGTCCGGGTCACCGGCACCGCCGACGGCCCGGCCCTGCCGGTGACCGGTGTTCCGCACGTGGTCGAGTTCGCGCCGCCGCGCAACATCGCGATCGGCAGCGAGACCCCGTGGGGGGTCGGTGACCCGTTGGCCGAGCTGTTGCCCGGCACCACCGCGGTCCGGTTCGAGGCCGAGGACCTGGAGCCGCTGGCCGACCCGTCGGCGCCGGTGCTGGCCGGCGCGGGGGAGCGGCCGCTGGTCCTGGTGGTCCGGGACGTACACCGGCACCCTTGGATCGAGCGCGCGCTGACCGGCGTGCTGGCCGTCCGGCCGGACGCGATCGTGGTCGAGATGGGCATCCCGGTGACGGTCACCGGTGGGGTGCACATCGCCACCCACGGGGCGACCCGCGCGCTGGGCCGGGCCGCCGCCGAGATCATCGCCGGGGTCGACGTCCCGGAGCCAGCGCCGCAACCCGTCGCCGCCTGAGCGCTGCGAGCCGGCGCCGCAGACCCGGCGCCGCGATCTGTCGCCTGAACCTCCATCCCGGGGCCGTCCCGCTCCCGCCGCCCCTCCCGCCAGGCGCGATCTCGTCGAGTCACGCCGGAACTCCACAAGATCGCGAAGGCGGGGCGGCGGGGGCGGGATGTCGGCGTTTCAGCGCTTGACCACCAGGTCCTGGTAGTCCGGGTGCTCGCCGATCCACTTGGCGAAGAACGGGCAGGACGGGATGACCCGGTCGCCGCGTTCGCGGATCTGATCGAGGGTCTGCCGGGCCAGTTCACCGGCCAGGCCGCGGCCACGCATCTCCGGCGCGGTCTCGGTGTGCAGGATGTTCACCACGCCGTCGCGCAGACGGTAGGTGGCCAGTGCGCCCACCTCGCCGTCGACGACGAGTTCGAATCGGTGCTCGGCACTGTTGTCGTGGACCAGGTATTCGCTCACTCTTGTCACCTTAGGTTTGCTCGTACCCCGTACCGTGAAAGGGTGTTGATCTCTATGCCGCGCCGCCGCATCGCCGCCGCCGTCGCCTCGGCCGTCCTCGGGCTGGGCCTGCTCACCGGGTGCGGTGACGACGTCAGCTGCGGACTCGACCAGTGCACCGTGACCATCGCCCGGGAGACCAATGCCAGCGTCGAGGTGCTCGGGGTGGAGGCCAAGTTCGTCTCCGCCGACGAGAACACGGTGACCCTCGACGTCGCCGGCGAGCAGATCCAGGTCACCAAGGGCCAGCAGGCCGTCGACGTCGGCGGGCTCCAGGTGTCGCTGACGAGCGTGACGCAGGACGACATCCAGATCCAGGTGTCCCGGTAGCGTCCGGTGTTTGACGATCGTCGCCGCTGGTCACATTGGGGGGCATGACCGCAGCCTCGAACGTCAAGCACACCGCGTCACGGGCCGCCGAGAGCAAGCCCCTGGAGCTTCTCGCTCGGGGCGGCTTCATCGGATACGGCATCATCCACCTGCTCTTCGCCTGGATCGCGCTTCAGGTGGCCCTGGGTGGCTCCGGACAGGACAGTGACCAGTCCGGAGCCCTCCAGACCATCGCCGAGCAGCCGTTCGGCAAGACACTTCTGATCATCATCGCCGTCGGCCTGATCGCGATGGCGATCTGGCAGGCCTTCGAAGCCGCGATCGGCGAGAGCGGCCCGCAGGACCGCCGGGCGATGGCCGAGCGGGTCCTCTCCGGCGCCCGCACCGTCCTCTACGGCTACCTCGCCTGGAACGCCATCAAGATCGTCCAGGGCGCCGGTTCCTCGATGGGCGACAGCAACTCGAGCAGCGCGTCCGGTCTGATGGACTCGGACGGCGGCCGCGTGCTGGTCGGACTGATCGGCCTCGTGGTGCTCGGCATCGGCGTCGGCATGGCGATCTACGGCTACAAGAAGAAGTTCACCCGTCACCTGAACACCCACGAGATGCCGGCCGGCACCCGTCAGCCGATCGTCCGCCTGGGCATGGCCGGCTACACCGCCAAGGGCGTGGCGTACGCGATCGCCGGCCTCCTCGTGGTGACCGCGGCCGTCAACTACGACCCGGAGAAGGCCCGCGGCCTGGACGCCGCGCTGAAGACGCTGGCCGGTTACTCCTGGGGCGTCTGGCTGCTGGTCCTGATCGCCGCCGGCATCGCCGCGTTCGGCGTCTACTGCCTGGCGCAGGCCAAGTACCGCAAGATCTGACACCTGGACGGAACCTCGGCGGCGGATGTGAGCTTTGTCTGACATCCGCCGCTGTCGGTGTTCCGGGCCGCCTCACGGGCAAGGCTGGACACCGGCCGTAACACGCTCGTGGGAAGGAAGACCAAGTGTCCAGCGTCGTCACCGGTCCGCTCGCCATCGTCGGCGCGGCGGGCGCGGCGATCGTCTTCGTCGAGATCGTCCACTGGCTGGTCAAACGGGTCGCGCGCCGTTCGCCGCTCGCCGCCGACCTGGCCCGGACCATGCACAAACCGTTCCTGACCACCGTCACCCTGGTCACCGTGCAGCAGGCCGTCCGGATCTGGGCCGGTGACTTCCCCGGCCGCTCCGGCGTGGTGCACGCTCTGGTGCTGCTCTGCATCGCGGCCGCCGCCTGGCTGGTCGGCGCGACCCTGCTGGTGCTGGAGGACATGGCGCTGGCCCGGTGGCGTACCGACGTGCCGGACAATCTCAAGAGCCGCCGGATCAAGACCCAGGTGGTGATGCTGCGCCGGGTCACGGTGGCCGCCATCGTGGTGCTGACCATCGGCGTCATGCTGATGACGTTCCCCGACATCCGGGCGCTCGGCGCCAGCGTGCTCGCCTCGGCCGGCCTGATCAGTGTGGTCGCCGCCCTGGCCGCGCAGAGCACCCTGGGCAACGTGTTCGCCGGGCTCCAGTTGGCCTTCAGCGACGCCATCCGGGTCGACGACGTGGTCGTGGTGGAGCAGGAGTGGGGCCGGATCGAGGAGATCACCCTGACCTACGTGGTGGTGCAGATCTGGGATGACCGGCGGCTGATCCTGCCCACGTCCTACTTCACCACCAAACCGTTCCAGAACTGGACGCGTACGTCGTCGGCGGTGCTCGGGACGGCTGAGGTCGACGTGGACTGGGCGACCCCGGTCGAGCCGGTGCGGGCCGAGCTTCAACGGGTCTGTGAGGAGTCGGATCTGTGGAACGGAAAGGTCTGCGTGCTCCAGGTGACCGGCGCGACCGATGGGGTGATCCGGCTGCGGGCGCTGGTCAGCGCGAACGACGCGGCCGCCCTGTGGGACCTGCGGTGCCTGGTCCGGGAGCGGCTGGTCGGGTGGATCTGGCAGCACCAGCGGGCCGCCGTGCCGCGGATGCGCGCCGAGCTGGCGAAGGCCGTGCTGCCGACCGGCGTGCCGGCGCCGCAGCGGGGTCCGGACGCCGATTCGGATGCCGAGTCGGACGCCGCCCGGGTGTTCAGCGGCGGAGTCGACGGCGACGCCCGCGGTGTGGTGTTCGGCGGCCCCGTCCCGGTTGCGCTGGAGCGCAAGGATTGAGGGACCTCTGATCAGGGCATACCCCGATCACACGGAAAGGGGGACATGATGGCCGATGTCGTGAACGGCGTTCCCGTCCGGCCGACTGCCGAGAAGTCGACCGCGGAGCTGGTGCAGCAGGCCAGTGAACAGCTCAGCCGCCTGGTCCGGGACGAGATCACACTGGCCAAGGCCGAGTTGGCGGAGAAGGGCAAGCGGGCGGGGATCGGCGCCGGGCTGTTCGGCGGCGCCGGGGCGCTGGGGCTGTACGGCCTGGGTGCGGCGATCGCGACCGTGGTCATCGCCCTGGACCTGGTGATGCCGCTCTGGCTGGCCGCCCTGATCGTCACGGTGGTGCTCTTCGCCGCCGCCGGCGTGCTCGCGCTGCTCGGCAAGGCTCAGCTGAGCCGGGCGACGCCGCCGGAGCCACTGGCCGCGATCGAGAGCGTCAAGGCCGATGTCGACGAAGTGAGATATGCGGTTAAGGGACGAAGTGGAACTCGTGGTCAAGGAGCGTAGCCGGGCATGAGCGACAAGAACGGATCCGCCGCCAAACCCGACCTGGTGGCGCTGCGGGAGGACATCCGGCAGACCCGTGCCGATCTGGGTGAGACGGTGCAGGCGCTGGCCGCGCGGGCGGATGTGAAGGCCCGTGCCAGGGAACAGGTCGAGGAGACCAAACAGCGGGTGCTGATCCGGGCCGCCGAGATGACCGGGCGGGCGCGGGAAGCGGCGACCGGTGCGGCCGTCCGGATCCGCGAGACTCCGCCACGGGAGTTGGCCCATCAGGCCGGGACCCGGGTGCGCGCCAATCCGATGCCGGCCGTGCTGATGGTCGCCGGGATCGCGGCGTTGGCCGGGATCATCCTGATCGTCCGAGGGAGGCGTTGATGGCGGGCAAACTGTCGAAGGTCGCACTGAAGCCGGTCAACGTGGCACTGGGTTTCGCCGCCGGCGCGGCCGCCGGTTTCCTCTTCAAAGAAGTGTGGAAGCTGGTGGCCGGAGAGGACGACGCACCGGATGCCGGCGACCCGGATCGGGGCTGGGGCGAGATCCTCACCGCGGCCGCCTTGCAGGGCGCGATCTTCGCCGTCGTGAAGGCTGCGGTCCACCGTGGCGGCGTGATCACCACTCACAAACTGACCGGCACCTGGCCCGACTAGATCATCTTCTGTATAGACAAGTGTCTTGGCGGCCCCTCGCTTCGTTGCGGACTCGTTCCGCAGAAGTGGGGGGCCTTTTCCATATCGGTCACCCATTATTGGATTCCTTCGAGGGGCAGCTTTACGGCCCGATTTTCGGGTACAGTGTGGCCAGTTTTTGCGTACGTGGTTCGCTAGCTTCCGCTGGACCCGCGGGACGCCGGCCCCACCCCGGGAGGGTCGGCAGGTGTCACGAGGGCCGAGTGGATGGGACGTCCTCTGAAAGGGCCGCCTCGCGGTACCGCTGCTCGAAAACGGTCATCGGCCCCGCGCTGCCGCGGTTGGGCGGGCCGGCATTTTCAGAAGGAGAGTTCAGCATGGCGCAAGGAACCGTGAAGTGGTTCAACGCAGACAAGGGCTTCGGCTTCATCACCGTCGACGGCGGGGGTGCTGACGTGTTCGTCCACTTCTCGGCCATCCAGACGAGCGGCTACCGCACTCTGGAGGAGAACCAGCGGGTGGAGTTCGAGATCGCCCAGGGCCAGAAGGGCCCGCAGGCGGAGCAGGTTCGCCCGCTCTGAGACCTTATCTAAGCCGGTCGTGAGACCGGTTCGCCGACCGCCTGGCGGAGGTCGGCCCGACCGTGGCCCCGCACCCTCATCGAGGTTGCGGGGCCTCTTTCGTGCGGGGCCCGGTCAGCCCTGCCCGCGGGAGCGCCGCCGCATCCCGAGGATGATCAATAGCAGACCGACGACGATCAGCGTGCCGCCGACCGCCGCCCACACCTTCTGCCCACTCATCAGGCTGTCGCCCAGGTAGTCCAGACCCTGAAGCGTCCACACCCCACCGAGAACGACGGCGAGCAGACCCAGGGACATGGTGAGCCAGCCTCTCAACCGCGGCGGCTCGGTTTCATTGTTCACCATTTGTCGTGCACCTGCGGGCGAATCAACTCATCGTAGACCGCAGTGATCATTTCTCGGGTTTCCGGCAAGAGTGGTGCGAGATCGGCGGCGGCCGCGTTCGCACGCGCTTGTTCCGGGTTACGGGCACCCGGGATCACCGCGGTGACACCCGGCTGATCGATGATCCAGCGGAGCGCGAATTGCGCCATCGTCGCGCCGGCCGGCACGAGCGGGCGCAGCCGGCCGACCGCCTCCAGGCCGACCCGGAAATCCACACCGGAGAACGTCTCGCCGACATCGAACGCCTCGCCGTGCCGGTTGTAGTTGCGGTGGTCGTCGGCGCCGAACGTGGTGTTCTCGTCGTAGCGTCCGGAGAGCAGGCCGCTGGCGAGCGGCACCCGGGCGATGACGCCCACCCCGGCCTCGGCGGCGGCGGGCAGCACCCGCTCCAACGGCTTCAGGCGGAACGCGTTGAGGATGATCTGGACGCTCGCGACACCCGGGCGGGCGATGGCGGCCAGCGCCTCCTCGACCGTCTCGACGCTCACCCCGTACGCCGCGATCCGTTTCTCCTCGACCAGCGTGTCGAGAGCGTCGTAGACCTCGTCCGAGCTGAACACCGGGGTGGGCGGGCAGTGCAGCTGAACCAGGTCCAGCGTGTCCACCCCGAGGTTGGCCCGGGAGCGGTCGGTCCAGGCTCGGAAGTTGTCCAGGTGGTAGTTGGCGGCCTCCTGGGGGAGCCGACGGCCCATCTTGGTGAAGACGGTCAGGCCCGCGTGGTCGGCGAGGAAGGAGCCGATGATCTGCTCGCTGCGGCCGTCACCGTACACATCGGCGGTGTCGATGAAGGTGACCCCGGAGTCGACGGCGGCCTGGAGGGTGGCGTGCGCGTCGGCCTCGCTGACCTGACCCCAGTCGGCCCCGAGCTGCCAGGCACCGAGCCCCACGACGCCGACGGTCCGGCCCAGCCTACGGAAGCTTCGTTTTTCCACGTCGTGACCCTACCGCTCGGCTGATAGCGTTAAACAAGACGTACGTACGGTTTAGGAGGTTGTCATGTGGGACCCCGCTGTCTACCGCCGCTTCGGTGCCGAACGCTCCCGCCCGTTCTTCGACCTCGTCGCGCGGATCGGCGCGGAGCGGCCCCGAGCCGTCACCGACCTCGGCTGCGGCCCGGGCGAGCTGACCCGGACCCTCGCCGAGCGCTGGCCCGACGCCCGGATCACCGGGATCGACTCGTCCGCCGACATGATCGAAAAGGCCGCCGCCGACCCCGGCCCGGTCGAGTTCCGCCTCGGTGACATCGCCGACTGGCGGCCGGAGCCGGACGTCGACGTGGTGGTCACCAACGCCGCCCTGCAATGGGTCCCCGACCACCGGGAGATGCTCGCCCGCTGGGCACGCGAGCTGCCGGCCGGAGCCTGGATCGCGATGCAGGTGCCGGGCAACTCCGACAGCCCCGGACACCGCGCCGCGCGGGACCTGTCCCCGATCGAGCTGCGGGCCGACCCGGTCTCCGACGCCGCCGGCTACGCCGAGACCCTGACCGCGGCCGGTGCGACCGTGGACGCCTGGGAGACCACCTACCTGCATCTGCTACCCGCGGACGGGCCCGAACACCCGGTGCTGCGCTGGATGGAGGGCACCGCCCTGCGCCCGGTCCGTGCGGCCCTCGACGACGCCGCCTGGGCGGTCTTCCGGGCCGCGCTGGCCGAGCGGATCATCGCCGACCACCCGGTGCGGCACGGCCTCGTGGCGTTCCCCTTCCGCCGTATCTTCGTGGTGGCATCTATCTAGGGGGAACTCTCTTGACCGACCTGACGTCGTTCATCGCCGGCCTGCCCAAGGCCGAGCTGCACGTCCACCACGTCGGCTCGGCGTCACCGCGCATCGTCGCCGAGCTGGCCGCCCGGCACGAGGGCAGCTCGCCGGTGCCGGCTGACCCGGCGCTGCTCGCCGACTACTTCGAGTTCCGGGACTTCGCGCATTTCATCGAGATCTACCTGAGCGTCGTCGACCTGATCCGCGACGACGAGGACGTCCGGCTGCTCACCTATGAGATCGGGCGGGAGCTGGCCCGGCAGAACGTGCGGTATGCGGAGCTGACCGTCACGCCGTACTCCAGCGTGCGGCGGGGCATCGCGGCCAAGGCGTTCTGCGAGGCGATCGAGGACGCCCGCATCGGAGCCGCCCGCGACTTCGGCGTGGACCTGCGCTGGTGCTTCGACATCCCGGGCGAGGCCGGGCTGCCCGCGGCCGAGGAGACGCTGCGGATCGCCCTCGACGAGCGACCCGACGGTCTGATCAGTTTCGGACTCGGCGGGCCGGAGATCGGCGTTCCGCGGCCGCAGTTCAAGCCGTACTTCGACCAGGCGCGCGCGGCCGGCCTGCACAGCGTCCCGCACGCCGGGGAGACCACCGGTCCGGAGACGATCTGGGACGCCCTGCGCGAGCTCGGCGCCGAGCGGATCGGGCACGGCATCGCCGCCGCCCGGGACGAGCGGCTGATGGCCCACCTCGCCGAGAACGGGATCCCGCTCGAGGTGTGTCCGACGTCCAACCTGCGCACCCGCGCGGTCGCCGACATCGAGGAGCACCCGATCACCACACTCGTGGCGGCCGGGGTCCCGATCAGCGTCAACTCGGACGACCCGCCGATGTTCGGCACCACCCTGGAGCAGGAGTACGCGACCGCGGCCCGCCTGCTGAAGCTGGACACCGCCGGCGTCGCGGATCTCGCCCGCGACGCCGTACGGCACAGCTTCCGCGCACCCGAGGGCAAAGCGGCGCTGCTCGCCGAGATCGACGCCTACACCGCCGCTCAGGGGTAGAGCGGGTCCTGCCAGCAGGCGACCATCGTCAGGGTGCCGATCGTGAGGATCGTCAGCCAGCGCAGCAGTCGTCGCCGGGTGAACCGGGCCGGATTGTCGTCCGGCTCGGTCTCCGGCCTGCTCAGCACATCGGGCATCGCTCTCTTCTCCCGTCAGTCCGGCACAGCAGTCCAGCTCTGGTGCCGCTGCTCGGTGTCCTCCTGCAGTACCAGCACGCGTTGCGTGCCGAAGCGTTGTGCGCCCACCCCGAGCACCAGATCACCGCCGGCGGCGCGGAGCGTGAAACCGTAGGCCGAGGCGCGCAGCGTCCAGCGCGCGCCCGTCCCGGCCTGGCAGTCGCCCTGCACCAGCGGCGCCCCGGCGACCACGGCGCCGCCGAGGGGGATGACGCACCTGTTGCTGGCCTTGGAGACCAGCGAGTAGGTGTTGTTACCGGCCGGCACCAGCTGCCACTGCTGCTGGGTGCCGCCCTCGTCGCTGCCGAGGGTGATCGGGGTGCCGTCGGTGGCCCGGGCCGCGTACAGGTCGGCCGCGCCGCCGGTGAGCGAGTTGGTCAGCACGAACCACGAGTTCTGCACCGGGCTGGCGGCCGGGGCTGTCGCCGCGGTGCCCTTGGCCAGGTAGCCGAGCTTGCGGTTACGGATCTCGACCAGGTATTTCGCATCCGGTTTGAGGCCGATCAGGCGGGCCCGGGTGGCGCGGGTGGTGGCCACCGGCTCGCCGTCGACGAGGACCTCGTAGTCGGCGTTGTTCGAGCCGGCGCTCCAGATCAGCCGGACCGAGCCGCTCGTCGCCTCGCGGATCTCCAGCACCGCCTGCACCCCGTCGTTGGTGACGCCGGGCGGCGCACCGACGCCGTCGCCGTCCCCGTCGCCGGTGCCGGCCGGGGGCGTGGCGGTCGGGCGATGCTGCGCGACGGGGGTCACCGCGATCTGCGGGACCGGTGCCGAGGCGCCCGGGTCCGGGAGGACCGGGACGGTCGCCGAGACGCTCGGGCTCGGCGAGCCGGCGCTGGCGCCCGGAGTGGGCACGCCGGCCGAGGGGCCTGCGACCGACGGGCTCGCCGACGGCCGCGGGTCGGGCGCGTTCTCGTCCGGCACGGTGGCGCCGGGTACGTCCGGGATGTCGTCGCCACCGTCGCTGCGCAGCAGGAACTCACTGAGCGCGACGTTCCAATGGTCGGCCAGGTAGCTGCCCGGCTCCGGGTTGGTGCTGAAGTAGTCGTCGTGCCCGCAGTCGAGGCGGTTGTCGTTCTTCTTCGGGCACACGTTCTTCACCGGCTTGCCGGTCCGGTCCCGCCCGCACAGCAGGTCGTACTCGTCGAGGCAGCTGCCCGCGCCGGTCGCGTTCGGCGAGTCGGTCAGCACCGCGCCGAGGGCGTGGGTCAGCTGGTGGGCGGCCATCGCGGCGCTCCAGCAGCCGGAGTCGACCCGGGAGTACGACGGGCCGCCGTTGTTGCGGTTGCCGCGGCCGGGGCGGGTGTCGTTGACGTACGTGGAGATGCCGCAGTAGAGGTTCGTGTCGGCGAACATCAGGTACTTGCGGTCGGTCCGGTTGTAGCCGAGGCCGCGCAGCGCGTCGATGGTCGAGGCGAACGAGCGCAGCGACCCGTCCGGCAGCTGCACCTCGGCCACGTCGGGGCGGCACTCCGGCGTCGTCACGTACCGGATGTGGCGGGAGCCCCCGGTCTCGCCGGCGCTCGCGTCGTAGATCGCGTCGACCCCGGCCGCCCAGGTACGGAACGAGTTGAGGAACTTGCCGTATCGGCTGGCCGACGCCGACTCGTGCAGGTAGAGCAACTGCACCCGCTTGCCGGTACGGCCGTCGCCGGCGCAGGCCACGTCGTCCGGGCCGAGGATGAAGTCGGCCTGACCGGGCGCGGCGTCCGGGATCAGGGCCGGGGCGTCCGCGGTGATCGCGCTGCCACCCTCGTCGCGGGCGATCTCGGCGTCGCCGGGCACTCCACCGGTCTCCCGGCGAACGACCGTCACCTCGTCACTGCCCGCTGTCACCGGAGCGACGGCGCGGCGGACCGAGAGGCCGTCCGGCGCCGGGTCGGGGCCGTGCGTGCAGGTCTCCTCGAACACCAGGTACGCCCCGGCGCAGACCGAACCGGACGCCGCCAGTTTCAGACCGCTGTAGACGAGCCCCTGCTCAGGGGCATCGGTCGGCAGGGCGGTGAGCGAGTAGTCGTCCTCCGGCGGACCGTAGTTGATCACGCTGGGCCCGACCACGCCGCCGACGCCGAGCAGCGCCAGGCCGAGGGCTACCGGAAGGAGCCGGAAAGTAGCGGAGCGTGGCGGTGGGGTGGTCGGGGATCCCGCCGCGCGGCGCCGTCCAGACGGCGACCCGCGGAACGTCGGCCGGCGATGCGCGGACACGGCGTCTCCTTGTCGAGCGGGTTGGCGGTGGGAGGGGTCCATGGGGTGACCGCCTCCCACCGCGCGCTGGCTTCGTGGATCGCGGCGATGGGGACGCGCTGCGGGTTGCGATCCGGGAAGCCGGATGGGATCGAACGGAACACTGCCAGCCCGTGCCGCGAAGGGGAACCTTCTTAAAGCAGATATAAGCAAGCGCTGTGTCTTCCGGGGGACACGGTCCTCTGCGGGGTCGCGGCGATGGAAGCCCTTGCTCATTCCCGTCCTCGTTGCCAGCGTCGTCGTCCCGGGTCACGGTCGCGTGCCGGCCGGCCCCGCCCGACCAGGCCGAACCGGCTCGGTTGTTTCGGGGTGGCGTCCGCGTCGGCCAGCAGCATCACGATGCTCGCCCCACCCATCACGGCCCGGTCCAGACTGACCGAACCGCCGGTAGCCTGAGCCACCCGGCGCGCGATGTCCAGTCCCAGTCCGGTCGAGCCCTGCTGGCTCTGGCCGCGGCGCAGCGCCCTCTCCGGGTCGGGGATGCCCGGACCCGCGTCGTCGATGCGCAGCGCCACCCAGCCGTCCCGGCGGGAGAGCGCCACCTCGAAGGCGGTGCCCTGCGGGGTGTAGCGGAACACGTTGCCCAGTACCGCGTCCAGCGCGGCGGCCAGCTCGGCGCGAGCCACCGGCACCGGGATGCGCAGGTGCGCGCCGACCACCCGGTACTGCCGGTCCTGGTCGGAGGCGAGCGCCGACCAGAACATCATCCGTTCCCGGACCACCTCGCTGGCGTCGCAGAGCCCGTCCTCCGGCTCGGCGGCGACCCGGTCCGCGACCGCCTGCCGGGTGGTGGTGATCAGATGATTGACCTCGTCCTCCAGGGTGGTGATCGCGGTCCGGATGCGCCGGATGCCACGACGGCGGTCCACCTCGTCGGCGGTGAGGTCGATGATCTGGGTGTCGTCCGGGTCGAGCGCCTCGGCGTCCAGCCGCAGCGCGGTCAACGGGGTCCGCAGCCGGTGCGACAGGTCGGCGACCAGCTCCCGCTCGTCGGTCCGGGAGGTCACCAGGCGGTCGGCCATCCGGTTGAAGGCGTAACCGGCCTCGGTCAGCTCCCGTGGCCCGGACGGCGTGACCCGGGCCTCCAGATCACCGTCGCCCACCGCGAGTGCCGCGTCGACCAGCTCGCGGGCCGAGTTGACCGCGCCCCGGGCCAGTCGGTCCACCACCACGACGGCCCCGCCGACCAGCACCACGGCCAGTCCGAGCAGCAGCCACCAGTCCCGGGCGGTGTTGTGGTCGAGCTCGGCGTCCGGCACGAACGCCTCGACCACCAGGGTCTTCCCGCCGGCGGTGACCGGATGGAGGCGCACCACGCCCCCGTCGACGGACTCGATCGTCGGCTCCGGCGCGACCGCGGCCCGGTCGATCAGCCCGGCGTCGGCCCGACCACCGGCGGCGGCGGACAGGCCCGGGGTGTGCACCACCGGGGAGCCGCCGGCGGCCGTGACGGCGGCGGCGACACCCTTCTCACCGGCGCCGGCCGTGATGGCCCCGGCCACCGTGGAGGTGCGTTGCGCGGCCTCGGCCAGGGCGGCCTCGCGGTGGTCGGTGCGCAGCTCCCAGCCGAGCGGGACCAGGAAGACCAGTGCGGCGACGGCGGTCGTGGCGGCGGTGGTGTACGCCAGCCGCAACCTCAGTCCGGCGCCACCAACCGGAATCCGACCCCCCGCACGGTGCGCAGGTAGCGGGGCTTCGCCGCGGACTCGCCCAGTTTCCGGCGAAGCCAGTACAAATGCACGTCGATGGTCTGGTCCTCGCCGACCGATGGCTGTCGCCATACCTCCTCCAACAGCTCACGACGGGAAACCACTCGGCCCGGACGGGCGGCGAGGTAGGCCAGCAGGTCGAACTCCTTGCGGGTCAGCGCCAGCGGCTGATCGCCGAGGGTGGCGCTGCGCTCGCCGACGTCGACCCGGAGCTCGCCCACCTCGTGGACGGCCGGTTGCGCGGCGCGGCTGGCCCGGCCGACACGGCGCAGCACGGTGGCTATTCGAGCGTCCAGATGGGCGCCGGTGAACGGCTTCACCATGTAGTCGTCGGCACCGGCCCGCAGCAGCCGGACGACGGTCTGCTCGTCGTCGCGCGCGGTGGCGATGATGATCGGCACGTCGGTGATGCCACGGAGCATCCGTAGTGCGTCCGACCCGTCCAGGTCGGGTAGCCCGAGGTCGAGAACGACCAGGTCAGGCGTCTCCGCGGCGACCCGCCGGAGTGCCTCCAGAGCGGTGCCGACGGCGTGCACGGCGTGCCCCCGGTCGGCTAGCGAACGGAGCATGGCGCCGCGCACGACATGGTCGTCTTCGACGAGCAACACCGTGGCCATGCGAAGACCGTAGCGTCCCGGACGGGGAGAACCTAAAGGGTGATCGAACGAGAGTCTTTGATGACGCTCAGTGATGGAATACGATCCGAAGTACCGATGTCATTCATACTTTTCCCCGGTACCCGTCTCGCCCTCGCCCAGGACAGCCTCGCCGGCCTCAGCGTCGGTGACGCCCTCGGAGCGCAGTATTTCGTGCCCGGTAACAGGCCCGCCGACCTCCTCGACGCCCGTGTCCCGGAACCGCCCTGGGAGTGGACGGACGACACCGAACAGGCCTGTTGCCTGGTGGCGACCCTGGCCGAGGGCGACTTCGACCGGGACGGTTTCGCCTCGCTGCTGGCCGACCGGTTCGAGCCCTACCGCGGTTACGGCCCGGGCGCGGTCGTCATGCTCCGTGAGATCCGGGAGGGGCTGCCCTGGCCGATCGCCGCCGCGGCGGCGTTCAACGGCCAGGGTTCCTGCGGGAACGGCGCGGCGATGCGGGCCGCGCCGCTGGGCGCCTGGCATGCGGATTCGCTGGCCCATGCGGCGATTCAGGGGGTACGGGCAGCCGAGGTCACCCATGCGCACCCGGAGGGGATCGCCGGTGGCGTGGCCGTGTCGGTGGCCGCCGCGTTCGCCGCCGCCGCCCGTCTCAACGGCCACCGCCCCGACCGTGGCCGGCTGCTGCGGGCCACCGCCGGGCACACCCCGGCCGGCGCGGTCCACGACGGCCTGACCGAGGCGGCCGGGTTGGGCCGGGCCGACGTGGCCGAGGCCGCCGAGCGGCTCGGTTCCGGCGGCCAGGCGACGGCGATGGACACGGTGCCGTTCGCGCTCTGGGTGGCCGACCGGTTCCTCGACGACTACCCGGCCGCGGTGGCGGCCTGTGTGGTCGCCGGTGGCGACGTGGACACCACGGCGGCGATCGCCGGGGGAGTGGTGGCGGCCCACACCGGCCGGGACGGCATTCCCGGGGCGTGGCTGTCGGCACGCGAGGAACTGCCCGGCTGGTTCGCGGTCGCCGGTGGCGACTGAGCTGTAGCGACTTGTAGCGCGCCGCCGGAAGACCGCCCAAACCCGGCCGATAGCATCGGTGGGCCGGCCCGGAGAGCGACCGGCTGTTTACTACGAAGGAGACCCATCGTGTCTGCACCCCGTACACCCGTCGTGGCCGACCCACTAGTCGTCCCGGCCGGGACTACGGCGGCCGACGCGGTGGCCGCCGCCGGGCTCCCCGCCCACGGGCCGAAGGCGGTCGTCGTGGTCCGTGAGGCCGACGGCCGGCTGCGCGACCTGGCCTGGGCGCCGGCCGCCGACACCGAGGTGACCCCGGTCGCGATCGACACCCCGGACGGGCTGGACGTGCTGCGCCACTCCACCGCGCACGTGCTGGCCCAGGCCGTGCAGGACGTGTTCCCGGAGGCGAGGCTGGGCATCGGCCCGCCGATCCGGGACGGTTTCTACTACGACTTCGACGTGGAGAAGCCGTTCCAGCCGGACGACCTGGCGAAGCTCGAGAAGCGGATGCAGGAGATCGTCAAGGCCGGGCAGACCTTCCACCGCCGGGAGTACGGGACGCTCGACGAGGCCAAGGCCGAGCTGGCGGCCGAGCCGTTCAAGCTCGAGCTGGTCGACATCAAGGGCGATGTGGACGAGGAGGCCGCCGCCGTCGGTGCCGGCGAGCTCACCCACTACGACAATCTGGACAAGGACGGCAAGCGGGTCTGGGGCGACCTGTGTCGCGGTCCGCACCTGCCGTCGACCCGGCTCATCCCGGCGTTCAAGCTGATGCGCTCGGCCGCCGCGTACTGGCGGGGCAGTGAGAAGAACCCGCAGCTGCAGCGGATCTACGGGACGGCGTGGCCGTCGCGGGACGAGCTCAAGGCGTACCTCACCCGTCTTGCCGAGGCCGAGCGCCGGGACCACCGTAAGTTGGGCACCGAGCTGGACCTCTTCTCCTTCCCCGATGAAATCGGGTCGGGTCTGGTGGTCTTCCACCCGAAGGGTGGCGTGATCAAGCGCGAGATGGAGGACTACGTCCGCGCCCGCCACATCGAGGAGGGCTTCCAGTACGTCGGCAGTCCACACATCACCAAGGAGGGCCTGTTCCACACCTCGGGCCATCTGCCGTACTACAAGGACACGATGTTCCCCCCGATGGAGCTGGAGGGGGCGAACTACTACCTCAAGGCGATGAACTGCCCGATGCACAACCTGATCTTCAGGTCGCGTGGGCGGTCCTACCGTGAGCTGCCGATGCGCCTGTTCGAGTTCGGCACGGTGTATCGCTACGAGAAGTCCGGCGTGGTGCACGGCCTGACCCGGGTCCGCGGCCTGACCCAGGACGACTCGCACTCGTACGTGACCGCCGAGCAGGCCCCGGGCGAGATCAAGCACCTGCTGAACTTCGTGCGGTCGCTGCTCGACGACTTCGGCCTGGACGACTACTACCTGGAGCTGTCGACCCGCGACCCGGACAGCTCGAAGTTCATCGGCACCGACGAGCAGTGGGAGAAGGCCACCCGCGTGCTGGAGGACGTGGCCAAGGAGTCCGGTCTCGAGCTGGTGCTCGATCCCGGTGGCGCCGCCTTCTACGGCCCGAAGATCAGCGTGCAGGCGAAGGACGCGATCGGGCGTACGTGGCAGATGTCGACCATCCAGTACGACTTCAACCAGCCCGCCGGGTTCGGTCTGGAGTATCAGGCGGCCGACGGCACCCGCCAGGAACCGGTGATGATCCACTCGGCGAAGTTCGGCTCGATCGAGCGGTTCTTCGGTGTGCTGGTCGAGCACTACGCGGGCGCGTTCCCGGCCTGGCTGGCGCCGGTGCAGGTGGTCGGCATCCCGATCCGCGACGACCACGCCGACTACCTGGCCGAGTTCGTGGCCAAGCTGAAGAAGGCGGGCATCCGGGCCGAGGTGGACTACTCCACCGACCGCATGCAGAAGAAGATCCGCACCGCGCAGCAGCAGAAGATCCCGTTCATGGCGATCGCCGGTGATGACGACGTCAGCGGCGGTACGGTGTCGTTCCGCTACCGGGACGGCTCGCAGCGCAACGGTGTCTCGATCGACGAGGCGGTCGCCCACGTGGTCGAGGTGGTCCGCTCCCGTACCAACATCGGGCCCTCCGCCGCCTGATCTTCGCCGCGGCCGGTTTCCCGCCATGGGGAACCGGCCGCGTGCGCATAGGATGCGAACGTGAGTGAGCGGACGGGCGATCCGGATGGGCTGGAGCGGCTCTGGACGCCGTACCGGTTGGCTTACGTTCAGGGCGAGGACCGGCCCGAGGGTGGGTATGAGAGGCCGGCCGGCTGCCCGTTCTGTCTGGCCCCCGCGCTGCCCGAGGCGCAGTCGCTGGTGGTGGCCCGGGGCGCGCTGGTGTTCGCGTTGCTCAACCTCTACCCGTACAACCCGGGGCATCTGATGGTCTGCCCGTACCGGCACGTCGCCGACTACACCGACCTGACCGAGGCGGAGACCGTCGAGGTGGCCGCCTTCACCCGGACCGCGATGCGGGTGATGCGCACGGTCAGCAGCCCGCACGGTTTCAACCTGGGGATGAACCAGGGCGCCATCGCGGGCGCCGGTATCGCCGCCCACCTGCACCAGCACATCGTGCCGAGGTGGGGTGGTGACGCCAATTTCATGCCGGTGATCGGTATGACCAAGGTGCTGCCACAGTTACTCGCCGACACCCGCGACCTGCTGACCAAGGCCTGGCCCGCCGCCTAGGGCCCGGATCCCGGTGACGATCTGCTCCGCGGACGGGGCGGTCGCCGGGTCGGTCAGCCACTGGGTGAGCACCCCGGACATCAGGGCCATCTGCACCGCGCCCAGGGAGGCGACCGTCTCGGCGTCGAGCTGATCCTCCGGGATCCCGGTGAGCAGCGCCGCCATGCCGGATCGTCCGGCCCGCATGCCACCGGCCAGTTGCTCGCGCAGCGCCGGGTTGTGCTCGGCCTGGAGCATCGCCTCGATGCTGGCCAGCCAGAGCGGCCGGTCGGCCTGGATCGAGCGGATCACCCGCCGCCAGAACCGCAGCATCGGATCACCCGTGTCGTCGTCGGGCTCGCCGAGCGCCCGGCCCAGCGCGTCACCCCACTCCTCGATCGCGCTGAGCATCGCGGCTGTCATCAGGGCCTCGGTGGAGCCGTAGTGGTAGCCGATCGAGCCGAGGTTGGTGCCGGACAGCGCCACGATGTCGCGCGCCGTGGTCCGGGCATACCCCTTCTCCAGCAGCGCCTTCTTGGCGCCTCGCAGCAGCTCCTCGCGGTGACCCATGCCGGTGATCCTAACTTCTATACAAACGTATAAGACGTTTGTATAGTAAGCGCATGACGAACTCACGGGTACTGATCTCCGGCGCCGGTATCGGCGGACCGGCTCTCGCCTTCTGGCTGGCCGAGCGGGGCTTGCAGGTCACCGTCGTGGAGCGGGCCGAGGGGCTGCGCGAGGCCGGCTACAAGGTCGACGTGCGCGGCTCGGCCACCGAGGTGCTGCGCAAGATGGGCCTGCTCGCCGCCTGCCAGGCCGCCGACACCGGGATGCGGCGGATCACCTACGTCAAGAGCAACGGCGTCCCGATCGCCGCCCTCCCGGCCGACCTGCTGATGGGCCGGCGCGGCGACGACCTGGAGATCATGCGGTGGGATCTGAGCCGCATCCTGCACGACGCCACCGCCGACCGGGTGGAGTACGTGTTCGGTGACGCCGTCGACACCCTCCAGGACGGTCCGGAAGGTGTCGACGTCACGTTCGAGAAGGGCGCGCCCCGGCGCTTCGACTACGTGGTCGGTGCCGACGGGCTGCACTCGGCGACCCGGCGCAAGGTGATGGGTGCGACGCCGCTGAGCCACCTGGGCGCCTACATCTCCATCTACACCGTGCCCAACCTGCTCGGCCTGGAGCGCGAGGAGGTCATGTATTCCCGTCCCGGCCGGCTCGTCTTCGCCTATGCCATGGAGCCGGATCAGCCGGCCCGGGTCGGCCTCACCTTCGCATCACCGCTGCTGGACGTCGACCGACGGGACGTCGCCGGGCAGAAGGCACTGGTCCGGGCGGCGTTCGCCGGGCAGGGCTGGAAGGTGCCGGAGTTCCTGGACGCGATGGACGACGCACCCGACTTCTACTTCGACTCGATGAGCCAGGTCGAGCTGCCGTCCTGGTCGGCCGGGCGGGTCGCGCTGCTCGGCGACGCCGCCCACTGCCCGGCGCCCGCGTCCGGCCAGGGCACCAGCCTGGCCCTGGTCGGGGCATACCTGCTCGGTCGGCACCTGGGCACCCCGGGCGGGTTCTCCGCGTACGAGCGCGCGATGCGGCCGTACGCGGAGAAGAACCTCGCCTTCGGCCGCAAGATGGCCAAGGACATGGTGCCGGGCGGCCGCCTCAGCATCGCCTTCCGCAACTACGGCATGCGGACCCTGAAGTACCACCCGCGCAAGGAGCAGATGATCGACCGGATTCTCGCGCCGATGCACGAGGCGGCCAACGCCATCGCGATCTAACGAGCCGGGGCGTGCTCCTTACGGACCGCCTCGGCCAGGTGCGGGGGCATCGGCTCGTGCCGGACGTACCGGCGGGTGAACGTGCCGGTGCCCGACGTGAGGGCGCGCAGCTCCACCACGTACCGCACGAGTTCGGTCGCCGGCACCTCGGCCCGGACCGTGCTCGCCTCGCCCGTACCACCTGATTCGCTGCCCATCGGGCGGCCCCGCCGGCCGGAGAGATCGCTCATCACCGCGCCGACGAACGCCTCCGGCACTCGGACCTCGATCTCGTCCACCGGCTCCAGCAGGGTGATCGCGCCCTGCTCGGCGGCGGCCCGCAGGGCCAGCGCACCGGCCGTCTGGAAGGCCGCGTCCGACGAGTCGACGCTGTGCGCCTTGCCGTCGTAGAGCGTCACCTTCAGGTCCACTACCGGGTAACCGGCCGCGATGCCCTTCTCCAGCTGGGCGCGGACACCCTTCTCCACCGACGGGATGTAGTTGTGCGGCACCGCGCCACCGACCACCTTGTCCACGAACACGAAACCCTCACCGCGCGGCAGCGGCTCGATCTCGATGTCGCAGACCGCGTACTGGCCGTGGCCGCCGGACTGCTTGACGTGCCGCCCGTGGCCCTTCGCGGTCGCGCCGAACGTCTCCCGCAGCGCCACCTTCACCGGCTCGGTGTCCAGCTCGACACCACCGGCGCGGAGCCGGTCCAGGACCACGTCGGCGTGTGACTCGCCCATCGTCCAGAGCACCAGCTGATGGGTCTCCGGGTTGCGCTCCAGCCGCAGTGTCGGGTCACCGGCGACCAGCCGGGCCAGGTTCTTGGCGAGTGCGTCCTCGTCCGAGCGGGTCTTGGCGACCACGGCGATCGGCAGCAGCGGCTCCGGCATCGACCACGGCGCCATCAGCAGCGGGTCGTCCTTGCCGGACAGGGTGTCACCGGTCTCCGCGCTGCCCGACTTGGTGATCGCGCAGATGTCGCCGGCGATCGCCTGCGGCACCTCACGCAGTTGCGCGCCGAGCGGCGAGTAGACGTGCGCGACCCGCTCGTCGGCGTCATGGTCGGGGTGACCGCGCTCGGCCATGCCGTGCCCGGAGACGTGCAGCGTCTGGTCCGGGCGCAGGGTGCCGGAGAAGACCCGGACCAGCGACACCCGGCCGACGTGCCGGTCGATCGTGGTGCGCACCACCTCGGCCACCAGCGGGCCGGCCGGGTCGCAGACGAGCGGGGAACGCGGCGAGCCGTCCACCCCGGTGACCACCGGCAGATCGTGCTCCAGCGGTGACGGGAAACCGCTGACCAGCAGATCCAGCAGGGCGTCGAGGCCGACGGCGGTGTGCGCGCAGACCGGGATGACCGGGTAGAAGTTGCCCCGCGCGACGGCCTTCTCCAGGTCCGGGATGAGCGCGTCGGTGCTGATCAGCTCGCCACCGACGTACCGGTCCATGAGGGTCTCGTCCTCGCTCTCCGCGATGATCCCCTCGATCAGCGTGTTCCGGTCGTCGGCGATCGGGTTCAGGTGCTCCCGCTCGGCCTCCCGGGCGACCGGCGGATAACCCGCCGAGTAGTCCAGCACCCGCAGCGTGACCAGGCCGAGCAGACCGGCCACCGACTGGCCGTCGTCGCCGAGCATCGGCTGGAAGACCGGGAGCACGTTGTCACCGAACGCCTCCTGGCAGTCCTGCAGCGCCTCCTCGTAGTCGGCCCGCGGGTGGTCCAGCCGGGTGATCGCGACGGCGCGCGGCATGCCGACCGCGGCGCACTCCTCCCACAGCGCGACGGTGGAGTCGTCCACACCGTCGACCGCGGAAACCACGAACAGGGCCGCGTCCGCCGCGCGCAGACCGGCCCGCAGCTCACCGACGAAGTCGGCGAACCCCGGGGTGTCCAACAGGTTGATCTTCACGTCGTCGTGCAGCAGCGGCGCGCAGGCGAGCGCCACCGAGCGCTGCTGCCGGATCGCCGCCGGATCGTGGTCGGTCACCGTGGTGCCGTCCGCCACACCGCCGGCCCGCGGGATCGTCCCGGTCGCGGCGAGCAGCGCCTCGACCAGGGTCGTCTTCCCGGAACCGGAGTGGCCCACCAGCACCACGTTGCGAACTCTGCCGGGCTCGGTCACCACCGGCGCACCGGCGCCGGCAAGCCCTTTCTCCGAAGATTTCTGCGCCATGCCGAGCGCTCCCGTCGTTTCCTCTTTGTTACGCCGCTGTTGTCTGAATCCCACACCCGGCGCGGTAGTGGTCGCAAGGACCTTCAGCCCTGCAAAGGTGCCGGATGGTGACGATACGGCCAACCCGGGGGCCGAGCCGTACCACCGCTGGTCGCACGCCGTTATGGTGGGACAGCCATGGCAAAGATCGTTCAAACAACGGCCCGTGCCGTCGTCTCGTACGGCGTCAACCCGCTCGCCCGTTTCCTGCTCCGGATCGGGGTGTCACCCAACGCGGTCACCGTCGCCGGCACCGTCGGTGTGCTGATCGGCTCGTACTTCGGTTCGCAAGGTCACCTCTTCTGGGGCACCGTGATCGTAACCGCGTTCGCGCTCACCGATGTGCTCGACGGCACAATGGCCCGGATGCGGGGCGGTTCCGGGAAGTTCGGGGCACTCCTCGACTCCTCCATGGACCGGATCGCCGACGGCGCCGTGTTCGGAGCCGTCGTCTACTACCTGGCCACCGAGGGCAACCCGTACGGCGGTGTCGTCGCCACCCTGATCAGCCTGGTCTTCGGGCAGGTCGTGTCCTACGTGAAGGCCCGTGCCGAGAGCCTCGGGCTGAACGCCGACGTCGGCATCGCCGAGCGGCTGGAACGGCTGCTCATCGTCGGTGTCGGCGGCCTGCTCGGCGCGGCCGGGCAGGACTGGGGCATGCCCGCCGCGATGTGGGTGCTGGCCGCGCTGGCCGTGATCACCGCCTTCCAGCGCCTCATCCACGCCGCCAAGACCGAGCCGAAGGTGCCCACCGAGTGAAAGACCGACTGATCGATCTCGGCTACTCGGCCGGGTGGGGGATCGTCCGCGCCCTGCCGCTGCCGATCGCGAAAGCACTGTTCCGGACCGCCGCCGACCGCGCCTACCGGGGCAACGGGCCGGCCACCCAGCGGCTGCGCCGCAACCTGCGCCAGGTCGTCGGCGAGGACATGCCGGACACCCTGGTCCGCGACGGGCTGCGGTCCTACGCCAGGTATTGGATGGAGGCGTTCCGCCTGCCGTCGCAGCGCCGCGCCGACTTCCTCGACGGGTTCTTCATGCTCCCGGAGAGCTACCAGAAACTGAAGAAGGGCGCCGCCGACGGCCGCGGCGTCATCCTGGCACTGCCGCACATGGCCAACTGGGACGTCGCCGGAGCCTGGGTGTGTTCGCACGACTGGCCGCTGATCACCGTCGCCGAACGGCTCAAACCCGAGTCGCTGTACGAGCGCTTCCTGGCGTACCGGGAGAAGCTCGGCATGAAGGTGCTGCCACTCACCGGCGGGCAGCGGCCGCCGCTCGACGTGCTCGCCGAACATCTCGAGAAGGGCTGGGTGGTCGCCCTCCTCGGCGACCGTGACCTCTCCAAGAACGGCGTCGAGGTGGAGTTCTTCGGCGGGCGCACCCGGATGCCGGCCGGACCGGCGATCCTCGCCATCCGCACCGGCTCCCCGCTCTACGCGGTCGACCTGTGGTTCGACGAGCACCGCACCACGTCGCTGATGCGCGAGGTCGTCCCACCGACCGACGGGCCCCTCGACGAGCGGGTCAAGCGGACCACCCAGATGCTCGCCGACGCGTACGCCGCGGGTATCGCCGACCACCCGCAGGACTGGCACATGCTCCAGAAGCTCTGGCTCTAGGAGGCTCGGTGCGGATCGGGATCGTCTCGCCCTACTCCTTCGACGTCCCGGGCGGTGTGCAGAACCACATCATGGACCTGGCCGAGGCTCTGCTCGAACTCGGTCACGAGGTCAGCGTCCTCGCGCCCGCCGACGACGACGCCGACGTGCCCGCCTATGTGGTGTCGGCCGGGCGGGCCGTGCCACTGCCCTACAACGGATCGGTCGCGCGGATCTCGTTCGGCCCGATCTCCACCGCCCGGGTCCGGCGCTGGCTCAAACACGGCGAGTTCGACGTGCTGCACGTGCACGAGCCGTTCTCGCCCAGCCTGTCCTTCCTGGCCGTGGTCTCCGCCCGCGGTCCGGTCGTCGCCACCTTCCACACCGCGATGACCCGGTCCCGGGCGCTCGCCGGCCTGCAGAACTTCCTCCAGCCGGTGATGGAGAAGATCACCGCGCGGATCGCGGTCAGCGAACTCGCCCGCAAGGTCCAGGTCGAACACCTCGGTGGCGGCGCGGTCGAGATCCCCAACGGCGTCGCGGTCCGCAAATTCGCCTCGGCTCCGCCATTGCCCGGATGGCCCGGCGACGGCGGTTCCCTCGGTTTCCTCGGCCGTTTCACCGAGCCTCGCAAAGGCTTTCCCCTGCT
Source organism: Actinoplanes sichuanensis (assembly GCF_033097365.1). Taxonomy (NCBI): domain Bacteria; kingdom Bacillati; phylum Actinomycetota; class Actinomycetes; order Micromonosporales; family Micromonosporaceae; genus Actinoplanes; species Actinoplanes sichuanensis. The sequence continues at coordinate 11,601,072 of NZ_AP028461.1, forward strand.
GCGTACGGCGTACGTGGCGCTCGCTCGAGAACGACCCGACCTACGGCTGCTCGTGGCCGGGCCGGGCGACCGCGACGAGCTCTACGACGACATCCCCAAGGAATTCCACGACCGGGTGGAGTTCCTCGGTCTCGTCTCCGAACCGGACAAGGCCCGGATGCTGCGCAGCGTCGACGTCTACGTGGCACCCAACACCGGCGGCGAGAGCTTCGGCATGATCCTCACCGAGGCGATGGCGGCCGGAGCCACGATCGCCGCCAGCGACCTCGACGCGTTCCGCCGGGTGCTGGACGGCGGCCGGGCCGGAGCCCTCTTCCCCAACGGTGACCAGGCATCTCTCACCCGGCTGCTGGGCGAACTGCTGGATGATCCGGTCCGCCGTGGCGAACTGGCATCGTGCGCCCGGCTCGCCGTCGGAGCGTTCGACTGGCCGAGTGTGGCCAACCGGGTACTCGAGGTCTACGCCACCGCCATCGAGGCCACCGATGGGAGAGTTTTCGACGACGAGTGGTCCTGACCACTGGTGCGGTAAACGTCGGGCACTACGATGCCCGGCATGTGGTGGGTGGTGGGAGTCGTCGTGCTGGCCGCGATCTTCTCGGCGTACCTCGGCTGGACCGCCCAGCGGGTGGAACGCCTGCACACGCGGGCTCAGTCAGCCGAGCGTGCGCTCGACGCGCATTTGATGCGCCGGGCGGCCGCCGCGGCGGTGGTCGCCGAACAGGCCGAGACGGTCGAGCTGTACGCGGCCGCCCGCCTCGCCCTCGACGCCGAACCGGGCGACCGCGAATCCGCCGAGAACGACCTGACCCGCCAGTTGCAGGCGGTCACCCTCGACCCGGCGGACCCGGCGGTGCGCACCCTGATCGCCACCAGCCGCCGGGTGGTCCTGGCCCGCCAGGTCCACACCGATCTGGTACGCGACGCGCTGAGCGCCCGCCGCCGCCTCTTCGTCCGCCTGCTCCGCCTGGCCCGCCGCTACCCGCGCCCGGAGTACTTCGACATCGTCGAGCCGGCACTCCCGGACCTGCCACCCCTGCCCGCGGCCCTGACCGTACCGACCCCGGCCCCACCGGCCGAGCCCCCGCTGCCGGCACCGGCCCGCTGACCTCCCCGCACCCCACCGCGGAGCCGGTGGTGGAAAGAAGAAGGCCCCGCCGAGGCGGGGCCTTCGAGGGAACGACTACCAGCCGCGCTCGGAGAGGCGGTGGGGGACCGGCTCGTCGTCGACGTTGATGCCGACCATGGCCTCGCCGAGGCCGCGGGAGACCTTGGCGATCACGTCCGGGTCGTCGTGGAACGTGGTGGCCTTGACGATCGCGGCGGCGCGCTGGGCCGGGTTGCCGGACTTGAAGATGCCGGAGCCGACGAAGACGCCCTCGGCGCCGAGCTGCATCATCATCGCGGCGTCGGCCGGGGTCGCGATGCCGCCCGCGGTGAACAGGACCACCGGGAGCTTGCCGGCCTCGGCCACCTCCTTGACCAGCTCGTACGGAGCCTGCAGCTCCTTCGCCGCGACGTACAGCTCGTCTTCGGGGAGGGTCTGGAGGCGGCGGAGTTCGGCGCGGATCTTACGCATGTGGGTGGTGGCGTTGGAGACGTCGCCGGTGCCGGCCTCGCCCTTGGAGCGGATCATGGCCGCGCCCTCGGTGATGCGGCGCAGGGCCTCGCCCAGGTTGGTGGCACCGCAGACGAACGGCACGGTGAACTGCCACTTGTCGATGTGGTTGGCGAAGTCGGCGGGCGACAGCACCTCGGACTCGTCGACGTAGTCGACGCCGAGCGACTGGAGGACCTGGGCCTCGACGAAGTGGCCGATCCGGGCCTTGGCCATCACCGGGATCGAGACGGCGTTGATGATGCCGTCGATCATGTCGGGGTCGGACATCCGGGAGATGCCGCCCTGCGCGCGGATGTCGGCCGGGACCCGCTCCAGGGCCATCACCGCGACGGCGCCCGCGTCCTCGGCGATCTTCGCCTGCTCGGCGTTGACCACGTCCATGATCACGCCGCCCTTGAGCATCTCGGCCATGCCGCGCTTGACGCGGGCGGTTCCGATGGCGGGCTGGTTCTCAGACATGTGGGTTCGGCTCCTCATAGCGCGATCGGGTTGACGGAACGGATGCTAGGAGGCCGTGCCGCCGGTTCCGATAGCCAATCGGACGGTCGGTGGCCTGCTTTATATGGTGGGCCGGTGAACATCGGAGTGCTGGCCCTTCAGGGCGACGTGCGAGAACACCTTTCCGCGCTGGCCGAGTCGGACGTGCTGGCCCGGCCGATCCGCCGGCCCGAGGAGTTGGCCGACGTCGACGGCCTGGTGATCCCGGGCGGCGAGTCGACCGCGATCAGCAACCTCGCGGTCTCCTTCGGGCTTCTCGACCCGATCCGCAAGCGGATCGCCGACGGCATGCCGGTGTACGGCTCCTGCGCCGGCATGATCATGCTGGCCGCGAGCGTGCTCGACGGCCGTCCGGACCAGGAGTCGTTCCAGGGCATCGACATGACCGTGCGGCGTAACGCGTTCGGCCGGCAGGTCGACTCGTTCGAGGCGCCGGTCGAGATCGAGGGCATCGAGGGCGGCCCGTTCCACGCCGTCTTCATCCGTGCCCCGTGGGTCGAACAGATCGGCCGCGACGTGCGGGTGCTGGGCCGCGTGGCTGAGGGGGACGCCGCCGGTAGGATTGTGGCCGTTCGGCAGGGGAACCTGCTCGCCACGGCTTTCCACCCGGAGCTCACCGGCGACCTTCGTGTCCATCGGTACTTCGTCGAGATGGTCCGCCAGGCCCTTTGATCAAAGCGGAGGTTACGCATGTCCGGCCACTCCAAGTGGGCGACGACCAAGCACAAGAAGGCCGTCATCGACGCCAAGCGCGGCAAGATGTTCGCCAAGCTGATCAAGAACATCGAGGTGGCGGCCCGGACCGGCGGTGGCGACCCGGCGGGTAACCCCACGCTGTACGACGCCATCCAGAAGGCGAAGAAGTCGTCGGTCCCCAACGACAACATCACCAACGCGGTCAAGCGCGGCTCCGGTGCCGAGGCCGGCGGCGCCGACTGGCAGTCGTTCATGTATGAGGGTTACGGCCCGAACGGCGTCGCCATCCTGATCGAGTGCCTCACCGACAACCGGAACCGGGCGGCCACCGAGGTGCGCACCCGCCTCACCCGCAACCACGGCTCGTTCGCCGACGCGGGCTCGGTGACGTTCCTGTTCAACCGCAAGGGCGTGGTCATCGTCCCGAAGGGCGACTCCAGCGAGGACGACGTGATGCTCGCCGTCCTCGACGCGGGCGCCGAGGAGGTCAACGACCTGGGCGACGCGTTCGAGGTGGTCAGCGAACCGACCGACCTGGTCAAGGTGCGGACGGCGCTGCAGGATGCGGGCATCGACTACGACTCGGCCGAGTCGTCGCTGGTGCCGACGATGACCGTGCCGCTCGACGAGGACGCGGCCCGCAAGGTGCTCAAGCTGATCGACGTCCTCGAGGACTGCGATGATGTGCAGAACATCTACTCGAACGCCGACATCTCCGATGAGGTGATGGCCGCTATTGACGAGTGACGGGTAGTTAGGGCGCTACTAGTCATGTAGGATGAGGGGGTGTTGACCGCCATGACGGAGCTAGACATGTCATTGCTCGAGGACCTGGATGTCGAAGACCTTCTCTCCCTGCCCAAGGGTTTTCGTTACGAACTGCACGGCGGAAACCTCGTCATCATGACGCCCTCGACCTTTTGGCATAAATACACGACCAGGCGTCTTCTGCTCATGCTGCACGCGGCTGGGCTCGACGCATACCAAGATCCTGGTGTGCGTGGAAACCGGCCGCGTGACTGCAGGTTGCCGGATCTTGGTGTGCTTGCGGGTCCACTGCCGAGTGGCAAGCTGACGTATTCGAACCTGCCTGGCGACGCATACCAGATCGTGATCGAGGTCGTGTCGAGAAACTCTGAGAACGGTGAGTACACGCACAAGGCCAACTGGTTTGCCTCGTGTGGCATCCCGGAGTATTGGATCGTCGACGAGACCTCTGACCGTGATGAGAACGACGCCGTGGTCCTGATGCACCGGCTGGCGTTGTCCGGCGACGCGCCTACCTATGTCAGGGAGCGAACGGTGCTGCTATCCGACCTCGAAGCGGAGTATCGGTCCAAGCGGGCCTAGGCTGGGTCGACGCCGAGCCAGGTGATGTATTGGATGATCACGGCCAGTAACAGGACGCTGCCGATCACGTAGCGGAGCAGGCGGCGCCATTGGGACCTCAGGTAGGCGTGCACCCACGCGATCTCCGCGTCGGCCAGGGCGTCCAGGTCGGCTCTGGCCGTACCGTCGAGGATTTTGGCCTTGCGTAACGCCAGGCTGCCGCCCTGAGTGAAGACCGGGACCACCGGATCCGGCGGTCGAAGGACGCGGACGTCCACCTCGTAGACCTGGTCGTCGCGCCACTGCGCGGTCCGTGCCGTCAGACGCTCCCGCATGTGACTCTCCGTGCGGCCCAGCCAGCACAGTCGCCGCCACCGGCCGGCCAGGTCGGTCAGCACCGCCAGGTAGATCTGCTCGGCCACCGGCGACCCGCCGACCAGGCGGGCGGCCTCGGCGCGCAACCCGGGGGCGTGCTGCGTGACGAACGCGACGTAGTCGGCTGGCGGCTCGTCGTCCATCGGCGGAATGAGGTGCATGACCGCCCTCCCGGACTCCATCGTCGAAACGGGGTGTCTGACCGGCCTCCCGGACTCCATCGTCGAGGCGTGTCGGCGAAGGCCGCAAGAGGCTCGCGTATTAGGGTGTCGAACACACGTTCGCGAGGGGGAGGCAGTCTGTGCGGGTGCTCGGCATCGATCCGGGGCTGACGAGATGCGGTGTCGGCGTCGTCGAGGGGATGCCGGGGCGTCCGGGCAAGCTGATCGGCTACACCGTGGTGCGCAGCGACGCGGACGAGGACATCGCCCAGCGCCTGCTGCACCTGGACCGGACCTTGGCCACCCTCGTCGAGCAGTATCAGCCGGAGAGCGTCGCCGTCGAGCGGGTGTTCGCCCAGCACAACGCCCGGACGGTGATGGGCACCGCGCAGGCCAGCGGGGTGGCGATCCTGGCCGGGGCACGGGCCGGGCTGCCGGTCCAGACGTATACGCCGAGTGAGGTCAAAGCGGCCGTCACCGGCTCCGGCACCGCCGACAAAGCACAGGTCACCGCTATGGTGACCCGGTTACTGAAGCTGTCCGCACCGCCCAAGCCGGCGGACGCGGCCGATGCCATTGCTATCGCCATCTGCCACATCTGGCGTGGGGGCACCCGCGCCCTTCAACAGGCCGCGGCAGTGGCCGCCGCCGCCCGCAGGAGCAGCCGATGATCGCCAGCGTGCGCGGTGTGGTCACCGCGATCCTCCACGACAGCGCCGTGGTCGAGGTGGGTGGTGTCGGCATGCGTGTCCTCTGCACCCCGGGCACCCTGGCCGGGCTGCGCACCGGCGCCGAGGCGCGGCTCGCGACGACGCTCATCGTCCGGGAGGACTCGCTGACCCTGTTCGGCTTCGCCGACGACGACGAGAAACAGCTCTTCGAGCTGCTCCTGACGGCCAACGGGGTCGGCCCGCGGATCGCGCAGGCGGTTCTCGCGGTTCACCAACCCGATGTCGTACGCCGTGCGTTGGCCGGTGGTGAGGTCGCCGTCCTGACCGCCGTCCCGGGTATCGGCAAGCGCGGCGCGGAGAAGATGATCGTGGAGCTCAAGGACAAGATCGGCCCGATCCACCTGGTCGGGACGGGTTCGGCCGGGCTGCTCAACGGCGGCTGGCAGGAGCAGGTCCGGCAGGGTGTGCTGGCGCTCGGCTGGACCGCGTCGCAGGCCGATCAGGCGGTGGCCGCGGTCGCCGAGACGATCGACGGTGAGACCCCGCCGGTGCCGGTGCTGCTGCGGCACGCGATCCGCCTGCTGGGCAAGACCCGATGAGCGAGGAACTCGTCTCGCCCGACGCGTTCGATGAGGAGCTCGACGCGGAGGCCAGTGTCCGGCCTCGCCGGCTGTCCGACTTCATCGCTCAGCACCGGGTCCGCGATCAGCTGGAGCTTCTGCTCAAGGCCTCGATGGGCCGGGGCACCCCGCCCGACCACATCCTGCTCTCCGGCCCGCCCGGCCTCGGCAAGACCACCCTGGCCAACATCGTGGCGGCCGAACTCGGTACCGGTATCCGGACCACCAGCGGCCCGGTGATCGAGCGATCCGGCGATCTGGCCGCGATCCTGACCGGCCTGGCCCCGGGCGACGTGCTGTTCATCGACGAGATCCACCGGATCGCCAAGCCGGCCGAGGAGCTGCTCTACAGCGCCATGGAGGACTTCCGGGTCGACGTGGTGGTCGGCAAGGGCCCCGGCGCGACCGCGATCCCGCTCGACGTGGAGCCGTTCACGCTGGTCGGCGCGACGACCCGAGCCGGCCTGCTGTCCGGCCCGATGCGCGACAGATTCGGTTTCGTCGCCCACCTGGACTTCTACTCACACGAGGATCTGGACGCGCTGCTGCACCGGTCGGCCCGGATCCTCGGGGTGCAGATCACGCCGGAGGGCTCGGCGGAGATCGCCCGCCGGTCCCGGGGCACACCGCGTATCGCGAACCGGCTGCTGCGCCGGGTGCGTGACTTCGCCGAGGTGCGGGCCGACGGCGTGGTGACCGAGGAGGTGTCGAAGGCGGCGCTGCACGTCTACGACGTCGACGCCCTCGGCCTGGACCGTCTGGACCGGGCGGTGCTGCGAGCGCTGATCGAGTCGTTCAAGGGCGGCCCGGTCGGTCTGTCCACACTCGCTGTAGCGGTCGGCGAACAGTCTGACACGGTCGAGGAAGTCTGCGAGCCGTTCCTGGTCAGGGCCGGTTTGCTGGCCCGGACCCCGCGGGGCCGGGTCGCCACCGAGGCCGGTTGGGCCCATCTGGGGAAGACTCCGCCTACGGACGGTCGCCATGGCGTGTTCCAGGGTGACCTCTTCGCCCGGGACGCGTGATCCGCGCAACTTATCCCCCGTGATGTGAACGTGACGTGTGCCGCATTCGTTATCTCCAGGTTGACCTATTAGACTCGCCGCCGTTCCATCCGGATTCGCATATCGCCGCGGCGCCCGCCCACCCGTTGCGCCGGCGGCTGACGGAAGGCCTTTTTTCGTGCGTGAGGCAAGCTATGCCCAAGCCGCCGGCGGCGGCGGTGATCTGTCGTTCTTCCTGATCATCGCGCTGTTCTTCGCCGTCTTCTACTTCTTCATGATCCGGCCGCAGCAGAAGCGGCGCCGTGAGGCTCAGGACATGCAGAATTCGCTCGGTCCGGGCGACCAGATCGTGACGATCGGCGGCCTGCACGGCACCGTCACCGGCATGGCCGACGGCGAGGTCCTTCTGGAGATCTCGCCGGGTGTCGAGGTGCGATTCGCGCGTCCGGCCATCGCCCGGGTCGTCCAGAAGTCCGGCGAGGCCATCCCGGAGCCCGATGAAGTGCCCGGTGGTGACACGGCGACGGTGACCGACGGGCCGGAGAGCCCCGTCACCGAGACCCGTAAGCAGGACTGACCCGCATTTCCCGTACGCACCGGCCGCGTTGAGGTTAGTAACGGGGCCGGTGCGTCAGCCCGCCGTTCGACAGTCGACGGCCGGTCACAGACAGATGGCGCCGCGCCGCCGCGCGGCCGAAACACAGGGAGACCAAAAGCCGTGGCACGACCACCACAGGGACAAATGCATCCTGGACGCCAACTCGGCGTGCTCGGTCTGGTCTTCGTCGTCCTCTATCTGCTCGTCTTCTTCGCCGCCGGCGCCTCGGGCAGCTGGAAGCAGCGCCTGGAGCCGAAGCTGGGCCTCGACCTGATCGGCGGCACGCAGGCGACCTACATCGCGTCGCAGCAGGGTGCTCCGCCGAACAAAGAGGACATGGAGACCGCCCGGGAGATCATCGAACAGCGTGTCAACGCGCTCGGCGTCTCCGAGGCCGAGGTGGTCATCCAGAGCGACAACACCATCGTCGTCTCGCTCGCCGGTAAGGCCGAGGAGCAGCTGAAGAGCCTCGCTCAGGCCGCGAACATGCGGTTCCGGCTGTTGACCGCGGTGACCGGTGACGTCTCCTCGGTCGCGGTCGACCCGCCGAGCGCGGCCCCGAGCGCCCCGGCCAGCGGCGCCCCGGCCGCGTCCGGGTCGCCCTCGGTCAAGCCGTCGTCCGGCGCGCCGAAGGCCTCGACGGGCGGCCAGGGTGGCGGTGCCGAGGCGCCGAGCCCGAGTGTCACCCCGTCGGCCGAGCCGTCCGCGGCCGCCCCGTCGGCCTCGGCCGCCGCTCCGGCCCCGGTCACCGCGGACATCAAGGCCCAGCGTGAGGCCGTCGCCAAGAAGGTCGGAGCGGCCTGGGCCGCGGCCGAGAAGCTGACCGGGCCGGTGGACCTGACCACCGACCCGACGGCCGGCCTGCCGTTCAAGGCGTTCGCGTCGCTGACCGGTGCCGAGGTCAACGCGCTCGACCCGGCCATGCAGTTCAACGTGCCGACGATCAGCTGCAAGCAGCTCGACCAGCGGCCGAACGGCTCGATCGACGACGTCAACAGCACGGTGGTCGCCTGCTACAACGGCGCCAAGGTGCAGCTGGACAAGGCCGAGGTGGTCGGTGACGACATCAGCCAGGCCGCCCCGCAGCTGGACAGCACCACCGGCCAGTGGGTCGTCTCGCTCGACTTCAAGAGCGAGGGCCAGAAGAAGTGGGCCGAGCTGACCCGGAAGGCGTTCAACGCGGGCGCGACCGAGCCCTGCTACATCGCGGCGAGCGCGTTCGGGTCCTCCGGCGAGACGCACTGCTCGGTGGCCGTGGTCCTGGACAAGGAGGTCATCTCGGCCCCGCAGATCCAGGCCGTGCTGACCGGCCAGTCGCAGATCACCGGCGACTTCGACGCGGTGAGCGCCAAGAAGCTCGCCGACCAGCTCAACTTCGGTGCCATCCCGGTGACCTTCCAGGCCGGCCCGGCCCAGACGATCACCGCGACCGTCGGTGACCAGCAGCTGGAGGCGGGTCTGCTCGCCGCCGCGATCGGCCTCGGCCTGGTGGCGATCTACGCGTTCTTCTACTACCGCATGCTCGGCCTGGTGATCTTCCTGAGCCTGGGGCTCTCCGCCCTGCTCACCTTCGGCGCCCTGGTCTTCCTGGGCCGCTCGATCGGCTTCACCCTGACGCTGGCCGGTATCGTCGGCTTCATCGTCTCGCTCGGTGTGGCGGCGGACTCGTTCGTCATCTACTTCGAGCGACTGAAGGACGAGATCCACGAGGGCCGGAGCCCGCGCAGTGCGGTCCCGAGGGCGTGGCAGCGGGCCAAGCGCACGATCCTTTCGGCGAACGCCATCACGATCATGTGTGCCGTGGTTCTCTACATCGTGTCGATCGGCCAGGTGCAGGGGCTCGCCTTCGCGCTGGGTCTCTCGACCGTGCTCGACCTGCTCGTGGTGTTCCTGTTCCGGCACCCGATCATGACGGTTCTCGCCAGTACCAAGGCGTTCCTGTCGCCCAGGGTCAGCGGCCTCGGCCGCGTTCTGCGCAGCAGCCAGACCGAGGAGCCCGTCTCCTCGCGCGTGAAGGAGGCCTGACATGGCCAATTCCTCGAGTCTCGCCAACCGCCTGTACCGGGGCGAGGCGAACATCAACATCGTGGGCCGCCGCAAGATGTGGTTCACGATCGCCGGCGTGCTGGTGCTGATCGCCATCGGCAGCTTCTTCATCCGCACCTTCCACCTGGGCATCGAGTTCGCCGGTGGCAGTGAGTTCTCGGTGCCGGCCCAGGTCGCGGGCAAGACCATCACCCAGGACGCGGTGTACGACGCGGTCCGCACCGCGGTCCACGCGGTGGAGCCGAACGCTCAGGTCAACGCCGCGCAGCAGGTCGGCGCGGGCGCGGAGGCCAACTTCAAGGTCCGGTCGGCGGCGCTGACCGCGACCGAGATGAGCGACGTCAAGCAGGCCATCGCGACCGACCTCGGTGTCGCCGAGAGCGACATCAGTGACCAGCAGGTCTCCTCGGCCTGGGGTGGCGCGGTCATCAACAAGGCCCTGCTGGGTCTGGCCATCTTCCTGGTGCTGGTGACCGCCTACCTGGTGGTCAGCTTCGAGTGGCGGATGGCCGCGGCGGCGCTCGCCTCCCTGGTGCTCGACCTGCTGATCACCGCCGGGGTGTACTCGCTGGTCGGGTTCGAGGTCACGCCGTACACCGTGATCGGCTTCCTGACGATCCTCGGTTATGCGCTGTATGACGTGGTCGTGGTCTTCGACAAGGTCCGGGAGAACACCCGCGGCATCACCGCGGGCAGCACCCGGACCTACGCCGAGGCGACCAACCTGGCCGTCAACCAGACCCTGATGCGTTCGCTGAACACCGGTCTGGTGGCGCTGCTGCCGGTCGGTGGCGTGCTGTTCATCGGTGCCGGTCTGCTCGGCGCGGGCACGCTGAAGGACCTCGGTCTGGTGCTCTTCGTCGGCATGGGCGTCGGTGTCATCTCGTCGATCGTGTTCGCCGCTCCGGTGCTCAGCTACCTGAAGGACCAGGAGCCGAAGATCAAGAGCCACAACGCCCGGGTGCTGGCCCGCCGGGCGCAGCGCTCCGACGACGTGGCAGCGGGCGGCGAGCGTACCCGCTCGGGCAACCGCACCGCTTCGGACGAGGTGCCGGCGTTCGCCGGCGGCACCACTCCGCGGCCGGGCGCCCGCCCGGTGGCCAAGCGTCAGGGCGGCGGGGCCGGCAACCGGCCCGGCGGCAAGCGTCGCTGATCCTGGAGTACGGACTACGGCCCGCCACCCCATCGGGGTGGCGGGCCGTTCCACTAGGCTGGCCGCCGTGAGTAGCGAGATGACCGGCGACAGCGGCCCGGAGATGGCGGCCCTGGTCGCCGGAGGCACGGTCGACGTGCCGGATTTCCCGAAACCGGGCATCGTCTTCAAGGACCTGATGCCGTTCTTCGGTGACGGGCCCACGTTCCGCAAGGTGATCGACGGCATCGTCGCGCACTGGGGGGCCGGGTCTTTCGACGTGGTGGCCGGGGTCGAGGCGCGCGGTTTCGTGATGGCGGCGGCGATCGCGTATGCGACCGGCACCGGTGTGGTCCCGGTGCGCAAGGCCGGCAAACTGCCACGACCGGCCTTCTCCGCGTCGTACGGGTTGGAGTATGGCGAGGCCACCCTGGAGGTCAGCGAGGGCGCGTTCGTGCCCGGACAGCGCGTTCTGGTGGTCGACGACGTCCTCGCGACGGGCGGCACCGCGGGTGCGACCATGGACCTGGTCGAGCGGGCCGGTGGCGTGGTGGCCGGCTTCACCGTGCTGATGGAGCTCGGCTTCCTGGACGGTCGGGAGCGGCTCAGCCCCCGCAAGGTACACGCGCTGTTGACCGTTTGATCCGTCTTCGATGCTATTCGCCCGCTCGGGCCTGCTTATTCGTAGGTTCGGCCGGGGTATTCGGTGAGGCGGTGCGGGTAGGATGGGCGTTCCGAACAGACCAGATGATCCCGGCGAACGTGTGAGGAGGCCGGTGTCCAGCGACGTCGCCCCTCCGGCGGAGGGCACGGTGCAACCGACCCAGAGTCCGGGCGAGAGCCCGACTGGCGATCCTGAGACCACCCAGCCACTCGCGCCCGCGGATGAGCCCGGCAGCGGCTTCGCCGGCCTGGCGAGCGCACCCACCGGGCGGCGGGTCCGCGCCCGTCTCGCCCGTTTCAATGCGCCGTGGCAGAGCACGCAGGTCAGTGAGGTCCTGGAGCCGCTGATCGCGACGCATCGGGCCAGCCATCCCAAGGCCGACGGTCGGGCGCTGCAGAAGGCGTTCGATGTCGCGGCCAGGTGGCATTCCGGGCAGTATCGGAAGTCCGGCGATCCGTACATCACGCATCCGCTGGCGGTCGCGACGATCCTGGCCAACCTCGGCATGGACACCACGACCCTGGTGGCGGCGCTGCTGCACGACACCATCGAGGACACCGACTACTCGCTGGAGAGCATGCGCAACGACTTCGGTGCCGAGGTGGCGCTGCTGGTCGACGGCGTGACGAAACTCGACCGGGTCAAGCTCGGTGACGCCGCCAAGGCGGAGACGATCCGCAAGATGGTCGTCGCCATGGCCAAGGACCCGCGCGTCCTGGTGATCAAGCTGGCCGACCGGCTGCACAACATGCGCACCCTGACCTTCCTGCCTCGCGCCAAGCAGGAGCAGAAGGCCAAGGAGACGCTGGAGATCCTGGCCCCGCTGGCCCACCGCCTCGGTATGAACACGATCAAGTGGGAGCTGGAGGACCTGGCTTTCGGCACCCTGTTCCCCAAGCGGTTCGAGGAGATCAACCGCCTGATCGGGGAGCACCAGCCGCAGCGTGAGGCGCTGCTGCGCCAGGTGACCAACCGGGTCCAGCTCGACCTGAAATCGGCGAAGATCAAGGCCGAGGTGACCGGCCGTCCCAAGCACCTCTACTCGATCTATCAGAAGATGATCGTGCGGGGTCGCGACTTCAACGACATCTACGACCTGGTCGGCGTCCGTATCCTGGTCGACACGGTCCGTGACTGCTATGCCGCGCTGGGTGTCATCCACGCGAACTGGCAGCCGGTGCCGGGCCGGTTCAAGGACTACATCGCGATGCCGAAGTTCAATATGTACCAGTCGCTGCACACCACGGTGATCGGTCCGACCGGCAAGCCGGTCGAGATGCAGATCAGGACCTTCGCCATGCACCGTACGGCGGAGTTCGGCATCGCCGCGCACTGGAAGTACAAGGAGCAGAAGGGCGCGACGATCGTCGGCCCGCCGGCGCACATCGACGAGATGACCTGGCTGCGGCAGCTGCTGGACTGGCAGCGGGAGGCGAGTGACCCGTCCGAGTTCCTGGACGCGTTGCGGTTCGACCTGTCCAGCCAGGAGGTCTACGTCTTCACGCCGAAGGGTGACGTGATCCCGCTGCCGACCGGCTCGACGCCTGTCGACTTCGCCTACGCGGTGCACACCGAGGTCGGGCACAAGTGCATCGGCGCGCGGGTCAACGGCAAGCTGGTGCCGCTGGAGTCGCCGCTGTCGAACGGCGATGTGATCGAGATCTTCACGTCGAAGTCGGCTACCGCCGGTCCCACGCAGGACTGGCTCGGTTTCGTGAAGAGCCCGCGCGCCCGGACGAAGATCAGGCAGTTCTTCAACAAGGAGCGCCGCGAGGAGGCGATCGAGGACGGCAAGGAGGCGATCGTCAAGGCGATGCGTAAGCAGGGCCTGCCCCTGCAGCGCATGCTGACGAGCGAAAACCTCATGACGATCGCCCGCGACCTGCACCTGCCGGATGTGGCGTCGCTCTATGCCGCAGTCGGCGAGAGCGCCGTCTCCGCCCAGTCGGTGGTGCAGAAACTCGTCGCCGGGTTCGGTGGCGAGGAGGGCGCGGTCGAGGACATCGCCGAGACCGCCGTCGCGACCCGCCCGCCGCGTAACCGCAGTTCCGCGCAGGACCCGGGTGTGGTGGTGAAGGGCGTCTCGGACGTCTGGGTCAAACTGGCCCGCTGCTGCACCCCGGTGCCCGGCGACGCGGTCTTCGGGTTCGTCACCCGCTCCGGTGGGGTGAGCGTGCACCGGGAGGACTGTGCGAACGCTCAGGACCTGCGTGACCAGTCCGAGCGGGTGGTCGAGGTCAGCTGGAAACCGACGTCGGCGTCCACCTTCCTGGTGGCCATCCAGGTGGAAGCGCTCGACCGGCACAAGTTGCTGGCCGACGTGACCCGGGTGCTGTCCGAGGAGCGGGTGAACATCCTGTCCGCGACGGTCACCACCACCCGGGACCGGGTGGCGGTGAGTCGGTTCACCTTCGAGATGGCCGACCCGAAACACCTGGGTCACCTGGTCGCCGCGGTCCGCAAGGTGGACGGCGTCTTCGACGCCTATCGGGTCACCTCCGGCGCCTGACGAAACGAGAACGGCGCCTGACGAAACGAGAAACGGCGGGCCCTCCGGATCGGAGGGCCCGCCGTTTTCATGTCGGAAAACGATCGGGCCGGCGCCGAGGTGGGAACCTCGATGCCGGCCCGGGATGCGCTGCGAAGATCAGGCCGCGGCGAGTGTCATCGTCTTGATCAGGACCTCGGTCTTCGGGCGGCCACCACCGGGCGACGGCTCGAAGGCGCCGTCGTCGCCGGCCTTGACCACGTTGCGGACGATGTCCAGGCCCTTGTTGATGGTGCCGAGCAGCGTGTAATTCGCCGGGAGCACGGTGTCTTCGGAGCAGATGAAGAACTGGCTGCCGGTGCTGCCGGGCTGACCGGTGTTGGCCATCGCGATCGAGCCCGCCGGGTACGGCTTCTTCTCGTCGGTCGGCAGGTTCTCCTCGACCATGGTGTAGCTCGGCCCGCCGGTGCCGTCGGTGTCGCGGTAGCCCTCGCCGGTGGCGAACGGGTCGCCGCACTGGAGGACCTTGAAGCCGTCCTTGTTGACCAGGCGGTGGCACTTGGTGTTGTCGAGGAACTTCTTCTCGGCCAGGTGCTTGAAGCTCGCGCCGGTGCACGGGGCCTTGCTCAGGTCGATGTCGGCCGAGATGGCACCGAGGTTGGTCTCGAAGGTCAGGGTCGACTTGCCGGTGTTCGGCACGTTGACCGGCGGGAGACCGACGTCCTTGACCTTGCCGCCGCCCGACTCGTCAGCCGGCGTCCAGACGCAGTTGACCGTGCCGGGGCCGGCCGGCGGCACGTTCGCCGCGGGGTCGGCGCTGGCCGAGGAGTCCGGAGCGGCCGCCTCGGTGGTCTTGTCGTCCTTCATCGCCTGGACGACGAAGAAGGCCGCGCCGGCGATGACGACGACCGCGAGGGCCGAGCCGATGATCGCCTGCCGCTGCCGGCGCTTACGAGCGGCCGAGGCGCGCTCGGCCATCTCCTTCTCGAGCCGGGCCCGCGCCGCCGCGCGCTGCCGGTCCTTGGTCGACGACACGGTCTCCTCCATGCTGCTGTCTCTACCTTCGCTCACGACTGGGCGCCTGTTGAGGGAGCGACACTGGCGGCAGCGGACGGGGCCGTGCCGGTGGCCGCCGCGCCGACGGTCAGGGTCTTGATGGTGATCTTGTCTTTGGGCTTGACCTTGTCACCGGAGCTGTTCTCGACCGTCGGGACCTTGGCGATCGCGTCCAGGGTGTCGAGACCGCTGGTGACCTTGCCGAGGATCGAGTACTGCGGGTCGGCGGTGGCGAAATCCTTGTGGAAGATCAGGAACTGGCTGCCGTTGACACCCTTGGGGTTGCCGACCACGGCGACGGTGCCCTTGGGGTAGAGCACGGTCGCGGCGGGAGCCGTCGAGGCGCTCGGCTCCGGGGTGGGTGCGGCCGGCGGGTTCTCGTCGTAGTAGCTGTAGGTCGGCCCGCCCTGGCCGGTGCCGCTCGGGTCACCGCAGCGCAGCGCGCCCTCGGTGGTGAGCTCGTGGCACTCGGTGTTGTCGAAGAACTGCTTGCCCGCCAGGTACGAGAAGCTGGCCGCGGTGCACTTCGAGGCGGCCACATCGATGTCGACCACGATCGGGACACCCTTGTCGGTGCTGATCGTCATGGTCTCGGTGCCGGACTCGGGCAGGCCGGTGGTCGGCGGGGTGCCGACCTCCTTGAGGTCGGCGTTGCTCTCCACGCTCAGCGGCGTCCAGAGGCACTGGTCGAGGGCGCTGGTGTCGGTGGTCGCCTCGTCGCTGTCGAAGGCACCGCCGATCCAGGCACCGCCGGCGGCGATGAGCAGGACCGCGAGGGTGGTGCCGACGCCCGCCGAGACCCGGCGACGGCGGCGCTCGCGCTCAGCCCGGCGGGCCTGCTGCCGGTCGAATTTGGCCCGCGCGAGCTTGCGCTGCCGGTCCTTGCTGGAAGCCACCGAACGCTGTCCTTCCCTGCCTGGGATCACAGGAACGCCTGCCCGGAATCACAGGAGCACCTCTACATGTCAAGGGGTGCGGCACGCCACACGCCCGCAAGAGTGTACGGGTACCTCCTGAGAAAGTGGCGTGCGCCCGCCCGGCTACTCTCGTTACGATTCGCACCCAGATTCCTGAGAGGCAACCACCGTGCTCGTCACCGGCTTTCCGGCCCAGGCCTTCGGCACCAACTGTTATGTGGTCGCCGCCGGTCCGGGGGAGCAGTGTCTGGTGGTCGACCCGGGCATCGGGGTGCTCGACCAGCTCGAGGAGACCCTGGCGAAGCACCGGCTGTCGCCGGCCGCGGTCCTGCTCACGCACGGGCACCTGGACCACACCTTCTCGGTGGCGCCGGTCTGCGGCGCGCGGGGCATCACCGCCTATGTGCACCCCGCCGACCGGGAGATGCTGGCCGACCCGGCCAAGGGCCTGAGTGCCGATCTGACCTCGATGTTCGGCGGGCGCCTGCCCTACACCGAGCCGGCGGACGTGGCCGAGCTGACCGACGGCGCGGTCCTGACGATCGCGGGCATCGAGGTGACCGTCGACCATGCGCCCGGCCATACCGGCGGGTCGGTGCTGTTCCGCCTGCCCGGAGCGAACTCCTCCTGGGACGCGGAGGAGATCTGTCTCTCTGGAGACGTGCTCTTCGCGGGCTCGATCGGACGCACCGACCTGCCGGGTGGCAGCACCCCGACGATGATGGCCAGTCTGCGGGACAAGGTCCTGCCGCTGGCCGACGAGACCGTCGTGCTGCCCGGCCACGGACCGGCCACCACCATCGGCCGTGAGCGCGCGTCGAACCCGTACCTGCGGGATCTGATCGCCGCGCCCGGTCGCTTCCTGTAGTCGTTCCCGGTAGGAGAGACCCCAGTGCCCATTTCCGGCTTTCCCGAGTGGCTGCCGCCCCAGCGCATCATCGAGCAGCAGGTGCTCGACAAGATCAGATCCACATTCGAGCTGTACGGCTACGCCTCCCTGGAGACGCGCGCCGTCGAACCGCTGGACACCCTGCTCAGCAAGGGCGAGACCTCCAAGGAGGTCTACCTGTTGCACCGCCTGCAGGAGGAGGAGAACGCCAAGCGCGAGGACCAGTTGGGCCTCCACTTCGACCTGACGGTGCCGTTCGCGCGGTTCGTCACGGAGAACAACGGCAGGCTGCAGTTCCCGTTCAAGCGCTACCAGATCCAGAAGGTGTGGCGTGGTGAGCGCCCGCAGGAGGGTCGTTACCGGGAGTTCCTGCAGGCCGACATCGACGTGGTGAACCGGGACACCCTGCCGTTCCACTTCGACACCGAGATGCCGCTGGTGATCGGCGACGTCTTCAAGTCACTGCCCATTCCGGACGCGACGATCCTGGTCAACAACCGCAAGGTCTGCGAGGGCTTCTACCGGGGCCTCGGCCTGGCCGACACGGCGCAGGTGCTGCGTACGGTCGACAAGCTCGACAAGATCGGCCCGGAGAAGGTGGCGGCGGCCCTGGTCGAGACGGCCGGCGCCACCGACGCGCAGGCCGCGGCCTGTCTGGCGCTGGCGGAGATCTCGGCGACCGACGGCTCGTTCGCCGACCGGGTCCGGGCGCTGGGGGTCACCGACCCGCTGCTGGACGAGGGCCTGGCCGAGTTGCTCCAGGTCGTCGAGACGGCCAACGAGCACGCGCCGGGCCTGGTCCGGGCCGAGCTGAAGATCGCCCGTGGGCTCGACTACTACACCGGCACGGTGTACGAGACGATGCTCCAGGGGTACGAGCGGTTCGGCTCGATCACCTCCGGGGGCCGGTACGACAACCTGGCCTCGGTCGGTAACACGAGGTTCCCCGGCGTCGGCATCTCGATCGGGGTGTCCCGGCTGCTCGGCCTGCTCTTCGGGCAGGACGCGCTGACCGTCTCCCGGTCGGTGCCGACCTGTGTGGTGATCGCCCTGGCCAGTGACGACAAGCGGGTCGAGTGCGACCGGATCGCGTCGTCGCTGCGCCGGCGGGGGATCGCGACCGAGGTGGCGCCGACGGCGGCGAAGTTCGGCAAGCAGATCCAGTACGCCGACCGTCGGGGCATCCCGTTCGTCTGGTTCCCGGGGGAGCCGGACACGGTGAAGGACATCCGCTCCGGTGAGCAGGTGGAGGCGGACGCGGCGACCTGGCAGCCGCCGACCGCCGACCTCTACCCGAACGTGTCGGCGCGCTGACGCTACGTGAGGATGGTCCGGCGGTTACCGTGAGCGGATGCCGCTGGACCAGACCGCGCTGCTGATCGAGTTGGAGCCCGTCGTCGCGACCAACCTCGACCGGCACCTGGCGCTCGCCAAGGAGTGGTTCCCGCACGAGTACGTGCCGTGGAGCGAGGGGCGTACCTTCGACGGGCTGCTCGACGGCGAGCCGTGGCGGCCGGACGACTCGAAGCTGCCGGACGTGGCGCGGACCGCGCTGATCGTCAACCTGCTGACCGAGGACAACCTGCCCTCCTACCACCACGAGATCGCCACGCTCTTCGGGCGGGACGGCGCCTGGGGTACCTGGGTGCACCGGTGGACCGCGGAGGAGGGCCGGCACGGCATCGCGATCCGTGACTATCTGACCGTCACCCGCGGGGTGGACCCGGTCGAGCTGGAGCGGGCCCGGATGGACCACATGCAGTCCGGGTATGTGAACGTCAACGGCCACGAGATCATGCACTCTCTCGCCTACGTGGCGTTCCAGGAGTTGGCCACCCGGATCTCGCACCGCAACACCGGCAAGGCGACCGGCGACCCGATCGCCGAGCAGCTGCTGGCCCGGGTCGCGGCCGACGAGAACCTGCACATGGTCTTCTATCGCAACCTGCTGGCGGCGGCCTTCGAGCTGGCGCCGGACCAGGCGATGCGGGCGGTCGCGAACGTCACGGCGAACTTCCAGATGCCGGGGGCGAACATCGCCGGCTTCGGCCGCAAGGCGGTGCTGATCGCGCTGGCCGGCATCTACGACCTGCGCCAGCACCGGGACGAGGTGCTCCAGCCGGTGCTGCGCCAGTGGAACGTCTGGGACCGGACCGATCTGCGCGGTGACGGCGAGCGGGCGCGGGAGGAACTGGCCGCGCAGATGAGCGAGCTGGAGACGCAGGCGGTCCGGTTCGAGGAGAAGCGCGAGGCCCGGCGGAAACGGCTTGGGGAAAGCTGAGCCGCATTCGGATTGGCCGGATGTTTCGGTTTTGTTCCGATTAACCTCAGCAGTGTGGAGGGGAACAGCCGGCTGTTGATCATGGGTGGGGCTGCCGGTCCCGCCCTGCTGGGCCGGTTCGTCGAGCTGGCCGGGGCGGCCGCGGCCCGGATCGTGGTCATCGCGACGGCCAGTGAATCGCCGGCGACGACGGCCGACGCGTACCGCGAAAGGTTCGCCGATCTCGGTGCCGGTGCGGTCCGCGCCCTGCCTCTCGCCTGCCGTGCCGACGCGAACAGCGCCGAGGCCGAGGCCGCGTTGCGCGACGCCACCGGCGTCTTCTTCACCGGCGGCGATCAGGAGCGCATCATCACCGTCCTGGGCGGCACCGCCGTCGACACGCTGCTGCACGCGCTCGTCGCCGAGGGCCGGGTGATCCTGGCCGGGACGAGCGCGGGCGCCGCGATGATGTCGGCCACCATGATCACTGGCGGAGACCGTCCCGGGGTGGCCGCGGACAGCGTGCGCACCGGCCCCGGGCTGGAATTCCTGCCGTGCGTGCTGATCGATCAGCACTTCGCCGAGCGGGGCCGACTCAACCGGCTGCTCAGCGCGGTCGCCTGCTACCCCCATGAGCTGGGTGTGGGCATCGACGAGGACACCGCCATCCTGACCGGGGGCGACAGTTTCGAGGTCCTCGGCAGCGGGGCGGTGACGGTGGTCGACGCCGGAACCGCCACCGACATCCGGGTTCCGCCGTCCGGGCCGATCGCGCTCGCCGGAGCCCGGATCCATGTGCTGCCGGCCGGCTGCACCTTTCACCTCACGGGCCGCCGACCCGTCACCGGCCCGCCTTCCCCAGAACGGGAACGAGCCGCATGAAGATCGAAAGCCTGCGCCGTCTGCGCGGCCCCAACGTCTACCTCTCCCGGCCCGCCGTGGTGGCCCGGCTCCTCCTCGGCGACCTGACCGGGGTGGAGACCACCGACGTCACCGGGTTCACCGAGCGGCTGCTCCGGGCCGTGCCGGGCCTGGCCGAGCACCACTGCGCGGCGGGCACACCGGGCGGGTTCGTCAGCCGGCTGCGTGGTGGCACCTACTTCGGGCACGTCACCGAACACGTCGCCATCGAACTCTCCCAGCTGATCGGCCGGGAGGTCGGCTTCGGCCGAACGGTCGGCACCGGGGAGACCGGCACCTACGACGTGATCATGGAGTGCCCGGTCGACGAGTCGCCCGAGTCGTCGGTGCCCGGTGAGCTGTTCCGGGCCGCGATCGACCTGGTCCTCGAGGTGCACGGGGGTGCCGGCCCGTCCGCCGCCGTGCTGTCGGAGCGGCTCACCGGCCTCGCCGAATTGGCCGAACGCGAGGCCACCGGGCCCAGCACGCGGTCGATCATCGCGGCCGCCCGGCGCCGCGGCATCCCGGTGGAACGGTTCGACGACCTCAGCCTGCTCCGACTCGGCTGGGGGCACCGGCGTCGGCTCGCGTGGGCCGCGATGACCGACCGGACCAGCGCGGTCGGCGTGGACATCGCCGGGGACAAGCACGTCACCCGGCGGCTGCTCGACGAGGCGGGCGTTCCGGTCGCCCCGGGCGGTGCGGCCGCCACCGTCCAGGACGCCCTGCGGCTGTTCGGCGAGCTGACCGCGCCGGTGGTGGTGAAGCCTCGGCACGGCCGCCAGGGGCGGGACGTGGCCCTGCACCTGAACACCGCAGAGGAGGTGGCCGAGGCGTTCGCCGCGATCGGTGGTGAGGCGGTGGTCGAGCAGCAGCTCGACGGCCGTGACTACCGGGTGCTGGTGGTCTCCGGCGAGGTGGTGGCGGCCGCCGAACGGGTCGCCGCGCATGTCCTCGGCGACGGCACGGCCACCGTCGCCGAGCTGGTCGAGCGGGTCAACGCCGACCCGCGGCGCGGCCCCGGGCACTCCCGGGTGCTGACCCGGATCGACCTGGACGAGACCACCGACCGGGTGCTGCGCCGCGCCGGGCTGACCCCGGAGTCGGTGCCCGACGAGGGCGGTACGGTCTGGCTGCGCGACACCGCGAACCTCTCGACCGGCGGTACCAGCCGGGACGTCACCGATCAGGTGCACCCGGACGTGACCCGGCTCTGCCAGCGGATCGTCGCACTGACCGGCCTGGACATCGCCGGCATCGACCTGCGGCTGCCGGACATCGGCGCTCCGCTCCAGCCCGGTGGCGAGCCGGTCACCGCCGGAGTGATCGAGGTCAACGCGGTCCCCGGCCTGCGCATGCACCTGGCGCCGGCGCACGGCCGACCCCGGGACGTGGGCGACGCGATCGTGCGGGCGATGTTCCCGAGCGGGTCGGACGGCCGGATCCCGGCGGTCGCGGTCACCGGGACCAACGGCAAGACCACCGTCACCCGGCTGATCGCCCACCTGCTCGCGGGCAGCGGCATGCGGGCCGGCGTGACCAGCACCGACGGGGTGGTCATCGACGGGCGCACGGTCCAGGTGGCCGACGCCACCGGGCCGAGGTCGGCGCAGATGGTGCTCGGCGACCCGCACGTCGAGGTGGCGGTGCTGGAGACGGCCCGTGGCGGCCTGTTGCGGCGCGGGCTCGGCTACGACTGGTCGGACGTCGGGGTGATCACCAACATCACCGCCGACCACCTGGGCCAGGACGGGCTGGACTCCGTCGAGGATCTGGCGCACGTCAAGGCGGTGGTGGCCGAGCGGGTCCGGGACGGCGGGACGCTGGTCCTCAACGCCGACGACCCGTGGGTGCGGAGCCTGGCCGACCGGCCTCGGGTGCGGGCCGACCGCAAGCGCCTGGTCTGGTTCTCCCTCGACACCGAGAGCCCGGTGCTGACCGAGCACCTGGCCCGCGGCGGGGCGGCCTACGTGCTGCACGACGGCTGGCTGGTGCAGGCGACCGGGGCGCGGCGGACACCTCTGCTCCGGCTGGCCGAGGTGCCCGGGGCGTACGGCGGAGCGGCCCTGCACGTCGCGGCGAACACGCTGGCCGCCATCGCCGCCGCCCGGGCCCTCGGCGCCCGGCCGGAGAGCCTGGCCGACCGGCTCGCCGAGTTCGACCCGGCGGTGGCCAACCCGGGCCGGGGCACCCTGTTCCGGCTCGGTGACGTGTCGGTGTTCGTGGACTACGCCCACAACCCGGCGGCGCTGGCCACCACGCTGCGCACCCTGCACCGGCTGTGGGGTCCGGAGCGCTGCGTGGCCGCCGTCACGCTGCCCGGCGACCGGCGCGACGACCTGCTGGCCGCGTCGGCCCAGGTGCTCGCGGACGGCCTGACCCGGGTGGTGCTCTACGAGGACACCGATCCGCGCGGCCGGCCGGTCGGCGAGGTGTCCGGGTTGGTGGAGAGGGAGATGCGGGCCCGTCGTCCGCAGCTCACCGCGGTACGGGCGGACGGCTACCGGGAGGCGGTCACGGCGGCGCTGCGGCTGGCCGTACCGGGTGAGGTGGTCCTGGTGATCTATGAGAAGTGGGCGCCGATCCGGGCCTGGCTGGCCGAGCTGGGGGCGACCCCGGCCGGCGGGACACCGGTGCGGGCCGGGGTCGCGGCGCTGCCGTCCCGGCATTCGGCACGCAGACTGGCCGGAACCCCGGTTCGCGGTTGACAGATCATGGACAGATTTGATCTCCCTGCGTAGTGATCATTTGACCTTCAGTGATCCCCTGCGTGATGAAGTCACTCGATTGGTTGAGAGCGAAAGTTCTGACGAAGCGGGCAATAGGTGCACTCTCGGTCACGCTGCGCGTTCGGCGTCCCTCTAAAGGGGGGATCACATGGGCCGACGCACCGTAACGACCCGCAGGTAGATCGCAATGTGACGGGTCGTACTGGCGGCTGATAGGGACTAACATCCTCGCCGTCGATGGGGGATGCTCGGAGTCCGATGGTCGGGCCCGACTCGCCCGGCGTCGGACGGCATGGCGGTGCGGTCCGGCGTTTTCCTCTTGAAGCGCGCATGTGGGGGCACATGAGCACGGCGGACCTGCCCGGTTCGGGATTGCTCGCCGGTCGATACCGACTGGTCGAGCGTCTCGGCGCAGGCGGGATGTCAGTGGTTTGGCGTGGGTTCGACGAGGTGCTCGGGCGGCAGGTCGCGGTCAAGGTCCTGCCACCCTCGACGAGCGCCGACCCGTCGTTCCGGCGCAGGCTCCGGGCGGAGGCCCAGGCCGCGGCGCGGCTCACCCATCCACACATCACCAATGTGTACGACTACGGCGAGGCCACCACGGTCGACGGTGAGCCGGTGCCGTACGTCGTGATGGAGCTCGTCGACGGCGAGTCGCTGGCCGCCGTCCTGGCCCGGGTGCGGACCCTGCCGTGGCCCACCGCGGCCCGGATCGCCGCCGAGGTCGCGGCCGCCCTGGCCTCGGCCCACTCGCGTGGCATCGTGCACCGCGACGTGACCCCGGCCAACGTCATGCTCACCCCGTCCGGCGCCAAGGTGGTCGACTTCGGCATCTCCGCCCTGATCGGGGAGAACGACACCGACCCCGACGGCAGCCTGATGGGCACCCCGGCCTACCTCGCTCCCGAGCGGCTGGAGGGCGGCCAGGTCAGCCCGGCCACCGACGTGTATGCGGTCGGCCTGCTGATCTACCGGATGCTGATCGGCCAGTTGCCGTGGGACGTCGGCACCACCACCGCCCTGCTGCGCGCCCATCAGTACGTGGAGCCCGAGCCGCTGCCCCCGGTGGACGGCCTGCCCCACTCGGTCGACGCGCTGATCGCCCGCTGCCTGGAGAAGCTGCCCGGCGACCGGCCGTCCAGCGCCGAGCTGGCCGGTGCGCTGGCCACCATCTCGGCCGGCGCGCCGCTGGTCACCTCCGGGTTCGACGCGGACTGGGAGGACGGCGAGGACACCTTCATCCTGCCGTCCGGCTACCCGTATTCGGGTTTCGGCCCGGCGGCCGCCGCGGCGGCCATGGCGGCCGGCGACCGGACCACCATGGGCGCCGAGCCGACCACCGCCCCGAAACCGGCTCAGCACGCCGCTGCGGCCGCTCCCGAGCCGTTCACGCCGCCCGCCCACACCACCGCCTCACCCTCACCCTCACCATCACCGTCGTTGCGGCACGGTGCGAGTGGGTCGTCGTCGGCGCCGCCGGCCGGTCGCCCGCCGAACCGTGCGCAGGGCCGGATCCGCCGGATCGTCGTGGTCGCCGGCACGGTCGCCGTGCTGAGCGCTCTCACCTACGGCTGGACGGCTCTCGGCGGTCCGCGCACCGGCGAACCGCAGGCCAACGGGACGCCCGGCCCGGCCGTGGTCCCGCCCACCGGCGATTGTGTGGTCAGCTACGCGGTCTGGTCGGATGACGGCGTCCGGTTCAAGGCGCAGGTCACCCTGGCCAACCGAGCCAAGACCCCGATCAACGGCTGGAGCCTCTGGTTCCTGATGAACGGTGACCAGACCCTCTCCGGCAACGGCAAGGTCGCCCTGACCCAGCAGGACCGGATGGTCACGGTCGCCTCGCACGCGCCGATTCCATCGCAGCGCACCGTCACCATGCAGCTCACCGGGCGCTACGGAGAGAGCAACCTGGCCCCGCTGGTCTTCAAGCTCAACGACGAGACCTGCGAGACGTATGTGTCGGAGAAGCCGGGCGACCCGGCTCGACCGGTCGAGATCCTGGAGAACGGGGAGGCCAGGTTCGCCGACCCGGCGACGTCACCGGCCATCTCGGTCGGCCCGAGCGGCAACGTGGTCATCAAGCCGTCGCCGACCCGCTCCGGGTCGGTGAAGCCGAGTGTGAACCCGCAACCGGGCACCTCGACCACGACGACCGGCACCGACCCGACCGGCGGCACCACGACGCCCACCACGCCGCCGCCACCCTCGCTGCCGCCGCCGTCGACCGCCTCCGAGAACCCCGGGGTGGGTGAGACCACGACCCCGCCGGTCACCACCACGCCGGCCACACCGCCGGTCCGAAACGACGACTGCGACGAGGAAGTCGACGTCTGCCCGACCACCTGATCGTAGGAACGGGCAGGCAGTCCACCCGATCGGCGGCGGAAAACCGGAGGCCGAAGGTCCGACCGTAGAGTTACGGTGAACCTAGACCGACAGGCGCTTCTGCTCCGATCCGGGAGTCCGGATTGCGGCACTTTGGCACGGCGTGGCTGCCGGCCCGTAAGGCACCCGAGCGGATGATGGGCGAGAGCCCGGGTAGATCGTGGTGTCAGCCGAGTTCAAGCAGGTCGTCGACATCGGGGAGTTCGACAGAAATGATCAGCACAGCAGTGAAGGATCTGGCCGCCGAGGCGCTGTTCGTCTCGTACCTCCAGCCGTCCCAGAGTCCCTCCCGGACGGCGGTGGAGGAAGCGATCACCACCATGATCCTGCGGTACGGCAGTGACGGTTGTGCCGCCGGCGTGGCGGAGGAGTTCGGCGATCACCCGGAGATCGCGGTGCAGCGGATGGTGTGGGTGCACGAGGAGTTGGCCGAGGTGTCGGCGCTCCGTGCCCCGGTGCTGCATTGATCACTCGATTTCCGCGAACCCGGCCGTGAACCGCGGCCGGGTTCCGTGTTTAAACCTCGTTGGTCCGTGGTGGTCCTCTCAGGCCTGAGGTTTTTCATGAAAAAACTCCACAAAAGCAACCAAGTTCGGCTGACGCTGCACCCGTAGGCGCTCACTGTTCTTCTCGTAAGCCGGTTTCACCAGCCGGTTAGTACCAGCGAGGAGGACTACGTGACCACCACGACCGAACTCCCCGCCACCATCGGCATGATCCATGACGCGCCGTCCGCGCGTGACATCGAGGACCTGATCCGCGAGAACATGCCGATGGTTGGCCATCTGGTCCGGGAATTGCTCAACCGGGTGCCCGGCCATGTCCACGCAGATGACCTCTCGTCGGCCGGTTTCGCGGCTCTGCTCGGCGCGGCCCGTTCCTTCGACGTGACCCGTGGGATCCCCTTCCACCGCTTCGCCGCGGTCCGGATCCGCGGCGCCCTGCTCGACGAACTGCGCGGGCAGGACTGGGCCAGCCGATCGGTGCGGGCCCGGGCCCGGCGTGCCGCGACGGCCAGGCAGGAGCTCACCGCGGCGCTCGGCCGTACGCCCAGCGACGCCGAAGTGGCCGAGATGCTCGGCATCGGCGTCAACGAGTTGGCCAGCGTCGAGGACGACGTGCAGAAGGCCTCCCTGCTCAGCCTCCAGGGATTCCCCACCGGAGCAGCCGAGGAGATGGTGCCGGAGACTTCTGAAGGGCCCGAGGATCTGCTCCTCAAGCGGGAACGCCTCGGGTATCTGCACCAGGCCATCCAGGCCCTGCCGGAACGGCTCCGGCAGGTGGTGCAGGAATCCTTTCTGCAGGAACAACCGCTGAGCGAGGTGGCGGCCCGGCTCGGCGTCACCGAATCCCGGATCTCCCAGCTGCGCACCGAGGCGCTGAGGCTGCTCCGGGAGGGCCTGAACAGCTCGCTCGCACCGGAACTGCTGACCGTGGCGGCGGGGGGACCACGGACCAGGAAGGGCTGCCTCCAGCGTCGGCGCAGCGAGTACTTCGCGAAGGTCGCCCAGCAGGGCAGCCTGCACACCAGGCTGGCACTGACCGACAGCCACGGCGTGCCGATAGCGGTCGCCGCCTGAGCTCGGTCACCGGTACGGCTCGTGCCGCTGTCTCAACACGCTTGCGACAGCGGTGCGAGCCCCACCGCATCGAGTGCCGTCTTGACCTGGCGGATGTCCTCACCCACCGCGGTCGCCAGCAGACCTGGTCCGGCCAGCCGCATCGACGCGGCATCCGGGCCGAGGACGGCCGGTTCCGGTAGTTCCGGCCCGGCCATCACGACGGTGCCGATCGCCCGTCCCCCACCGAGCACCGCCGCGCCGTCCCAGCCCGGAGCACCGGGGCCGACGGCCAGCTCATGGCGGTAGAGGACGGCTCCGCCGTACCGGATCAGGGTGTCCGCCCGGACCGCGCCGGACGCCTCCCGATGCCGCCCGCAGACCAGATCGTCGCGCCACAGCAGCGTCCCGCCCTCGGCCACGTCCACCCGCGTCACCACGTCGTGGTCGCAGCCCGCGGCCGCGATCAGCGGTTCCGGCGACCATCGCAGCGTCCCACCGGCCGCCACCGACGCGGTGACGGTCAGCCGGGACGGCGGCGCGGCCCGGCCCGGCAGCGCCAGGGAGGCCGCGACACTCAGCATCTCCAGCCGGGCGCCGGGACCGACCACGACGTCCAGCCGCAGTTCGTCGCCGCGCAGCGGCCCGGCCGCGCCACCCACCAGATGAACCGTCACACCGCCGTCGGCGGGCCGCCCGGTCCGGCGCGGCAGCAGCGGCGACTCGCCGCGCAGTACGGCGAGCCGGGTACCGCCCCGCCCGTCGTACTCGGCGACGACCCGAGCTTCCGCCCGCACCTCAGACCCGGGCCGCGACCAGGCCGCGGATCCAGTCGGCGACCGGCGTGGCCTGCTTGTCCTCGGCCAGCGACAGGAAGACCGTGGGCAGTTCGTGCCGCCGGGCCCTCGCGTCGCGGTCCATCACCGACAGGTCGGCGCCGACCATCGGGGCCAGGTCTGTCTTGTTGATCACGAGCAGGTCGGCGGTGGTCACACCGGGGCCGCCCTTGCGGGGCACCTTGTCCCCGCCGGACACGTCGACCACGAAGATCTGCTGGTCGATCAGGCCCTTGCTGAAGGTGGCGGTGAGGTTGTCGCCGCCGCTCTCCACCAGCACCAGGTCCAGCGGGCCGAGCTTCTCCTCGAGATCCTCGACGGCGTCCAGGTTGGCCGAGATGTCGTCGCGGATCGCGGTGTGCGGGCAGCAGCCGGTCTCCACGGCGCGGATCCGCTCGGCCGGCAGGACGCCGTTGCGCAGCAGGAAGTCGGCGTCCTCGGTGGTGTAGATGTCATTGGTCACGACGGCCAGGCGGATCTCCGCACCGAGGGCCCGGCACAGTGCCGCGACCAGGGCGGTCTTGCCCGAGCCGACCGGTCCGCCGATGCCGATGCGCAGCGCCCGGGGACCCTCGCCCAGCGGCGTGTGCGGGTCGACGCCCGGGTCGGGGTGGGTGTGCGGAACCTCGTCGGGACCGTGTTCGTGCAGTTCGGGATGCATTGTCTCCTGCCCTTCAGGGTGCGGGTGGCCGGTCCTCCTCATGACGCGAAGAGCCGGACCTCCCAGGTGGCGTGGTGCTCGGCGCCGATGTCGAGCAGGGGGGCGCCCGCGGCCGGCAACTCGTCGACCGGGTCGCCGGACCGGGCCGTGGCCGCCGCCGCGATCCGGTCACATTCGGGGGCCAGCCGAGCCAGCAGCGCGTGTACGGCGTACGGATCAAGACCGAGGAGCCGGACCCCGGCGCTCGCCGAACCGGTCACCAGACCGTGCGCCGCGGCGATCGCGGCTTCGGCCGGTGTCAGCCCGGCCGCCGCGGCCAGAGCGCCCAGAGCGACGGGCTGATGCGGTTCCCGGCCGATCGTGGCGATCGGCCACATCGCCCGACCGGCCCGCAGCAGCGCCCGGCCCTGAGCCCGGGACGCCTTCCGCAGGGCCGGCGAGGGGGTACGGGCGTCCAGACCGGCGTCCAGTTCGGCTGCCCGTTCGACGTCGGCGCAGGCCGCGGCCGCGAACGCCGCCGAGACCAGGCCGCTGGTGGCGAGCTTCCCGCGCAGGAACCCGTCCAGGCCGCCGATGTCGCGGACCCGCCCGTTGGCGATCTGCGGTTCCAGCCCGCCGGAGTGCGCGTGCCCACCGGAGGGCAGCCGCCCGTCGGCGAGCAGAAGCAGCGTGGCGAGGCTCATTCAGAACAGGAAGTAGCGCTGGGCCATCGGCAGCACGTCGACCGGATCCGGCTCGATCACCTGGCCGTCGATGCGTACCTCGAACGTGTCCGCCTTGACCTCGATCCGGGGCATGGCGTCGTTCAGCGGCATGTCGGCCTTACCCACCGAGCGGGTGTCACCGACCGGGACCAGCGCCCGCTTCACCCCGATCCGGTCGCTGAGCAGGGCGTCGATGGCGGCCGGGGCGACGAACGCGAGGGACGTCTGCGCTGGGACCACACCGTAGGCACCGAACATCGGCCGGGGCAGCATCGGCTGCGGCGTCGGGATCGAGGCGTTCGCGTCACCCATCTGCGCGTACGCGATCATGCCGCCCTTGAGGACGACCGCCGGCCGTACCCCGAAGAACGCCGGGTCCCAGAGGACCAGGTCGGCGAGCTTGCCCGGCTCGACCGAGCCGACCTGGGCGTCCATGCCGTGGGCGCGGGCCGGGCAGATGGTGTACTTCGCGACGTACCGCTTGGCCCGGTTGTTGTCCGCGGCGCCGTCGCCGGCCAGGGCGCCGACCCGGGCCTTCATCACGTGCGCGGTCTGCCAGGTACGGGTGACCACCTCACCGACCCGGCCCATGGCCTGCGAGTCCGACCCGATCATCGAGATGGCGCCCAGGTCGTGCAGGTAGTCCTCGGCGGCCATGGTCGACGGCCGGATCCGGCTCTCGGCGAACGCCAGGTCCTCCGGCACCGACGAGTTCAGGTGGTGGCAGACCATCAGCATGTCCAGGTGCTCGCTGAGGGTGTTGCGGGTGTACGGCCGGGTCGGGTTGGTCGACGACGGCAGGATGTTCGGGTGCGACGCGACGGTGATGATGTCCGGCGCGTGACCGCCCCCGGCGCCCTCGGTGTGATAGGCGTGGATCGACCGGCCGGCGATGGCGCGCAGCGTCTCCTCGACGAATCCGGCCTCGTTCAGGGTGTCGGTGTGGATCGCCACCTGCACGCCCGACGCGTCGCACACCTTGAGGCAGGCGTCGATCGCGGCCGGAGTGGTGCCCCAGTCCTCGTGCAGTTTGAAACCGCCGGCGCCACCGCGCAGCTGCTCCCACATCGACTCGGCGGACATCGTGTTGCCCTTGCCGAGTAGCAGCACGTTGATCGGCCAGGTGTCCAGGGACTCCAGCATCCGGGCCAGGTGCCAGGAGTTCGGCGTGACGGTGGTGGCCTTGGTGCCCTCGTCCGGGCCGGTGCCGCCGCCGATGATGGTGGTGATGCCGGCGGCCAGCGCGGTGTCCAGGATGGTCGGGCTGATCAGGTGGACGTGGCTGTCGATCGCACCGGCGGTGAGGATCTTGCCGTTGCCGGCGAGGATCTGGGTGCCGGGGCCGATCACCAGGTCGGGGTGTACGCCGTCCATGGTGTCCGGGTTGCCGGCCTTGCCGATGGCGACGATCCGCCCGTCGCGGATGCCGACGTCGGCCTTGACGATGCCCCAGTGGTCGAGGACGACGACGCCGGTGATGACGGTGTCCGGGGCGCCCTCGGCCCGGGTGGCCCGGCCCTGGCCCATCGATTCGCGGATCACCTTGCCGCCGCCGAAGACGACCTCGTCGCCGGGGACCGGGCCGGAGCTGCGGTCCTCCTCGATCTCGATCAGCAGGTTGGTGTCGGCGAGCCGGATCCGGTCACCCTTGGTCGGCCCGAGCAGCGCCGCATAGCGGCTCCGGTCCAGAGAAGTCATCGTGGGCTCCCGTTGTGTTCGCCCTCGCCGGTGTCCTCGTCGAGGGAGCCGGCCGGTTCGATGTCGGTGGGGTCGGGCTCCGGCGGTGGCGCGGGCTGGTCGAGTGGCCCGCCGGCCAGGCCGCGCAGGCCGGGGACGATGCGGTTGCCGGCCAGCGCCACGAGGGTGATGTCGCGGGGTATGCCCGGTTCGAACCGGACCGACGTGCCGGCCTGGATGGCGAGCCGGTGGCCCCAGGCCGCGGTCCGGTCGAACTCCAGGGCCGCATTGGACTCGGCGAAGTGGAAGTGCGATCCGACCTGCACCGGCCGGTCTCCGGTGTTGCGGACGGTCAGCGCGATGACCGGGCGGCCGGCGTTGATCTCGATGTCGCCGTCCCCGAAGAGGATCTCGCCCGGGATCACGAGATCGGCCCGTGCACGGTGACCAGCTTGGTGCCGTCCGGGAAGGTGGCCTCGACCTGTACCTCGGCCAGCATCTCGGGCACGCCGTCCAGGACGTCGGCCCGGGTGAGCACCCGCCGCCCGGCATCCATCAGCTCGGCCACGGTACGCCCATCGCGTGCCCCCTCCAGCAGGAAGGCGGTGATGATGGCGGTGGCTTCCGGATAGTTGAGCCGCAGGCCCCGGTCTCGGCGACGCTGGGCGACGTCGGCCGCGACGTGGATGAGCAGGCGTTCCTGCTCGTGTTGGCTGAGGAACAAAGGGAACCTCCTGCTGATCGCGCCACGGAATGCTCGCAGGTGGAAGTTTCGGACGTGTAACCCTGGATTGATCAAAACATGGAACGGCCCCGTCATCGCGTGCTTCCACGCGGTGCCGGGGCCGTTTCCGAATTGTTTACTTCGGTAGCCGCGCGCTCAGCAGGGGCGCCAACATCGCCGAGTACTTCGTGGTGATGTGGTCGTCGTCGCGCCACACCAGCACGTTGCCGACCAGGGCCGGGCAGGAGTCGGTGGTGCAGAACCAGGGGAGCGCGTCGATCATCTGGACGCCGTTGCGCTTCGCGTTCTGCTCGACCAGCACCTGCCGCTGCGGCTGGACGATCGACTCGATCGCCGGAGCGACACAGCGGGAGACCTTGTCCGAGTGCTCGGCCAGGCATTCCGGCGCGTTGTAGCCGGGCCAGGGGGTGTCCCGGATCTGCACCAGCTTCGTCCGCGTCCCCTTGATCGCCTTGTAGGTGGCGTCCCAGCCGGCCGCCCACGCGGCGTCCAGCTGCGCGCCGCTCGGCCGGGTGCCGGCGTCGTCGACGAGCGGGTTGCCGTCGTTGCCGCTGGAGGACATCACCACGAGGTACGGCTGCGCCTGCTTGATCTCGGCGAGCACCTCGGCGCGCCAGGTCGGGCATTCGCTGTAGACGCGCTTGAGCCCGGGGCTGAAGGTGACCACCGAGGCGGCGTTGCACGCGCTCTTGGTACGGACCTCGAGTTTCCAGCCGCGTTCCTTGGCGACCGCGTCGACCGCCGGGAACCAGTGCGCGGCGTGCGAGTCACCGAAGAGGAACACGGTCCGCGCGCCGGCCGGGTCGCCGTACAGGCACGGGTTGGGTGCCGCGGCGTCCAGATAGTCCAGGTGACACCGGTCGTTGTAGTAGTTCGGCTTGTCCTTGCGCGCGTTCTGCACCTTGGGCGTGGTGTTCGACGGCAGCTTGCCGGTGCCGACCGAGGCCGCGATGATCCGCCGGAGCTCCGCCTCCGGGTCGGTCGCGCCGGCGACGGCTTCGGCCGTGTCCACCGCCGGGGCGCCCTTGGCCAGCTGCGGCGGCTTCATCGCACCGGCCTGGGCGACCAGGGCGGCGAAGCAGGACAGGGCCAGTCCGACGGCCAGACCGCGGCGGGCCTTGGCCTTCACCCAGGACTGGTTGCGGGCCGGGTTCTCGATGAGGTGGTACGACCCGATCGCCAGCACCAGCGCCCCGGCGGCCAGACCGAGGTTGAGCGGCACGTTCGGCTCGACGTCCAGCATGTGCGGGACGATCATGAGGACCGGCCAGTGCCACAGGTACCAGCTGTACGAGTACCGGCCGATCTGCTGGAAGGGCCAGGTGCGCAGGACGGTGGCGGCGCTGCCGCTCGGGCCGGACGTGCCACCGGCGATGATCGCGGCCGCGCCGAGCACCGGCAGCAGGGCGGCGTAGCCGGGGAACGGCGTCTCCTCGTTGTAGAGGAACGCGGAGGCGATCACCGCTGCCATGCCGGCCCAGGTCATGCCGGCGGCCAGGCCGCGGGGCAGCCCGGCCAGCCGGGTCGCGCCGACCGCGATCAGCGCGCCGACCGCCAGCTCCCAGGCACGGGTGTGCGCTCCGAAGTAGGCCCACGGCGCCGACGTCGAGGTCTGCAGGACGCTGACCGTGAGTGACGCCGCGACCACGAGCACGAGTGTGATGATCACCGGGGCCCGGCGCTTGCCGAAGGCCAGCGCGAAGATCAGCAGGAGGAGCGGCCAGACCAGATAGAACTGCTCCTCCACCGCGAGCGACCAGAAGTGCTGCAGCGGGGAGGGCTCGGCGCTGGCGTTCATGTACTGGACGCCTTCGTTCGCCAGGCGCCAGTTGATGCCGTAGAAGGTCGCGTAGATCGCGTCCAGTGAGATCGACTTGAACCGGGTGGCCGGCAGCCACAGCCAGGCCGCGGTCACGGTGACCAGCAGGACCACGGTCGACGCGGGCAGCAGCCGGGTGGCGCGCCGGGCGTAGAAGGTGGCCAGCGAGACGGTCCCGGTGCGGCTCAGCTCCTTGAGTAGCAGGGTCGTGATCAGGAAGCCGGAGATCACGAAGAACACGTCGACACCGACGTATCCGCCTTCGAGGCTCGTGATGCCGGCGTGCGAGAGCACGACGAGGGTCACCGCGATGGCGCGCATTCCCTCGATGTCCGGTCGGAAACCGAGGTGCGGGGGCGCGGGAGGGGAGGCTGTCCCCGGCCGCGCACTGTGGAGCTGGGCGTCGTAAGTGACCGACATGTCCTACCTAGCGATGAGTGACCGGCCGGGATCGGGGGCCGAGCTTACCTGCGGCGACACAGGTCTTCCACAGCCGGTTCATCACAACTTCATAGTGAGGACAGCTCACACTCGGGCGGCCACTCCGTCGATCAACAACTGGACCGCGAGCGCGAAACCGGCGTCGTCCGCCTGGCCGGAACCGATCAGGCGCCGCATCGTGCCGTTGACCTCGGTGTGCAGCAGTCCGCCGACGAGCACGGCGAGAACCGCACCGGTCCGCTCGACCTCGCTCTCGGGCAGTCCCGCGGTGCGCAGCACGGTGCAGAGTGTCCGCCACATCGGGCCGTCGCGCTGGATGAAGTCGTCACTCGCGAAGGCGTACCGGATCAGGTTGCGGTGGGCGAGGCTCAGCGACCGGAACTCGTACGCCAGATTGCGCAGTTGTTCCTGCCATGTTCCCTCCCCGACCGCGATGTGACGTGCGCCATCGGTGACCAGGCGGGTCAGTCCGTCCAGAAGGGCCGCTTTGTTCTCCACGTGGTGGTAGATCGACATCGGGTTGACACCCAGCTGGCCTGCGAGTTTGCGCATGCTCAGCGCGTCCACGCCGTCGGTGTCGACGATGTTCAGAGCCGCTTGGAGGATTGCGCCCTTTGTTAAACGTTGATCACCGGACTTAGCGGATTCAGCCATACGCCGTATGGTAGTAGCCATACACCGTATGGCTGAGGAGGACCCCCGTGAGCGCCGCGATTCCCACCCCCCGCGGACTGCCGATCGTCGGCAATGGACTGCAGGTGCCGGTGGAGGGCACACACCGGTTCTTCGCCGACCTGGCCGCGCAGCACCCCGACGGCATCTACCGGCTCAATCTGGCCGGCCGGCACGTCGTCTTCGTCCACGACCCCGACCTGGTCGCCGAGGTCTGCGACGAGTCCCGCTTCTACAAGCCGATCGACCCGCCGCTCGCGCACGTCCGCGACTTCGCCGGTGACGGCCTCTTCACCGCGCGTGAGGAAGAGGAGGTGTGGGGTCAGGCGCACCGGATCCTGCTGCCCGCCTTCAGTCAGCGGTCGATGAAGGCGTACTTCCCGCAGATGCTGGAGATCGCCGGCAACCTGGTCGGCGCGTGGTCCGGGCGCACCGAGGTGGACGTCGCCGACGACATGACCCGGCTCGCCCTCGACACCATCACGCTCGCCGGGTTCGGGCAGCAGTTCCGGTCCTTCGAGCAGGCCGAGCTGCATCCGTTCCTGCAGGCCATGGGCAACGCGTTGACCGAGGCGATGAACCGGACCCGGCAGCTGCCGATGGTCACCGGGTTGAAGAAGCGGGCCGATGCGGCGTACAAATCGGATATCGCCGTCATGCAGGACACCGTCGACGAGGTGATCCGGGTGCGCCGGGCCTCCGGCGAGAAGTCGAACGACCTGCTCGGCCTGATGCTGGAGGCCAGTGACCCGCTGACCGGCGCCCGGCTCTCCGACGAGAACATCCGCAACCAGGTCCTCACCTTCCTGATCGCCGGGCACGAGACCACCAGCGGCACCCTCTCCTTCGCGCTGCATCACCTGATGCGCAACCCGCACGTCCTGGCCCAGGCCTACGCCGAGGTGGACCGGATCCTGCCCGGCGACACCGTGCCCACCTACGAGCTGATCATGAAGCTCGACGTGATCCCGCGGATCCTCGACGAGACGCTGCGGCTGCACTCGCCGATCACCGCGATCGGCCTGGCCTCGCGAGAGGCGACCACGCTCGGTGGCTGCTACGAGATCCCGGCCGACCAGAAGATCGCGGTCATCCTCAAACCGCTGCACACCCACCCGTCGGCGTGGTCCGACCCGGAGACGTTCGACATCGACAGGTGGCTGCCCGAGGCCAAGGCCCAACACCACCCGCACGCGTACAAGCCGTTCGGCAACGGCGAGCGGGCCTGCATCGGCCGACAGTTCGCGCTGACCGAGGCCCGCCTCGCGCTGGCCATGCTGCTGCAGCGCTTCGCCATCGCCGACCCGGCCGGCCACCGGCTGCGGATCAAGCAGACCCTCACCATCAAGCCGGACGGCTTCCGGCTGCGGGTCCGTCCCCGTCTCGCGCACGAGCGCCTCTCCTTCGACGAGCCGGTCGCCGAGACGTCCGAGACCGCCGAGGTTCAAGCTTCGGGGGTACGGCTACGCGTCGCCTTCGGGTCCAACCTGGGCACCTCCGAGGACCTCGCCCAGCAGTTGGCCGACCGGGCCCGCCGGTCGGGTTTCGACGTGACCGTGCAGACGCTCGACGAACTCGCCGCCGACCTGCCCGCCGACGGGCTGCTCGCCGTCGTCACGTCCAGCTACAACGGCAAGGCGCCGGACAACGCGCAGGCCTTCGACGACCTCGACATCCCGGCCGGGACGCTGGACTCCGTGCGGTTCGCGGTGCTGGGCAACGGCAACACCCAGTGGGCGACCTACCAGGCGTACCCCCGTCGCGTTTTTGCGAAGCTCGCCGGAGCGGGCGCGCAGCCCATCGTCGAGCGTGGCGAGACCGACGCCTCGGCCGACTTCGACGGCATGGCGCAGAGCTGGCTGAACGGGCTGT
The DNA here is from genome assembly GCF_033097365.1 of Actinoplanes sichuanensis. NCBI lineage: Bacteria > Bacillati > Actinomycetota > Actinomycetes > Micromonosporales > Micromonosporaceae > Actinoplanes > Actinoplanes sichuanensis. The sequence continues at coordinate 11,637,097 of NZ_AP028461.1, forward strand.
GGAGTGCGCTCGCCACCGAGTTCGGCGCCGAATCGAAGGCCGCCGACGGCCCGAGGTACAGCGTCGAGGTACTCGGCGAGGACCAGATCCGGCCCGCCGTCGTCTCCGACCAGGCGCACCCGGTCATGGTCATGTCGGTGGAGGAACTGGTCGGCGACCCGACCGGCCTCTGGGACTTCAGCCGTGAGGCGCCCCGGCCCGGTGTCAAGGCGATCACCGTCCAGCTGCCCGAGGGTGTCACCTACACGGCCGGCGATCACCTGGCCGTCTACGCCAAGAACGATCCCGAGCTCGTCGACTGGGCCCTGCACACCCTGCGAGTCTCCCGCGACCTGGTGATCCGTCTCGGACAAGCGGGGGAGCGGCCGACCGGGCTGCCGATCGGTGTGCCGGTCACCGCCGGGCTCCTGCTCACCGACTTCGTCGAACTGCAGGAGCCGGCCACCCGTGGGCAGATCGCGGTCCTCGCCGAGCACACCGAGTGCCCGTGGACGACCCGGCAGCTGACCGCGTGGACCACCTCGGCCGACCTGTACGCCGACGAGATCCTGGCCAAGCGGGTCTCGGTGCTGTCGCTGCTGGAGCGGTTCCCGGCGGTCGAGCTGCCGTTCGCGGTCTTCCTCGAACTGGTCGGCACGATCAAGCCGCGGTTCTACTCGATCTCGTCGTCGCCGACCGTCGACCCGTCCCTGGTGACGATCACGGTCGGCCTGGTCGACGGGCCGTCCCGGACCGGCAACGGGCGCTACCGCGGCATGTGCTCGCAGTACCTGGCGCGGCTGTCACCGGGTGACGTCTTCTACGGCCACGTCCGGGTGCCGGCGCCGCCGTTCCGGCTGCCCGCCGACCCGGCCACCCCGATGATCCTGATCGGGCCGGGCACCGGTTTCGCTCCGCTGCGCGGCTTCCTTCAGGAGCGTGCCGGTACGGCCGGGAGCGGCCCCGCCAAGCTGTTCTACGGCTGCCGGCATCCGTCGCATGACTGGCTGTACCGGGCCGAGATGGAACAGTGGGCCGCCGACGGTGTGACCGACCTGCACCTGGCGTTCTCCGCGGTCGACGGGCACCCGCACCGGTTCGTCCAGGAGGCCCTCGCCGCCCAGGGTGACGCCGTGTGGGAGCTGCTCGAACAGGGCGGTCACATCTACCTGTGCGGTGACGGCGCCCGGATGGCCCCGGCCGTCCGCGACGAGCTGTACGCCATCTTCCGCCGGCACACCGGGGCGACCGCGGTCGAGGCGGAGGCGTGGCTGCGTTCCCTGGAGGCGGCGGGCCGCTACCAGCAGGACGTCTTCGCCTGATCGGTTCTCATCCCTTGTGCCGGCCGGCGGTCCGGATCAGACCGTAGGCCGGCACGGTGGGTACGGCTGGCGGCGATCTTGTGAGTGTCAGGGCTGTTCGACGGGCGTGACCTCACCAAGATCGACGGCCGGGCGGCAGTGGCCCTCTCCAGAGACCCTCCGGAGTCAGGGTCTGGTCGGTTCGCCGGTGCGAGCCGTGATCGGTCCGTCCGTGATCCGGCACCGACGAAGTCGTGGGCCGAGCGGCCGACGGCATCGTAGGGCTGTCTCCAGGGCCTGGTTGACCGGCGAGCGGCACGCCTGGGCTGCCTCCGGACGTAAGGCGATCAGTCGGCGGCACGGTATGGCTGCTTCGGCGGCGTTTAGGGTTCTTCCCGCGTCGCTCAGATGTCTGGTGAAGCGCTTTAGGGTTCCTCCCGCGTCGCTGGTGGGGCGTTTTAGGAGTTCCTCCCGTGTCGTTGGGATGGCCTCCGGGGTCTTTGCAGTCGAGGTCGTGGTTTGCTGCCACGATCTTGTGAGGTTGCGCCGGCCGGCCGGCCGGCCGAAACGTCACAGGATCGATGCGGTGGGCGCCGACTGCCGGCGATCTTGTGAGGGTTAGGGCTGCTCGACGGGCGCATACTCACAAGATCAACGGCAGGTCGGCAGTGGCCCTCTCTAGTTTTCGGTGTTGTCGCCCGGGTCCGTCTCGTCGTCGCCCGGTTCGCCGGTCTCGGCCGGGGTCGTCGCCGTCGCGGTCGGGGTGGCGGTCTCGCCGGTCGTCTCGGTCACGGTCGGTGCGGTGGTCGCCGTGGGCTCGGCCGGCCGGGTGGTCGTCGTCGTGTTCGTCGGCCGGTCGTCGTTCTCCGTCTGCTCGGTTCGTTCCGGCCGGGTCGTCTCCTTACCCCCGTCGCCGCCCGCCGGGGCGTCGGCGGATCGTGGCGCCGAGCTCACCGGAGCGGCCGGGGCGTTCGTCGTCGGTTGCGGCCCGCCGCCGAACCAGCCCAGTGGGTCGGTCGCGACCAGCACCCCCAGACCGCCCAGCAAAGCGACCGCGGCCAGCACGAACAGCGGAAGAAGGCGCCGCCGGTCAGCGCGGGCCCCGGTGCCCGGCCCGGTCCGATCCGGCGTCGCCGGCCGCTGTAGGGGAACAACCACCGGGACGGCACCGGAAGCGGCGCTTCCGGGCGTGGCACCGGAAGCGGCGCGGCCGGGCGCGGCACCGGGAGCCGTGTGATCGAGTGCGGCGCCAGGCGCCGTGCGGCCGGGAGCGGTCCGGTCGGGTGTGATGCCGGGAGTGGGATGGTCGGGTGTGATGCCGGGAGTGGGGTGGTCGGGTGCGGTGCCGGGAGCAGTGTCGACAAGGGCGGCGCTGATTGCGGTGTCGTCGAGTGGTTGCATCCCAAGGACGCCGATCCACGGTGATCCGGCCCGAGTGGCGGCGAGGTCGTCGTCCGGGCCGGTCACCGGAACCTCCGCCACCGGCGATCCGGCATCGAGGCCGGCGGCCGCCGTGCGAGCCGCCTCGGCCATCAGGCCGGCCGAGGAGAAACGGTCCTCGGGTTTCTTGGACAGGGCGATCCGGACGATCTCGCGGACCTCCGGTGGCACGTCGGCCGGGAGTTCCGGCGGCTCGTCCTCCAGATGCTGCAGGGCGATCGCGATCGGGTTGCGGCCCTCGAACGGCGGGTGGCCGGCCAGGCAGTGGTGGGCGAGGGCGCCGAGCGCGTACACGTCGGCGGCCGGACCGGCCACATGCTGGGCGACCTGTTCGGGTGCGATGTAGAGGGCGGTGCCGACCACCTCGCCCGCGCCGGTGACCGTGCCCGAGTGCGCCGAGCGGGCCACCCCGAAGTCGACGAGCACTACCGTGCCGTCCGGTTCGATGAGCAGGTTGCCGGGTTTGACGTCGCGGTGGACGATCCCGGCCTCGTGCGCCGCTTCGAGGGCCTGGGCCGCCTGCGCCACCACCGACATGGTCTCGGCGGGGGAGAGCCGCCCGCGTTCGGCGAGTATCCGGTTCAGCGGCTGCCCCTCGACCCGGGCCATCACCAGGTAGGCGTCCTCGACCGCGGTGTTCCCGAAGTCGTAGACCGGCACCACACCCGGGTGGCGCAGCGCGGCCAGGGCCTGTGCCTCGTGCCGGAACCGGCGTTGGAAGCCGGGATCGGTGGCCCGGTCGGCGAGCAGCGTCTTCACCGCGACCGCCCGGCCGAGCACGGTGTCGGTGGCCTGCCAGACCTCACCCATGCCACCGGCGGCGATCCGATCGTCGAGCCGGTAACGTCCGCCGAGCAACTCTCCGGTGTGAGGCATGGATGTCCCTCTACCCAGGAGAGCGCCCGGCTACCCGTGACGGGTGTCTACTCGCCGGTGTAGAGGACGGCGTCGATCTCGATGTCGAAGCCGACCAGGGGTACCGGCAGGGTGGTGCGGACCGGCAGGTGGTCGCCCTTGATGTATTCGCGGTAGATCTCGTTCATCGCCGGGAAGTCGCCGAAGTCGCGCAGGTAGACACCGACCCGGACGGCGTCGTCCAGGCTGGCACCGGCCGCCTCGGCGACGGCGGCCAGATTGCGGAAGGCGGCGTGCGCCTGCTCGGCGAAGTCACCGGTCACCCGGGTGCCGTCGGGCAGCGCCGGGATCGCGCCGGCCAGGTAGATGGTGTCGCCGGCGACGACGGCGTGCGAGTACGGGCCACCGGCGGGCGCCGCCTTGTCGGTCATCACAGCGCGCTTGGGCATCAGGAACTCCTCGGTTCGGATCGGGGCAGGGTCGGATCTGGGGAGGTTCGGGGGAACTGTTCGGCCAGTCCGTCGACGTCGACGAGTGGCGTGGCGAGCAGGGCACGGAGGTCGTGCTCGCGGCGGGCCAGGGCGGCCCGCTGCGCATCGGTGAGCGGGATCCACGGCGGTGCGGCGGCCGGCAGCCGGGGCGGCAGGGGACGGCCGGCCACGTACGTCGCCCGGTTGTGCAGTCGGATCGGTGCGACCCGGACCTGCCGGTGCGCGTCGACGACGGTGAGCGGCTCGTCCCGTACCTCGAAGATCGCCAGGTCGGCGGGATCGCCGACGGTGAGGGAACCGCCGGGCAGGCCCAACGCCCGCGCCGGGTGTTCGGTGACCGCCGCGATCACCTCGGGCAGCGCGACGCCGCAGGCGAGCAGTTTGGCCATCGTGGTCGGCAGGTCGAAGACCGGGCCGTGCAGGGACCGGGCGTGCAGGTCGGTGGAGATCGTGAACGGCCGCAGGCCCGCCGCCAGTTGGGCTTCCAGGACGTCGAAGGCGAAGCCGCCGGAGCCGTGCCCGAGGTCGAGCAGCACACCCCGGCCGACGGCGTCGCGGACCGCCGGGCCGAGCGGTGCGGCGATGCCACTCGCGCAGTGGGTGACCAGGTCGCCCGGCCGCAGCAGGTCGAGCACCTCGTCCAGGGCGGGCGGTGCGGTGCCGATATGGACCATGACCGGGACCCGGCACGCCTCGGCGGCGGCCAGTCCGCGGCGCAGCGGTTCGACCCCGTTGGCGCCGACGGTCTCCCGGTCGATGCGCACCTTGACGCCGTGGAACAGGTCACGGTCGGCCTGGATGGTGTCGATCGCCAGCGCGACGTCGCAGTTGTCCAGGTCGCGGCTCTCGCCGGTGCGTCCGGCCAGGCCGACGGCGGAGATGTTGAGCAGGGCGTGGACCCGGACCGCGGCGGACCGGGCGACCGCGCGCAGCCCGGCCGCGGTGTACGCGCCCGCCGACCCGGCGTCCACCCAGGTGGTGACGCCTGACCGCCAGGCGATCGGATCCGGGTCGATGCCCCAGTAGCCGGGCCCGACGTGGGTGTGTACGTCGATCAGGCCGGGGGTGATCAGGCAGCCGGTGACGTCGGTGACGGTGCGGGCGGTCCGGGGCAGGTCGCCGATCGCGGCGATCCGGCCGTCCCGGATCGCGACGTCGCCGGGCGTGCCGCCGGTGAGTAGCAGGTCCCAGATCATCGGGCGGCGTCCAGGGCCGTAGTGATGGCGAGCCGGTACAGCCGGGTCGGGCGGCCCTTGCGGCTCTCCTGTGCGCTGCCCGTCTCGGTCACCAGGCCCGCGCCGGTCAGCTTGCGGATCAGCCGGCGCCCGCTGGGGTCGGTGATGCCGAGCGTACGGGCGAGTTCGGCCGGGGACAGCGGCTGGCCGTCCAGGTTCCGTTCGATCGCGGCGAGCCGGGACAGGGTGGCCGGGCTGAGGCCGGCCCGCCCGGCCAGGCGCTCGATCTCGCCGTGCTCCCGGTAGGTGTAGGTGAGCGGGGTGGCCGACGCGCCCATCGGGCCGATCGACATCCCGTCGCCGGTGAACAGGTAGGCGCCCGGGTCGGCGTCCTGTTCGGCCCGGGCCGCGGCCCGCTCGGCGAGGGTGACGCTGAGCCGTGCCGAGGCGCCGATGCCGAACCCGGCGACGGCCCGGATGCCGAGCGTCTCGCGGGCTTCGGCCAGGACGGGCAGGCCCACCCAGTGCTGGGTGACGCTCTCGAACAGCGACGCGGGCGCGAAGACCAGCACCCCGCGCGCGCCGCGATGGTCGATCCAGGCGTCGGCGAACTCGGGGGTGTTCAGCAGCAGGTGCTGCAGCCCCACCCGGGCCCGGTCCAGATCGCTGCTCTGTTCGGGCTTCGCCACCAGGAACAGCGCGGCCGCGAAACGCTGGCCGTCGGCCCGTTTGGTGTGCATGCGCAGGGCGAGTTCGTGCAGGTCGGCGCGGATGGTGCCGGGGGTGGCCAGGGCGTGCAGCACGGCGGTCCGGCCGTCCAGGGCGGCGGCCACACCCATCCGGACGCTGATCACGTAGGGCGCGCCGGTGCGTTCCAGGTGTTCCCGGTGGAAGTCGGCGACCTCGGCGACCGGCTGGTCCGGGTCGAACGGGAGCGCCGAGATCGCCGTCCGGTCCAGGTCGAGGGCGGCGGCCACCTCGTCGATCGTCTCGGTGGTGAACGTGTCGACGCTGACCGGGGTGGCGGGCCATCCGTTACCGCGGGCGCGGGCCCAGGCCAGGGCCAGGTCGAGCGCGGCCGAGCGGGTGACGGTGACCGGGAGGTCGGCCGGGATCAGGTCGCGGGCCCGGGCGTAGGGCACCAGGCCGAGGAGCAGTCCGGCCGGTCGGTGGTCGCGGAGCAGGCCGGACACCCGGTCGCGGATCTCGTCCTCGCGCTCGTAGACCGCCCAGGCGAACTCGACGCCGGTGAGCGTGCCGGCCGCGTCGGCGAAGCGTGCCCGGTGGCTGGCGTGCACCACCAATCCGATCATGCCGGCCCCGTCTCGTTCTCAAGTAGTTCGTTATTGCCGTCGTAGCGTCGCCGACCAACCTCGCCGGGTCAAGTCACTCTTGACGATCGCATGGTCAGGGCCGCACGCTAGGGCGCATCGAAAACGAACTATTAACGAACCTGGTTCGTATGGAGTGCTGATGAGACTGCGACTCGCGGCGGCTGCCGCACTGGCCCTGACGGTCACCGCCTGTGCCCCCTCCACCTCCACGCCGGGAACCGCCGCGACCGACGGCGGGCCGCGGACCGGCGCCCTCAAGGTGTGGCTCTTCGACGAGCCGAACCGCGCGCCGAAGGAGGCCGTGGTCGACGAGGCGATCGCCGAGTTCACCGCCGCCCACCCGGACACCACGGTGGACGTGCAGTACATCGCGGTGGACACCCGCAGCGAGCGGTTCAAGGGCGCCTTCAACGACCCGGCCAGCGCGCCCGACGTCGTCGAATACGGCAACACCGACCTGCCCGAGTACGCCACCGCCGGTGGCCTCGCCGACCTGGGCACGGTGGTCACCGACTGGCCGGAGGGCGCCGACCTGGCCGCCGACGCCAAGGCCAGTGCGACCTACCAGGGCACCCTGCTCGGGGTGCCGTGGTACGTCGGGGTGCGGGCGCTCTACTACCGCAACGACGTGCTCCAGGAGCTCGGGCTGAAGCCGCCGGCCACCCTGGCCGAGCTGACCACCACGGCACGGGCGGTCCGGGCGGCGCGACCGGAGCTGTTCGGAGTCGCGGTGGGCGGCAAGTACACGTACGCCGCGATGCCCTTCGTCTGGGCCAACGGCGGTGACATCACCTCGATCGACTCGGCACCGTCCCGGGCCGGTCTCAAGGCCTACACCGACCTGATCGCCGAGGACAACTGCCCGCCGCCGAACTGCGCCGACCTGACCGGCGGCAAGACCGTCGAACTGTTCGCCAGTGGCAAGGCGGCGATGGGCATCCTCGGCAACTTCAACCGGGCCGCCGTGGACGCCGGTGCGGCCAAGGGCAGGTACACGGTCGTGCCGCTGCCCGGTCTGACCGCGGGCTCGATCGCGCCCGCCTTCGCCGGCGGCAACAACCTCGGCATCATGAAGAACGCGCAGCGCCCGGCCCTGGCGGCCGACTTCCTCACCCTGCTGGCCGGCCGGAAGTACCAGGCCGAGATGTACGACGCGATGGGCAACCTGCCGACCCTGAAGGCGGCCAGTGCCGAGGTGGTCGCCAAGGACCCCTTCGTCAAGCCGTTCATCGACACCATCGACGCCGGTACGAAGTTCGTCCCACTCGACCCGGGCTGGGGCAAGATCGACGCCTCGGCCGTGCTGCCCACCATGATCGAGAAGGTGGCGACCGGTAAGGCGAGCGTCGACGAGGCCACCGCTGAGGCCGCCGAGCTGATCGACGAGGCCCTGACCAAGTGAGCCGAGTACGCACCCGGGCACCACTGTGGCTGCTTCTGCCGGCCCTGGTGGTGCTCGGTGGTCTCTTCCTCTACCCGATGTACCAGCTCGGCCTGCTCTCGGTGCTCGACTTCACCCAGGCGCAGGTCAGCGGCGGACAACCGACCCGGTTCGTGGCGGCGGAGAACTACACCGGGCTGTTCGCCGACGCCCGGTTCTGGGACGTGCTGCTGGCCACCGTGCTGTTCGCGGCCGGGTGCGTGCTGGCCACCCTGGCCGTCGGTGCGGGCCTGGCGGTGCTGCTGACCCGGATCAGCCGGATCCCGCGTCTGCTGCTGTCGCTGGCCGCGATGGCCGCCTGGGCGGTTCCGGCCGTCTCCGGCTCGACCACCTGGATGTTCCTCTTCGACACCGACCTGGGTTTCGTCAACCAACTGTTCGGCATCGAGGGCTTCAACTGGATGTACGACAGGTACACCGCGTTCGGCCTGGTCGGCGCGGTGGTGGTGTGGGCGTCCTTCCCGTTCGTGATGGTCACCCTGTACGCCGGGATCGAAGCCGTCCCGAAATCGGTGCTGGAGGCGGCCGCCCTGGACGGCGCGAGCACGTGGCGCACGTTCTGGCGGATCCTGGTGCCGATCCTGCGGCCGGTGCTGGCGATCGTCGTCATCCAGTCGATCATCTGGGACTTCAAGGTCTTCACCCAGATCTACGTGATGACCCGGGGCGGCGGCCTGGCCGGGCAGAACCTCACCCTCAACGTGTACGCCTACCAGCAGGCCTTCGCCTCCAGCGAGTACGGCCGTGGCGCCGCGATCGGCGTGGTGACGATGCTGATCCTGCTCGCCGTCACCCTCGTCTACCTGCGGGCGCTGCGCCGGTCGGGAGAACAGTGGTGAGAGCCGGACGTCGTCTGCTCGACTCGGTGGCGGTGCTGATCGCGCTGGTCACCGTCTTCCCGATCTACTGGATGGTGCTGGCCGCGGTGAAACCGGCCGGCGAGATCCAGTCACTGGACCAGAAGCCGTGGACGCTCGCCCCATCACTGGACGCGTTCCGCCGGGTCCTCGCGGTCGAGGACTTCGGCCGCTACCTGCTCAACAGCCTGGTCGTGGCGCTCGTCGTGGTGCTGGTCTCCGGCCTGATCGCGTTCCTGGCCGCGGTCGCGCTGACCCGGTTCCGGTTCCGGTTCCGGACCACCCTGCTGGTGACCTTCCTGATCGCCCAGATGGTGCCGATCGAGGCGCTCACCATTCCACTGTTCTTCCTGGTCCGTGACGTGGGCACGGTGGTACCCGGGATCGGGCTGAACACGCTCGGCTCGCTGGTGCTGGTGCACACCGCGTTCACCCTGCCGTTCGCGATCTGGATGCTGCGCGGTTTCGTGCAGGCGATCCCCGACGAACTGGACGAGGCGGCCCAGCTCGACGGCGCCGGCCGGTTCACCGTGCTGTGCCGGATCCTTCTCCCGCTGGCCGCCCCGGGGCTGGCCGCCACCAGCGTGTTCTCCTTCATTCACGCGTGGAACGACTTCCTGTTCGCGCGGACCTTCATCATCAGCGAGGCGGACCGTCAGACGCTGCCGATGGCGCTGCTGGTCTTCTTCAAGCCCGACCAGAACGACTGGGGTGCGATCATGGCCGCCTCGACGCTGATGACGCTGCCCGTGCTGATCTTCTTCCTCATCGTCCGGCGCCGCCTCGTCGCGGGTCTCGGAGGGGCGGTCAAAGATTGATTCCCAAGCCTTCTTCGGTACGGGTGGAGCCCGGCACCACCGTGGGTGCACTCGTCGACGCGCGTCTCGATCACGACCTCGCACCCGAGGGATATGTGCTGGAGCTCGCGCCCGAGGGCGTCGTCCTGCGGGGCGGTTCCGAGGCCGGCCTGTTCTACGGCCGGCAGACCCTCGATCGGCTGGGGTCGCCGGTGCCGTGCGGCCGGATCGAGGACGCGCCCCGGTTCACCTGGCGGGGTGTCCTGCTCGACGTGGCCCGGCACTTCATGCCCGTACCCGATGTGCTCAGGTTCGTTGATCTGATCGCCTTTCACAAGCTCAACGTGCTGCACCTGCATCTCACCGACGACCAGGGGTGGCGGATCGAGGTGCCGGCCTGGCCGCGGCTCACCTCGGTCGGCGCGTGGCGCTCGTCGACGATGCTCGGCTCCCGGATCCACGACCGCTACGACGATCAGCCGCACGGTGGCTTCTACACCACCGCCGACCTGCGGCGGATCGTCGAGTACGCGGCGCAGCGGCACGTCACCGTGGTGCCCGAGGTGGACATGCCCGGGCACATGCAGGCCGCCATCGCGGCGTACCCGGAGCTCGGCAACGGGTTCGACGGTCCGGTCCGGACCGGCTGGGGCATCTCCCGCCACGTCCTCAACCTGTCCGAGGCGACCCTGGACTTCTGCCGGCAGGTCCTCGACCACGTCTGCGACGTCTTCCCGTCCGAGGTCATCGGCATCGGCGGCGACGAGTGCCCGACCGACGAGTGGCCTGGCGGCCGCGAGCTGCAGGTCGACTTCACCGCGCGGATGGCCGCCCACCTGGCCGCCCGGGGCCGTCGTGTCTACGGCTGGGACGAGGTCCTGGCCGGTGGGGCACCGGACGGTGCGGTGATCGCCGCCTGGCGTGGCATCGAACCGGCCACTGTGGCGATCCGGGCCGGGCACCAGGTCGTCTGCTGCCCGGACGTGCACCTCTACCTCGACTACCGGCAGTCCGACGACCCGGGCGAGCCCACCCCGGTCGGCACGCTCCTCACCCTCGAGGACGTCTACGCCTACGAGCCGCCGGACTCCCCGCTCGTCCTCGGTGCCCAGGCGAACCTCTGGACCGAGCACATGGAGTCGCTGCGCCGGGTCGAGTACATGGCGTTCCCCCGGCTGTGCGCCCTGGCCGAGGTGCTCTGGGGGCCGGCTGAGCGCGACTTCGCCGACTTCGCCGCCCGCCTGCCCCGGCACCTGGAACACCTGGACGCGCTGGGCGTCGACTACCGCCCACTCACCGGGCCACGCCCGGAGCACGCCCGCCCGAACGCGCCCGGTCACCCCCGTGACCTCGTCGACCGTCTCGCCGAACTGCACGAGATGACCGCCGACCTGCGCGGCGAGCCGGGGTGACCGGAGCCCGGTCAGGGCAGCCGCGGCAGGAGGCGACGGGCCAGCCGCAGCGGCCGCCCGCTGACCATGCCGTCGCCCTCGCAGGACCAGACCTCGGACAGCACCGCCTGGACGAAACCCCACGCCAGCACCCGCTCACGCGGCATGCCGAGACCGTCGGCGAGCTGCTCGATCCGGGCCTCGACGGCGTTCAGGACGGTGTCGCCGGGCGCGTGCGGATCCGGGTTGTAGAGCATCGCGCCCACCTCGTACCCGGGATCGCCGACGACACCGTGCGGGTCGATCGCCAGCCACCGCTCCCGCTCGGCGGCCAGCACGTTGTCGTGGTGCAGGTCGCCGTGCAGCACCACCCGCCCGGTCGCGCTGGCACACAGTTCCTCGAAGAGCCCGGCGGCCCGTTCCACCAGGTGCCGGGGCAGCGGATCGTCACCCGGAAAACGCCGCAGGTGGTTACGGAACGACGCGATGCGGCCGGACAGCTCCGGCAGCGCGACCCCGTCCGGGGCGGGCCGGTGCAGCCGCCTGATCACCTCGATCAGTACCGCCGTCGCCGCCGGGTCGTCCGTGGGGGTCAGCGACGTGGCCGGGGTGCCCGGCCGGGCCTCCTCCAGCAGCAGCGCACCCCGCTCGTCGTCGCGGGCCAGCACCCGGATGGCCGCCCGCCCGCCGAAACACTCCAGCGCCGTGGCCTCGTCGGCGAGATGACCGCTCGCCGGCACACCCAGCTTCAACACGGCCGCGGTGCCGTCCGCCCGGCGGACCCGGCCGACCCAGTTCATGCTCAGTGGCAGCGGGCCGACCGGCGACAGCTCCCACTCCGTCATCAGCCGGTCGGCCAGGCCGGGCAGCTCCGACAACCACGCCCGCCCGGCGGCACCCCACGTCTGCTCGACGTTGCGGCGGAATCCGGCGGAGAGCGTGGTGTCGACCATGACGAGAAGTCTGACAACCGGAGGGCGATATGACGATCGACATGACCGTCGACTGGCGGAGCAAAGGCTTCTGGGCGCCGGACGGGCCGGTCGATCCACGGGGGCTCGGGCTGTTCGACGGCGGTTTCACCTGGCCGCTACTGGTGGTGCGCCGGGCGGCGGTGGAGGCCAACATCGCGACCATGGCCGCGTACTCCGGGCGGCACGGGTTCGACCTCGCACCACACGCCAAGACCACGATGGCGCCGGGGCTCCTGGCGGCCCAGACCGCGGCCGGGGCATGGGGGCTGACCGTGGCCACCCCGAACCAGGCGCTCGTGCTCCGGCGGCTCGGCATCGACCGGGTACTGATCGCCAACGAGGTCCTCGACCGGACGGCGCTGCGCTGGCTGGCCGCCGAGAGTGCCGCCGGGTGGGAGGCGTACTTCCAGGTCGACTCGCCGGCCGGGGTGGCCGCCGCGGCCGGGACCGGGGGGCCGCTACGGGTGCTCGTCGAGCTCGGCCACGACGGCGGGCGGACCGGGGTCCGGGGTCTCGACGAGCTGGAGGCGGTCGCCCGGGCGGTGGTCGCGGCCCCCGGGCTGGAGCTCGCCGGGGTGGCCGGCTACGAGGGGCAACTGCGTGATCAGGACGCCGTGGACGCGTACCTGGATCAGCTCGCCGAAGGCGTGCACCGGCTGGTCGCGGCCGGTCTGCTGCCCGGCCGGCCGATCGTCGCGGCCGGGGGCAGCGCCTGGTTCGACCGGGTCGTCGACCGTCTCGGCGGGCTCCGCGAGACGGCCCGGCTGATCCTGCGCAGCGGCGCCACGGTCAGCCACGACGACGGGTTCTACCGGGAGCGGACACCGTTCAACCGGGTACCCGGCGAGGGGTCGCTGGCGGCGGCGCTGGAGATCTGGGCCCAGGTGATCTCGGCGCCCGAGCCGGGCCTGGCCATCGCCGGGATGGGCAAACGCGACGCGCCGTTCGACGAAGGGCTGCCCGAGCCGCGGGAACTGCGCCGGGCCGACGGGCGGATCGAGCCGGCCACCGGGGTACGGGTGACGAAGCTCAACGACCACCACACCTACCTGACTGTGGAGGGCACGACCCTGACGCCCGGGGACCTGATCCGGTTCGGGATCTCGCACCCGTGCACCGCCTTCGACAAGTGGCGCGACATCCCGGTCGTCGACGAGGATCGGCGGGTCGTGGACGTGCTGCACACCTATTTCTAGGAGGCGCTGTGACCGACTTCCGGCTGGAGTTTCCAGGAGGCGCTGTGACCGACTTCCGGCTGGAGCGATGGGACGAACGGGCGCCGGAGCTCCAGCGTCGGGCGAACACCCCGCAGATGCAGGCGTTCCTCGCCGGGGTCGAGCCGGAGGAGGCTCTGGTCGCCCGGCACCGGCGGATCCTGGCGGGCATCGCCGACGGCACCACCGAGATGTTCCTGATCGTGGTCGGCGAGTCCGGGCCGGTCGGGTCGGTCGGCTACTGGGAGAAGGAGTGGCGGGGCGAACTCGTCTACGAGCTCGGCTGGAAGGTGCTGCCCGAGTTCCAGGGCCGGGGCCTGGCCGGGCGGGCGCTGGCCCGGACCCTGGCGCACGCGGCCGGCCAGGACCGGATCCGGTGGGGCCACGCCTTCCCACGGGTCGACAACGGGCCCTCCAACGCGCTCTGCCGCCGGACCGGGTTCGAGCTGCTCGGTGCGGTGGACTTCGAGTTCCCCAAGGGCAACCCGCTGCGGTGCCACGACTGGCGCCGCGATCTGACGACGGTGGTCACTGCGGCGGTCGGGTGAATCGTCGGCGGGATCGCCGTACTCGCGGGTGGTCGTCCCCTCGTGGGGGATGGCCCAGTGGATCGATGGTGTTTACGGTGATTGAGCGTCGAAAGAGCACTTCAACCGTCTGCGCCATGGGAGTCCGCCATGTCCGTATTCCGCGCAGCTCCCCGGGAACCCGCCGCCCACCGACCCGACCATCGGGTGCCCCATCAGCGCACCCCTGACCCGGGTTATCCGGACGGCCCGACCGAGCCGCTCGCCGCCGCCGAGGAGGGTCAGGCCGCCCGTGAACGTGCGGCGCGCGAGCGGGCCGCCCGGGGGAATGTGGCGCGGGACATCGTGGTCCCGACCGGACCGGTGCGGGCGCGGCGCCGACCCGGCGTGGTCGTGGCGGTGCTGTTCAGCCTGCTGGCGCTGCTCGCGTCGGGCGCCGCCGGCTGGTTCTCCTGGCGGGTACTGGAGACGACCCGGGCCGCCGCGACGCCCCGGCCGTCGTTCGCCCCGATGGCCTCGGAGCCGGTCCGCAGCCGGCCGCCGGAGCCCGAGCGCTACCCGGTGGCGTACGCCAAGGAGCCGCTCCGCCTGCAGGTGGCGTGTGCCGGCGTGCTGCACATGGACCTGGACGAACCTCGGGCCGACGCGGCCGAGGTGCTCGCCGATCTCCGCTACGACGGCGGCTGCGGGACCCGGCCGGCACAGCTCAGCCTCGGCGTGGGCGCGACCGGCGGGAGCCGCCAGGTGAGCGCCGACGCCGACGCGGCCGACTGTGACCGGGCGATCCGCACCGGCCCGCTCGGGCGGGGCCTGCAGGTGGAGGTCAAGGCCGGCACCGCGCTGTGTGTGCTCACCGCGGCGGCCCCGGCCGGCCTGGTCCTGGTGGAGATCATCGACGTCGGCGGCTCCGGCACCGCCGGCCTGCGTGCCACAGCCTGGCGGGTTCCCGAGGACCGGTGACCGGCCCGTGGCACGCGGCGCGGGGCGCTCCTGACAGAATGTCGGGTGCGCCCCGCGAACCCTGTTAAGGACGCGATCCCTGTTAGGAGACGTTTCCGTGATCCGTACCCATGACGCCGGCACTCTGCGCGCGAGCGACGCCGGCACGACGGTGACGCTCGCCGGGTGGGTCGCGCGTCGGCGCGACCACGGCGGTGTCATCTTCGTCGACCTCCGTGACGCCTCCGGCGTGGTCCAGGTCGTGTTCCGCGAGGAGGACGCGCACGCGCTGCGCAACGAGTTCTGTGTGAAGGTGGTCGGCGAGGTCAACGCCCGCCCCGCCGGTAACGAGAACCCGGAGCTGGCCACCGGCGAGATCGAGGTGGTCGCCGCCGAGCTGATCGTGCTCTCCGAGGCGGCTCCGCTGCCGCTGCCGGTCGACGACACCATCACCGCCTCCGACGACCTCCGCCTCAAGTACCGCTACCTGGACCTGCGGCGTTCCGGCCCGGCCAAGGCGCTGCGCCTGCGCAGCCGGGCCAACCAGATCGCCCGCGAGGTGCTGCACGCCCGCGACTTCAACGAGATCGAGACGCCGACGCTGACGCGCTCGACGCCGGAGGGCGCCCGCGACTTCCTGGTGCCGGTCCGTCTCCAGCCCGGTACCTGGTATGCGTTGCCGCAGTCCCCGCAGCTGTTCAAGCAGCTCCTGATGGTCGCCGGCATGGAGCGCTACTACCAGATCGCCCGCTGCTACCGCGACGAGGACTTCCGCGCCGACCGGCAGCCGGAGTTCACCCAGCTCGACATCGAGATGTCCTTCGTCACCCAGGAGGACATCATCGAGCTCGGCGAGGAGATCGTCGCCCGCCTGTGGAGCGAGCTCGCCGACTACCAGGTCCAGCTGCCGATCCCGCGGATCACCTGGACCGACGCGATGAACCGCTACGGCTCCGACAAGCCCGACCTGCGGTACGGCGTCGAGCTGGTCGAGCTGACCGATTACCTGCGTGGCACCGCGTTCCGGGTGTTCGCCGGTGCGATCGACGCCGGCGGCTACGTCGGTGCGGTGGTGATGCCGGGTGGCGCCGCGCAGACCCGTAAGGAGCTGGACGGCTGGCAGGACTGGGCGAAGGCCCGGGGCGCCCGCGGCCTGGCCTACGTGGTGCTGGACGCGGAGACCGGTGAGCCGAAGGGCCCGGTCGCGAAGAACCTGTCGCCCGAGCACCTGTCCGGCCTGGCCGACCAGGTCGGCGCGAAGCCGGGTGACGCGGTCTTCTTCGCCGCGGCGACCGAGCGTCGGGAGGCGCAGGAGCTGCTGGGCGCGGCCCGGATCGAGATCGCCAAGCGGGCGAACCTGATCGACGAGTCCGCCTGGGCGTTCTGCTGGGTGGTCGACGCGCCGATGTTCGAGAAGACGGACGAGGGTGGCTGGACCGCCGTGCACCACCCGTTCACCTCGCCGAACGAGGAGTGGATCGACAACTTCGAGTCGGCTCCGGACAAGGCGCTGGCGTACGCGTACGACATCGTGGTGAACGGCAACGAGATCGGCGGCGGCTCGGTCCGTATCCACCGCGGTGACGTGCAGAGCCGGGTGTTCGACCTGCTGGGCATCACGCCCGAGGAGGCCGCGGACAAGTTCGGCTTCCTGCTGGAGGCGTTCAAGTACGGCCCGCCGCCGCACGCCGGCATCGCGCTGGGCTGGGACCGGACGTGCATGCTGCTCAGTGGCAACGAGTCGATCCGTGAGGTGATCGCCTTCCCGAAGACGCGGGGCGGGTTCGACCCGCTGACCACCGCGCCGACCCCGATCACGGCGCAGCAGCGCCTGGAGGCGGGCATCGACGCGAAACCGAAGGCGGCGGCGGGCACGCCCGGCACCGACGGCCAGGCGGCGCCGGTCCAGCACTCCAACTAGTTCCACCGAGCAAGGCCGGCGACCCGGGTCGCCGGCCTTTTTCGTCGGCTCCATGCAAAGAAGTTGTGCATAGATTTTGTGCACAGTTATTGTTGATGCATGACGAGCGATGAGCGCATGACCGAGGTGCACCTGAGCTCCCGACAGATCCGGGTGCTCGCCCACCCCTTGCGGATCCGCCTGCTCGGGCAGTTGCGGCTGGACGGCCCGGCCACCGCCACCCGCCTGGCCGAGGCCCTCGAGACGAATACCGGCGCCACCAGCTACCACCTGCGCCAGCTCGCCGAGGCCGGCCTGGTCGTCGAGGAGGACCGACCCGGCAGCGGCCGGCAGCGCTGGTGGCGGGCCCTGCACCAGTTGTCCACCTGGCAGCGCAGCGACTACCCGGACGATCCGGATGCCGCCGCCGCCGTCGACTGGCTGGAGTCGTACCAGCTCAATCAGCTCGTCCGGCGGGTCGAGGCGTGGCGCCTGCGCGCGCCCGGCGAGTCCCCGGAGTGGCGTGATGTCGCCGGCATGGGTGACTACGCGCTCACTCTCGGCGCGGAGCAGCTACGCGAGATGCATGCCGATCTGGAGCAACTGATAGAAAATCATCGATCACGTGCGCTGGCTGATCCCCAGCCGGACGCGCGACCGGTGCTGTTCTTCTACGGCGCCATGCCCTATGTGGAGGAGGCGAAGTGACCGCGGCCCAGGTCCGATCCCGCTACCTGATCCTGCTGAGCCTGCGCTGGATGCCGGTCGGGCTGCTCATCCCGGTCCTGGTCCTGCTGCCACTGGGGCGAGGGCTGAGCATCGCCCAGATCGGTGCGGCCGTCGCCGTCCAAGGCGTCGTCGTGCTGATGCTGGAGCTGCCCACCGGCGGGCTGGCCGACGCGCTCGGCCGACGACCGGTGCTGCTCGCCGCCGGCCTGGTCAACCTGGCCGCGCTCACCCTGTTCGTGGTCGCCGACACGGTCGCCCTGCTCGCGGTCTCCTATCTGCTCCAGGGCGTCTACCGCGCGCTGGACAGCGGGCCGCTGGAGTCCTGGTTCGTCGACCAGTCCCTGGCCGCCGACCCGGAAGCCGACATCGAGGGCGGACTGAGCCGCGGTGAGGTCGCGTGCAGCCTGGCGATGGCGGGTGCGGCCCTGGCCAGTGGCGGCCTGGTCTGGCTCGGGCCGCTCGGGGCGGTGAGCGCTCTGGCCGTACCCGTGCTGGCCGCCCTTGGTCTGAGCCTGCTCAGCACGATCGCCGTGGCGCTGCTGATGACCGAGGATCGCCCCGCTCGCGGAAAGGCCGCATTCGTGGCCTCGCTCCGTGGTGTGCCGGTGGCGATCCGTGGCGCGCTGGGTCTGGCCCGGCGCTCGCGGGTGGTGCAGGCGCTGGTCGGGGTGGAGTTCCTGTGGAGTTTCGGCATGGTCACCTTCGAGAAACTGATGCCGGTGCGGCTCAGTGAGGTGACCACCGCGGCCGGCCCGCTGCTGGGTCCGGTCAGCTCGGCCGCCTGGGGCGCGTCCGCGGCCGGAGCCGCCCTCGCGCCGCTGCTCATCCGCCGGGTCGGCGCCCGCTGGGCCGGATTCACGCTGCGGATCACGCAGGGACTGACAGTCGCCGGGATGGGCCTGTTCGCCGGACCGGTCGGGGTGATCGGCGCGTTCCTGATCTGCTACGCCGTGCACGGCGCGGCCAATCCGGTGCACTCCGGGCTGCTGCACCGGCAGGCCGAGGGGCCGTACCGGGCGAGCCTGCTCTCGCTCAACTCGATGGTCGCCGCACCGGGCTTCGCGATCGGCGCGGTCGTCCTCACCGCGGTCGCCGCCGGCGCGGGCACCACCGTCGCGATCCTCGCCGGAGCGGTCGTGCTGGCCGCCGCGGCTCCGCTCTATCTGGTGAAATCGAAGACCGTGTTTCGGGAGCCCTCCCATTCGGGTACCAGCGAGTCACTGGCTCTCTGACACCCCCCGGAGGAACCGATGCTCGCCATCGCCGCCGCCGTAGTCTTCGGCATCTACCTGCTCGCCGACCTGCTCGACACCAACTTCGGCGCCCCCGACCTGTTCAACTTCTCCACCATGGCCTCGCTCGGCCTGCTGCTGCTCGCCCTCTACCTGGCGGGCATCGGCAGCGGCCCGCGCGCCGGTGCGGGCAACGGCTCCGGCCGCCGCTTCTACGGCCGCCGCCCGGGCCGCGGCTGACCGCCCCGGCCCTCCGGCTACTCCGGCCCGCCCTTCCCCCGGGGGCGGGCCGGAGGTGTTTTCCGCCACTCTCGGTGAGGCTGTCGTTGCTGCTCGAAGGTTATCCACAGGACGGAAGGCGGCGTTTCGGATCAGGTCCGGATGGCCGGTACTGTCGGTCGTGATGGAAACGGACGGGCTCTTCTCCCTCGCACCGCCGGACGCACGGGCAGCGGCTCCGGCCGATGCCGCGACGGCCGGTTTCGGGCGGCCGGCCGGCGACGCGCCGCTGCCGGTGCGGATGCGTCCCGTCACCCTTGACGAGCTGATCGGCCAGGAGCACCTGCTCGCCCCCGGCGCTCCACTGCGCCAGCTGGTCACCGGCGCCAGCCCGATGTCGGTGATCCTCTGGGGCCCGCCCGGCACCGGCAAGACCACCATCGCGCATCTGGTGGCCAACGCCACCGACCGCAAGTTCGTCGCGATGTCCGCGCTGACCGCCGGGGTCAAGGACGTGCGCGCGGTGATCGACACGGCCCGGCGTGAGCGGCGTTATGGCGGGCCGCCGACCGTGCTGTTCATCGACGAGGTGCACCGCTTCAGCAAGACCCAGCAGGATTCGCTGCTTGCCGCCGTCGAGGACCGGACGGTCACTCTGCTCGCGGCGACCACCGAAAACCCGTACTTCTCGGTCATCTCGCCCCTGCTCTCCCGCTGCGTGCTGCTCACCCTCCAGTCCCTCGGCGAGGAGCACGTCCGCGACCTGCTCCGCCGCGCGACCACCGACGAGCGCGGCCTGGGCGGCGCCGTCACCCTTACCGCAGATGCCGAGGACCATTTGGTACGGCTGGCGAACGGCGACGTCCGCAAAGCCCTGACCGCCCTCGAAGCCGCGGCCGGATCGGCACTCGCGCAGGACGTCACCGAGATCGATCTCGCCACGGCGGAGAAAGCCGTCGACGTGGCCGCCGTCCGCTACGACCGTGACGGCGACGCGCACTACGACGTGATCAGCGCGTTCATCAAGAGCATGCGCGGCAGCGACCCCGACGCGGCCCTGCACTACCTGGCCCGGATGCTCGTCGCCGGTGAGGACCCGCGGTTCATCGCCCGGCGCATCGTCATCTTCGCCAGTGAGGACGTCGGCATGGCCGATCCGCAGGCGCTGCTCGTGGCGACCGCGGCCGCCCAGGCCGTGCAGAGCGTCGGGTTGCCCGAGGCCGGGCTCAACCTGGCCCACGCCGTCGTGCACCTGGCCACCGCGCCCAAGTCCAACAGCGTCACGGTCGCCCTCGGCGAGGCGATGGCCGACGTCCGCGCCGGTCGCGGCGGTCCGGTCCCGCCTCACCTGCGTGACGCGCACTATCCGGGGTCACGTGGTCTCGGTCACGGCCGGGGCTACCGCTACCCGCACGACGATCCACGCGGTGTGGTCCGCCAGCAGTATGTCCCCGACGATCTGGTCGGTACCGACTACTATCGGCCGACCGATCATGGCGCCGAACGCGCCGTCGGTGAACGGGTGCCGCGACTTCGCCGGATCGTGCGAGGCCTCGGCCCCACGACGCGGACACCGGCGAACGGGCCGGTCACCGCTTCGGTGAGTACGGCGGACCGCGCGGCGGGTGGTGCTCGGGCCGCGGATGAGTCATCGTCTTCGGCGGACTCGTCACCGGGCGGTTCGGCCGGGAACGGACCGGGCGAATCGGCTCAGGTCGGTTCGGCCGGGGTCGGTTCGGCCGGGGTCGACTCGGTTGGAGGCGGCTCGGTTGGAGGCGACTCGGCCGGGGGCGGTTCGGTCACCGAAGCCGGGGACTCTTCGGCCACGGGGACCGTCTCGGTCTCGGATGCCGGAGGCGCCTCGGATGCCGGGACCGGCTCGGCTGATCCGGCCGGGAGTGGTGACGGTGCTGCTGTGGTGGCCGGGAGTGGACCGGTCGCGGGTGGTGCCGGGAGCAGTGACGACAGCGGCGACAGTGCCGGGAAGGAACAGCGGTGACAGGGCGGGGTGCCGAACGGCCCGACGACGAAGCCGGCCAGGGCGGTAAGAACCGTCGGCGCTTCGGGCGTGGCGGCGGCCGTGCCGAGCAGCCGGCCGTTCCCCAGGAGGTCCCGCGCGAGGAGACCGGCTGGCTCGACGACCTGCGCACGGCCAAGGAGGAAGCCGGGGCGATCGGCCCCGGTGTCCGTCCCGGAGAGGCCCGGACCAGCAAGTCGGGGCGGATGGCCCCGGGTCCGGACGAGGCTCCCGACGACGACTTCGCGTTCCCCGGCGGTTCCGAGGACGGCTTCCCCGGTGACGGTCCGGGCGACGCCGAGGGCACCGGTGGCCGGCAGGCGCCGCGAGCCGCTCAGGTCTCACCCGGCGCGCCGCCGGCCGGGGCCTTCCCGCCCGGGCAGGTCCCGCCGGGACGGGGTGGCCAGCGTCCGGGTAATCCGGCGCCCGGTCAGCGTCCGGTTGGTATGCCGCCGGGGCAGGCTCCGGCCGGTCAGATGCCGGCTCGACCGGTCAGTCCGGGGCAGATGCCGCCCGGTGGGGATCCCGCCGGGCAGGTTCCGTTCGATCAGCAGGGCCGTGGTCGCCGTGGGCCGGGGCCGAGCGGGCCGCGGCCCGCCGGGGGCCCGCCCGGAGGCCTTCCGCCTGGTGTTGTTCCGCCCGGCGCCGTTCCTCCTGGCCCTCGTCAACCTGGCGCTGTTCCTCCTGGCGCTCGTCAGCCGGGCGCTGTTCCTCCTGGCGCTGTTCCGCCTGGTGTTGTTCCGCCTGGTGCTAATCAGCCTGGCGCTCGTCCGCCCGGTGCTCTTCAGTCCGGTGCTGTTCCGCCCGGGCAGATGCCGCCGGGTGGTCCTCCGCCTGGTCAGATGCCGCCGGGTGCTCGCCGGGGTGGGCCGCCGCAGGGTGGGCGCGCCGTGGCCGGGCCGGAGGCCGGTGGTGGCCGTCGGCCGATCACCCCCGATCCGTCCGGGCAGGTGTTCCCCGGGCAGCCGCCGGCCGGTGCCCCGGTCGTGCCGCCGTCCGGCAACGCGCCCGAGATCCCGATGAGCCGCCCCGCCCCGCCCGGTGCGCGACCCGTCTCCCCGGGCGCCCGACCCGCCGGACCAGGTGTGCGGCCGGTCTCACCGGGGGTGCGGCCGGTGTCGCCCGGCGCCCCGGCCCGAGACCGTTTCCGCCCATCAGACCCGGTGTCGCCGGGCCGTCCCGACGGTATCCACCAGTCCGGCCCGATCCCGAGCGGCTACGACGCTGTTCACCAGTCCGGCCCGATCCCGAACGCTTACGACGCCGTCCACCAGTCGGGGCCGATTCCCACCGGCTACGACGCCGTGCATTCGTCGGGTCCGATCCCGAACGTCTACGACGCCGGGCACCAGTCCGGGCCGATTCCGAACGTCTACGACGGTGGTCACCAATCCGGTCCGATCCCCAACAGTCGGGACGCGGTCCATCAGTCCGGTCCGATCCCGAACGGTCGGGACGCCGTCCATCAGTCCGGTCCGATTCCGGGCGGTCGGGATGGGGTTCACCAGTCCGGGCCCGTCCCGGGTGGGTATGACCCCGTTCACCAGTCCGGGGCCATTCCGAACGGCTATGAGCAGGGCGGCCGGGGCGCTCCCGGCACCTATGGTGCGGCGGCGGTGCCCGGCGGGCCCGGCGCCGGTGGCGACCGTTCCGGCCGGGCCCGGGCTCGCCGTGCTCCGGCCGAAGAAGGCACCGCCGAAGGACCGACCGGCCGGCACTCCGGTCGTGGCGGTCAGCCGGTCGACGGCGACGGCGCTCACCGTCCGGGACATGCGGCTCCGGCCGGTCCCGGCGCCGGTCGGCACGGCGCCCCGGACGGCGCGTTGCGCTCCGGCACCGGCTCGCACTCGTTCGTGCAGACCGGCTCCGACACCGGCTCACACTCGTTCGTGCAGACCGGCTCGGACACCGGTTCACATGCTTTCGTGCCGCCCACGGGTGAGAGCGGCACCCAGAACGTCACCCGCCGCGGCGCGCCGGGCCGCCCCGGAGGCGAGGGCCTCACCAGGAGTGAGGAACGCCGTCGTCGTAACGCGCACCAGGGTGCCGACCCCGACGAGCCCGAGGCGGGCGGTTTCACCGGGACCCCGGACGTTCCCGCCCCGCGTCGCATCGGCCCCGGCGACGGCCGGCCGGTCCGCGGCGCGGCGGTCGTCCCACCGGTCGTCCCCGGTCGTCAGGGTGCCCGCACCCCGGTTGTTCCCGGCCGGGCCGGTGCGATGGCCGACAGCACCTCCGGTGTGATCCAGCGTCCCGGTCGTGGCCCGCAGCCCGGCGAGGACCGTGGCACGGGCGCCGTCATCGTGCCCGAACAGGCCGGACCGGGCCGCCGGGCGGCTCGTGCCGACGGATCGGGCCCCCAGGGCGGATTCCCGTCCGAACCCGAGGAACACACCGGCCGGCACAGTGGTCTGCGCCCGGACAACACCGGCACCGCACGAGCGGGCGCACCGGCTCTCCCACCCGGCCCG
This sequence comes from Actinoplanes sichuanensis, assembly GCF_033097365.1. Taxonomy (NCBI): domain Bacteria; kingdom Bacillati; phylum Actinomycetota; class Actinomycetes; order Micromonosporales; family Micromonosporaceae; genus Actinoplanes; species Actinoplanes sichuanensis. Next base: position 11,660,380 of record NZ_AP028461.1, read on the forward strand.
GGCGCCGCACGTGGCGGCGCTCCGGCACTCCCGCCGGGTGCCGGACCGGCATCGGGGATGGGCCCGGGCGCTCCCGGACGTGCCGCGGTCGGTCGTCCCGGCCCCGACGGCGGTCCGGACGGGCCACCGCGAGGCGGAGCCCGTGTACCGGGTCAGGGACCGGGCCGCGGCCAGGGACCGGCCCGAGGCGGCGCGGCTGTCCCCGGACGACCGCCGACCGGCCCGGACGGCATGCCCCCGACAGCGATGGGCGCGGCCCCGGCGGGTGCGATGGCACCCGGCCGCGGACGCCCCGGCCCCAACGGCGGCCCGGGCCGAGGCCCCGGCGACGCCGACGGCATGCCGCCCCGCGGCATGGGACCAGACTCCGGCCGTCCCGGTATGGGTGGGCCTGACTCCGGCCGTCCCGGTATGGGTGGGCCCGATGGTGGCCGTTCCGGTATGGCGGGTCCGGATGGTGGCCCGGGTATGGCCGGTCCGGACGGTGGGCCCGGCGGACCGCGCGGTCGTGGGGCCGGTCCTGGTGGCAGACCCTCGGGGCTGCCCGGGCGGAGTCCGGACGAGGGACCCTCGCGGTCGATCAGGCCTCCGGGTCACGCCGGCCCGGACGACGATCAGATCAACTCGATGGGCGGCGGCCCCGACGGCGAGCCTTCCGGTCTGCCCGGTCGCGGCCCGAACGGCCCTTCGCGTGGCGGCGTCCCCGGTCGCGCGGCCGGTCCCGACGGTCCGTCGCGGGCGATGGGCGGTGCCGCTGTCCCTGGTCGTGGGCCGGTGGGTCCGGATGGCCCGGATGGTCCGTCGCGGGCGATGGGTGGCGCTGCTGTTCCTGGGCGTGGTGACGGGCCGGATGGTCCGTCCCGGGCGATGGGTGGCGCGTCCGTGCCCGGCCGAGGTCCGGATGGTCCGTCGCGGGCGGCGGGCGGTGCGGCGGTGCCCGGCCGTGGCCCAGCAGGTCCGGATGGTCCGTCGCGGGCGATGGGTGGCGCTGCTGTTCCCGGTCGTGGTGACGGGCCGGATGGTCCGTCGCGAGCGCTCGGCGGCGCGTCCGTCCCCGGTCGTGGACTCGACGGGCCGGACGGCCGAGGCGGCCGCGGGCCGGATGGCAACGGCGGCCGTGGGCCCGGCGACGGCATGGGCCCCGGTGGACCAGGCGGTCCCGGTGGGCCTGGTGGTCCCGGTGGACCAGGGGGCATGGGCCCGGGTGGGCCGGGTGCCGCCCGTGGTGGCGCGGCTGTGCCGGGTCGTGGCGGACCGGGTTCCGACGGTGGACCGGCAGTGGGCTCGGTCACCGGTGCCGTGGGAGCCGCGTCCGTGGGAGCCGCGTCTGTAGGTGCCGCGTCCGTGGGCGCCGCCTCGGTGGGTGCCGCGTCCGTCGGGGCTGTCACTCCCGGACGGGCCACCGGGACGATCACGTCGGGCAAGGCAGGCGTGGGGACCGCAGCTCCGGCCGGGCGCGGTGCAGCCGGCGTCCCGGGTCAGCCGGCCGGTTCGGCGGGCGCGAGCGGCCGTGTGGTCGCCGGTGCCCGGGCGGGCGCTCCGGCCGTACCGTCCGATGACGATGATGACGTGCGGACCGGGACCGGTGGGAAGCCGAGCCCGGAGGGCGAGGACGGGCCGGACGGCCTGCGTGCCGAGTTGCGGCACAAGCTGCGCACCCAGCGCCGGTTGCGGGTGATCACGCTGGTGTCGCTCGCGGCGCTGGTGCTGCTGGTCCTGCCGGCGTTCTTCGGGGTACGGGCGGCGTCCAGCGACCCGGTGCTGGCCTCGCTGGACGCGCTGGAGGTTCCGGCGTGGGCGTCGAAGAACGACAAGGACTTCGAGACCGGCAACAGCCTGTGTCTGGGGGTGTGCGAGTTCCGGGAGCGGGTGTCCGAGTCGGATCAGTCGTTCAAGGAGACGACCAAGGTCTACTCGCAGGCGCTGACCAAGGCCGGGTGGAGCGAGCGTAAGGTCGCGGGCTGCCCGGAGATGCCGGTGAAGGCCGAGGAGGGCACCTACACCTGCTGGCAGCGCGACGAACTGACCCTGGACCTGGCGGTCGGCCTGCCGGGCTGCGCGGTGGACCAGGTCTCGGCGGAGCAGAACCCGCAGGCGGGTGCGGAGGCCCCGGAACCGATCGATCCGGCCTCGTGCGTGGGATCGACGGTGAGCATCAAGGTGTGGAACGCGATCGAGGACGAACGCGGTAAGACGGACCCGGCACCGGGCCCGCAGGGTGTGCAGCCGGACCAGGTTCTGCCCACGGACGATTCCATCTTCCAGCAGAGCGAGCCGACACCCGCGACGTCGTGACGCGTGTGGTGGTCACGGACGGTAGGGTCTGTTGGTCGACCCGCCGAACCGTGACCACCCGAATAGGAGAACGCGCCACATGGATGCCGGAGATATCGCAGGTCTGATCGCGGCGGGCGCCTTCCTGATGCTCGTCCTCGTGCTGGCCGTGCCGATCCTCAAGCTGGGGCGCACGATCGACGCCACCACGCACGCGATCAACGACACCGTGGACCGGACCGGCCCGCTGCTGACGAACGTGAACACCACGGTGGAGAACGTGAACGTCGCTCTGGGACAGGTTCAGGTCTCTTTGGACGGTGTGAACGTGCAGCTCGCGAAGGTCGACACGATGACCGAGCACGCGCAGAACGTGTCCGCGAACGTCGCGAACCTGGTCACCGTCGTGTCCGCGGCCGCGGCCAACCCGCTGGTCAAGGTCGCCTCGTTCGGTTACGGGCTGCGCAAGGCGGCGGCCGCTCGCCGGCACGCCGAGGAGGAGCGCGAGGTTCGCGCCGCGATCAAGCAGCGCCGCAAGGCCGCCCGCTGAGGCGCCGAGCGCGAGAGAGGTAGTACGCCGTCATGAAGCGCCTACTGTGGCTCGGCGTCGGCTTGGCCGTCGGCGCCCTCGTCGTCCGCAAGCTGAATCAGAAGGCCAACGAGTTCACCCCGACGGGCATCGCCACGTCCCTGTCGGAATCCGCTGGCGGCCTCGTCGAGTCGCTGCGTAGCTTCGTGGAGGACGTCCGCGAGGGGATGGCCGAGCGGGAGCAGCAGATCCACGAGGCGTTCGCCGCGGGTGAGCTGTATGAGGACAAATTCGCCGATCTGCGTGACGACGCGCAGCCCGGCTCGCAGGAGGGAAATCGATGAAGACGGCAGAGGTCAAGCGGCGCTTCCTGGCGCATTTCGAGGCGAACGGGCACACGGTGGTCCCGAGTGCCCCGCTGCCGGCTATCGACGACCCGAACCTGCTGTTCATCAACGCCGGCATGGTGCAGTTCGTCCCGTTCTTCCTGGGGCAGCAGACCCCGTCGTACTCACGTGCGGCGAGCGTGCAGAAGTGCATCCGGACGCCGGACATCGACGAGGTCGGCAAGACCAGCCGGCACGGCACGTTCTTCCAGATGAACGGCAACTTCTCGTTCGGCGACTACTTCAAGGCGGGCGCGATCCCGCTGGCGTGGGAGCTGTCCACGAAGCCGGTCGAGCAGGGTGGTTTCGGCCTGGACCCGGAGAAGATCTGGGCGACCGTCTACCTCGACGACGACGAGGCGATCGAGATCTGGAAGCAGACCGGCCTGCCTGCGGAGCGGATCGTGCGCCGCGGCAAGAAGGACAACTTCTGGTCGATGGGCATCCCCGGCCCGGCGGGGCCGTGTTCCGAGCTGTACTACGACCGCGGTCCGGCGTACGGCAAGGAGGGCGGCCCGGAGGTCGACGAGGACCGGTACCTGGAGTTCTGGAACCTGGTCTTCATGCAGCACGAGATCACCGACGTGAAGTCGAAGGAAGAGTTCACGATCGTCGGTGACCTGCCGAAGCAGAACATCGACACCGGTATGGGCCTGGAGCGCATCGCGTCGATCCTGCAGGGCGTCGACAACCTGTACGAGATCGACGAGGTCCGGCCGATCCTGTCCCGGGCCGCGGAGATGACCGGCAAGGAGTACGGCAAGCGCTCCGGCCACGCGGCGTCCGAGAGCCACCCGGACGACGTGCGCCTGCGGGTGATCGCGGACCACGTCCGTACCGCGCTGATGTTGATCGGCGACGGCATCGTGCCGTCCAACGAGGGCCGTGGCTACGTGCTGCGCCGCATCATGCGTCGGGCGATCCGGGCGATCCGGCTGCTCGGCTGGCAGGAGCCGGCACTGCCGATCCTGCTGCCGATCGCGCGGGACTGCATGTCCCCGTCGTACCCGGAGCTGGCGAAGGAGTTCGGCCGGATCTCCACCTACGCCTACGCGGAGGAGGACGCGTTCCTCTCCACGCTGAAGGCGGGCACCACGATCCTGGACACCGCGATCGCCGAGACCCGCGCGTCGAACAAGACCCAGCTGTCCGGCTCGCAGGCGTTCAAACTGCACGACACGTACGGCTTCCCGATCGACCTGACCCTGGAGATCGCGCAGGAGCAGGGCCTGCAGGTCGACCAGGACGGTTTCCGCCGGCTGATGGCGGAGCAGAAGGCGGCGGCGAAGGCGGACGCGGCGGCGCGCAAGACCGGTCACGCGGACCTGTCGGCGTACCGTTCGGCGCTGGACGCGGGCGGCCCGGTCGAGTTCACCGGCTACCAGGAGATCACCCGCGAGTCGCGGGTCCGGGCGCTGATCGGTGACTCCGGTCGGGTCGAGGTGGCCGGTGAGGGCGAGTTCGTCGAGCTGGTCCTGGACACCACCCCGTTCTACGCGGAGGGCGGTGGCCAGCAGGCCGACACCGGTGTGATCAACGTCGGCGGCGGCCGGCTGGAGATCGTCGACGTGCAGCAGCCGCTGCCCGGCCTGATCGTGCACAAGGCGCGGGTGGTCCGTGGCGAGGTGCGCGCCGGGGAGACCGGTCTCGCCGAGATCGACGTGAACCGTCGTAAGGCGATCTCCCGTTCGCACACCGCGACCCACCTGGTGCACCAGACGATGCGTAACTTCCTCGGCGAGTCGGCGACCCAGGCGGGTTCGCTGAACGCGCCGGGCCGGCTGCGGTTCGACTTCCACACGCCGGGCGCGGTGAACCCGTCGGTGCTGTTCGACGTCGAGCAGCAGATCAACGAGGTGCTGCTGCGCGACCTGGAGGTGAACGCGTTCGTCACCTCGCAGGAGGAGGCGCGGCGCCTCGGCGCGATGGCGCTGTTCGGCGAGAAGTACGGCGACGAGGTCCGGGTGGTCGAGGTCGGTGACTACGCCCGTGAGCTGTGCGGTGGCACCCACGTGGCGCGGTCCGGCCAGCTCGGCCTGGTGAAGATCCTCAACGAGCAGTCGATCGGCTCCGGGGTACGCCGCGTGGAGGCGCTCGTCGGCCTGGACGCGTTCAGCTTCCTGGCCAAGGAGCACCTGCTGGTGTCCCGTCTGGCCGATCTGTTCCGGGTGCCCGGCGAGCAGGTCGCCGACCGGGTCGAGCAGACCGTCACGGCGCTGCGCGACGCGGAGAAGGAGCTGGAGAAGCTGCGGGCGCAGATGGTCCTCGGCGGGGCGGCCGCGCTGGCCGGCCAGGCGAAGGACGTGCGCGGTGTGGCGTACGTCGGCACCGAGGCGCCGGAGGGTGCGGCCGTCAACGACGTGCGGACGCTGGCGCAGGAGATCCGCGGCAAGATCGACGCGGCGCGTCCCGCGGTGGTCGCGGTGACCGCCCGGTCCAACGGCAAGGCGTCGCTGATCGTCGCGATCAACGGTACGGCGAAGAGCCGGGGTATCTCGGCGCAGGACCTGGTGAAGGCGGCGCTGTCCGGCCGTGGCGGCGGTAACGCCGACCTGGCGCAGGGCGGCGGTGTCCCGGCCGAGGAGGCGCCTCGCCTGCTCGTCGCGATCGAGCAGGCAGTCGCCGACAAGGCGTGAGATCGCACTGAAGAGAGCGCCCCGGAGGATCCTCCGGGGCGCTCTTCTCATCACTTTCGGTGATCGGTCGTTGTTGTTTGGGTACCCCATTTCTTAGCGGATCTTTAGGCCTTGCCCCGGGTGGCGGCGGTTCGGCGGGCGTTGGGGCTAAGCTCTTGGTCGCGATCGGTGACGATCATCGAAGAGGCCGATCGCTACTCTTCGCATCAGTGCGTAATCGGGGACGGGAGATGCGGGTTGCTGCTGTGCAGGGTGGGAGCGTGAACATGCGCTTCACTCGGGGCGTCCGCCTGGGTGTGGACGTGGGTCAGGTACGGATCGGTGTCGCCAAGTGCGACCCGGACGGGATCCTGGCCAGCCCGGTGGTGACCGTGTCGCGGGACCGGGAGACCGGTGACGACGGCACTCCGAAGGACATGACGGAGCTGGCCCGGCTGGTGGCCGAGCACGAGGCGACCGAGGTCGTCGTCGGGCTGCCGGTGGCGCTGAACGGGCGTGAGGGTGTGGCGGCCGGCCACGTTCGCGCGTATGCGGATCGGCTCGGCGCGGTGCTCGCGCCGGTGCCGGTGCTGCTGACCGACGAGCGGATGTCGACGGTGGTGGCGAGCCGGCGCCTGTCGGAGCGTGGTGTGAAAGGCAAGCGCCAGCGGGCGGTGGTGGACCAGGCGGCTGCTGTGGAGATCCTGCAGGGCTGGCTGGACGCGCAGCGGAGGCAGACTTAATTGAGCGACCAGATGGAACTCAAGTTCGAGAGCAACCCGGACCCCGGGCGGTGGCGCCACCGCCGTAAGGAGGGCAAGGGCCGCTCCGTCGTCGCGCTCGTGATGGTCCTGCTGCTGTTCGGCATCCTCGGCGGCGGCGCTTGGTACGGCTACGACCGCTTCTCCGGCCGTTTCCTGGCCGCCGACTTCGACGGCCCCGGCACCGGCGAGGTGATCGTCGAGGTGAAGAAGGGCGACTCCGCCTCGGTGATCGCCGAGACGCTGCACAGCTCGGGTGTGGTCAAGAGCGCGCGTGCCTTCGTGAACGCGGCGAACGAGAACCCGGACAGCACCGACATCCAGGTCGGGCAGTACAAGCTGCGCAAGGAGATGAAGGCCAGCGACGCGGTGACCGCACTGCTGGACCTGAAGAACAAGTTCGTCGAGGGCGCCGTCACCATCCCTGAGGGGTGGACGAAGATGCAGGTCTTCACCGAGCTCGCGAAGGCCAGCGGCCTGAAGTACGCCGACTTCGAGAAGGCCGCGTCGGACATCACCAAGCTGGGTGTCAGCGCGACCTGGATGAAGCGGAGCGACGGCAAGAAGGTGGACAAGGCCAACATCGAGGGCTTCCTCTACCCGGCCACCTACGAGCTGCCGGACAACGCCACCGCCGAGCAGATCCTCAAGATGCTGGTCAAGAACTTCAACGCCGAGATGACGAAACTGGACTTCGCCAACAAGGCCGCGAAACTGCAGATCTCGCCGTACGAGGCACTGGTCGCCGCGTCGATCACGCAGGTCGAGGCGCTGCTCCCGGAGGACATGGGTCCGGTGTCCCGGGTGCTCTACAACCGGGTGTACACCGACAAGTTCCCGTGCGGCTGCCTCCAGCTGGACAGCACGGTCAACTACTGGCTGCGCCTGAACGGCAAGGAGGGCAAGTCCTCCGAGAAGCTGACCCTCGACGAGCTGCACAGTGAGGACAACCCGTACCGGTACAACGTGCCGGGCATGTCGATCGGGCCGATCAGCAACCCGGGCGAGCTCGCCCTGAAGGGCGCGATCGAGGCACCGAAGAGCCCCTACTTCTTCTTCGTGACGGTCGATGCGAAGGGGAAGATGGCGTACGGGAAGACCTTCGAGGAGCACAACGCCAACATTCAGATCGCGTGTAAGAACGGTATCCCGATCTGCTGACCCTCTGACGGGTGCTGTAGCCGGCCTGGGTTGCCCCGCCGGCCACAGCGCGTTAGGCAGGAACCCAGGGGTGGGCGCGAAGGCATCGATGTGGGTATGGTGCGCGTCAGTGCTGGTCGTGTTCTGACCGGAGTCGGCCGGACGGGCAGCGGAGGCAGACGAGATGATCGACGAACTGGATGTGGCGTTCGAAGAGGACGCCGAGTCAAGTGGATCCCGGCGAGGCAACCGGGCTCGGAAGGGGCGGGGCCGGTCAGCCATCGCGCTGGTCACGACCCTGCTGCTCTTCGCCGTCCTGGGTGGCGGCGTCTACTTCGGCTACACCAAGGTCGCGAGCTTCTTCGTCGCCGCCGACTACGAGGGTTCCGGTTCCACCCCGGTCGAGGTGACGATCCGGAAGAACCTGTCGCTCACCGAGATCGGCAACGAACTGGTCGAGGCCGATGTGGTGAAGAGCACAAAGGCGTTCGTCGAGGCCGCCGAGGCCGAGCCCAAGAGCAAGAACATCCAGGCCGGTACGTATGTGTTGCGTAGGCAGATGGCCGCCAAACAGGCCCTCGCGCAGCTGCTCGACCCGAACACGCGACTCAGCAAGGGCGTGACGGTCCCCGAGGGCAAGACCGCGAAGCAGACCTACGAGCTGCTCTCCAAGGGCACCGGCATCCCGGTGAAGGACTTCGAGGAGGCGGCCAAGGATCCGGTGGCGCTCGGCGTGCCGGACTGGTGGTTCAACCGGGGTGACGGCAAGCAGTCGGCCAAGAGCATCGAGGGCTTCCTCTTCCCGGACACCTACGAGTTCGACACCAAGGTCACCGCCGAGGGCGCCCTGCGGACCATGGTGGAGCACTTCCTCACGGTCACCGGCGATCTGGGCTTCGCCGACGAGGTGCAGAAGAACCGGAAGGTCTCGCCGTACGAGGCGCTGATCGTGGCGTCGCTGTCACAGGCCGAGGCGGGTATCGCCGCCGACCTGCCGAAGGTGTCCCGGGTCGCCTACAACCGGGCGTACGTGAAGGACATGCCGCTGCAGTTCGACGTCACCACGAACTACTGGCTCCAGCTCAACGGCAAGGACCCGAAGCACTCCGGCCAGCTCCTGCAGAAGGAGATGGACGACCCGAAGAACCCGTACAACACCGAGATCGTGAAAGGCCTGCCGCTCGGGCCGATCAACAGCCCCGGCAAGGCGGCGCTGATCGGGGCGCTGCGCCCGACGAACGGGCCGTGGCTGTTCTTCGTGGCGATCGACAAGAGCGGGCGTTCGGCGTTCGCGGTGACCGACGCCGAGCACCAGAAGAACGTGCAGAAGGCCTGCGCCAACGGCATCAACCTCTGCGGAAAATGACCCGGCCACCCGGCCCCGTAAAGTGGGCCGGGTGCAGAGCCAAGACGAGACCCCGTCCAGCGGCCGGAAGGCCGCCGTGTGCGGTAAGCCGATCGCACACTCGCTCTCCCCGGTGATCCACAATGCCGGGTTCACCGCCGCCGGGCTGACCGGTTGGTCGTATGAGGCGATCGAATGCGCCGAGTCCGAGCTGCCGGATCTGGTGGCCGGGTTGGGCCCGGAGTGGGCCGGTCTGTCGCTGACCATGCCGCTCAAGGAGGCCGCGCTGCGGCTGGCCACCTCGGCGTCGCCGGTGGCCATCGCGGCCGGGGTGGCCAACACGCTGGTCCGCCAGCCGGACGGCTCGTGGCATGCCGACAACACCGACGTCCCGGGCATGGTGCATGTGCTGCGGGAGGCGGGTCTCGGTCTGAGCCGTGGCCGGCACGCGGTCAAGGAGGCGCCGCCGCGGATCACCGTGCTCGGTGGTGGTGGCACCGCCCGGGCCGCCCTGGCCGCCGCGGCCGAGTTGGGCGCCGAGGCGGTCACCGTGGTGACCCGCCGTCCGGAGGCCCGCGAGGAGCTGGGCCCGGTGGCGGTCGCTCTCGGGCTCACCATCGACGGGGTCGCCTGGGCTGACGCGGCGGGCGCCTTCGACGCCGACGCGGTCCTGTCCACGGTCCCCAAGGGGGCCGCCGACGAGCTGGCCGAGCGGGTCACCTGGCGGCCCGGCAGTGTGTATTTCGACGCCCTGTACGACCCGTGGCCGACGCCACTGGCCGCCTCCGCCGCCAAGCGCGACATCCCGGTGGTCTCCGGGCTGGATTTGCTGCTGGCTCAGGCGCTCAGTCAGTTCGAGCAGTTCACCGGGGTTCCGGAGGCCCCGCAGGAGGCGATGCGGGCGGCTCTCGGCGAGGCGGTCGCCGGCCGCGTCTGAGCGGCGGCGCGGGTGTCCGCTGGGCGGGATGCGGGCGGCCTCGTGCCAGGGCGTGCGGGCGCCGTGCCAGACTGTTGCCGTGTTGCGCTGGCTGACTGCAGGTGAATCGCACGGACCGGCGCTCGTCGCGCTGCTCGAGGGTGTCCCCGCCGGGATCGAGGTGACGAGCGCTGACATCACCCGTGACCTGGTGCGTCGTCGTCTCGGCTACGGTCGCGGCGCCCGGATGAAATTCGAGCAGGACGAGCTGGAGCTGATCGGTGGCATCCGGCACGGGGTGACCCAGGGCTCGCCGGTGGCGATCCGGGTCGGTAACACCGAGTGGCCGAAGTGGGAGACCGTGATGGCGGCCGACCCGGTGGATCCGGAGGTGCTGGCCTCGCAGTCGCGTAACGCGGCGCTGACCCGGCCGCGTCCCGGGCACGCCGACCTGGCCGGCATGCAGAAATACGGGCACACCGACGCCCGCCCGATCCTGGAGCGCGCCAGCGCCCGGGAGACCGCGGCCCGGGTCGCCGTCGGGGTGGTCGCCAAGCAGCTGATCAAGCAGGCGCTCGGCATCGACATCGTCTCGCACGTCATCGAGCTCGGCTCGGTCGCCGCCAAGCCGGGTGTGATCCCGACGCCCGACGACTTCGACCGGATCGACGAGGACCCGCTGCGCTGTCTCGACCCGGAGGCCAGCGCCCGCATGGTGGCCGAGGTCGACGCCGCCAAGCAGGATGCGGACACGCTCGGCGGCATCGTCGAGGTGCTGGCCTACAACGTGCCGCCGGGTCTCGGCTCGCATGTGCAGTGGGATCGCAAGCTCGACGCCCGCCTGGCCACCGCGCTGATGTCGATCCAGTCGGTCAAGGGTGTGGAGATCGGTGACGGTTTCACCCAGGCCCGTTCGCGTGGCTCGGTCGCCCATGACGAGATCGTGCCGACGCCCGACGGGGTCAAGCGGGTGACCGACCGGGCCGGTGGTCTGGAGGGGGGCATCACCAACGGCGAGCCGCTGCGGGTGCGTGCCGCGCTCAAGCCGATCTCGTCGCTGAATCGGGCGTTGCAGACCGTCGACATCGTCACCGGCGAGCCGGCCACCGCGATCAACCAGCGGTCCGACGTCTGTGCGGTTCCGGCCGGCGCGGTCGTGGCCGAGGCGATGGTCGCCCTGGTCCTGGCCGAGGCGGCGACGGAGAAGTTCGGCGGTGACTCGGTCGCCGAGATCCGCCGCAACCTGAAGTCGTACCTCGACAATCTGATCATCCACTGATGGCCCCGGTCGCGGTCTTCGTCGGCGTGATGGGAGCCGGCAAGACCACCATCGGCCAGGCGGTCGCCGCCGAGTTGGGGGTGCCGTTCGCGGACACCGACACGATCATCGAGGAACGGGCCGGCAAGCCGATCCCGGAGATCTTCGTCGATGACGGCGAGGCCGCGTTCCGCGCCCTTGAACGCGAGGTCGTGGCGTCATCCCTGGAGACGTTCGGCGGCGTCCTCGCCCTGGGCGGCGGCGCGATCCTCGATGAGGGTACGCGTAAGATCCTCGCCGATCACACGGTCGTCTACCTGTCCGTGGAGCTGACCGACGCGATCAAGCGGGTCGGCCTGGGCGCCGGCCGCCCACTGCTGGCGATGAACCCGCGGGCCACCCTGAAACATCTGCTCGACCAGCGTCGCCCGCTCTACCTGGAGGTGGCCACGCACACGGTGACCACCGACGGCCGCGAGGAGCCGGAGATCACCGCCGATGTCGTGGCCCGACTGCGCTAGACCGCCGGGGTCTTCTTCTCCAGGGCGATCAGCTCGGGGACGGTCACGAAGCGGAAGCCGCGTGCCTTGAGACCGGCGAACATGGCGCCGAGGCCGCGCAGTGACACCAGGCGGTGCGGCTTGCCGACGTCGTGGGCCAGCACGATCGAACCCGGGCGGACGTTGTCGACGATGTCGCGGACCTGCCCGTCCGGGTCCTTCTCGAAGTACAGCTCGCGCATCAGGTGCGACCAGAGCACGATGTCGTAGCCCATGCAGTCGGCGGCCAGCACGGTGGAGCCGCCGAGGTGCCCGTAGGGCGGCCGCATCAGCGTGGTCGTCCGCCCGAACACCTTCTGGATCATCTCGTGGGTGCGGGTGAGCTCGCTCAGCACGCCCGCCTTGTCCAGCGTGGCGAGGTCGTCGTGCGACCACGAGTGGTTGCCGATCGCGTGCCGGCTCATCCGGTCGCGGACCAGGTCGGCGTTGGCCTCCAGGTTGCGCCCGACCATGAAGAAGGTGGCCGGGACCGAGGCCGCGTCCAGGGCGTCGAGCACCATCGGCGTGTAATCCGGAGCCGGGCCGTCGTCGAACGTGAAGGCCACCACCGGCTCGGTTGTCTCCACGTAGTAGCGCACCGACAGCCCGGGCCGTTGGAGATCGGCCGGCGAGTCGGCGGCGGCCGCGTAGCCACCGCTGAGCGGAGGCCGGTCCCACCCGAACAGCCGCGGCAGCCCGACCGCACCGGCGGCCCCGACGGCCACCCCGCCGGTGGCCAGCAGGCCGCGCCGAATGACCGAACGTCGATCGATACCCATGTTGATGTCCCCCCGTTGCGGTCAGCGAGAGTATCGGAAGACCGCAACGGGAATTTCAGCGGTTCGAGTGATCTCGTTCCGCCACGGGTGGTGGGGTCACTGAACGGACGGCGAGGCGGGGCCGGGCAGTTGGGCCTCCAGGGCTTCGATGCGGCTCACGAGTGGCGCCAGTTCGGCACGGAGCGCGTTCAGCAGCGCCGGGGGAGCGGCCTGGTCGGTGGTGGTGGCGCGGAGGTGGGCGTAGCCGGTCAGGGCGGCCGCCACGGTCCGGCGGGCCGCCTTACCGTCGACCGAGCGGGACCGCAGCAGCTCACCGGCCGCCCCGTCCGGTTCGGTGGCCAGGCCGACCAGCAGGTGCTCGCAGCCGACGTAGTTGTGGCCGAAACCGATCGCCTCACCGACGCTGAGCTCCAGCGCGACGGCGGCGGGCCCGCTGAACCGCAGCGTGGTGCCCGGGGCGGCCGGCGGCTCGGCGACGTCCGGGGCGGTCAGCGAGGTGGGGGTGACGTCCATCGCGGTGAGGATCTGCAGCGCCAGGTTCTGCCCCTCGGCGAGCATGCCGTGCAGTAGGTCACCGGTGGTGACCGAGGTGGCGCCGGACTCCCGGGCCCGGGCCGTGGCCAGGTTGAGGACGGTGATCAGGCGGGCGGTGAAGGTGGGCAGGCGCTCGGCGAGCCAGGCCGGGTCGACGTCGGTCAGGACGGCCTGGCGGATCGTGGTGATCCGGCGGACCGCCTGCTCCAGGGCGCGTTGGCAGATCGGCGAGACGGGCAGGCCGGTCTCCCGGACCGCGTCGGCGAGATCGTCGGGTAGGTACACGTTGATTTTCGGCATGCGTCATGTGTAACCCGCTTGGGGTCATCTGTATATAACCCCATAAGGGCTCGCGGCGGTACGCATAGGGTGTAGCCCGTGGTGACGCGGATTCCGGTGGCGGGCGACCGTCCATATGACGTGGTCGTGGGCCGAGGGCTGGCGACCGAGCTGCCCGCGATGATCGAGGGCGCGGCCCGGGTGGCGGTGCTGCACCCGCCGACGCTCCGCGAGCGCGCCGAGGCCGTCGCGAAGTCGGCCGGTGTCGCGACCGTGGTGCCGATCGAGGTGCCGGATGCCGAGCGCGGCAAGTCGATCGAGGTCGCGGCCAGGTGCTGGGACGAGCTCGGGGCGGCCGGCTTCACCCGTACCGACGTGGTGGTGGGTGTCGGTGGCGGCGCGACCACCGACCTGGCCGGCTATGTCGCGGCGGCCTGGCTGCGCGGGGTCCGCTGGGTGCCGGTCTCCACCTCGGTGGCCGGCATGGTCGACGCCGCGGTCGGCGGCAAGACCGCGGTCAACATCGCCGCCGGTAAGAACCTGGTCGGTGCGTTCCATCCGCCGGCCGGGGTGCTCTGCGACCTGGACGCGCTGGACACACTGCCCGCCGAGGACATCGCGGCCGGTCTGGCCGAGGTGGTCAAGGGCGGGTTCATCGCCGACCCACGGATCCTGGAGCTCGTCGAGGCCGATCCGGCCGCCGCTCTCGACCCGCGCAGCGACGTGCTGCGTGAGCTGATCGAGCGCAAGATCCAGGTCAAGGCCGACGTGGTCGGGGTGGATCTGAAGGAGTCCGGGCTGCGGGAGATCCTCAACTACGGCCACACACTCGGTCACGCGATCGAGCGACGTGAGAAATACACCTGGAAGCACGGGCACGCCATCGCGGTGGGCCTGATCTTCGCGGCCGAGCTGGGCCGACTCACCGGCCGGCTGGACGACGCGACGGCCGATCGGCACCGGACGATTCTGGAGTCGTTGGGGCTGCCCACGGCGTACCCCGAAGAGGCCTGGAGCGAACTGCTGCCCGCCATGCGCGTCGACAAGAAGGCGCGGGCGGCCACCTTGCGGTTCGTGGTTCTGGACGGCCTGGCGAAGCCGGGCATCCTGGCCGGTCCGGAGGAGGACCTGCTGCGCCGGGCGTACGCGGCGGTGGCCCGATGATCTACGTGCTGAACGGGCCCAACCTGGGCCGGTTGGGCCTGCGTGAGCCCGGCGTCTACGGATCCTCGACCTATCAGGACCTGGTCGAGATGTGCCAGACCGTCGCCGAGGATCTGGGCCTGACCGTCGAGGTGAAACAGACCAACGCCGAGCACGAGATGCTGGAGTGGCTGTACCGGGCGGCCGACGAGGGCGCCGACGTGGTGCTCAACCCGGGTGCCTGGACGCATTACAACTACGCCGTGCGCGACGCCTGCGCGATGCTGCGCGGCAAGCTGGTCGAGGTGCACATCTCCAACGTCCACGCCCGGGAGGAGTTCCGGCACCGCTCGGTCATCTCGGCGGTCGCGACGGGTGTCATCGCGGGGCTGGGTTTCGACGGATATCGCCTGGCCCTGGAGCACATCGCCCGGTAGGCCCGATTCGCTCCGGCCAGCTTGCCGCCGGTAGAGTGGTTCGGTCACCGATTCGTATCAAGATCACGCTCTGAACAAAAGGCAGGACATGGCTTCCACCAACGACCTGAAGAACGGCCTGGTGCTCAACCTCGACAAGGAGCTGTGGAGCGTCGTCGAGTTCCAGCACGTGAAGCCGGGTAAGGGTCCGGCGTTCGTGCGGACCACGCTGAAGCACGTGCTGTCCGGCAAGGTGGTGGACAAGACCTTCAACGCGGGCACCAAGGTCGAGACCGCGACCGTGGACAAGCGCACCATGCAGTACCTGTACCAGGACGGTGAGGACTTCGTCTTCATGGACCTGGACACCTACGAGCAGATTCACGTCCCCGGCGCCACGGTCGGTGACAACGCCAACTACCTGCTGCCCGAGGCCGAGGCCACCGTCGCGCTGCACGAGGGCGTGCCGCTCTACATCGAGCTGCCGACCAGCGTGTTCCTCGAGGTCACCTACACCGAGCCGGGCCTGCAGGGCGACCGTTCGACCGGTGGCACCAAGCCGGCGACCGTCGAGACCGGCGCCACGGTTCAGGTTCCGCTCTTCATCACCACCGGTGAGAAGATCAAGGTCGACACCCGCGACGGCCGCTACCTCGGCCGCAGCTGATGGCTGAAGGCCCCAAGAAGGAACGGCTCGCGCGTCGCAAGGCCCGCAAGCGAGCGCTGGACGTCCTCTTCGAGGCTGACCTGCGTGATCTGCCGCCGAGCCAGGTGCTCCTGACCTACCTGGACCGGATCGCGAAGCCGCATCCCGAGCACCTCGAGTATTCGAAGACGCTCATCGAGGGTGTGGCCAAGCACCTCGACCGGATCGACGAGCTGATCGCCAGCTACGCCGAGGGCTGGACGATCGACCGGATGCCGACGGTCGACCGCAACCTGGCCCGGATCGCGGTCTACGAGCTGCTCTTCGAGCCGGACGTGGACGACCCGGTGGCGATCACCGAGGCGGTCGAGCTGGCCAAGGAGATGTCGACCGACGACAGCCCCCGCTTCCTGAACGGGTTGCTGGACCGGATCGCGGCCTTCGCCACCCGCTGAACGCTCACCGCGGACGGCCCGGACCCACACGGTCCGGGCCGTCCGCGCGTTTCGGGCGGCCTTCTGTGATCGCGTCGAGTGCGGGCGGCCCCTCCGGAGACGCCGCGCCGCCGCGCTTCTCCCGGGCCCGATGTCTTCGCGCTTCTTTCCGAGGACCTCGCGTCGCCGCGTTTCTTTCGGGCCTCGCGCGTTCGCGTCTCTATCCGGGAACGTCGAGTCTTTGCGTCTCTTCCGGGCCTTGTGTCGCCGAGCTTTTTCCAACGGCGTCCGGCCTCCGCTCCCCGACCGGCGACGGAGAGCGACGAGACTCGCCTCGCTCATGGTGATCAACCACCGATTCACCCCCGCATTCCGCTCGGGCGGCCCCGAGCGCCCCGTTCCCCAGCCGGCCGTGGACACCCCTCGATCCGCCGAGTGGTACGGAACAGCCGTGACCAGGGTTCACAAGTTCGCGGCGAAAAGGGGAGGCGGGCCGAAAGCCAGCGAAAGCGAGGGCGGGAGTGTCGGAGTGGGTCGAAGGCGGGCGCGGGAGGGCCGGAATGGTTTCTGAAAGCGGGTGAAAGCGGGCGCCTGAGGGCAGGGGCAGGCTGAATGCCAGCAAAAGCCGGGCTGAGGCGAGCCGCAGCGGGCCGGGCGAACCGCAGCGGGCCGAAATCGGCGAAAGCGGGCCGGGGCCGCAGCGGGCCGGATGCCGGTGAAAGTGGGCCGCGCCGAACCGAAAGTCGGCGAAAGCGGGCCGAGGCAGACCGAGGCGGGCGGGGCCGGGCCGGAAACCGGGCGGAGACGGGCGTGGGCGGGCGGGGAACGCCGCCGACGACGTGGAAGGTGGGAGGAAAGGCGAAAGCCCGCGTCGGGGGGACGCGGGCTTTACGGGGGGCGCTACTGGGTGTTGCTGATTTCGTTAAGCCGGCCGGTCGGTCAGCTGGCGAAGAACGCACGCGGGTCGGCCACCAGGACGCCCTGCTCGGTCAGGCGCTCGATGAGGCCGGACGGCGAGATGTCGTAGACGATGGCGAGCGCGCGCAGGTCGTCGGCCCGGATCGACAGGACCCGGCCGTTGTAGTCGCCACGCTGCTGCTGGATCGCCCGGGCGTACCGCGCCACGTAGGCGAGGTCTTCACCCGTGGTGTCGTACAGCTTCTCGAGGTCCAGGACGATCTTGTTGGTGGCCTCGAGGCGGATGCCACTGCCGTCGGGCAGCAGCTCGGAGACGGGCACACGGTAGAAGTCGGCCAGTTCGGCCAGACGTGACACGGTGACGGCGCGGTCGCCACGCTCGTACGAGCCCACCACGACGGCTTTCCAGCGGCCGTTGGACTTCTCTTCGACACCCTGCAGGGACAGGCCCTGCTGCTGGCGGATGGAGCGCAGGCGGGCGCCCAGCGACTTCGCGTACTCAGACGGCATACGGACACTCCCGGTACTGTGCTGGCCCGGAGGGTTCTTTCCTCACGGATCGCTACGCTGCGTGACGGTACGGAGTTTGCGACCGCCGGTCAAGTGTTGGTTACCGATGAGTCGTGCGGGCCGCACCAAAGTTACCGGCTGTATCCCTAGACGGCGGGATTTGTCCGGTCTGCTCCAGTCAGGCACGTCACCATGGCCAACGCCGCGTCCACTGATAACGTAGCGTCAGCCATCGGGTCTGATTTTCATCAGAATCAAGCCCGTACCGACGTCCTTTAACGACCCGTCCCGTGAGGCGGGGAAGGAGGTCCGCCGTGGCACAACCACGCGCAGACGCACCCAGCAAGATCATTTTGGCGGAGTCCGACCTGCACCGGGTCGTCGACCGGATCGCCCATCAGATTCTCGAGAAGACCTCCGGCGCCACCGGGACCGTGCTGCTCGGTATCCCGACCCGGGGCGTCCCGCTGGCCCATCGCCTGGCCGCCCGGATTCACGCCTTCGAGGGCGTCGAGGTCCCGGTCGGGTCGCTCGACATCACCCTCTACCGCGACGACCTGCGGCTCAAGGCCACCCGCGCGCTCGGCCGCACCGAGCTGCCGCCCGGTGGCATCGACGGTCTGCGGGTCATCCTGGTCGACGACGTGCTCTTCTCCGGCCGGTCGGTGCGGGCCGCGCTGGACGCGCTCAACGACGTCGGCCGGCCCAGCTCGGTGCAGCTCGCGGTGCTGGTCGACCGCGGTCACCGGCAGTTGCCGATCCGCGCCGACTACGTGGGTAAGAACATCCCGACCGCGCTCAGCGAGAGCGTCAAGGTGACTCTCACCGAGACCGACGGCGCCGACGAGGTCAAGCTGCTCGGAGGCCTCTCGTGATCAAGCACCTGCGCTCCGCCGCCGACCTGGACGCCCCGACCGCCACGCTGATCCTGGACACCGCCGCCGAGATGGCCGCGCTCTCCGGCCGCGAGGTGAAGAAGCTGCCCGCGCTGCGCGGCCGCACCGTGGTCAACCTGTTCTACGAGGACTCGACCCGGACCCGGATCTCCTTCGAGGCGGCCGCCAAGCGGCTCTCGGCGGACGTCATCAACTTCTCCGCCAAGGGCTCCAGCGTGTCGAAGGGCGAGAGCCTCAAGGACACCGCGCTGACCCTGCAGGCGATGGGCGCCGACGCCGTGGTGATCCGCCACTCGGCCAGTGGGGCCCCACACCAGCTGTCGAAATGGGTGGACGGCTCGGTCGTCAACGCCGGCGACGGCACCCATGAGCATCCGACCCAGGCGCTGCTCGACGCGTACACCATGAGGTCTCGCCTGGGTCGTCTCGACGGCCTGAAGGTCGCGATCGTCGGTGACGTGCTGCACAGCCGGGTGGCCCGGTCGAACGTGCTGCTGCTGACCACGCTCGGCGCGGAGGTCACGCTGGTCGGGCCGCCCACGCTGATCCCGGTGGACATCGTCGCGGCGCTCTCCAAATCGACGAAGGTCTCCTACGACCTGGACGCGGTCCTGCCCGACTCGGACGTGGTGATGATGCTGCGGGTGCAGACCGAGCGGATGCAGGACTCGTACTTCCCCTCGGCGCGTGAGTACAGCCGCCGTTACGGGCTCGACGTGGCCCGGATGAAGAAGCTGCCGGAGCACGCGATCGTGATGCACCCCGGCCCGATGAACCGCGGGATGGAGATCGCGCCCGAGGTGGCCGACTCACCCCGTTCCACGATCGTCGAACAGGTCGCCAACGGCGTCAGCGTCCGGATGGCCGTCCTCTACCTGCTGCTGGGAGGCAAGTGATGGCGTACCTGATCAAGGGCGTCTCGATCCTCGGTGCCGAACCGACCGACCTGTACATCAACGACGGTGTGATCTCGGCCCCGGTCGAGAACGCCGAGGTCATCGACGCGGCCGGGCTGGTCGCGCTGCCCGGCCTCGTCGACGTGCACACCCACCTGCGCGAGCCTGGCCGGGAGGACGCCGAGACCGTCGAGACCGGCTCCCGCGCCGCCGCGCTCGGCGGCTACACCGCGGTCTGCGCGATGGCGAACACCTCGCCGGTCGCCGACACCGCCGGTGTGGTCGAGCAGGTCTGGCGCCTGGGCCGGGAGGCCGGCCTGGTCGACGTGCAGCCGATCGGCGCCGTCACGGTCGGCCTGGCCGGTAAGCAGATGGCCGAACTCGGCGCGATGGCCACCTCGGCGGCGAACGTGCGGATCTTCTCCGACGACGGTTTCTGCGTCGCCGACCCGAAGCTGATGCGCCGCGCCCTGGAGTACGTCAAGGCGTTCGACGGCGTCATCGCCCAGCACGCCGAGGAGCCCCGCCTCACCGAGGGCGCCCAGATGCACGAGGGCGAGGTCAGCACCCGCCTCGGCCTGACCGGCTGGCCCGCGGTCGCCGAGGAGGCGATCATCGCCCGCGACGTGCTGCTGGCCGAGCACGTCGGTAGCCGCCTGCACGTCTGCCACGTCTCCACCGCCGGTTCGGTCGAGGTACTGCGCCAGGCCAAGGCCCGCGGCGTCCGGGTGACCGCCGAGGTCACCCCGCACCACCTGCTCCTCACCGACGAGCTGGCCGCCGGCTACGACCCGGTCTTCAAGGTCAACCCCCCGTTGCGTACGCGCAGCGACGTCGAAGCCCTGCGCCAGGCACTGCTGGACGGGGTGATCGACGTGGTCGCCACCGACCACGCGCCGCACGCCGTGCAGGACAAGGAATGCGAGTGGGCGCACGCCCGCCCCGGCATGCTCGGCCTGGAGACGGCGCTGCCGATCGTGCTGAGCATCTACGGCCCGCAGTGGGACCTGATCGCCGACCGGATGTCGCGGGCCCCGGCCCGGATCGCCGGTCTGGCCGGGCACGGCGGTGACCTGAGCGTCGGCTCCCCGGCGAACCTGACGCTGGTGGACCCGGCCGCGCGCCGGGTCGTCGACCCGTCGGAGCTGGCCAGCCGCAGCCGCAACACGCCGTACGCGGGCATGACCCTGCCCGGTCGCATCGTGGCGACCTTCCTGCGGGGCGAGGCGACGGTTCTGGACGGGAAGGCAGTCAAATGAGCAAGGCGATCCTCGTGCTCGAGGACGGGCGCACGTTCCACGGCAGCGCGTACGGCGCGGTGGGGGAGACGTTCGGCGAGGCGGTGTTCACCACCGGCATGACCGGCTACCAGGAGGTCCTGACCGACCCGTCGTTCCACCGGCAGGTCGTGGTGCAGACCGCCCCGCAGATCGGCAACACCGGCGTCAACGACGAGGACGACGAGTCGGACCGGATCTGGGTCTCCGGCTACGTGGTCCGCGACCCGGCCCGCCGCCCCTCCAACTGGCGGTCCACCGGCGACCTCGGCGACCGGCTCAAGGCCGAGGGCGTCGTCGGCATCAGCGGCGTCGACACCCGCGCCCTCACCCGCCACCTGCGTGAACGCGGTGCCATGCGGGTCGGCATCTCGTCGGTCGACCTGGACCCGCGGGCCCTGCAGCAGCGGGTCCTGGCCCAGCCGCAGATGCTCGGCGCCGACCTGTCGGCCCAGGTGACCACGCCGGAGAAGTACACCGTCCAGGCCGAGGGCACGCACCGCTACACGGTCGCCGCGCTGGACCTGGGCATCAAGCGCAACGTCTCGCGCCGGCTGGCCGCGCGCGGCGTCACCACGCACGTCTTCCCGGCCGCCTCGTCGATCGAGGACCTGCTCGCGGTCGGCCCGGACGCGGTGTTCTTCTCGCCCGGCCCGGGCGACCCGGCCACCGCCGACGGCCCGGTCGCGCTCGCGCAAGAGGTCATGCGCCGCCGGGTGCCGCTGTTCGGCATCTGCTTCGGCAGCCAGATCCTCGGCCGCGCGCTCGGCTTCGGGACATACAAGCTGGGGTACGGCCACCGCGGCATCAACCAGCCGGTCCTCGACAAGACCACCGGCAAGGTCGAGGTGACCAGCCACAACCACGGTTTCGCCGTGGACGCACCCGTAGGCGAGCGGATCGACACCGAGTTCGGTGCTGTCGAGGTGTCGCACGTCTGCCTCAACGACGACGTGGTCGAGGGCCTGCGGGGCCTGGAGGTCCCGGCTTTCACCGTCCAGTACCACCCCGAGGCCGCCGCCGGCCCGCACGACGCCGACTACCTGTTCGACCGTTTCGTCGAGCTCGTGGAAAAGAAGGGCTGAGCAAGTGCCGAAACGTGAGGACATCAAACACGTCATGGTGATCGGGTCCGGCCCGATCGTCATCGGCCAGGCCTGCGAGTTCGACTACTCCGGCACCCAGGCCTGCCAGGTGCTGCGGGCCGAGGGCATCCGGGTCTCGCTGGTCAACTCCAACCCGGCCACGATCATGACCGACCCGGAGTTCGCCGACGCCACCTACGTCGAGCCGATCACCCCCGAGTTCGTCGAGCTGGTCATCGCCAAGGAGCGGCCGGACGCGATCCTGCCGACCCTGGGCGGGCAGACCGCGCTGAACACCGCGATCGCCCTGCACGAGAGCGGCGTCCTGGAGAAGTACGGCGTCGAGCTGATCGGCGCCAACGTGGACGCCATCCGCAAGGGCGAGGACCGGCAGCTCTTCAAGGACATCGTGGCGTTGGCCGGTGGCGAGACCCCGCGTTCGCGGGTGTGTCATTCGATGGACGAGGTACGGGCGACGGTCGCCGAGATCGGCCTGCCGGTCGTCATCCGGCCCTCGTTCACCATGGGCGGCCTGGGTTCGGGCATGGCGCACACCAGCGACGACCTGGAGCAGATCGCCGGTGCCGGCCTGGCCGCCTCCCCGGTGCACGAGGTGCTCATCGAGGAGAGCGTGCTCGGCTGGAAGGAGTACGAGCTCGAGCTGATGCGCGACAAGCACGACAACGTGGTGGTCGTCTGCTCGATCGAGAACGTCGACCCGATGGGCGTGCACACCGGTGACAGCGTGACCGTGGCCCCGGCCATGACGCTCACCGACCGCGAGTACCAGAAGCTGCGTGACCTGGGCATCGCCGTGCTCCGTGAGGTCGGCGTGGACACCGGCGGCTGCAACATCCAGTTCGCGATCAACCCGGACGACGGCCGGATGATCGTGATCGAGATGAACCCGCGGGTGTCCCGTTCGTCGGCGCTCGCGTCGAAGGCCACCGGCTTCCCGATCGCCAAGATCGCCGCGAAGCTGGCCATCGGCTACACCCTGGACGAGATCCCCAACGACATCACGCTGAAGACGCCGGCCGCCTTCGAGCCGGCCCTGGACTACGTGGTCGTGAAGATCCCGCGGTTCGCGTTCGAGAAGTTCCCGGGCGCGGACAAGGAGCTCACCACCACGATGAAGTCGGTCGGTGAGGCGATGAGCCTGGGCCGTAACTTCGCCGAGGCGCTGAACAAGGCCATGCGCTCGATGGAGACCAAGGCCGCCGGGTTCTGGACCGCGCCGACGTTCACCAGCGTGGACGAGGCGCTGGAGGCGCTGAAGGTCCCGCACGACGGCCGGCTCTACACGGTCGAGGCGGCGCTGCGGCTGGGTGCCACCGTCGAGCAGGTGCACGCCGCGTCGGGCCGGATCGACCCGTGGTTCCTCGACGAGATCCAGGCCCTGGTCGACTTGCGTGCCGAGATCCTGGCCGCGCCCTTCCTGGACGAGGAGTTGCTGCGCCGGGCCAAGCGCTCCGGGCTCTCCGACCGGCAGCTGGCCGTGCTGCGGCCGGAGCTCGCCGGTGAGGACGGCGTCCGGTCGCTGCGGCACCGGCTCGGGATCCGGCCGGTCTACAAGACCGTCGACACGTGCGCGGCCGAGTTCCAGGCCGACACGCCGTACCACTACTCGTCGTACGACGAGGAGACCGAGGTCGTGCCGAGCGACCGGCCCAAGGTGATCATCCTGGGCTCCGGACCGAACCGGATCGGGCAGGGCATCGAGTTCGACTACTCGTGCGTGCACGCCGTACAGGCGCTCCGTGGTGTCGATTTCGAGACCGTCATGGTCAACTGCAACCCGGAGACCGTGTCGACCGACTACGACACCGCCGACCGGCTCTACTTCGAGCCGCTCACCTTCGAGGACGTCCTCGAGGTGTTCCACGCCGAGGACACCTCCGGTAGGGCGGCCGGCGGGCCCGGTGTGATCGGCGTGATCGTGCAGCTCGGCGGGCAGACCCCGCTCGGTCTGGCGAACCGGCTCAAGGCCGCGGGTCTGCCGATCGTCGGCACCACGCCCGAGTCGATCGACCTGGCCGAGGACCGTGGCCTGTTCGGCGCGCTGCTCGCCGAGAACGGGCTGCGCTCGCCCGACCACGGCACCGCCACCAGCTTCTCCGAGGCCAAGGCGATCGCCGACACGATCGGCTACCCGGTCCTGGTCCGCCCGTCCTATGTGCTCGGCGGCCGGGGCATGGAGATCGTCTACGACGAGCCCACCCTGAAGGGCTACATCGAGCGGGCCACCGAGATCTCGCCGGACCACCCGGTGCTGGTCGACCGGTTCCTCGACGACGCCGTCGAGATCGACGTGGACGCGCTCTGCGACGCGACCGGCGAGGTCTACCTGGGTGGCGTCATGGAGCACATCGAGGAGGCCGGTATCCACTCCGGCGACTCGGCCTGCTCGCTGCCGCCGATCACGCTGGCCGCCTCGCACATCGCCGAGGTCCGCCGCTACACCGAGGCACTGGCCCGGGGCATCGGCGTGCGCGGCCTGATGAACGTGCAATACGCGCTCAAGGACGAGGCGCTCTACGTGCTGGAGGCGAACCCGCGGGCCTCGCGGACCGTCCCGTTCGTCTCCAAGGCGACCGCGGTGCCGCTGGCCAAGGCGGCCGCCCGGATCATGCTCGGCGCCACCATCGCCGACCTGCGGGCCGAGGGCATGCTGCTGCCCACCGGTGACGGCGGGACGGTGCCGGCGAACGCGCCGATCGCGATCAAGGAGGCGGTGCTGCCCTTCAAGCGGTTCCGTACGCTCGCCGGGCAGAACGTGGACAGCCTGCTCAGCCCCGAGATGAAGTCGACCGGTGAGGTGATGGGCATCGACGCCGGCTTCGGTCAGGCGTTCGCCAAGTCGCAGGCCGCCGCCTACGGTTCGCTGCCGACCAGCGGCAAGGTCTTCGTCTCGGTCGCCAACCGGGACAAGCGGTCGATGATCTTCCCGGTCAAGCGGCTGGCCGACCTGGGCTTCACCATCGTCACCACGGCCGGGACCGGCGAGGTGCTGCGACGGTACGGCATCGACTGCGAGATCGTGCCGAAGCACTACGAGAAGCCCGGCGAGCGCAACGCCGTCGAGCTGATCCTGGCCGGTGAGATCTCGCTGATCATCAACACCCCGCAGGGTTCCGGCGCGAGCGCCCGCCTCGACGGGTACGAGATCCGCAGCGCCGCCGTCACCGCCGACGTGCCGAGCATCACCACGGTGCCCGGTGCCGCGGCCGCGGTGATGGGCATCGAGGCCCTCCGCGCCGGCGACATGTCGGTGCGGCCGTTGCAGGAGCTGCACAAGCTGCTCAGGGGTAACGAGTGAGCCTGTTCACCAAGGTCGCCCGGCCGGCACTGTTCCGGCTGGGCGGCGGGGACGCCGAGCACGCCCACGAGTGGACCCTGGACCGGCTGGCCAAGCTGCCCGCGCCCGCCCTGGCCGCGATGCGCCGCTGGTACGGCTTCTCCAACCCGGTCGAGGTCTTCGGCGTCCGGTTCCCGAACCGGGTCGGTTTGGCCGCCGGCGTCGACAAGAACGGGATCGCCCTGCCCGCGTGGCCGGCGCTCGGCTTCGGCTTCGTCGAGGTCGGCACAGTCACCGCGAAACCGCAGCCGGGCAATGACAGGCCGCGGCTGTTCCGGGCCAAGGCCAGCGAGGGCATCGTCAACCGGATGGGCTTCAACAACGCCGGCGCGGCCGCCCTGGCCGACCGCCTGGCCGAGCTGGGCCCACTCGACGTGCCGCTGGGCATCTCGCTCGGCAAGTCGAAGGTCACCCCGCTGGAGGAGGCGGTCGAGGACTACCTGACGTCCTACCGCCTGCTGCACCGGTACGCCGACTACATCGCCGTCAACGTGTCCTCGCCGAACACCCCGGGCCTGCGCAGCCTGCAGGACAAGGATGCGATCGCGGCGCTGCTCGGGGCGCTGGCCGGCCCGGTGCCGGTGCTCGTCAAGATCGCGCCGGATCTGACCGAATCGGCCATCGCCGAGTTGCTCGGGGTCTGCCTGGAGCACGGCGCGGCCGGGATCATCGCCACCAACACGACGCTGTCCCGGGACGGGCTGGCCCCGTCCGACCGGCATCTGGCGAACGAGGCGGGCGGCCTCTCCGGCGCCCCGCTGACCGTCCGGTCCCGTGAGGTGGTCCGGTTCGTGCACACCGAGAGCGGTGGCCGACTGCCGATCATCGGGGTCGGCGGGATCATGTCGGCCGATGACGCGTCCCGGATGCTCGACGCCGGTGCCGCCCTGGTGCAGCTCTACTCCGGGTTCATCTACCGGGGCCCGGACCTGGTTCTGGAGGTCGCCCGGGGCGCCCGCCCGGCACGGGCGGCTGCGGCCCGATGAGCGCGGCCGAGCGCGACCGCGTTGCGCTCGGCCCGTCGTCCGTTCCCCCGAGGTCACTCTCCTCGGGGGCGGACGGCGACGGCGTGGCCACCCTGCTGGCACTCGATCGGGCGCATGTCTGGCATCCGTACGGTCCGATGCCCGGCCGCAGCGAGCCCTACCTGGTGGAGAGCGCCGAGGGGGTACGGCTACGCCTGGCCGGTGGCCGCGAGGTGGTCGACGGGATGTCGTCCTGGTGGGCGGCCATCCACGGGTACCGGCATCCGGTTCTGGACGCGGCCCTGGCCGAGCAGGCCGGCCGGATGAGCCACGTGATGTTCGGCGGGCTCACCCACGAACCGGCGATCCGGTTGGCCACCGAGCTGGTGGAGATCACCCCGGCCGGCCTGGAGCACGTGTTCCTCTGCGACTCCGGGTCGGTGGGCGTCGAGGTGGCGATCAAGATGGCTCTCCAGGCCCAGCGGGCTCTCGGGCGGCCGGGCCGGAACCGCCTCGCGACGTGGCGTGGCGGATATCACGGTGACACGTTTCACCCGATGAGCGTCTGCGATCCGGTCGGCGGCATGCACTCGCTCTGGACCGGGGTGCTCCCGGTCCAGGTCTTCGCCGAGGCGCCGCCCCCGGATTGGGACGAAGGCTACGCCGCCCGGCTCACCGACACGATCGAGCGTCACGCGGACGAGATCGCCGCGGTGATCGTCGAGCCGGTCGTGCAGGGGGCCGGCGGGATGCGGTTCCACCATCCGGAGTACCTGCGGGTGCTCCGCGAGGTGACCGCCGCGCACGGGATCTTCCTGATCTTCGATGAGATCGCCACCGGGTTCGGCCGGACCGGGCGGTTCTTCGGCGCCGATCACGCCGGGGTGAGCCCGGACATCATGTGCCTCGGCAAGGCGCTGACCGGGGGGTACCTGACCCTGGCGGCCACCCTGTGCACGGCCGGCGTGGCCGCGGCGATCTCCGCCGGGGACGGTGGCGGGCTGGCGCACGGCCCGACGTTCATGGGGAACCCGCTGGCCTGTTCGGTCGCACTGGCGTCGCTCAGCCTCTTGCGTACGGGCGAGTGGGCGACGGCCGTACCGAATATCGAATCCGCTCTGAAACGCGGTCTGGAGCCGCTTCGTGGCGCGCGCGGGGTCGCTGACGTGCGGGTCCTCGGCGCCATCGGCGTCGTCCAGTTGGATCGGCCGGTGGACATGATCCGGGCGACCGCGGCGGCGGTGGCCGAGGGGGTCTGGCTGCGGCCGTTCCGGGACCTGATCTACACCATGCCGCCGTTCGTCACCGACGACGCCGACGTGGCCCGCATTACCGCCGGAATCGCCGCCGCGGTGGCGGCTAGCTGACACGGGAGAGTGAGAAGTTCATGGAAACCTTCGGCGAACGACTGCACGCGGCGGTTGCGGAGCGTGGTCCGCTGTGTGTCGGGATCGACCCGCACGCCTCGCTCCTGGCCCGATGGGGCCTGTCCGACGACATCTCCGGCCTCGAACGCTTCGCCCGTACGGTCGTCGACGCACTGGCCGATCGGGTGGCTGTTCTGAAGCCGCAGTCAGCTTTTTTTGAGAGATTTGGGTCACGCGGAGTCGCGGTTCTTGAGTCAACTATCCGACAGTCGCGAGAAGCCGGTGCGCTCGTCCTGCTGGATGTGAAACGTGGCGACATCGGCTCGACGATGGCCGCGTACGCCGACGCGTACCTGAATCCGGCAAGCACTCTCTGTGCCGACGCGATTACTGTGAGTCCCTATCTTGGAGTCGGTTCATTGCAGCCGGCGTTCGACTCGGCGGCCGCTCACGGGGGTGGAGTCTTCGTCCTGGCGCTGACCTCGAACCCCGAGGGGCCGGCCGTCCAACACGCCGTCACTTCGTCCGGAAAATCCGTCGCGCAGACCGTGATCGATGAGATTTCCCAGGTCAACGCGGGTGCACAGCCGCTCGGCAGTCTCGGTCTCGTGGTCGGCGCGACGATCGGCGAGACCGGCCACGACCTCTCCAAGGTCAACGGCCCGCTGCTCGCTCCGGGCCTCGGAGCGCAGGGCGGAACCCCCGATGACCTGCGAGCCGTCTTCGGTGAGAGCCTTCACAACGTGTTGCCGTCGTACTCACGGGAAGTTCTCACCGGCGGCCCGGAGATCGCCGGATTGCGGGCCGCAACAGACCGCGTTCTGGCCGACGTGCGCGCCGCCCTCGGGTGAAACGGCCTGCTTATCAGGCTCCGGAAGAGGCGGACCGGGGGTACCCCCACGTTGCCGAAACCCGGTTTGACCGCTAGTTTTCCCGGCGCCGGGAACCATATGCCCCTTCGGTTCCATGGCACACCACGTTTCACAGAAGCGCCGGTATTGAACTACCGCCGCTCAGGGACCTGAGGAGAACTGGTGCCGCTCCCGTCATTGAGCCCCGAACAGCGTGCTGCTGCGCTGGAGAAGGCCGCGGAAGTTCGCAAGGCTCGGGCTGAGCTGAAGGAACAGCTCAAGTCCGGCAAGACCACCCTCGCCGCCGTGCTCGAGCGCGCGGAGGCTGACGAGGTCGTCGGCAAGCTGAAGGTTTCGGCCGTGCTTCAGGCGCTGCCGGGCATCGGCAAGATCCGCGCGACCCAGATCATGGAGAAGCTGAAGATCGCCGAGAGCCGCCGGCTCCGGGGTCTCGGCGACCAGCAGCGCAAGGCCCTCCTGGGGGAGTTCGCTGCGAACTGACTCATCGGCTCGTGTAGGAATGAGCCGTGAGCATGGATGACGACGCGCAGCCGGAGGCCCGCCTCACCGTTCTTTCCGGCCCCTCCGGGGTCGGGAAGGACAGTGTGATCGAGCTGATCCGGCTGCGCTCGCCGTGGATCAAACTCTCGGTGTCGGTGACAACACGCAAGAAACGCGACTACGAGACCGACGGCGAGCACTACCACTTCGTGACCAGGTCCGAGTTCCAGCGACTGATCGACGGAAATCAGCTGCTGGAGTGGGCGGAGTTCGCGGGCAACCTCTATGGCACGCCCCGCGCGCAGGTCGAGGGCTGGCTCCATCAGGGCCGGCCCGTTTTGTTGAAGATCGACCTGCAAGGCGCCCGCCAGGTCCGTGCGGCCATGCCGCAGGCCCAGCTGGTCTTCCTGGCTCCACCGAGCGTGGAGGAGCTCCAGCGCCGCCTCATCGGCCGGGGGACCGACGACGAGGAGACGATCAAGCGCCGACTCGCCCACGCCGACGAGGAGTTGGCGGCCGAGTCCGAGTTCGACGTCACCGTTGTGAACGACTTCGTCGAACGAGCCGCTGATGAGCTGGTAGGATTGCTCGGTTCGTTATACCTGGCACACGAGCATTAAGGATTCACCACGTGGGAACCATCGCGAACCCCGAAGGCATCACCAACCCGCCGATCGACGAGCTGCTCGACAAGACCTCGTCGAAGTACTCGCTGGTGATCTTCGCGGCCAAGCGCGCCCGCCAGGTCAACGCCTACTACAGCCAGCTCGGTGAGGGTCTTCTCGAGTACGTCGGTCCGCTTGTCGAGACCACGCCGCAGGAGAAGCCGCTCTCGATCGCGATGCGTGAGATCAACGCAGGCCTGCTGACCGCCGAGGCGACTGACAATCCCTGATCCAAGTCGATCCGTTTGATCCCGCGTCCCGCATCATGGGCGCGGGATCAATTGTTATCCGAGGTGAATTCGTGCCGATGGTGAAGCTGTGACCGAGATCGTGCTGGGCGTGGGCGGGGGGATCGCGGCTTACAAGGCGTGCGAGCTCCTGCGGCTGTTCACCGAGTCCGGCCATGGGGTGCGGGTCGTCCCGACCGATTCGGCACTTAAATTCGTCGGCGAGCCCACCTGGGCCGCGCTGTCCGGGCGGCCGGTGGCGACCGGGGTCTGGGACGACGTGCACGAGGTGCCACACGTGCGCATCGGCCGAGCCGCCGAGCTGGTCGTGGTCGCTCCGGCCACCGCCGACCTGCTGGCCAAGGCCGCCCACGGCATCGCCGACGACCTGCTCACCAACACTCTGCTCACGGCCACGTGCCCGGTCGTCTACGCGCCGGCCATGCATACCGAGATGTGGGAGAACCCGGCCACCAAGGAAAATGTGGCGACTCTTCGCCGGCGCGGGGCGATCGTGATCGAGCCCGCGGTCGGACGCCTGACCGGAAAGGACACCGGCAAGGGGCGGCTGCCGGACCCCTCGGCGATCTTCGAGGTCGCGTTGCGCGTACACCGGCGTGGTCTCGCTCTTGATCTTGCCGGTCGTCATGTCGTGGTCACCGCCGGAGGCACCCGCGAACCGCTCGACCCGGTCCGGTTCCTGGGCAACAGATCCTCCGGGAAACAGGGATACGCGCTGGCCAAGGTGGCTGTCGCCCGTGGCGCCAGAGTGACACTCGTCTCGGCGAACGTGTCGCTGCCCGACCCCGCCGGGGCCGACGTCGTGCGCGTCGGCACCACCGAGGAGTTGCGCAAGGCCACCGTGGAGGCGGCCGCTTCGGCCGACGTCGTCGTGATGGCGGCCGCACCCGCCGACTTCCGGCCCGCGACGGTCGCCGAGCAGAAGATCAAGAAGACCGACGACGGTACGCCCGGCCCGATCACCCTGGTCACGAACCCGGACATCGCCGCCGAACTGGGCGCCGCCAAGCGCCCCGGCCAGATCCTCGTCGCCTTCGCGGCCGAGACCCACGACGCCCTGGAGAACGCCCGCGGCAAGCTGGTCCGCAAGCGCGCTGACCTGATCGTCGTCAATGAGGTCGGCCCGGATCTGGTCTTCGGGCAGGACCGCAACACGGTCACCCTGCTGGGGGCGGACGGGTTCACCGCCACTCACGGGGAACTACCCAAAGACGATGTGGCCGATATGATTTTCGATCAAGTCGCCATCCGATGGAAACCCAGGTCCGCCGACGCCTAGCGACCCTGGCTACACTTCCGCGTTACGTTGTATTCGACAAATCTGAGGAGCACCGTGGCACGCCGTCTGTTCACCTCCGAGTCGGTCACGGAAGGCCACCCGGACAAGATCGCTGACCAGATCAGCGACGGGATTCTCGACGCCCTGCTCGCGCAGGACCCGCGCAGCCGTGTCGCGGTGGAGACCCTCATCACCACCGGCCAGGTCCACGTGGCCGGTGAGGTCACCACCCAGGCCTACGCCGACATCCCCAGCATCGTCCGCGACACCATCCTGAAGATCGGTTACGACTCGTCGAAGAAGGGGTTCGACGGCGCCTCGTGCGGCGTGAGCGTCTCCATCGGCTCTCAGTCGCCGGACATCGCGCAGGGTGTCGACACCGCCATCGAGCAGCGCGAGGGTGAGGCCGGCGACTCGCTGGACAGCCAGGGCGCCGGCGACCAGGGCATGATGTTCGGCTTCGCCTGCTCGGAGACCCCCGAGCTGATGCCGCTGCCGATCGCGCTCGCGCACCGGCTGGCCCGCCGACTGTCCGCCGCGCGCAAGGACGGGACGATCCCCTACCTGCGCCCCGACGGCAAGACCCAGGTCACCATCGAGTATGACGGGCTCCGCCCGGTCCGCCTCGACACGGTCGTGGTCTCGTCGCAGCACGCCGCCGACATCTCGCTGGAGTCGCTGCTCACGCCGGACGTCCGCGAGCACGTCATCGCCCCCGAGCTGGAGGGCCTCGGCCTCGACACCGAGGGCTACCGGCTGCTGGTCAACCCGACCGGCCGCTTCGAGATCGGCGGCCCGATGGGTGACGCCGGCCTCACCGGTCGCAAGATCATCGTCGACACCTACGGCGGTTACGCCCGCCACGGTGGCGGCGCCTTCTCCGGCAAGGACCCGTCCAAGGTCGACCGTTCCGCGGCGTACGCGACGCGCTGGGTCGCCAAGAACGTCGTCGCCGCCGGGCTCGCCGAGCGCTGCGAGATCCAGGTCGCCTACGCGATCGGCAAGGCCCACCCGGTCAGCCTGTTCGTCGAGACCTTCGGCACCGAGAACGTGCCCGTCGAGCGGATCGAGAAGGCCATCGGCGAGGTCTTCGACCTGCGCCCGGCCGCGATCATCCGCGACCTCGACCTGCTGCGCCCGATCTACCAGCAGACCGCGGCGTACGGCCACTTCGGCCGTGAGCTGCCGGAGCTGAAGTGGGAGAGCACCGACCGCGCCGCCGACCTGAAGAACGCCGCCTCCTGAGGCTGTTCGCCGTGCCGGGCGCCCGTTCCCCATCCGGGGGCGGGCGCTCTGCCGTTCCGGCCCCGGGATGGGGGCGGGCGCTCTGCCGTTCCGGCCCGGAATGGGGGCGGGAACTCCGTCGTTCCGGCCCCGGAATCTCGGGTGCTGGGAAAGGAAGTGCCGCCACGGGTGATCCGCCGGCGCCTGAAATGCGTGTTCGTTCGCATGAGAGTCAGGGGTGGTGAAGGCGCTTACGCTTCCGTGATGACGGGTGTTCAGGGCGATCGGGTGATCGTGGTCCGGCATGCGATGCCGGCCGTCGATCCGGACGTGCCGTCGGAGCAGTGGCAGCTGGCACAGGAGAGCCGCGTCGCGGCCCGCCTGATGCGGCTGCACGTCTGCCATCCGGCCTACTACGTGGCCAGCACCGAACCGAAGGCCGCACAGACCATGCAGGAGATCGCCGGCGCTCAGCGGGTGGTCCGTGATCCGGGCCTCGCCGAAGTGCATCGACCGCACGTGTGGTTCACCGACGAATCGGGCTACCACTCGGCCGCGCAGGCCTATGCGCGAGGCGAGTGCCCCGACGGGTGGGAGCCGCGAGATCAGGTGATCGAGCGGTTCGACGCCGCGGTGGTACGCCACGCGGCCGCCGCCGCCGAACAGAACCGCACTCTCGTCATCGGCACCCACGGCCTGGCGCCGACGGTGTGGATGGCCAGCCGGTACCAGCTGGCGACCGACCCGGCCCGGTTCTGGGCCGACCTCCGTTTCCCGGACATCGTGGAGATCGACCTCCAGGCGCAGACGGTGACCTGCCTCACCCACTGATTCGCCAAGCCCGCGGCCGGGGGCGGCGGCGGGCGGAATTGTCAGAGGGTGCGGGCAGAATGTTCGACCATGGGGACCAAGGGGACACGCAGCGAGCGGGAGCCGGCCGAGCGGCTGCCCGTCGCGCGGGTCTGTGTGGACCTGCCACTGGCACACCTCGACCGCCCGTTCGACTATCTGGTCTCCGCGGCTGACGACGAGGCCGCCCAGCCGGGTGTGCGGGTCAAGGTCCGGTTCGCCGGGCAGCAGGTCAGCGGGTTTCTACTGGCCCGGGTCGAGTCCTCCGATCATGCGGGCAAGCTGGCCTACCTGGAGAAGGTGGTCTCGCCCGAGCGGGTCCTCGACCCCGAGATCGTCCGGCTGGCCCGCGCGGTGGCCGATCGTTATGCGGGCAATCTCGCCGACGTGCTCCGGCTCGCGGTGCCACCGCGTCACGCCCGCGTCGAGTCCCAACCGGTGACCGCCGTCCCGGCCGAGCCGGTCCCGGACGCCGTCTCGGCGGACTCCCCGGTTTCCTCGATTTCTTCGGCTTCGCCGGCTTCTTCGGCTTCGCCGGCTTCTTCGGCTTCGCCCGCTTCTCCGGCGCTTGATGCCGTCCCTGATGCGGCGGCCGCCTCCCCACTTTCTTCCGGTCCCGATTCGACACCGGCCGCCGATGTGGCTTCGGTCTCGGGGTCGGATCCTGGTTCGGCGCCCGCCGCCGATGTGGTTTCGAGGTCGGATCCTGGTTCGGCGCCCGCCGCCGATGTGATTTCGGTCCCCGGAGCGGGTCCCGATTCGACACCGGCCGCCGACGTGGTTTCGGGCCCGGGTTCGGGATCGGCGCCGGGCTTCGGGCCCGGGGCGGCGGCCGGTCGATGGGCGGTTGCCGAGGTTCGGGAGCCCGCGGCCGGTGGGTGGGATGCGTATGTGGCCGGGGCCGCCTATCTGCGGGCGCTGCGGGATGCCCGACCGGCCCGCGCGGTGTGGTCGGCCCTGCCGGGGGAGGACTGGCCGCGGCGGATCGCGGAGGCGGCCGCGGCCACCGTGCGCAGCGGGCGCGGGGTGGTGATCGTCGTCGCGGACGCCCGTGACCTCGACCGGGTCGACCGGGCCCTCACCGAGGAGCTCGGTGACGGGCTGCACGTCGCGCTCAACGCGGCTCTCGGGCCGTCCGAGCGCTACCGGCGGTTCCTGTCGGCCAGCCGGCATCGGGTGCCGGTGGTCGCCGGGACGCGGGCGGCGATGTGGGCGCCGGTGCCCGACCTGGGGCTGGTCGTCATCTGGGACGACGGCGACGATGTGCACGCCGAGCCACGGGCGCCCTACCCGCACGCGCGTGACGTGCTGCTCACCCGGGCCCGCCTGGCGGACTGCGCGGCGCTGGTGGGCGGCTTCGCGCGTACCGGTGAGGGGCAGTTGCTTCTCGAGACCGGCTGGGCGCGGGAGATCGCCGCCGACCGTGCCGTGCTGCGGCGCCGGTCTCCGGCGATCACGCCGACCGGAGACGACGTTCAGCTGGCCCGGGATTCCGGCGCGGCCATCGCCCGGCTGCCGAGTGTGGCGTGGCAGGCGGCGAAACAGGCGCTCCAGGCCGGAGCGCCGGTGCTGGTGCAGGTGCCCCGGCGGGGTTACCTGCCGTCGGTGGCCTGCATCGAGTGCCGCACGCCGGCGCGCTGTCCGCACTGTTCGGGGCCACTGGGGCTGCACGGCGCCCGGGACGTCCCGGTCTGTCACTGGTGCGGGCGGGCCTCGGCCGACTACCAGTGTCCGAACTGTCGGGATCGCCGGCTGCGGGCCTCGGTGATCGGCGCCAAACGGACCGCCGAGGAGCTGGGGCGGGCCTTCCCCGGGTTCCCGGTGCGGACCTCCGGGCGGGAGCAGGTGCTGACCGACGTGCCGGGCGAGCCCGCCGTCGTGGTGTCCACGCCCGGGGCCGAGCCGCTGGCCGAGGGCGGGTTCGGCGCGGTGCTGCTGCTCGACACGTGGGCGCTGCTGAGCCGCGCCGACCTGCGGGCGGCCGAGGAGACGATGCGCCGCTGGCTGAACGCGGCGGCCCTGGCCCGGCCGGCTCAGGAGGGCGGGCGGGTGGTCGTGGTGGCCGACGGTTCGCTGGCCCCGGTGCAGGCGCTGCTGCGCTGGGATCCGGGCTGGTTCGCCGCGCGGGAGCTGGCCGAGCGCCGTGACCTGGGGTTCCCGCCGGCCGCGCGGATGGCCAGCGTCACCGGTCAGGCGGCTGCGGTGGCCGAGCTGCTGTCGCTGGCCCGGCTGCCGGACGGCGCCGAGCTGCTGGGCCCGGTTCCGGCCGCCGACGAGCAGGAGCGGATGCTGCTGCGGGTCACCCGGTCCCGGGCGGCCGACCTGGCTCACGCCCTGCACGAGGCGGCCGGGGTGCGCAGCGCGCGTAAGGCCGCCCTGCCGGTCCGCATCCAGGTCGACCCGTTCGACATGTTCTGATCGTCGGCTTCCGATCGTCGATGCCGGCCGCCGGACCGCTGTCACCCACGGCGTTGCGCGCGTCACTCCGTAGACTGGTCAGGTGCTGCCCACCAGAGTCAGGAGTCTCACCGCGTGACTGTTCAGACCATCCGTCTCTTCGGTGATCCGGTGCTGCGCACGCCGGCCGATTCCGTCGTGGATTTCGACAAGGAGCTGCGCAACCTGGTGAAGGATCTGGTCGAGACCATGCAGTACGGGGGTGGCGTCGGCCTGGCCGCACCCCAGCTCGGCGTCGGGCTGCGGGTGTTCGCCTTCGACGTGGACGACCTGGTCGGGCACATCGTCAATCCGGTGCTGTCCTTCCCCGACGAGGAGGAGCAGGACGGACCCGAGGGGTGCTTCTCCGTTCCGGGGATCTTCATGGACACGAAGCGCCGGCAGAACGTGGTGGCCAGCGGATTCAACGAGTTCGGCGACCCGATCCAGCTGGTCGGCACCGGCCTGATGGCCCGTTGCGTGCAGCATGAGACCGACCATCTGGACGGGGTGCTCTTCCTGGACCGGCTGGACGCCGCCGGTCGGAAGAACGCGATGAGGCAGATCCGCTCCGCGGAGTGGTATGACGCGGCGAAACCGCCGACGATCAAGCAGAGCCCGCACGGCCGGAGTGTCTTCGGGTCGGGTCTCTTCAGCTCGGGCCGGTGACCGGATGCGCTTGATCTTCGCCGGTACTCCGGCGGTCGCCGTCCCCAGCCTGGACGCGATCGCCGCCTCCGGCCACGAACTGGTGGCCGTGGTGACCCGCCCGGACGCCCCGGCCGGCCGGGGCCGCCGCCTGGTCCGGTCGCCCGCCGGTGCGTGGGCCGACGAGCGCGGCATCGAGGTGCTGACCCCGGAGAAACCACGCGACCCGGAGTTCCAGGAGCGGCTGCGCGAGCTGGCGCCGGACTGTGTGCCGGTGGTGGCGTACGGCGCGCTGGTCCCCCCGTCGGCGCTGGAGATCCCGAAGCACGGCTGGGTGAACCTGCACTTCTCGCTGCTGCCGGCCTGGCGGGGCGCCGCACCCGTGCAGCATGCGGTGTTGCACGGCGACGAGGTGACCGGGGCCAGTGTGTTCGAGCTGGAGGCGGGGCTGGACACCGGCCCGGTCTACGGCACGCTGACCGAGCAGATCCGGTTCACCGACACCTCGGGTCACCTGTTGGAGCGGTTGGCCGTGGATGGGGCCGGTCTGCTGGTGGCGGTGCTGAACGCGATCGAGGCGGGCACCGCACGGGCGCACACGCAGCCGCACGACGGGGTGACGTTCGCGCCGAAGCTGTCGGCCGAGGACGCCCGGATCCGCTGGGACGATCCGGCGTTCGCGGTGGACCGGCGCATCCGTGCGTGTACCCCGGCGCCGGGGGCGTGGACGACGCTGCGCGACGAGCGGCTGAAGCTGGGCCCGGTGCGCCCGATCGCGAACGGGCCCGCCGGTTTGCGCCCGGGGGAGCTTCTGGTGGAGCGTAAGCAGGTGCTGGTCGGGACGGCGACGACGCCGGTGATCCTGGGCGAGGTGCGGGCGGCGGGCAAGAAGCCGATGTCCGCCACCGACTGGGCGCGGGGCATGCGGATCGAAGCAGGGGAGAAGCTGGCGTGAACATAGAGTTCGGTACTTCAGAGAGCAGGACCTCAGCGTGACGGAACACAGGGCGCCGCGCCCACACGGCGGACGGCCGAGCCGACCGAGCGGCCCGGGCCATTCGCGGGACGGGCGTAGTGGCCATGCGCCGCGGGCCGGGCGGCCACCGTCTGACCCGGCGCGGCAGGCGGCGTACGAGGCGGTGGCGGCCGTGTTCCGCGACGATGCGTACGCGAACCTGGTGCTCGCCGACATCCTGAACGGGATGGGCCTGCACGGGCGGGACGCGGCGTTCGCGACCGAGTTGACCTACGGGACGCTGCGCGCCGTCGGCACCCTGGACCTGATCATCGCGGCGGCCGCGGAGCGGGATGTCGCACGGATCGACCCACCGGCACGGGACGCGCTGCGCCTCGGTGTCTATCAGCTGCTCTACACCCGGGTGCCACCGCACGCCGCGGTGAACCAGACGGTCGACCTGGTCCGGTCGGTGGCGCCGGGCGCGTCCGGGTTCGCCAACGCGGTGATGCGTACGGTGTCCGAGACGCCCCTCGACGCGTGGCTGGAGCGGGTCTCCCCGGCGTACAAGGACGATCCGATCGCCCACCTCTCAGTGGTGCACCACCACCCGCAGTGGGTGATCCGGTCGTTCGCCGAGGCGCTCGGCGGCGACCTGGAGGAGACGGCCCGGCTGCTGATCGAGGACAACCAGCCGCCGGCGGTGCACCTGTGCGCCCGGCCGGGGCGGGTCGACGCGGTCGACCTGGCCGACGAGGTGGACGGGGTGCCGGGCGCGTTCTCGCCGTACTCGGTGTACCTCAACGGCGGCGCGCCGCGTGATCTGGCCGCCATCCGGGAGGGCCGCGCCCACGTCCAGGACGAGGGTTCGCAGCTGGTGGCGGCGGCACTGCTGGCCGCCCCGATCGAGGGTCAGGACACCCGCTGGCTGGACCTGTGCGCCGGCCCGGGTGGCAAGACCGGCCTGATCGGCGCGATCGCGGCGAGCCGCGGTGCCGAGGTGACCGCGGTCGAGGTGGCCGAGCACCGGGCCCGGCTGGTCGACATCGCGACCGAGGGCATGCCGGTGACGGTGCTGCCGATGGACGGCCGGTCGGTGGGCCGTGACCCGGACCTGCCGGAGGAGGGGTTCGACCGGGTGCTGGTGGACGCGCCGTGCACCGGTCTGGGTTCGCTGCGGCGCCGGCCGGAGTCGCGTTGGCGCCGGCAGCCGGCGGACCTGCCGCCGCTGACCCGTCTGCAGCGGGAGCTGCTGGTGGCCGCGCTGCGGGCGGTTCGACCGGGTGGCGTGGTGGCCTACGTGACGTGTTCCCCGCACATGGTGGAGACGCAGGTCACGGTCAGCGAGGGGGCTCGGCGCAGCGGTGTCGAGGTCGACTTCGTGGACGCCCGGCCGCTGCTGCCGCCGGGGATGCCGGGGCTCGGTGCGGGCCCCACGGTGCAGCTCTGGCCGCACCGCCACGGGACGGACGCGATGTTCCTGGCCGTCCTCCGCCGTACCAGCTGAGGTCCTGCGCCGAAGGCGACGGCGACGGAAGCCGAACGCGACGGCGACGGAAGCAGAAGGCGACGGCGACGCAAGCCGAAGGCGACGGAAGCCGAACGCCGTCATGAAGGAAGGCCGGGCCGGGATGGCCCGGCCTTTCTCGCATCGCCGGACCGTAGACTTCGTCGCGTGGAACCCATCATCGCGCCGAGCATCCTCGCCTCCGACTTCTCCCGTCTGGCGGAGGAGGTGCAGGCGATCGAGGGCGCGGCCGACTGGGCGCACGTGGACGTGATGGACAACCACTTCGTGCCGAACCTGACGATCGGCCTGCCGGTGGTGCAGAGCCTGCGCAAGGCGACGAGCATCCCGTTCGACGTGCACCTGATGATCACCGACCCGCAGCGCTGGGCGCCGGCCTATGCCGAGGCGGGCGCCTACAACGTCACCTTCCACGCCGAGGCCTGTGACGACCCGGTGGCGCTGGCCAAGACGCTGCGGGCGGCCGGTTCCAAGGCCGGTCTGGCGATCGACCGGGACACGCCGGTGGAGCCCTACCTGGAGCTGCTGCCCTACCTCGACACGATCCTGATCATGACGATCAAGGCCGGGTTCGGCGGGCAGGCGTTCATGCCGGAGCTGCTGGACAAGGTGCGTGACGTGCGCCGCCGCGCCCAGGTCAACGACCTGGAGATCCGCATCGAGGTGGACGGCGGCATCGCGGCCGACACCATCGAGCAGGCCGCCGAGGCGGGCGCGGACGCGTTCGTGGCGGGCACGGCGGTCTACGGTGCCGCCGATCCGGCCGAGGCGATCCGCAAGCTGCGCGCCCTCGCGAAGGCTCGGATGGGACTGGCGTGAGGACCGGTTCAAGGACCATTATCTAGGTTTCGCCCCGGTGCTGGCAGGAAGGCGCGATGAGCACTGCTGAGTCGCTCCCGGAGATCGATCCCGAGCTGGACCCCGAAGAGGGACCGAGCCTGATCCTGGTGGTCGACGACGACCAGGACATCGCCGGTTTCGTCGAGTTCAACCTGAAGTTGCGGGGTTTCGAGGTGATCCGGGCCAGGGACGGGCAGGAGGCGCTCGACCTGATGGAGACGCACCGGCCCGACCTCGCGGTGATCGACTGGATGATGCCGCGGATGGACGGCGTGGAGCTGATCCGCCAGCTCCGGGCCGAGCCGCTGACCTCGGCCCTGCCGGTGATCATGTTGACCGCGATGGGCCTGACCGGCGACAAGGTGCACGGTCTGCAGGCCGGTGCCGACGACTACCTGGTCAAGCCCTTCGACCTGGAGGAGTTGATCGCGCGGGTCACCAACACGCTGCGCCGGCACAAGGACGCCCGTGAGGTCTCGCCGCTGACCGGCCTGCCCGGCAACGCCCGGGTGCGGCGGGAGATCAGCGAGCGGATGCGTGGCGGCGACGACTACTCGGTCGGCTACATCGACGTCGACAGGTTCAAGAGCGTCAACGACGTGTACGGGTTCGACCGTGGCGACGAGTTCATCATCGCCCTGGCCCGGAGCCTGCAGCGGGCCGCCTCCCAGACCGGGAAGCCGTCCATCTTCCTGGGCCACATCGGCGGCGACGACTTCGTGTTCATCTGCCATCCCGATCAGGTGCTGCCGCTGACCCAGCGGACGGTGAACGACTTCGAGAAGGCCGCGGACCGGCTGTACGAGCCGGGTGACGCGCAACGTGGCTACATCGAGGTCCCCGACCGGCGCGGCAACAAGCAGAAGGCGGCCCTGGTCACGCTCTCGATCGGGGTGGCTCAGGCGACCGAGGACGGGCGGCGGTTCACCGATCCACGGGTGGTGATCGCGGTCGCCTCGGAGATGAAGAAGGTCGCGAAATCGCAGCCCGGATCCTACGTCGCGATCGACCGCAGGCGCAGCGAATCCGAGTGATAAATCCCAGTGCTTCAGTGGGAATACTCCGGGCGGATGTGAGGTAGGTCGCCAGGGAGGTGGCAAAATCCCGAAGTAGTGCAAGACTCAGGGGTGACCCACCACGCGCTGGCGGGACTCGGTGAAATTCCGAACCGGCGGTGATCCGACGCGCAAGCGACGGTAAGCCCGCGACCCGGCTGCCTACCAAGGCAGACGGTGGACCTGGTGAGACTCCAGGGCCGACGGTTGACCGGCTGCAAAGCCGATCAGACAGTCCGGATGGGAGACAGCGCGCGGGATCGGAGCGGGTCGTGCCTTCGTCGGCGCGATCCGGCCGGGGTGCGCGAAGCGTACCCTTGGTGTC
Organism: Actinoplanes sichuanensis; assembly: GCF_033097365.1. Classification (NCBI taxonomy): domain Bacteria; kingdom Bacillati; phylum Actinomycetota; class Actinomycetes; order Micromonosporales; family Micromonosporaceae; genus Actinoplanes; species Actinoplanes sichuanensis. The sequence continues at coordinate 11,701,050 of NZ_AP028461.1, forward strand.
CGTTTCCTGGCGATAACTCCCTTCAGCGCGTGACCGTACCGCGTTGAGAGGAAGCGCCAGATGGTGACCGAGGACGAGGCGATGCGCCGCGCTGTCGCGCTGGCCGCCCGGGGCCTCGGCACGACCAGCCCCAATCCGGTGGTCGGCTGCATCCTGCTCGGGCCGGACGGCGACGTGGTCGGCGAGGGCTTCCACGCGTATGCCGGCGGGCCGCACGCCGAGATCGTCGCCCTCGCCCAGGCCGGCGAGCGGGCCCGCGGCGGGGTCTGCGTGGTCACCCTGGAGCCGTGCAATCACACCGGGCGTACCGGTCCGTGCGCGGAGGCGCTGGTCAACGCCGGGGTGCGGCGCGTGGTGATCGCCGTGGACGACCCGACGCCGGTGGCGGCCGGTGGCGCGGCGACGCTGCGGGAGGCGGGCATCGAGGTGGTCACCGGGGTGCGGCGGGAGGCCGCGGAGGCGGGCAACGTCGCCTGGCTGACCGCGGTCCGCCGGGGCCGGCCCTACGTGACGTGGAAGTTCGCGGCGACGCTGGACGGGCGGTCGGCGGCGGCCGACGGCACCAGTCAGTGGATCTCGGCGGCCGAGTCCCGGGCCGACGTGCACGTGCTGCGCAGCACCGTCGACGCGATCGTGGCCGGGGTCGGCACGGTGGTCGCCGACGACCCGCAGCTCACCGTGCGTGACCTGCGCGACGGCACGCTGGCGATCAAACAGCCTCTGCGTGTGGTGGTCGACTCGTCCGGCCGTACCCCGGAGAACGCCCGGGTCCGGGACGCGGCGGCACCCACCTGGATCGTCACGACGGCCGCCGCCGGCACCGGGCCGGACGGCCGCGTCGACCTGGCCTCGATGCTGATCGCGCTGTTCGCCCGGGGCGTGCGCAACGTGCTGCTGGAGGGCGGCCCGACGCTGGCCGGCGGATTCCTGGCGGCCGGGCTGATCGACCGGGTGGTCGGCTATGTGGCGCCGAAACTGCTCGGCGACGGGCGGGCCGCGCTGATGGACGCCGGTATCGGCACCATAGCCGACGCCATCGAACTGGACTTCACCGACATCACGCAGATCGGCGGCGATCTGCGATTCACCGCGAACCTGCGGCCGAAAGAGAACGACCACCTGCCTCCGAAGGAGAGCTGAATGTTCACCGGAATCGTCGAGGAATTGGGCGAGATCGTTCGCCTGACCGAGGGAGCCGAGGACTCCGCGGTGATCGCCGTACGCGGCCCGCTGGTCACCTCGGACGCACGGCACGGCGACTCGATCTCGGTGAACGGCTGTTGTCTCACCGTGATCGACAACGTCGACGGGGTGTTCACCGCCGACGTGATGGGCGAGACGCTGCGGCGCACCTCGCTCGGCGCCCTGCGCGAGGGCGGCAACGTCAACCTGGAGCGGGCCGCCGCGCTGGGCAGCCGCCTCGGTGGGCACCTGGTGCAGGGCCACGTGGACGGAGTGGCGCGGATCATCGCCCGCGAGCCGGCCGACCAGTGGGAGGTGGTGCGGTTCTCGCTGCCCCCCGAGCTGGCGAAGTACGTGGTGGAGAAGGGGTCGATCACCGTCGACGGGGTGTCGCTGACGGTCATGGAGGTCGACGAGGACAGCTTCGCGATCGGGATGATCCCGGCCACCTCGAAGCTGACCGTGCTGGGCAGCAAGGCCATCGGAGATCCGGTCAACCTCGAGGTCGACGTGATCGCCAAGTACGTGGAGAAGATGCTGGGGAGCCGCAATGTTTGAGACCATCGAGCGCGCCATCGCCGACATCGCGGCCGGTAAGGCGGTGATCGTGGTGGACGACGAGAGCCGGGAGAACGAGGGCGACCTCATCTTCGCGGCCGAGCACGCCACCCCGGAGCTGGTCGCCTTCATGGTGCGGTACACCTCCGGGTACATCTGCGTTCCGCTGCCGGAGAGCGAGGCGGACCGGCTGGATCTGCCGCCCATGTTCCACACCAACCAGGACGCGCGGGGTACGGCGTACGCGGTGACCGTCGACGCGAAGCACGGCGTCAGCACCGGCATCTCGGCCGCCGACCGGGCGCACACCATCCGCCTGCTCGCCTCGGCCGCCAGCGAGCCCACCGACTTCAACCGGCCGGGCCACGTCGTGCCGCTGCGGGCCAAGGCCGGCGGTGTCCTGCGTCGCCCGGGCCACACCGAGGCCTCCATCGACCTGGCGGTGCTGGCCGGCTGCCGTCCGGCCGGGGTGCTCTGCGAGATGGTCAACGACGACGGCACCATGCAGCGCCGCCCGGACCTGGAGAAGTTCGCCGCCGAGCACGACCTGGCCCTGATCACCATCGAGGAGCTGATCGCCTACCTGCGGCACCGCGAGGGCAGCCAGGTCGAGCGGGTCGTCGAGACGGTCCTGCCGACCGAGCACGGCGTTTTCACCGCGGTCGGCTATCGGACCGCCGCCGACGACGGCGAGCACGTGGCGCTGGTCTTCGGTGACCTCGGCGACGGTGAGGACGTGCTGGTCCGGGTGCATTCCGAGTGCCTCACCGGCGACGTCTTCGGCTCCCGGCGCTGCGACTGCGGCCCCCAGCTGGACGCCGCCCTGGAACGGGTGGCCGCGGCCGGGCGCGGGGTGGTCCTCTACATGCGCGGGCACGAGGGCCGCGGCATCGGCCTGCTGCACAAGCTCCAGGCGTACCAGTTGCAGGACCGCGGCTTCGACACCGTCGACGCGAACCTCGAACTGGGCCTGCCGGCCGACGCCCGCGACTACGGCACCGGGGCGCAGATCCTCGCCGATCTCGGCATCCGCTCGATGCGCCTGCTCACCAACAACCCCGCCAAAAGAGCAGGCCTCGAGGGGTACGGGCTACGCGTGACGGGTCGCGAGGAGCTGCCGGTGCGTCTGCACCCGGAGAACGTCCGGTACCTGCGTACCAAGCGGGACCGGATGGGCCACCTGTTCGCGGAGTTGGCCTGAACCAGTCCCCGATCGGGGCAACAATGACGATGAAGGGGGACAAACATGGCCGGCTTCGGTGATCCGCACATGCAGACCGTCGACGCGGCCGGGCTCCGGCTCGGCATCGTCGGCTCGCGGTGGCACAACGACCTGGTGGAGCACATGATCGCCAGGGCCGTGGCCGCCGCCGAGGCGTGTGGCGTTACGAATGTGATCACCACTCGGGTGGCCGGCTCGGTGGAGCTGCCGGTGGTGGCGCAGGCGCTGGCCCGCAAGGTCGACGCGGTGGTCGCGCTGGGTGTGGTGATCAAGGGCGAGACCCAGCATTTCGAGTACGTGTGTGACGCCGTCACCTCGGGCCTGACCCGGGTGGCGCTGGACGAGGGCACCCCGGTCGCGCACGGTGTGCTCACCGTGCACAGCCTCGGGCAGGCCCGCGACCGGGCCGGTCTGGAGGACTCGATCGAGGACAAGGGCTGGCAGAGCACCGTCGCCGTGCTCGATGCGGCCCTCGCTATTCGTGAGGTCTCCAAGCAGTAGGGAGGGTCTTCACCCTCCGGACACCCGTAGTTCGCGGAATAGGCGATCGGCGCCGGGATGCTCGCCCGGTCCGTCGCCTATTCCGGAACTGGTGTTTACAGCGGTGATCCCCCGGCTCAGCATCGTCGTGCCGTTCTACGACGTGGAGCGTTACTTCGGCCCGTGTCTCGACTCGCTGGCCCGGCAGACGTTCCGGGACTTCGAGGTGGTGCTGGTCGACGACGGTTCCCGGGACGGCAGTGCCGCGATCGCCCGCGAGTGGTGCGAGCGCGACTCCCGGTTCCGAATGATCAGCCAGGAGAACCGGGGGATGGGCCCGGCCCGCAACGCCGGCATCGAGTTGGCCCGCGGCGAGTACCTGACCTTCGTCGACAGCGACGACCTGGTGCCCCGACACGCGTACGAGCTGCTGGTCGGCTCGCTCGACCGAACCTCGTCGTCGCTGGCCGGCGGCAACGCGCGGCGGTTCAACAACACCTCCGGGGTACGGCAGTCGTACGTGCACCGGCTCTCCTACGGCACCGACCGCCCGGCCACCCACGTCACCGAGTGGCCGGAGCTGGCGATCGACCGGATGGTCTGGAACAAGGTGTACCGCCGCACCTTCTGGGACCAGTTCCGCTACGAGTTCCCGGCGATGCGCTACGAGGACTGGCCGGTGGCGCTCAAGGCCCACCTGGACGCGGTCACCGTGGACTGCGTGGCGGCGCCCACCTACTACTGGCGGGAACGGGAATCCGGCGAGTCGGTCACCCAGCTGAAGTTCCAGTTCGGCAACCTGGAGGATCGGGTCCGGTCGGCCGAGATGATCCTGGACATGGTCGACCGGCGGGCCCCGGAGCTGCGCTGGAAGGTGCACCGGCACCTCACCCTGATCGACCTGGCCACCGTGGTCCAGGCGTTCGGCTCGGCACCCGATCACGAGCTGGAGGCGGTGCTGGCCCTGGGCCGCCGGCTGACCGGGCGGCTCGACCCGGAGGCGTTCGTCGGCGCCTCGGCGATCGAGCGCCTGGAGTACCACGGTCTGCAGTCCGGTGACGTGGAGCTGCTGCAGCGGATCGCCAGGTACCGCGCCGACGGTGGCCGTCCCTCGGCGGCCCCGGCCGAGCGGCATCCGGTCCTGCCCTGGCGCTACCGGGCGCGCGGCCTGCCGGAGACCCCCGGTACACCGCCGGACGTGCACCGGCTGTCGCGTGGCGACCTCGAACTGCGGGCCGCCGCCACCAACCTGATCTGGGACCATGACGCACTGCTGGTCAGCGGTACCGCGGTGATCGACCACCTGCCGCCCGGGGCGGACGACACGCTGCGGATCGCGCTGCTGGCCGGTCTGCGGGAGACCCCGCTCACGGTCGACCGGCATCCGGTCCGCGACCGCGGCGGCGAACAGCGGCTGATCGGGTTCACCGCGCGGGTGCCCCGGGAGTTGCTCGCCGCGATGCCGGCCAAGCGGGAGGCGGTGCGCCTCATCGCGACCCTGCGCACCGGCTCGGTCCGGCGCCGGAGCCTGCTCCGGATGAACATGCAGTACCCGGTCGGCGACCGGATCGGCGACGCCTGGTTCCAGCCGGTGAAGGCATCCGACGGCCGGCTGCTGATCCGCCGCATGCGGGGCGAGATCGAACTGACCGCGGCCGACGCGGACGGCGGTGCTCTGGTGCTGACCGGCCGAATGCCGCCCGGCGTCACCGCGTCCGAACTGGTGCTGTCCCGCGCGGCCCGGGAGCTGCGTGCGCCGCTGGAGACCGGGCCGGGCGACCTGTTCACGGTTCGGATCCCGGTCGCCGAGGTGGTCGACGCGACCAGCCCGGACGATCCGTTCCTGGGCCGGACGCTGCTGGTGCCGAAAATCGGCGAGGCGCTGATCCTGATCACCGGGCTCACCGGCGCGGTCAGCGTGCAGCAGGGCGACCGACTGCTCACCGTGGCCCGCTCGCCCGGCCAGTACCTGAACCTGGTGGAGATGCCGGCCCGGGTGACCGCCGCCCGCGTCCACGTCGACGGCTGGTCGGTGACCGTCGAGGGACCCCGCTGGGCGGGCGTGGACTACGAGCGGATCGTGTGGCGCCGGTTCCTGCCGAACTCCGACGACCCGGTCGACGCCGTCTGCCGGATCACCTTCGACGGCGACCGCTGGCAGGCCCGGATCGACCTGGACGACCTGGGGCCGGCCGAGGACGCCGACTGGACACTGTTCGCGGCCGGCGACGGTCTCCCCTATGCGATCCAGGCCGAGACGTTCGCGCTGACCAGCCTGCCGCGCGCGCTGGACCGGCACCGGCTCTACGCGCGGGCCGGAACCCTGCACCTGGAGAAGAACTGATCCGATGCATCACCACAACCACTACTACGGCCAGGCGCACATCCTGGCCCGCTACTGCGGGCTGGACGACGAGCATCCGCCGCGGATCCGCGGTTACCTCCAGCACGGGTGGAACGTCGGGTGCGGCTGGAATCCGGTGCACGAGTTCTTCGCCGGGGCCTGGCGTTACACCTGGAGCGACGCGCCCCGCCGCCGCGGTCACTCGCTCGGTCGCCGCGACTATCACGTGGTCGGCGCGCCGTTCCTGTACCTGGACCGGCTCGAGCCGACCCTCGGAGTGGTGCCCGAGCACGAGCGGCGCGGCACGCTGTGGTTCCTCTTCCACGGCTGGGAGGGTGGCGGCCGGGGCGGGAAGATCGAGGGTGACCACGCCCGCCTGATCAGCGAGATCAAGGAGACCGAGTCCGAGCCGGTCACGATCAGCCTGTACTACACCGAGTTCGAGCGGCGCGAGGTGCGGCGGGCCTACGAGAAGGCCGGCTTCGAGGTGATCTGCTTCGGCAAGCGCGGCTGGAACTACGAGGGCACCGACCGGCGCTTCCTCTACAAGCAGCTGGAGACGTTCCGCCGGTTCAAGCGGGTCGCCGCGAACCGGCTGAGCACCGCCGTCTTCTTCGGCGTCGCGGCCGGTTGCGAACCGGCCGTCTACGGCGACCCGATGTCGTTGGAGGGCGACGACCCGCTCTTCGGCGGGCAGGCCCGAATCGCCCGCCTGTGGCCGGAGATGCTCGGCAAGGAGATCGACCTGGCGGCCGCCCGCGCCACCACCGACATCGAACTCGGCCGGCACCACCTGATGCCGCCGGCCGAGATGCGCATGCTCTTCGATTGGAACCCCCGTGACTGAGACCAAGCTGCCGCCCGTCGTCCGGGGCGAGATCCAGCCGTGGACCGACGACCAGCCCACCGGCGGTCCGGCGCTCGTCGGCCTCCTCGCCGACCTGCTGCCCCCGAAGGCGGGCCGCGTCCTGGTCGCCGGGCCGCACGACGCAGCCGTGCTCGAGCTGGTAGCGGGCCGCAGCGGGGACGTCACGGTGCTGCTCCGCTCGGTCAGCGACGCCGAGGCGCTGCGCGGCGGCCGGCACACCGTGGTCGCCGGGGCCCTCGACGGGCTGGCCGATCAGCGGCCCGAGCCGTACCACGTGGTGATCGCCGCGGACGGGCTGGACCGGCTGCTCGGCCCGGACTCGCCGGCTCTGGACTGGCCGGAGCGGGCCGCTCTGCTGCGGGGGCTGGCCGCACCGGGCGCACTGGTGGTGATCGGGGTGGAGAACGGGTTCTCGATCACCGCACTACTGGACCAGCGGCCCCTCAAGGACCGGTACGGCGACGACGAGTGGCGGCCGCTGCGTGACGACCCGCGGCGGCCCTCGTCGGCAGCCCAACTGGAGGCGGCGCTCGGGACGTCCACACGGCGGTACGCGTGGTTCGGGCACACCCTGCTGGATTCGGGTGCTCTCGCCCGTACCGCATGGGGATTGCCCGGCGTCGGGATCGCCCTCGCCGGACTCGCGGCCGAGGCCGAGAGGACGCCCGTGCTCGCGCCGGTGACCGACGCTGCGGAAGCCGCGGCACGGGCCGGGATGCTCGACGCCGTCGCGCCGCGATGGCTCGTCGTGCTCGGCGAGGGCGGCCCGGCACACACCGCCTACACCCCGTCCGGAGCCGTCGACCTGCGCGCGGACGGCTGGCGTTTCGGTGACCGCCTGGTGCCGGACACCGAGTCGGCCGAGACGGTGCTGTTCCGGCTGGCCGCGGCCGAGGACGTGCCGGGCTTCCGGGCCTACGCCGCGAAGCTGTCGGACGGCGCCTTCTTCGACGAGGTCCACGACTTCGTCTCGATCAGCGACGGCGACGTCCCGCTCGCCGCGGCCTGGATCCGTTTCCGGGACCGGCTGATCGGCGGTCACCGGCGGCACCCGTGGCCGCCGTGGATGGCCGACGGCGACGACCTGGTCACCATGTGGCTCGCGATGTCCGGGGTGGAGGCCACCCCGGAGATCCTCGCGCGGGGCCGGGAGATCGCCGGTGTCGAGCAGCGGCCCGACCTGCTCAGCGCACTGGCCGACGCGGAGGCCGCCCGGACTACGGTGGCGGAGCAGGCCGGGCACATCTTCGGTCTGGAACGCACGATGCGGTTCCGCGACCAGCAGCTGCGCACCCGGGAGCAGCAGTTGCGCACCATGCGCGACGAGATGCGGCGGCTGCGCGGCGGCCGGGCCGTCCGGGCCGCGCAGCTGGCCGGGCGGGTGGCCCGGATGCGCGACCCGAAGCAGCTGGCCGGCGCGCTGAAGCGGCGGGCTAAAGCCTTCCTGCGTCGATGATCCGGGTCAGGAACTGACGGGTCCGCGCCTCGACGGGGTCGCCGAGCACCTGCTCCGGTGGCCCCTGTTCGAGGACCCGCCCGGAGTCCAGGAAGGCGACCCGGTCGGCGACCTGCTTGGCGAACCCCATCTCGTGGGTGGCCAGCACCATCGTCATGCCCTCGCCCTTGAGCTCGCGGATCATCGACAGCACCTCGCCGACCAGTTCCGGGTCGAGAGCCGAGGTGACCTCGTCGAGCAGCAGCAGGCGGGGATTGTTGACCAGGGCACGGACGATGGCGACCCGCTGCTGCTGGCCGCCGGAGAGCCGGTCCGGGTAGGCGCCCGACTTGTCGGCCAGGCCGACCCGGTCCAGCCACTGCATTGCCTGGTCCTTCGCCTCCGGCAACGGCCGTCGGTGTACGCGTACCGGCGCCAGCGTGATGTTGTCCAGCACGGTCATGTGCGGGAACAGGTTGTACGACTGGAAGACCAGCCCGATCCGCTGGCGTACCCGGTCGGCGTCGGCCCGCGGGTCGGTGATCTCCTCGCCGTCCAGGTGGATCGTGCCGTCGTCGATCTCGGCGAGCAGGTTGACGCAGCGCAGCAGGGTCGACTTGCCCGAACCGGAGGCGCCGATCAACGCCACCACCTCGTGCTCGGCCACGTCGAGGGCGAGCCCGTCGAGGATGACGTGGTCCCCGAAGACCTTCCGGACGTCCCGGCATTCGAGCAGCATCAGGTCCCCGCGTTCTGGCGGCGGGCCGCCCGCAGCGTCACCCAGTCGGTGACCGCGATCAGCGGCAGGGCGAGCAGGACGAACAGAACCCCGGCGACGATGTACGGGGTGAAGTCGGCGTCCTGGGCGACGCCGATCTGGGCGGCTCGGATGGCGTCGATCGGCCCGGCCAGCGAGATCAGGCCGACGTCCTTCTGCAGCGCGACGGTGTCGTTGAGCAGCGGCGGGGCGACCCGCCGGACCGCCTGCGGCAGCACCACGTGGCGCATCGCCTGCCGGTAGCTCAGACCCAGCGACCGGGCCGCCGCGATCTGGCTCGGATGGACCGACTCGATACCGGCCCGGAACACCTCGGCCAGGTAGGCGCCGTAGGTGACGATGATCGCCGCGGCGCCCAGGACCAGCACGTCGGGGGTGCCCTTGAGCCGCAGTCCGGGGATGCCGAACGCGAACAGGTAGAGCACGATGATCAGCGGCAGGCCTCGGAACGAGTATGTGTATCCGGTGGCCAGGGCACGTACCGGGAAGAATACCGGCCCCCGCAACGTCCGCAGCACCGCGACCAGCAGGCCCAGCGCCAGTGCCAGGGTCGCGCAGACCACCAGCAGTTTCAGGTTGAGCCAGAGCCCTTCCAGGATCTGCGGCAGGTACTTCCGCGCGGTGTCGAGGTCGAAGAAGGACTCCTTGACCCGCTCCCAGCCCGGTGCGCCGGTGATGCCGACGGCGAGCCCGACGCCGACGACGGCCGTCGATGCGGCGGCCAGCAGAACGGAACGGACCGCCCGTCCGCGACGGTAGGCGATCCGTTCCTGTTGCCTGATGCTCGGTTGGTACGTCACTGGAGTTCGGGAGCCCCGGCGGTGTCGGCGAGCCACGTCTTCTCCAGCACGGCGAGGGTGCCGTCCTGGCGGAGCTGGTCGACCGCCTTGCTGACGCAGCCGGTCAGCGGCGAGCCCTTGTCGAGCACGATGCCGAACTGCTCGGGCACACCGACCTGGGCGAGCTGGCCGACGATCACGCCGTTCTCCAGTTCGGCGCCGGTCATGTAGAACGCGGTCGGCAGGTCCACCACGATGCCGTCGACGGTGCCGTTCTCCAGCGCCTTCTTGGCGTCGTCGTTGTTGTTGAACACCTGCGGCTGCCCGGCCGGCTTGATCACGTCGGTGATGGCCTGGTAGCTGGTGGTCCCGACCTGGGCGCCGAGCTTGGCGTCCTTCAGATCGGCCAGTGTCTTGGCGCCGGCGATCTTCGAGCCCTTGGTGGTGATCACCGTCTGGCGCACCAGGTAGTAGGGCGACGAGAAGTCGACAGCCTTCTTGCGCTCGTCGGTGATGGAGAACTGGTTGACGTCGATGTCGAACGCCTTCGGGCCCGGCGCGATCGCGTTGTTGAACCCGACCTGCGCCCAGACCACGTCGGACTGCTGGTACCCGAGACGCTGGGCGACCTGGTAGGCGACGGCGGACTCGAAGCCCTTGCCGTTGTCCGGCTTGTTGTCGGCGAACCACGGCTCGTAGGCCGGAGTGTCGGTGCCGACGGTGAGCTTTCCGGCGGTCAGGGTCTTCAGCGAGGCCGGGTCACACGTGGCGGTCGGGGCGGCCGACGGTGTGGCGGTCGTCTCGTCTTCGTCTGCGGGGGCACATGCCGTCAACGCGGCTAGCAGCAGGGCTGCGCCGCCGAGGGCAACGGGGGTGAATCGGCTGACCATGCCCGGGAGCTTAGAAGACGTCCCACGGGCTGGGGCCGTTCGTCGTCAAGACGTGATGAGCTGCCACAATCGGTCCTCGTGAAGACGTTCGAAGAACTGTTTGCCGAGTTGCAAAGCAAGGCAGCGGACAAGACACCCGGTTCGGGCACCGTCGAGGCACTCGAACGCGGAGTCCACTTCATCGGCAAGAAGGTCGTCGAGGAGGCGGCCGAGTCGTGGATGGCCGCCGAGCACGAGGGGCCGGAACGCGCTGCCGAGGAGATCTCCCAGCTGCTCTACCAGGCCCAGGTTCTGATGATCGCGACGGGTCTCGAGCTCAAGGACGTCTACCGACATCTGTGACACGCGTCCACAAGACCCGTTCACACCTTGAAGGAGCACGTCATGCTGCGCATCGCCATTCCGAACAAGGGCACCCTGTCCGCACCGGCGTCACAGATGTTGCGGGACGCCGGTTACCGCCAGCGCACCGACCCCAAAGATCTGATCTGCCGTGACGAAGCCAACAACGTCGAGTTCTTCTACCTGCGGCCCAAGGACATCGCGACCTATGTCGGCTCGGGTGATCTGGATCTCGGGATCACCGGCCGTGACCTGCTCGTCGACTCCGGGGTCCCGGCCGCCGAGCTGCTCGACCTGAACTTCGGCCGGGCCACGTTCCGCTGGGCCGCCCCGGCCGGGACGCTCACCGGCGTCGACGAGATCGGCGGCCGTCGGATCGCCACCGCCTATCCCGGTGTGGTCGGCCGCTACCTGGCCGAGCACGAGCTGAAGGCGGACGTGGTGCGCCTCGACGGTGCGGTGGAGAATGCGGTCCGGCTCGGCGTCGCCGACCTGATCGCCGACGTGGTGGAGACCGGCGCGACGCTGCGCCAGGCGGGCCTGGCCACCATCGGCGACCCGATCATGCAGTCGTCGGCGATCCTGATCGGGCGCGAGGGGGAGACCCCGGCCGGTGCCTCCCAGTTGCTGCGCCGGCTGCACGGCGTGCTGGTCGCGAGAAACTTCGTGATGCTGGCGTACGACGTCCGCGCCGACCTGCTCGACCAGGCCACCGGCCTGACCCCCGGCATCGAGTCGCCGACCGTCTCCCCGCTGCACCGGGAGGGCTGGGTCGCCGTCGAGGCGATGGTCCAGCGCAGTGACGTGCACCGGGTCATGGACGAGCTGTACGACCTGGGTGCCCGTGCCATCCTCGTCACCGACATCGCGAACTGCAGGCTCTGATGACCGCCGTACTGTTTCGTCCGAAGAGGATCCGCTGGGTCGCCGGTCCGCTCGCCGCGGGCATCATGCTGCTGTTCACCGTGCTCAGCTTCGGCCTGACCGGGTCGGCCGGCTTCCAGAACTCGAAGGCCAGCTTCCAGCGCGGTGACCAGCTCGCGATGATCGGGCTGGGTGTCCTGCTCGGCCTCGGCATCCTGCTGTTCTGTCGGCCGCGGGTGACCGCCGACGACGCCGGGGTGCGGGTGCGCAACGTGATCGGTGGTTACGACCTGCCGTGGTCGGTGGTCCGGGCGGTCCGGTTCGACCGGAACTCCGCGTGGGCGCATCTGGAGCTGGAGAACGACGATCAGGTCCCGGTGCACGCGTTGCAGGCCGTGGACAAGGACTACGCGTTGGACGGCGTTCGCACCCTGCGGGCTCTTCATGCGGCTGCCACTACCTGACCGACCGCACCGCAGTGCGGCGAGGGCCGGGAGGGCAGGTCAGGGCCGGCTCGGCGCCTGATAGGATGGCGGGCAGTCGACCACGCCCACCACTTGTTTGAGTGGGCGCGAAAGAGGAGCCCGCTGGTTCCCACCCGAGTCACTGACCGTGGCCGGGTCCGGTCTCCCTGGTAGGGGAATATCTCCTGCCTGGTGCGCGTCCTCCTCTGGGCGCCGATGACCGGTCGAGCGGGCCCCGGCGTGCCCTCCTTCGGGAGAGCAGACGGGGCCTTCTACTTTCCCGGCGTCCCATCTCGGGACACTCGGGGCCGACCGACATTGGCAGCGCCCGACCTACCTGGCCGGGTGAGGTATCAACTGAGGAGGCCCCATCAGCGTCGAACCACGCGTGAACGAACAGATCCGGGCTCGTGAGGTCCGTCTGGTCGGTCCGGAGGGTGAGCAGGTCGGCATCGTGCCGCTCGAGCGTGCTCTCCAGCTGGCCGCGGACGTCGATCTGGATCTGGTCGAGGTTGCTCCGATGGCGCGGCCGCCGGTGTGCAAGCTCATGGACTTCGGCAAGTTCAAGTACGAGAGCGCACTCAAGGCCCGCGAAGCGCGGCGCAACCAGCAGCAGACCGTCATCAAGGAAATGAAGCTGCGGCCGAAGATCGACCCGCACGACTACGAGACCAAAAAGGGTCACGTGGTGCGGTTCCTCAAGGCGGGCGACAAGGTCAAGGTGACGATCATGTTCCGTGGTCGTGAGCAGAGTCGCCCCGAGCTGGGATTCCGGCTCCTGCGCCGGCTCAGCGAGGAGATCTCGGAGCTCGGCTTCGTCGAGGCCAGCCCGAAGCAGGACGGCCGGAACATGATCATGGTTCTGGCTCCGCACCGGGCCACCAAGGCCGCTGCGGTCGCTGCTGTCGCCGCCGGCGCCAAGCCCGCCCGTGAGCCGCGTGAGGGCGAAGGCGCCGACGTAACGCCGGCAGCTCCTGCCGAGACCACCGCAGAGTAGTTCAGTCAGCTTTTTCCCGCGTCCCCCCGGTCGCGGGGAAAGATCAGAAAGAGGCGTCAAGTGCCGAAGATGAAGAGCCACACCGGCATGGGTAAGCGGGTGAAGGTCACCGGCAAGGGAAAGCTCGTCACCGAGCAGGCCGGTAAGCGTCACCTCCTGGAGCACAAGAGCTCCCGTGTCACCCGCCGGATGACCGGCACGGTCACCGTGGCCAAGGCCGACACCGCTCGTGTGAAGAAGCTTCTGGGCCGCTGACGCGCGCCTGACCCGGTTTTCCTGAAGGAGTAACTAGAAATGGCACGCGTCAAGCGGGCGGTAAACGCCCAGAAGAAGCGCCGCACCCTGCTCGAGACCGCGAGCGGCTACCGCGGTCAGCGCTCCCGCCTGTACCGGAAGGCCAAGGAGCAGGTGCTGCACTCGATGCAGTACTCGTACCGTGACCGCCGTGACCGCAAGGGCGACTTCCGTCAGCTGTGGATCACCCGTATCAACGCGGCTGCTCGGGCCAACGGCCTGACCTACAACCGCCTGATCCAGGGCCTGAAGCTGGCCGAGGTCGAGGTCGACCGCAAGATCCTGGCCGACCTCGCGGTCCACGACGAGGCCGCGTTCGCCGCCATCGTCGAGATCGCTCGTGCGGCCGTCGCGGCCGAGGGCACCGGCGGCGCCGCCGCTCAGGCTGCCTGATGAAGGTTGTTCGCGGCGGTGGTCTCCACCGTCGCGAACAAACCTTCACTATCGCGTAGCACGTTTTGATGCCTCCCGATCTTCGGATCGGGAGGCATCGTCGTGAGGAGATCATGTTCACGCCCCGTACCCCCCGCATCGTCGCCGCCCGCCGTCTCCAGCGCCGCCGGGACCGGGACCAGACCGGCCGCTTCCTGGCCGAGGGTCCGCAGGCCGTCCGGGAAGCGCTCGCCGCCGACGCGGTGATCGAGCTGTTCGCGACCCCGGCCGCGATCGACAGGCACGCCGACCTGGCCGCGCTCGCCCCCGAGTTGTCGCCGGTCACCGACGAGGCGCTGGCCGCGCTGGCCGAGACCGTCCAGCCGCAGGGCCTGGTCGCCGTCTGCGAGCAGAACGACGTGCCGATCGGGGAGGCCCTGGCGAAGAACCCGCGACTGGTCGCGGTGGTCGCCGAGATCCGGGACCCCGGCAACGCCGGGACCGTGCTGCGCACGGCGGATGCGGCGGGCGCCGGGGCGGTCATCTTCGCCGGCGACGCCGTCGACCCCTACAACGGCAAGTGTGTACGGTCGTCCGCCGGCTCGCTGTTCCATGTGGACGTCGTCCGCTCCCCGCTCGGTGTGGTGGAACTGCTCCAGGACAACGGGCTGCAGGTGCTGGCGACAAGCGGCACCGGCGAGGACGACGTGGACTCCCTCCTCGATGGTGGGCAGCTCGGTGCCCGTACCGCATGGTTGTTCGGTTCGGAGGCCCATGGCCTGCCCTCTTCTTTGCTCGACGGGGCGGATCGCCGGGTTCGCGTGCCGATCTACGGTGGCGCCGAGAGCCTGAACCTGGCCGCCGCCGCCGCGGTCTGTTTATATGCCTCGGCCCGCGCCCAGCGCTGAGGGTATGCTGAGCCGCATGTCAGGTCGTCGGCTTTCGTTTATCCGGCCCGCTGGTCGCGGGCGCCGGATCTGACACTTCTGCGCGCAACTCCCTGACCGGCGGGCCGCGGCTCAGCCGTGCCTCCGTAGACTGTTCCAGCTTTGTCGCATCTCCGCGGCCTTCGCTGCGCTCAGCAGCGACGCCCCGATGGCAAATCCGGTGTTAGGGAGTTCGCCCAGCCATGTCCTACCGCAACGATCCGTACGATCCGAAGCAGGCTGTCCTGCTGGCACCCGAGTCGCTTGAGAGCGCCGTGGCGGAGGCCGAGAAGGCGTTCGCCGCCGCCGCCGACCTCGACGCGCTCCAGGCCCTGAAGCCCGCCCACCTCGGCGACCGTTCCCCGGTGTCGCTGGCCCGCCGCGAGATCGGCTCGCTGCCGCCGGCCGCGAAGTCCGACGCCGGCAAGCGCGTCAACGTCGCCCGCCAGGCCGTGCAGGCCGCCTACGACGCCCGCCAGGCCGAGTTGGAGGCCGACCGGGCCGCCCGCGTCCTGGTCGAGGAGCGCGTCGACGTCACCCTGCCGTGGTCGCGCCGCCCGCGCGGCGCCCGGCACCCGCTGACCACGCTCATGGAGCACATGGGCGACATCTTCATGGGCATGGGCTACGAGATCGTCGACGGTCCCCAGCTGGAGCTGGAGTGGGCCAACTTCGACGCGCTCAACATCGGTCCGGACAACCCGGTCCGCGGCGCCTCCGACACGTTCTTCGTCGATCTGCCCGGCCTGGTCATGCGCACCCACACGTCGCCCGGCCAGGTGCGCACCATGCTGGACCGGCAGCCGCCGATCTACGTGGTCAGCCCCGGTCGCGTCTACCGGACCGATGAGCTGGACGCCACCCACAGCCCGGTGTTCCACCAGATCGAAGGCCTGGTCATCGACGAGGGCATCACCATGGCGCACCTGCGCGGCACCCTCGACCACTTCGCCAAGGCGCTGTTCGGCCCGGACGCGAAGACCCGCTGGCGGCCGCACTACTTCCCGTTCACCGAGCCGTCCGCCGAGTTCGACGTCTGGTTCGCCGAGCACCGGGACGGCCCGCGCTGGGTCGAGTGGGGTGGCTGCGGCATGGTCAACCCGCGGGTCCTCACCGCGTGCGGCATCGACCCCGCGCGCTACAGCGGGTTCGCGTTCGGCATGGGTGTCGAGCGGACCCTGATGTTCCGTAACGGCGTCTCCGACATGCGCGACATGGTCGAGGGCGACGTGCGGTTCACCACGAACTTCGGAATGGAGTCCTGAAGTCATGAAGACGTCACTGTCGTGGCTGCGCGAGTACGTCGAGCTGCCCGCGGGGATCACGGCTTCGGAGCTGGACGCGGCGCTCACCAACCTCGGCATGGAGGTCGAGGGCATCGTCGACCAGGCCGGGACGATCCTCGGTGACCTGGTCGTCGGCCGGGTGCTGACGATCGAGGAGCTGACCGGTTTCAAGAAGCCGATCCGCTTCTGCACCGTCGACGTCGGCAACCCGGAGCCGCAGGAGATCGTCTGCGGCGCCCGGAACTTCGCCGAGGGCGACCTCGTCGTCGTGATCCTGCCCGGTGGGGAGCTGCCGGGCGGGTTCAAGATCGGTGCGCGCAAGACCTACGGGCGCAACTCCAACGGCATGATCTGCTCGGCGGCCGAGCTCGGCCTGTCCGGGGATCACTCCGGCATCATCGTGCTGCCGGTTTCCGACGATCTGGTGCCCGGCCTCGACGCCCGCCCGATCGTCGGCCTGGACGACGTGCTCATCGAGGTCGAGATCACGCCGGACCGGGGCTACGAGATGAGCGTCCGTGGCATCGCGCGGGAGCTCGCCACGTACTTCAACGTCGGGTTCGTCGATCCTGCCGCCGTGGATTTCTCGGCGGGCACGGCGGACGTTCCGCATCCGATCACGATCGACGACGTCGTGGGCTGTGACCGGTTCGCGGCCCGTGTCGTCCGCGGTCTCGACCCGAACGCGCAGTCTCCGGAGTGGATGCAGCGACGCCTGGTCCAGGCCGGCATCCGGGCCATCTCGCTGCCCGTCGACATCACCAACTACCTGATGCTCGAATTCGGTCAGCCGATGCACGTCTTCGACCTGGACCGCTTGCGCGGCGGCCTGCTCGTCCGGCGGGCCCGGGCCGGTGAGAAGCTGACCACCCTGGACGGTGTCGCGCGGGCGCTCGACGCCGAGGACATGGTGATCTGCGACGACACCGGCCCGATCTCGCTCGCCGCCGTCATGGGCGGCGAGACCAGCGAGTGGCAGGAGGGCACGGTCAACGTGCTCCTCGAAGCCGCTCACTGGGACCCGGTCATGGTCGGCCGGACCGCACGCCGGCACAGGCTGTTCAGTGAGGCCGCCAAGCGGTGGGAGCGGGGTGTCGACCCGGCGCTGCCGCTCGCCGCGCTGCAGAAGGCCGTCGACATCCTGGTCGAGCACGCGGGCGGTACCGCCTCTCCGCTGGTGCTTGACATCGACAACGTGGTGGCGCCGGTTGCGCTCACGCTTCCGGCCGAGGCACCGTCCCGCCTCATCGGTCTGCCCTACACCGGTGCACAGGCCGCTGAGCTGCTGCGCAAGATCGGCTGCGAGGTCAGCGGTGACGAGGTGCTCAGCGTCGTGCCGCCGACCTGGCGTCCCGACCTGGTCGCCCCGATCGACCTGATCGAGGAGGTGGCGCGGCTCGGCGGTTACAACGAGATCCCGAGCGTGCTGCCGCCGGCCGGGGCCAGCCGTGGCCTCACCCCGGCGCAGAAGCAGCGCCGGTCGATCGGTCGTGCGCTCGCCGAGAACGGCTACGTCGAGGTGCTGTCGTACCCGTTCGTGTCACCGGGCACCGCCGACGCCCTCGGCCTACCCCCGGCGGATCCGCGTCGCAGTGCGGTG
The DNA here is from genome assembly GCF_033097365.1 of Actinoplanes sichuanensis. Classification (NCBI taxonomy): domain Bacteria; kingdom Bacillati; phylum Actinomycetota; class Actinomycetes; order Micromonosporales; family Micromonosporaceae; genus Actinoplanes; species Actinoplanes sichuanensis. Next base: position 11,718,731 of record NZ_AP028461.1, read on the forward strand.
CGGCTCACCAACCCACTGTCCGAGGAGGAGCCGTTGCTGCGTACCACGCTGCTCGGCCCGCTGCTCGGCACGCTCAAGCGGAACCTGAGCCGGGGCCGCCGGGACGTGGCGCTCTACGAGGCGGGCACGGTGTTCCTGCCGCACCTGACCTCGACCGCCCCGCCCGTGCTGGGGGTGGACCGGCGCCCGGCCAACGCCGAGTGGGCGGCGGCCAACGCGATCGTCCCCGAGCAGCCGTGGCACCTCGGCGTGGTGCTGGCCGGCGACATCGAGCCGGCCGGCTGGTGGGGTGCCGGACGGGCCGCGACCTGGGCGGACGCCATCGAGGCGGCGCGCGTCGCGATCTCTGCGGCGGGCATCGCCGAGGACCGGATCACGGTACGGGCAGCCGAGCACGCGCCGTGGCATCCGGGCCGGTGCGCGGCCGTCCTGGTCGACGGCACCGTGGTCGGTCACGCCGGCGAACTGCACCCCGCGGTGCTGGCCGCCCTCGACCTGCCGAAGCGGACGTCGGCCGCCGAGATCAGCCTGGACGCCCTGCCGGCCGCGCCGGTGGTGGACGCCCCGAAGATCTCGACGTTCCCGCCCGCGCTGATCGACGTCGCCCTGGTCCTGGACCGTGCGGTTCCGGCCGCCGAGGTGCAGGCCGCACTGTCCGAGGGCGCCGGGTCGCTGCTCGAGTCGGTGGCGCTCTTCGACGTCTACGAGTCGGCGCAGCTGGGGGAGGACAGGCGGTCGCTGGCCTACAAGCTGACGTTCCGTGCCCCGGACCGCACGCTCACCTCGGAGGAGACCATCGCCGCCCGCGACGCCGCGGTGGCTCTGACCTCGTCCCGGTTCGGCGCCACGCTGCGCGGCGCATAGTTTCACCCGGTGAAAGCCGGGCCGATGGATCTCCATCGGCCCGGCTTTTCTCATGAGGCGTCGCCGGTGAGGTATCGCTGGACGGTCGGGGCCAGCCAGTCGACCGCCTCCTCCGCGGTCAGGCCCACCACAGGTGGCAGCCGGAGGATGTAGCGGCACAGCGCGAAACCCAGCATCTGGGTGGCGATCAGGCCGGCCCGGGTGGCGGCCTGTGCGGGATCGGGGGCGAGCCGGGCGGCGACCGGGCCGACCTGCTGGGCGAAGACCGATCGCATCCGCTCGGCCGCGGCCTCCTTGGTGACGGCCGTCCGCAGCAGGGCCATCAGGGTCTCGTCGTTCTCCCAGCGGTGCAGGAAGTGTCGGACCAGCGCCGCGCCGGTCCGGTCGGGCGGGGTGTCGCCGAGGTCGGGTAGGCGCAGATCGAAATCGGCCGCGGCGGCGAAGAGCGCCTCCTTGTTGCCGTAGTAGCGCATCACCATCGACGGGTCGATCCGGGCGTCGGCGGCGATGGCGCGGATGGTGGCGCGCTCGAACCCGTCGGCGGCGAAGCGCTCCCGGGCGGCGACCAGGATGGCGGCCCGGGTGGCGTCGGAACGGCGTGCGGTCATGACTCCCACTTTATGCCAACGCCTGTTTGCCAACAACCGTTGACTCGATCTTTCCGGCGTGCCTATGGTTGCCAACAGTTGTTGGCAAACGAGTGAGGAGCCGTCATGCACACCACCGTCGCGATCATCGGAGCCGGTCCGACCGGGCTGCTCCTCGCCGGCGACCTGGCCCTGGCCGGAATCCCGGTCACCCTCTTCGAACGCCGGTCGGAGACGTCCAACCTGACCCGGGCGTTCGGCGTCCATGCCCGTACCCTCGAAATGCTCGACGCCCGTGGTCTTGCCGACGAGATCCTGACCGGTGGGGCCCGGGTCGAGCGTCTGCGCCTGTTCGACCGGATCCGTCTGGACCTGACCGGTCTGCCGACGCGCTACCCCTTCCTGTTGATCACCCCGCAGTACCGGATCGAGGCGGCCCTGGAGCGGCGGGCACTGGCCGCCGGCGCCCGGATCGAACGCGGTGCGAGCCTCGGCGCGCTGCGGCAGGACGAGGAGCGGGTCGTCCTGGAGTTCGACGACCGGACCGTCACCGCCGACTGGGTGGTCGGCACCGACGGCGCGCACAGCACCGTCCGCCGGTCGCTCGGCCTGCCCTTCCCCGGCCGGGCCGTGCTCACCTCGATCATGCTGGCCGACGTGCGCCTCGCCACTCCGCCCGAGGACGTCCTCGCGGTCAACGCCGTCGGCGACGCGTTCGCCATGGTCGCGCCCTTCGGCGACGGGTGGTATCGGATCTTCGCCTGGGACCGCCGGCACCAGGTCTCCGACGACGTTCCGGTCACCCTCGACGAGATGCGCGCGGTCACCCGCCGGGTCCACGGCACCGACTTCGGCATCACCGAGGCCCGCTGGCTGTCCCGTTTCCACAGCGACGAACGGCAGGCCCCGCGTTACCGGGTCGGCCGGGTGTTCCTGGCCGGCGACGCCGCCCACGTGCATTCACCGGCCGGTGGCCAGGGCATGAACACCGGCCTGCAGGACGCCGCGAACCTGTCCTGGAAACTCGCCGCCACCATCCACGGCTGGGCGCCCGCCGGGCTCCTCGACTCCTACCAGAGCGAACGCCACCCGGTCGGCGAACTCGTGCTGCGCAGCAGTGGCGCCCTCATCCGCATGGCGATGATGCGGTCCGTGGTCGCCCGTGGCCTGCGCAACGGCGTCGGCGCGGCGCTGCTCGCCCTCCCGCCGGTCGTCCGCCGGGCGACCGGCGTCGTCTCCGGCATCGGCATCGGATATCCGGGCGCACCGCGGGCCGCGGATGTCACCCTTCGCGGCGGCAGCCGCCTCTACCAGGCGTTGCGGTCCGGGCGGCACGTGCTGGTCACCCCCGAACCCCTCGTCGGGTACGGCGAACGCCTCCTCGTGGCCGTCCCGGAGGCGGACACCACCGAAGCGGTGTTGATCCGACCCGACGGCTACGTGGCCTGGCGCGGTCCAGTCGCGGACGCGGCGGCGGCGTTGCCCGCTTTCCTCGGCCCCACGCAGGCCGGTCACCCCGCCCGCGGTTGAGGCCGCAGCAGGCAGCGCGGCGACCGTGCAGGCGTTCAGCGGGGTCCGGCCGGGCGCAGCAGGCGGCGACCGTGCGGCCGTTCGGCGGGGTCCAGCCGGGCGCAGCCGGAGTCGATCAGCCGCCAGTCGCCGGATGCCAGCGCCGCGTCGATGCGGTCTCGGACGTCCTCGACCCGGTTCGGCTCGGTGGCGAAGAGCACACGCAACCGCAGCCGGCCGTCCACCGGCGACACCGCGGTGTGGTGTGGCGCGAGCGGGCACGGCGGCTCGTGCTCCCCACGCCCGCAGAGCGCCACGGTGATCGCCGCGCCGGGCGCGCCCGGATCGGTTCCGGGCGCGAGCTCCAGTGTCGCCTGATGTGCATAGACCTGCCGCATCAGACGATTTTCCGGCGGCCGGCGATGACCCGCCGGATCAGGGGAGTTTCAGGACATCGGCGACGACCGCGCCGTCCGCTTCCAGCCGCACCGCTGCCGGGCTGTCGTAGACGACGAGCACCCGATCGGTCCCGACCAGGCTCAGGCCCTCGGCGTGATCGTCGCCCTCGCCGAAGGTCAGCTCCAGTTCCCGGGTGATCAGATCGTGCCGCACGATCGTCGGCACCTCCGCCACACACGCGTCGTGCCAGCGGTAGATGCGCACCGGCCCGTCCAGATCCATCGTCGGCCCGGCCAGCACCAGCAGGTCGTTCCCGGCCGGGCAGAGATCCCGAACACCCAGACCTTCAAGATCAAGGACATGTTTGCGGTACGGCAACCCGTCCTCGAATCGGTGCAGTCGCAGTCGTCCCGGCTCGTCGGCCAGCACATACGGCCGCAGTTCCAGCACGAACGCCCACCCGCGCAGCACCGGCCCGCGCAGCCCGAGGAAGATCCGATCGTCCCGGACCGCGATGCCCTCGATGTCCAGCCCGTTGTCCTTACCCGGAATCGGCAGGAACGGCCCCAGATGCTCGTCGTCGCGCAGCAGCCGCCGAAGGTCGTCGCGGGCACTCAGGCACGCGGCCCGGTGCGGCACCCCGTCGACGGTCAGTTCACGAACCGGTGTCGGTACCCCGTCGACCTCGGTGACCGGCAGCCGGACCAGGATCTGCCGGTTGGCCTGACCCTCGACCCGGGCCAGCCGGCGCAGCGCTTTCGGCCCCTCGTGACGGTCCTTGATCTGCTTGCGGCGCAGACTGTGCGAGCCGACCGCCCAGAGGAAGTGACCGGTGCGGGCCAGCCCCTCCACGTCCGCCTCCTCGTCGGCGTCGACGCCGGGCAGATCGACGAAGTCGGCCAGCCGGAACCGTGCCTCCTGCCCGAACTCGACGGGCCGTTCCGCGTCGTCGGCGATCAGCCGCTCGATCGTCGCCGTCTCATCGCCCGCGATCCATAGCGCCCGCCCGTCGAGCCGAACCGCGGAGAGATTGGTGTGGGTGGCCGCGGCCTGGGACTCGTCGGAGAACCGCAGCCGCACCGTGTAGTCGACGGTCATGGCCACATCGTCGCACCGTGGTGCATCGGAGCAGGTCGAACATAGAGTCCTGTCACGGTGGCCTTTCGGGTCGATCATGCCGCTCACGGCCGGTCCGTCCCGGACCGGCCGTTTCGCGATCCGCCCTCACGCCTCGCGTCTGAGGTGCGGCGAGTGGCCCTACGCCTCGCGTCTCGCGTTCGGCGAGCGGCCCTCACGCCTCGCGTTCGGCGAGCGGCCCTCGCGTCTCGCGTTCGGCGAGCGGCCCTCGCGTCTCGCGTTCGGCGAGCGGCCCTCACGCCTCGCGTTCGGCGAGCGGCCCTCACGCCTCGCGTTCGGCGAGTGGCCCTACGTCTCGCGTTGAGCGCGGCGCTACGCCTCGCGGGAGATGTACAGCCGGTGCCCGGCTGGGCGGTAACCCACCCGCTCGTAGACCCGCCACGAGTCGTCACCGGAGGCCTCCAGCCAGGCGACCTCCACGCCCCTGTCGAACAGCCGCCGGGTGACACCCGCGCTGATCGCCGCACCCAGCCCGCGCCGCCGGAACGGCTCGCGCACGGCGATCCCGGCGACCTCACTGACGTTGTCGTTCGGCGGTGCGGCCTGGCCGCCGCCGACCCATTCGCCGTCGGCGGTGCGGGCACCGAGCACGACCCCGCCCCGGTCCTGATTGCGGCGCATCCGGGCCACCGCGACCTCGGAATCCTCGTCCGGCAGGTCACCGAAGGCCGCATTCTGCGCGGCGACCACTCCGGCCCGGTCCGGGTCCGTCGTCGGTTCCGCCAAGATCAGGCCATCCGGTACGGGGTACTCGTTCAGCCGATCAGGTGGGCAGATCAGGTACTGGTTGCGTTCCTCGACGGTGAACCCGGCCGCGAGCAGCAGATTCTCCAGTTCCGGGGCGCAACTCGTGACGTACTCCAGGCGGGGTTTGCGTCCCGCACCGGCGAAGGCGCTGATCAGCTCGGCGATGTCGGCCGGCGTGATCGGGACGCCGGGTTCCGGCGAGGCGTAGTTGATGAAAGGGCTCTCGGTGTCCGGGTCGAGGCCGGCCACGAACGGGCCGATCTCGAGAACCTTCGGCCGGGAACGGAGATTGGACACGACACAGCGCTGGATGCGCAGATCCATGATGAAGTAAGCCTTTACGAAAGAAGGAAGAAGAAACACCTGCGGGTGGACGTGTGACTACGCAGGACCGCCGCTGGCGGAAGAACGCTCAGCGACGGCCGACTGGCCGGGCGGCGATCACAGGCTTCACTTCTTTCGAATGCATCGAGTCTCGAACGGATCGTGCTCTGTCGCACGATCGCCCAGCGAGGCTTTCACGAACCCGTAGCCGCGCGCAAGCCGGTTCGGCGCCGGGGCATCGGCGCGGGCCGGCCGCCTGCGCGGCCCGCACCGATGACCTCACTCTGGTCCATCACGGACAGGAAGTCCATCGTCGTCTATGTGTTCGGGAGCCGTCCCGGATTTTGTCGGTGGGGGTCGTTAGGGTTCAGCCGTCGTCGTGGAACGAGACCTGGGGAGTGGCCCGGTGACCGAAGTGGTGAGCTCCGAGGCGTTCGTCGTGCCGTCGGCGTGGAAGCGGTTCGTGCTGCCCCGGCGGGGCGACGCGACCTCCGCGCCGAAGCCGCGAGCGGCCGACGTCGAGGCGGCCGGCGTGCTGCTGACCGCGTTCGACGGTGACGTCCGTAGTGCGCTGCGCCACCGCCTGATCGCGGGTGACCTGGCCGAGGCCGGGCACGGCTACCTGGCCGGCGGCCCGGATGCCACTCCGCTCGGTGCTGCGGTGGTGGCACGTGCCGTGAGCGGCGTGCTGCCCTGGCAGCGCCGTGACGAGCCGACCGTCTTCGCCGACCTCTGGCGGACTCGGCACGGCCTGGCGTTCGCTGCGGCCGCCACCGTCGAGCTGGCCGGTTTCCACCTCGGCTCCGCCCCGTCCGAGGCGGCGATCACCAGGTCCGTGCCCGACTCGGACGCCGGCGGGTTCGGCACTCGAATCGCGATCCAGATGGCCTATCAGCTGCGCCGGGCGGTCGTGGCCGCGTCGCCGGAGGATTATGCGGCGGTGGTCGCCGCGCTGTCCGGCGCGCGCGGTCAGGCGCTGGTTCAGCAGGCGCTCGTGTCGGTCATCGCTCCGGACGAGACGGCCTGGGCCGACGACATCTGCGCCCGGGCGGCCGAGCTGGGCGGCCGGGAGGCGCTGAAGGGTCTGCTGCTCACCGTCGTGTCGGCCGAGCCGCTCGCGTCCCGCCTGGCCGGTCAGCTGGCGGCCTGGGCGGTGCTCGCCGAGAACGAGCGCATCTACACCTTCACCGCCACGCTCGGCCCGGCCGCGGCCACGGCGCTGACCGGCTGGCTCGACGCCCCGGCCGTCGACGCGCAGGATCGGCGGAAACTACTCGGTCTGTTGGCCGCGGTCGGTGGCGACACGGCGCTCACCGCCCTGATCGAGCGCGCGAGCCGGCCGGATGTGCCGGCCGCTCTCGCCGACGCCGCCGGTCGTGAGCCGGCCCGCGCCCTGCGGCTGTTCGCCGAGGCGCCGGGCGCCGACCGGCTCCTGCACCGGCATCTGGCCAACCATCGGCCGCTCGCCGCCGAGGTGCGTCCCCGGCTGTCCGAGGAGGCGACGGCCCGGTTCGACGCCGCCCACGCCGTGCTGCTGGCCGCCGATGCCGACACGGCCGGTCCGGATGAGTTGCCGCCGATCCTGGTGACCCCGCCCTGGCTCGCCCCGGTGCACCGGGAGCCGCTCGTCGTCACCGGCCTGAGCTGCGACGATCCGGTGCGGGTGGAGTGGGGGCCGGGCGAGCGCGAGACCTGGGCCGCCGGCACCTGGGCCGCCCGGCACGGCGGCACGCACGACTGGCCCGACCTCGTCCGGAAACTCGGCACCAGCGCCTCCAACGGCTGGGATGAGATCGACCTCTTCCTGCGTGGGCCTGACGAGCTGACCCTGCCCCGGGTGGGCGCCTGGCGGCCGAGCCACCACTACGACGTCGCCGACTGGGGCGCCGAGCTGCTCGCTCGGTATGGTGCGGCGGCCGTCGCGCCGCTGGCCGACGTCGCCCGGCGTGCCCCGGCCGCCGCCGCGCGCCTGCTGGCCCCGGTCACCGGTCCGGAGGTCGCGCAGCTGATGGCGGGCTGGCTCGCCCGGGTGCGCTCGGTCCGGCCGGTCGCCGTGTCCTGGCTGACCCGGCACGCCCCGGCCGCAGCTCGGGCCCTGGTGCCGATCGCGGTGGGCCGGATCGGTCCGGCCCGCTCCGACGCCGAGGGCGCGCTGCGTGCCCTGTCCGGCGCCGGGCACGACAGCGAGGTGCGCGCCGCCGCCGACGGGTATGGTCCGGAGACCGCCGCCGCGGTCGGCGAGATCCTGGCCGTCGACCCGCTGACCGTCCTGCCCGTGCCGATGCCACCGCTGCCGGACTGGGCGAACCCGGCGGTGATCCCGCCGGTCCGGCTGACCGGAGACCGCGGCCGGCTGCCCGTCGAGGCGGTCCGCCACGTGCTCACCATGCTGGCCATCTCGCGGACCGACACGCCCTACCCGGGGCTCGCCCTGGTCACCGCCGAGTGCGAGGCGACCGATCTGGCCGAGCTCGCCTGGGCGCTGTTCACCGAGTGGCGCGAGGCCGGGCATCCGGCGAAACAGAGCTGGGCGCTCGACGCGCTCGGCCTGCTCGGTGACGACGAGACGGTCCGCCGGCTGGCCCCGGTGATCCGTGCCTGGCCCGGCGAGGGCGGCCACACCCGGGCTGTCGCCGGCCTCGACGTGCTGGCCGCCATCGGCACCGACGTGGCCTTGATGTATCTCAACGGCATCGCGCAGAAGGTCAAGTTCCGCGCCCTCAGGGAACGGGCCGGCGAGAAGATCGCCGAGCTGGCGGCCGAGCTGGGGCTCACCGCCGAGGAACTGGCCGACCGGCTGGTGCCCGACCTCGGGCTGGACGCTTCCGGCAGCCTGGTCCTCGACTACGGGCGGCGCAGTTTCACCGTCGGTTTCGACGAGCAGCTCAAGCCGTATGTGGCCGATGCCTCCGGGAAGCGGCTCAAGGCCCTGCCCAAGCCGGGAGCACAGGACGATCAGGTGCTCGCGCCGGAGGCGTACCAGCGGTTCACCGCGCTGAAGAAGGACGTCCGGGCGATCGCCGCCGACCAGGTCCGCCGGTTGGAGTCGGCGATGGTCACCGGGCGTCGGTGGACCGGCGCCGCCTTCCGGCAGTTCCTCACCGGCCACCCACTGCTGCGGCACCTGGTCCGGCGGCTCGTCTGGGTCCGCTTCGACGACGCCGGGCAGCCCGGAGACGGCCTTCGCCTGGCCGAGGACGGCAGCCTCGCCGACGTCACCGACGAGGTGGTCACCCTCGGCGACGGCGAGCTGGTCGGCATCGCCCACCCGCTGCACCTCGGCGGCGACCTGGCGGCCTGGTCCGAGGTCTTCGCCGACTACGAAATCCTCCAGCCGTTCCCGCAGCTCGGCCGCGGTGTGGACCCGCTCACCCGGGAGCGGGCGGCCGCCTTCGTCGGTCGCAAGGCGGCCAGTACCACCCTGCTCGGGTTGGAACGGCGTGGCTGGCGCCGCGGCAGCCCACAGGACGCCGGGGTGCAGGGCTGGTTCGAGCGCGACGTGCCGGGTGGTCTGCACCTGGTGCTCGCCATCGATCCGGGCATCGCGGTCGGTGCGATCGATGTGCTCGGCGAGCAGACCGTCGAGGCGATCTTCGTCGCCCCGGCCGGGAACCACCACTGGTTCCGCCAGGAACAGGACGACCGTATCCGTGAACTCGACCCCATCACCGCGGCCGAGGCGCTGCGCGATCTGACCGAGGTGCTCGCATGACCGCCACCACCACCGCCCACGTGCAGCGCCCGCCCGCCGAGGTGCGGTATGCCGACGAATTGGCCCGTCTCCGGGCCGCCGACGACGCGCCGACCCCGCCCGGCTGGGCGCTCAGCCTGCGGGCCGCCCGCGCGTTCATCGTCGGCGACGAGAAACTGGGTGTCACCCGCAAGTTCGTCGGCGACCCGTCACTCATCGACCGCGCCCTGGTCAGCCTCGCCACCAGCCGTGGTCTGCTGCTGGTCGGCGACCCCGGCACCGCGAAATCGCTGCTCTCCGAGCTGCTCGCGGCCGCCGTGAGCGGCGACTCGACCCTCACCATCCAGGGCGGCGCGGCCACCACCGAGGACCAGATCAAGTATTCGTGGAACTATGCGCTCCTGGTCGCCGAGGGCCCGACCGAGCGGTCCCTGGTCCCGGCGCCGCTACTGCGCGGCATGGCCCACGGGCAGGTGGTCCGTTTCGAGGAGATCACCCGTTGCCCGCTGGAGGTGCAGGACTGTCTGCTCTCGCCGCTCTCCGACCGGGTGCTCGCCGTGCCTGAGCTGCCGGGCGATCTCGGCATGGTGTTCGCCAAGGAGGGCTTCAACATCATCGCCACGGCCAACACTCGGGACCGCGGCGTCAACGACATGAGCTCGGCCCTGAAACGGCGCTTCAACTTCGAGACGGTCTTCCCGATCGCCGACTTCGACACCGAGTTGTCTCTGGTCGAAGCCGAGGCGGGAACCTTGCTGCGACGGTCCGGGGTGACCGCGCCACCCCGGCGTGACGTGCTGGAGGTGCTGGTCACGGCGTTCCGGGAGCTGCGGGCCGGCCGGACCGCGCGGGGCGACGAGATGGAGCGGCTGTCGTCGGTGATGAGCACCGCCGAAGCGGTCTCGGTCGCTCACGCGGTCGGCCTGCGCGGCTGGTTCCTGCGTGGTGATGCCGGCAGCACCACCGATCTGGTCTCCTGCCTGGCCGGCACCGCAGCCAAGGACAGCCCGGAGGATCTCGCGAAACTGCGGCGCTACCTGGAACAGCACACCTCGTGGCGGACCGGGCCGCAGTGGCGTGAGCTGCGGGACGCGCGCCGGGAACTGCCCGGCGGATGAGCCTCACCGTCATCGGGGTCCGGCACCACAGCCCCGCCTGCGCCCGCCTCGTCGGCTCGACGATCGCCGCACTGCGGCCCGCCTACGTGCTGATCGAGGGCCCGGCCGACATGAACGCGCGGATCGGTGAGCTGCTGCTCGGGCACGAGCTCCCGGTGGCGGTCTTCACCAGCTACCTCGACGAGCATCGGCGGCACGGCTCGTGGGCGCCGTTCTGTGCGTACTCGCCGGAGTGGGAGGCGCTGCGGGCCGGTCGCGAGTGCGGGGCCGAGCTGCGGTTCATCGACCTGCCGGCGTGGCACGAGGCGTTCGCCGACCGGGACAACAGGTATGCCGACGCCGAACTGCGCTACGCCGAGGCGGTCGATCGGCTGTGCACCGAGTTCGGGGTGGACAACAGCGACGCCCTCTGGGATCACGTCGTCGAGATGGGGCCGGTCGAGGAGATCGGGCAGCGGCTCGAGACGTATTTCGACCTGATCCGGGGCGACTCGGCGGCGGGCGCCTCGGACACCGCCCGTGAGGCGTACATGGCCGGGTGGCTCCGTGCCGCGTGTGCGGCCGCCGGGGACCGTCCGGTCGTCGCCGTGGTCGGCGGCTTCCACCGGCCCGCCCTGCTCCGCCTCGCTTCGCCGTCGGCTTCCTCCTCGTTCGCCTCCTCCTCGCCCCCTACGCCGGCCGCGAATCCGGCGGCCGGCGTAGGGGGCGAGCCGGGGTGGCCGGAGGTGCCGGCGCCGCCCGACGGGGCCACGGCCGGCAGCTATCTGGTGCCCTACTCGTTCCGGCGGCTCGACGCGTTCGCCGGCTACCAGTCCGGGATGCCGTCGCCCGAGTTCTATCAGCGGCTCTGGGAGAGCGGGCCGGAAGAGGCCGCCCGTTACCTGATCACCGCGGTCGCCGCGCGGCTACGGAAACGCGGGCAGCCGGTCTCCACGGCCGACCTGATCGCCGCCCGGGCCGGGGCCGAGGCTCTCGCCCGGCTGCGTGGCCACGACTGCCCGTCCCGGGTCGACGTGCTCGACGGGCTGGCGTCCGCCCTGGTCAACGAGGCACTCGACGTGCCGCTGCCGTGGGCGGTCCGGGGCACGGTCGGTTCCGGGCAGCATCCGGCGGTGGTCGAGATGACGGCCGCCCTCAGCGGTGACCGGGTCGGCCGGCTGCACCCGGACACCCCACTGCCGCCGCTGGTGCACGCCGCCACCGCGGAACTCGAGCGGTACGGCCTGGACCGGCCCGGTGAGCACACCGCCGACCTGACCGATCCACACGGCCGGACCGTCAGCCGGGTCCTGCACCGACTGCGGGTGCTGGAGATCCCCGGGTTCCGGCGTGACTCCGGGCCCGCCACCGGCATCGACCCGGTGCTGCGCGAGCAGTGGACGGTCCAGCGGCATCAGCACCGACTCGCGGCGCTCATCGAGGCCGGCGGCTACGGGCCGACCTTGGAGGCGGCGGCCGCCACCCGGATCGTGCAGCGCATCGACGAGGCCGGCGGCGACCTCGGGCGGATCGCGGACGCGCTGTTCGACGCCGGGCTGTGCGGGGTCACCGATCTCGGATCGGATGTGCCGGGCCGGCTCGAACGCGGCATCGCGGTCGCCGGTGACCTGGCCGTCCTCGGGCGGGTCCTGGCCGTCACCCTGGCCCTGTGGCGGCACGACCGGCTGCTCGGCACGGCCGGCAGCGAAGCCCTCGGTGTCGTCGTGGCGGCCGCCGCCCGCCGGATCCTCTGGCTCGCCGAGGGCTGGCACGCGCCCGGAGCACCCGCCGACCGGGCACGGATCGCGGCCGTCGTGGCGGTACGCGACTCGGTGCTGCACGCGGCCGGGCTGGGCGTCGACCGTACCGCCGCGGTGGAGATCGCCGGTCGCATCGCGGCCGACCGGGCCGCACCGCCCGACCTGCGCGGCGCCTTCTACGGCCTGGGCCGTTCCCTGCTCGGCGACGACGATCCGGCCGGGCTGTTCCCCGAACCGGCGGAAGCCGTGCGCGGCGCGTTCACCGGCGGGACCGCGGGCGACTGGCTGGCCGGGCTGTTCGGGGTGGCCCGCGAGCACGTCCTCGTCACCGGCGGCATCCTCGGCCTGCTCGACGACCTGGTCGGCGGCCTCGGTGCGGACGATTTCCTGGTCGCGCTGCCCGCGCTGCGGCAGGCCTTCGAATACTTCCCGCCCCGCGAGCGGGAGACGATCGCCGAGGAACTGCTGGCCCGGCGCGGGCTCGCCGGTTCGGGTCGTGACCTGCTCCGGATGTCGGTCGCGCCGCAGATCGTGGCGGCCGGGCTGGCCCTGGACGAGACCGTGGAGGAACGCCTGGCCCGAGCCGGGCTGATCACCGTGGGGAGGACCGATGACTGACGTCGGCCTGGAACGATGGCGGCTCATCCTGGGAGCGCCGTCCGGCGGCTGCCTCGGCGGCCTGACCGGGGCCGACGGCCGGCGTGACGCGGCCCTGGACTGGCTCTACGGCCGCGACGAGGAGCTGAGCCGCCGCGACATCCGCCGCGAGGGCGGCACCGGCCCGTCCCAGCTCACCACCGTCGACTGGCTAGACGACATCACCCAGCTGTTCCCGAAGGAGACCGTCGAGCGGCTCCAGCAGGATGCCGTCGAGCGGTACCAGATCGACGACATCGTCACCGACCCGGGCGTGCTCGAACGGATCGAACCCAACCCGGCCCTGCTACGTGCCGTCCTCCGGACCAAACACCTGATGAACCCGGAGGTGCTCCGGCTCGCCCGGCGGCTGGTCGAGGCGGTCGTCCGTGACCTCATGCGGCGGCTGGCCACCGAGGTGCAGCAGAGTTTCTCCGGCGCGCGGTCGCGACGGGCCAGCCGGTTCCGTCAGGCACGTGACTTCGACGCACGGCGGACCGTCCGGGCGAACCTCGGCAACTACCGGCCCGACGAGCGGCGGATCTACGTCCAGACGCCGTATTTCGCGTCCCGCACCCGGCGGCAGATCAACCAGTGGCAGGTCATTCTGCTCGTCGACCAGTCCGGGTCGATGCTGTCGTCGGTCATCCACTCGGCGATCACCGCGGCCTGCCTGTGGGGGTTGCCCGGCGTGCGGACCCACCTGATCGCCTTCGACACCGAGGTCGTCGACCTGACCTCGGACGTCAGCGATCCCGTCGAGCTGCTGATGAAAACCCAGCTCGGCGGGGGTACGGACATCGCGCGCGCGGTTCGGTACGCGGCTCAGCTCGTCGAGCAGCCACGGCGGACCATCGTCGCGGTGGTCAGTGACTTCTTCGAGGGCGGTTCCGAAGCCGGGCTGGTAAGGGCCGTTCGTGAGCTCGTCGAGCAGGGCAGCATCGTGCTCGGGCTCGCCGCGCTCGACGAGAACGCCGATCCGGCGTACGACCGGGCCTGCGCGCAGAGACTCGCCGACGTGGGCGCGTGGGTCGGCGCCATGACCCCCGGCGAGCTGGCCGCCTTCGTCGCGGAACGGGTGGGCCGATGAGCACCGGAACCCTGCCCGTTCGCGCCGACCTACGCGCCCTCGACGCCGACGCGCTGGCCGCACTCGCCAACCGTGGCCTGGTCAAACGCGCCAGCCGGGAGGTCGAACGGGAACCGCCTCGGCTGTCCGCGGACGGGTCTGCGATCGTCGCCGAGTTCGCCGACGGGGTCCGGGCCTCGCTGCCGGAGGGCGGCCTCGAACAGGGTCGCTGCTCGTGCGGCGCGACCGGGGTCTGCCGCCATCTGATCGGCTTGATCCTCGCCTACCAGGCAGTCGCCACCTCGGCCGTACCGTCTGGGCCGCCCGTCGACTCGCCGGACGTTGCGGCCGAGACGGAGTCCGGTGCTGCGGCCGAGGCGGTCGAGCCGGCCGGAGACGAGCCGCCCGGCGATACCGCAGCCGCCGCCGGCCGGGCGGAGCGCATCGCCGGCTCGCGGGAGCGCACCGCCGGCCCGGCGGAGCGCACCGCCGGCCCGGCGGAGCGCACCGTCTGGTCGCCCGGCGCCTTCACCGATGACGACCTGATCGGCCGGATCGGGGCCCGCCTCGTCACGGCGGCCCGCCGTGCGGAACGTTCCGGGTACACCGCCAGGGTCCGGCGCGGGCCGGTCCCGGTGGTCGAGCTCCCGGCAGCGACCGTGCGGTTCCTGGTGCCCAACGACCTCGGGTATGTGCACACCGACGCCCGGGCCGGAGTCCGTGACGACGTGATCGCGCTGGCTGTCTGGGCCTTCCGGGCCGCCGACGAGCAGCAACCGGCCGCCGACGACTGCGTGATCGACGTCGGGGGCTCCGGAGCCGGTACGACCACCGGTTCCGGTCTCGAAGGGCTTGTCGAGTTCGCCGCCGAGGTGCTGCGGGGTGGCGCCGTCCACTCGGGCGCCGGCCTCGCCGCCACGGCCGCGGGACACCTGACCGCGCTGGAACGGGCCGGGCTGCGGTGGCCGCTCGACGCCGCCACCGAACTCGCCGGGCAGCTCACGGCCTACCGGGATCGCAGCGCCCGCTACTCACCGGAACTACTCGCCGACCTGCTCGCGGAACTCTTCGCCAGGCACCGGGCGGCGACCGCGGACGGGGCGGCCGCGGCCCGGGCCCGGGTGCTCGGCTCCGAGGAGGCGGCCGAGACCCCGTTGCGCCGGGTTCGGCTGGACGGCCTCGGTGCCCGGGTCACCGCGATCGACGACGAACGGCGCATCGAGGTCTTCCACGGCCAGCCGGCCAGTGGTGTCGTCCTCGTCTCCCAGCGGCAGTGGACCACCCCTGAGGACGGCCCGGCCCTGGGGCGGAGGCGCATCGCCGGGACCACCATCGCCGCGGTGGCCGCGGGGACTCTGGTGACCGAGTCCGCGGTCCGCAGTGCCAGCCGGGCGGTCCGATTGAGTGCCAGCCGGGTCGCGAAATCCACGGTCACCGCCTCGAACGGCGCCTGGGACGGGCTTCCCGACGGCCTACTCATCCGCGACTACGCCCGCCTCGCCGCCGACCTCGACACGATGCCGCCCCGCGCGGTCCGCGCCCGGGTCCGCGCCGAACTGGTCCGGGTTCTCGCGATAACCGAGGTCGGTCCGGCCCACTACTCGCCCGGCGCCCAGCGACTCACCGTGGAGATCCGCGACAGCCACGGCAACACGGCGAACGTGGTCGCCACCCACGCCGCGGTCGCCCCGGGCCGCCTCGACGCGGTCGCCGCGGCCCTGGGCGGTCATCGTGGCAAGCCCCGCTACGTCGCCGGAAGCGTCCACCGCAGCGGCGGCCGCGTGGTGATCGACCCCTACGCGATCGCCGCCGACGGTGCACCGATCATCCCCGACCTGGTCACCGCCGACGCCTTCCCCGGTCTATCGGGCGGGGACGCGCCAACCGGGCCAGCCTCGGTTTCCGGTGGGGACGCTTCTACCCTGCCCGTTCCGGCCTCGGGTGGGCGGGGGAACGGTGCCGGGGGTGCCGATGCGCCGGCCGGTGTCGAGGTTTGGGACGACGACGGGACGGATGTGCTCGCGGCTGCTGTGGCGGCGGCCCGGGACGTGCTGGCGGAGGCGGCGCACACGGGCCTCGCTCACCTACCGGCCGCGTATGCCGATCGGCTCGCCCGGGCCCGGAATGTGCTCGCCCGGGTCGGGCTGCATCGGGTGGCGTCCGCGCTCGACGATGTGTCCGCCCGGCTCAGCCCGGACCCAGGCATCGACGCGGCGAACGCTTGGGCCGACGCCTACCTGCGAGTCAGCCTCGCCGCGGATCTCCTCTGAGATGGCGGCCACCGGAGGAGCCCCCGTGTTCCGGGACGCCGCGGCCACCGATCGGGACGCCATCGGAGTGTTCTGGCCGCATCCCGAGCGCGTCGACCGTCGTCTCGCGGCCGCCGCGGACGGTACCGAGACGTTTCTGGTGGCGGTCGACCCGGCGGAGGGGACGGTGCTCGGCACCGCCAGTGTCCGGTGGGGCGGCGGCTGTGACGATGCGACCCGGCCGTTGCTCTACGGATTGGCGGTTCGCCCGGAGCTTCGTGGTCGAGGGCTGGGTAGTGCTCTGATCAGGCATGTCGCCGCCCTCGTGGCGGACCGCGGATTCGCCGAGATAAGCCTTGAGGTGGAGGCGGGTAACGAGGGCGCCATCCGGCTGTATCACCGGCTCGGATTCGTGACCGCCGGTCCGCACCTGCACGTCTGGCGGTCCGCCTCGGCCACGGGCACCGTCGACGTCCTGATCCTGCACGGCCGAGCCGCGCGGATCCGGCCCACGCCGACCCCCTGACCGGGCGGAGACGTCCGGTCCGCGGAGCGGGGGTCCGATCCGTGGAGCGGGGCGTTCGGTTCGGCGGCGCGGGGTGTCAGCCGAGGCTGATGGCGTCCTCCACGCCTGTCTCGTGGGGGCCCAGGAAGATCGGGTCTCGGGCGGTCAGGACGTCGGCCGCGGCCTTGACGGCGGCGCCGTATTCGCGGACCTCGCCTCGCAGCCACATCGCCTCGTAGATGCGGACGCTGTCGTCGCCCACGCCGGTGGCTTCGATGCCCTGTTCGCGGCAGAGGGTGACCGCCCGGGGGAGGTGGAAGGCCTGGGTCACCACGATCGCCTGATCGACGCCGAAGATCTTGTTGGCTCGGACACACGAGTCGTAGGTGTCGAAGCCGGCGTGGTCGAGGACCACCCGGTCGGCGGGCACCCCGCGAGCCACCAGCCAGGACTGCATGGCGCCCGGTTCGTCGTAGGTCCACCGCCCGTGGTCGCCGGAGACCAGGATCGCCTTGACCTTGCCGTTCTCCAAGAGTTGACGGGCGATCTCCAGGCGCGCGGCCAGGAACGCCGAAGGCTGGCCGTCGTCGCCCACCTGAGCGCCGAGAACGAGCGCCACCGGGGCGGCGGGCACCGAGGCCACGTCATAGAGGTAACCGTCGGCGGAGGACCGTACCCAATGGGCGCAGCCGAGAGCGACGAGAACCGCGACCAGACCGCCGACCGTGCCCACCGCCATCAGACGGCGCAGCCGTCGCCAGGAGAGAAACGCCCGCAGCGAGGCGATCGTCAACCAGGTGGGGAGATGGGGGCGCTTCCGCATCGGTCCGAGGATGGCAGACGGGGTCAACCGGCCGGGCCGGGCTCAATGGCAGCATGTGGCCATGATCGATATCGCTCCTGACCGGGATCCGCTGGTTCGATGGGCGTTGCACGCGCCGGGCGCCCGGGTGTGGCGGCGACCCGGCGCGGTCGTCGTCGCCTGCGCGGACCTGTCGCATTGGGATCGCCTCGTGATCAACGGCGAGCCGGAGGCGGTGGCCGGGCTCCTCCGGGAGGCGCTGGCCGAGACCGGGGAGACATTCCGGCCATTCGGTACGGAAGAGTTGGTCACCGAAGTCGTCGAGCGGGTCCCGGAGTTGGAGATCAGCGCCACGTTCGCATGGATGGAGACGACCGAGCCGGTGGGGCAGCGCAGCCGGCCGACCGAGCAGGCCGGTGGGCCGGCCGGGCAGGCTCGGTCGACCGGGCAGGGTGGGTCGATCGGGCAGGCCGGCGGGTCGATCGGGCAGGCTCGGTCGGCCGGGCAGGGTGGGTCGATCGGGCAGGGCGGCGGGTCGATCGGGCAGGGCGGCGGGAAGATCGACCCGGGTGGCGGGCTCGTAGAGGCGGTGTGGCTTGCGGAGACCGACTGGCCCGAGGTGACCGCGATGATCAAGGAGGCCTACCCGGAGTCCTACGCCTGGCCGGGTAACCCCGGCGTGCGGCGCTGGGCGGGCATCCGCGGCACCGACGGTGAGCTGCTCACGGTGGCCGCGGAGGCGTGGTCGACGGCGGATATCGGATTCATGTCGGGGGTGGCCACCCGCCCGTCGGCGCGTGGGCGCGGCCTCGGGGCGGCCATCTGCGCGTTCGTGGCCGATGAGTTGCTGGCCGGCCGGGAGCGGGTGGCGTTGCTGGTGGACTACTGGAACGCGGCGGCGTTGGCCACCTACACCAGGCTGGGCTTCACGACCAGGCGGGTGGCGGCGGCCCGCCGCCGCTGAGAAACGCGGGAGAGGGCAAGGCCCGAGGAAGGGAACGGCCAGGGCGGAAGCGCGAAGCCGAAAGGGACGAGCGAAGCCGAAAAGGACGGGCAAGACCGAAGGACCGGCGAAGCCGAAAGGGACGGGCAAGACCGAAGGGCCGGCGAAGCCGAAAGGGACGGCCAAAGCCAAACGGTACGGGCAAGACCGAAGGATCAGCGAAGCCGAAAAGAACGGGCGACGCCGGGAAACGGTCGAGCCCGGGGCGGGATCAGGCCGTCCGGCGCGTGGTGTAGAGCAGATACTCCCAGTCCATGGCCCCGTCGCCGAGATCATGGCGTTCGGCGAGGGCGAGCAGCGCGGCGTCCAGTTCGGCGACCCGGCCCGGATCGTCGGCGATGTTGCGATAGACGGCGATCGTCGGCCCGTAGTTGGTCTTGAAGTAGTCACGGAACCCGGCAGCGGTCCGGAAGTGATCGACCCGCAGCGTGCGGCGTTCGAACGACACGTCGGTGACCCCGTCGCCGAACAGGGTCGCGAGGTGGGCCGGATCACCCCACAACGGCGGCGGCTGGGCGCCGGGCGGCGGCGGTGCGGCGTACGGCTTCATGGTCGCGAACATCTGCCCGATGAAGCCTTCCGGGGTCCAGTTGGCCAGGCCGATGACGCCGCCGGGACGGCACACCCGGAGCAGTTCGCCGGCCGCCGCGCCGTGGAACGGGGCGAACATCACGCCGATGCAGGAGATCACCGTGTCGAACGCGGCCGTCTCGAACGGCAGATCCTCGGCGTCGGCCTCGACCCAGGTCAGGTCGACGGGGGAGTTCTTCTCGCCGACGGCCAACAGCTCCGGGGTGAGATCACTGGCGGTGACGGAGGCGCCGGTCCGGGCCGCCGGGATCGCGGCGTTGCCGGTGCCCGCGCCGACGTCCAGGACATGCTGTCCGGGGCCGATGCCGGCTGCCTGGACCAGCGCCGGCCCGAGTGGCGCGACGAGTTCGGAGGCGACCGCGGGATAGTCGCCGGAGGCCCACATGGCACGGTGCTTGGTCTTCACGGTTGTGGTCATGTCACCGACAGTAGGGATCCGCGGGTGGCCCGGCCTAGTACACGATGTGTACCGGCGGAGGGAGACCACCGATGGGTGCGTCCTACGGGCAGTTCTGCCCGGTTGCGAAGGCGATGGAGTTGCTCGACGAGCGCTGGACGATGCTGGTGATCCGGGAGCTGATCGCCGGCGGCCGCCGGTTCAACGATCTGCGCCGTGGGCTGCCACGAATGTCGCCGACGCTGCTGTCTCGGCGGTTGCAGCAGCTCGGTACAGCCGGGGTGGTGCGGCGGCGGGAGTCCGGCGCCGAGGTGGAGTATGAGCTGACCCGGGCCGGCCTGGAGCTGAAACCGATCGTGGTGGCGCTCGGTGAGTGGGGCACCCGCTGGATCCCCGAGCTGGGCGACCGTGATCTGGATCCGAAGTTGCTGCTCTGGGACATGCACCGGTCGGTCGATCACGGGGCGGTGCCGTCCCGGCGGACGGTCCTGCAGTTCCGGTTCCCGTCGGCGCCCGCGAGAGTACGGGACTGGTGGCTGGTGATCACTCCGGCCGAGGCCGACATCTGTGACGTCGACCCCGGCCATGACGTGGACGTGCTGGTCACCGCCGACCTGCGCTGCCTGACCGACGTGTGGCGGGGCGAGCGCACCTGGGCGTCCGGCCTGCGCTCCGGTGAGCTGGCGTTCCAGGGGCCGGAGGAGCTGCGCCGCGCCCTGCCGGCCCGGTTCCGGCAGTTCGCGTTCGCAGCCGTCCCCCGGCCGTAGGAGAGCAGCCGTCCCCCGGCCGTAGCAGGGCGGCCGGTCAGCTGATCCGGAACTTGGCCGCCAGCAGGGCCGACGGCCGCGAGTTCGGCCCGACCAGCAGCTCGAAGTCGCCGGCTTCGACGACCCGCTTCCCGTCGGCGTCGACCAGCGTGATGTCCGCCGCCGCCACCTCGACGGCGACCGTGACGCTCTCCCCGGCCGGCACGGTGACCTGCCGGTACGCCTTCAGCTCCCGGCTTGCCCAGGTGGCGCTGGTGACCAGGTCGCTGACGTAGACCTGAACGGTCTCCAGCGCAGGCCGGGTCCCGGTGTTGGTGACCCGGACGGTGGCCCGCACGATCCCGTCGGCGGCCACGTCCGGCTCCTCGATGCTGAGACCGTCGTAGGTGACGGTGCTGTAGCTGAGCCCCTCACCGAAGGCGAACAGCGGATCCTGGGTGAGGTCGGCGTACCGGGATCCGTGCTGGCCGCGGGTCTGGTTGTAGAAGACCGGCTGCTGTCCGGCGTGCCGGGCCGCCGAGATGGGCATCCGGCCGGTCGGCTCGATCAGGCCGAGCAGGAGTTCGGCGATGGCCTGGCCGCCGCGCATGCCCGGGTTGAAGGCCTGCACGATGGCGGCCGCGCCGAGCGCCGACTCGGGCAGCGCGTGCGGTTTGCCGTCGATCAGCACGACGATCATCGGGGTGCCGGTGGCGGCGACCGCGTCCAGCAGCGCGATCTGCCCGCCCTGGAGTTCCAGGGTGGCCGTCGACTTGTGCTCGCCGTTGAGGTTGACGGTGTCGCCGACGACCACGATCGCGTAGTCGGCGGCGGCCGCGGTGGCCGTGGCGGCGGCGATCCGGGCCGGGTCGGCCGGGACGCCCACCGAGATCGGCGGTCGGGGCTGGCCGTCCGGGAAGGTCTCGCCCTCCGGGTCTCCGACGAGTTCCTCGATCTCGACGGCCGGGTCGAAGTCCAGCTGCCAGCCGTCCGGCAGCAGTTCACGCAGGCCGTCGAGGACCGTGGTGGTGAGCTCTCGCGGGTGGCCGTCGGGCAGCCAGTCGACCTGGCCGGAGTCGCCGGCCCAGTCGCCGAGCTGGGTGGACACGTCGTCGGCGTTGGGGCCGAGCAGCGCGATGCGCTTCGATGGGGCCGGGGGGAGCGGCAGCACCCCGTCGTTACGCAGCAGGACCAGCGATCGGCGGGCGATCTCCAGGTTGAGCGCGGTGTGATCGGGGTGGCCGATCACCTCGGCCTGACGGGCGGCGTCCGGCGTGCGCGGGTTCTCGAACAGGCCCAGCTCGAATTTCAGGCGCAGGATCCGCCGTACCGCCGCGTCGATGTCGTCCTCGACGAGAAGGCCGCGCCGGATCGCCTCCTGGGCGCCTTCGAAGAAGGCGGGTGTGGTCATGACCACGTCGTTGCCGGCCTTGACGGCGACCGCCGCGGCCTCGGCGTAGTCGGCGCAGACCTTCTGTTCCCAGACCATCCGGCCGACGTTGTCCCAGTCGGTGACGAGGGTGCCGGTGAAGCCCCATTCGCCCTTGAGTACGTCGTTGAGCAGCCACTTGTTGGCGGTGATCGGCACGCCGTCCATCGACTGGTAGCCGAGCATGAAGACCCGGCAGCCCTCGGCGGCGGCCCGTTCGAACGGCGGCAGGAACCAGGACCGCAGCTTGCGCCGGCTGATGTCGGCCTCGCTGGCGTCGCGGCCGCCCTGGGTCTCGGAGTAGCCGGCGAAGTGCTTGGCGGTGGCCAGGATCGCCGTCGGGTCGGTGAGGCCCTCGCCCTGGTAGCCGCGGATCATCGCGGCGCCCAGCTCGGAGATCAGGTACGGGTCTTCGCCGAACGTCTCGTCCACCCGGCCCCACCGCAGGTCGCGGGCGATGCACAGGACCGGTGAGAAGGTCCAGTGCACGCCGGTCGCGGCGGCTTCCACCGCGGTGGCCCGGGCGACCCGCTCGACGAGCGTGGAGTCCCAGGTGGCGGCCATCGCGAGCTGCGTCGGGAAGACCGTGGCGCCGGGCCAGAAGGCGTGCCCGTGGATGCAGTCCTCGGCGGTGATCAGCGGGATCCGCAGTCGGGTCCGGGAGACCAGCTCGGCGGCCTCGACGAGTTTGGCCGGGGAGGTGTGCAGGATCGATCCGGCCAGCTTGTCCAGGACGATCTCGCCGATGTCCTGTCGCGCGTCGAGCTGGAGCATCTGGCCGACCTTCTCGGGAAGAGTCATCCGGCCCAGCAGATCCTCGACACGCTCTCGCACCGGGAGCGAGGAGTCCTGATATGGCAAGGGCATGAGTTTCTCCGATGGGTCTGCCGAACGCGAACGGTTCGGAGTCTTCCACGTACGGAACCGGTTCCGGCACCCCGCTACGGTTCCGGAACTTCATCCACTGGGAAGGCTGCGCGGGAGGCGAATGTCAGAGGGTGCCGGTAAGGTCCTAACCGGATCGGACGCAGTGAAGTCTATTAATCACGCATAGTGAGTAATGGGGGACCATGGGTTCGGCTGACCGGGTTCTACGACGGACCGCTGAGGCGATCGAGCACATAACCGGCATTTGTTTCAAGACCGGCCCACCTCGACAGGTGGGCGCCGAGTTGGAGTGGACCACGCACCTGGCCACCGACCCGTCCGCGTACCTGCGGGCCGGTGACCTCGTCGAGGCCCTGGGCGCGCATACGCCCGCGGCCCTCGGCAATCCACATCCCGTGCCGCTTCCCGGCGGTGGCACGGTGACCGTCGAGCCGGGCCTGCAGATCGAGATCTCCTCGGCCCCGGCCGGCTCGCTCACCGAGCTGCACACCGCGGTCACGGCGGACCGGGAGACCCTCGCGGGCCTGCTGGCGAGCCGGGGCATCGTCCTCGGCGATCGCGGCCTCGACCCGCATCGGGAGCCCCGCCGCACCCTGGAGAGCCCGCGCTACGCCGCCATGGAGCGGTCCTTCGACAGCGCCGGCCGCACCATGATGGGCTCCACCGCCGGGCTCCAGGTCTGCTTCGACGCGGGCGAGACCGACCGGGTCGCGGCCCGCTGGGCGGTCCTGCACGAGGCCGGTCCGGCCCTGCTGGCGCTCTTCGCCAACTCACCACGGCACGGGTGGGCCTCCGCGCGGACGGCGACGTGGCACGGCATCGACCAGCGCCGCTCCGGGCCGGTCCCGTCGTCCACCGACTCGGCTCTGAGCTGGGCCGACTACGCGATGCGGGCGCCGCTGCTGTGCGTGCGGCGTGAGCACGGCGATTGGGACGCGCCACCGGGTGTCACCATGGCCGACTGGATCGAGACGGGCGGCGTCGAGGGCGGCCCGCCGACGATCGACGACCTGGAGTATCACCTCGGCACCCTCTTCCCGCCGGTCCGACCGCGCGGCTACCTGGAGGTCCGCTACCTCGACGCGCAACCCGGCGACGAGTGGATCGCCCCGGCCGCGGTGCTCACCACGTTGCTCGCGAGCGACGACCTCACCGACCGGGCGCGCGAGCTGGCCGCGCCCGCCGTCGGCCGCTGGCACGCCGCCGCCCGGTCCGGGCTCGACGACCATCCGGTGCGCCGGGCCGCCGCCGGGCTGGCCGATCTGGCCTGCCGGAACCTCGACCGGACCGGCCTGGCCGGCCCGGTCCGCGACACCGTCATCGGCATCGTCTCCCGCCGCCTGCGGGAAGCCGTGCCGGGACGCCCACGAGAGGACATTTCCGTATGACCGACGACCTTCGGCTGTCCATCGCCGCCGAGCTGGAGCGCACCAGGGCGCGGACGGCGCTGCTCACCGACGCCGTCGACGACGACGATCTCACCCGGCAGCACTCCCCGCTGATGTCCCCACTCGTCTGGGACCTAGCGCACGTCGGCAATCAGGAGGAGTTGTGGCTGGTCCGGGACGTCGGCGGCCGTGACCCGCTCCGGCAGGACATCGACGAGCTCTACGACGCGTTCAAACACGCCCGGCGTGACCGTCCGGCGTTGCCGCTGCTCGACCCGGCCGAGGCCCGGGCGTACACGGCGCAGGTCCGGGACAAGGTGTTCGACGTGCTGGACCGGACGAAGTTCGGCCCGGAGAGCCGGCTGCTCGACGGCGGCTTCGCGTTCGGCATGATCGTCCAGCACGAACAGCAGCACGACGAGACGATGCTGGCCACCCATCAGTTGCGGTCCGGCGCCGCGGTGCTCACGGCCCCTTCGCCGCCTCGGTCCCGGCAGGCGGTCACCGGTGAGATCCTCATCGAAAACGGCAGATTCACCATGGGTACGGACACCGAGCCCTGGGCCCTCGACAACGAACGGCCGGCCCATCCGGTGGACGTGCCGGCCTTCTGGATCGACGCCGCCCTCGTCACCAACGGTGACTACCTGACGTTCATCGACGCCGGCGGCTACGACGACCCGCGGTGGTGGAGCGAGCGCGGCTGGGCCCACCGGCAGGCGGCCGGCCTGGAAGCGCCGATGCACTGGATCCGCGACCCCGGCGGCTGGCTGTACCGGCGGTTCGGCCGGGTCACCCCGATCGAACCGGACGAACCGGTCGTGCACGTCTGCTTCTTCGAGGCCGAGGCGTACGCCGCGTGGGCCGGGAAACGCCTGCCCACCGAGGCCGAGTGGGAGAAGGCGGCCCGCTGGGATCCGGCGACCGGGCGGTCCCGCCGCTATCCGTGGGGCGACGACCCGCCCGAGGCCCGGCACGCCAACCTCGGGCAGCGTCACCTCGGCCCGGCGCCGGCCGGTGCCTACCCGGACGGCGCCTCCCCGCTGGGCGTGCACCAGCTGATCGGCGACGTCTGGGAGTGGACCTCGTCCGGGTTCCACGGTTACCCGGGGTTCGCGGCGTTCCCCTACCGGGAGTATTCGGAGGTCTTCTTCGGCGGTGACTATCGGGTGCTGCGCGGCGGTTCCTTCGGCACCGACGCGGCCGCCTGCCGGGGTACGTTCCGTAACTGGGATCACCCGATCCGGCGGCAGATCTTCAGTGGTTTCCGCTGCGCGCGGGACGCCTGATGTGCCGGCATCTCGGCTATCTCGGTCCGCCCGTACCGCTGCAGAATCTGATCTTCGATCCGCCGCACGCCCTCGCCACGCAGGCCTGGGCGCCCCGCGACATGCGCGGCGGAGGAACCGTCAACGCCGACGGCTTCGGCGTCGGCTGGTGGCCGCCCGGCGCCTCGGCGCCGGTGCGGCACCGCAGCGCCATGCCCATCTGGACGGACGCGACGTTGCCGCTTCTCGCGGCCGCGACGTCGTCCGGCGCAGTCCTCGCGGCGGTCCGCTCGGCCACCGTCGGCCTTCCGGTGGTCGAGACGGCGGCGGCGCCGTTCACCGACGGTCGGTGGCTGTTCAGCCACAACGGCGTCGTCCGCGGCTGGCCTTCGGCCATCGCCGCGCAGGCTCGTGACCTCCCGATCGAGGATCTCCTCACCCTCGACGCGCCCACCGACTCGGCAACCCTCTGGGCCTTGGTACGGGCGAAGCTGCGCTCCGGAGAACCGGCGGCCAAGGCGGTCGCGGCCGTGGTCACCGAGGTCGCCGTGGCGGCCCCTGGATCCCGGCTGAACCTGCTGCTCAGCGACGGCGGGCAGATGATCGCGACCACGTTCGGTCACGCCCTGTCGGTGCGGCAGTCGCGCGACTCCACCCTGATCAGCTCCGAACCCCTCGACCCCGGGCCGGCGTGGCGACACGTCCCCGACGGTCACCTGGTCGTCGCCACCGCCGGCCAGGTGGAGATCACTCCCCTCTAGAAAGGTGTTCGCCATGCGTCTGGACAGGCACCTCGACGACGACTTCCTGGCCCGTGAGCTGCGTGCCGACGTGCGTACCGGGCTCACCGCCGACCCGCGGTGGATGCCGCCGAAATGGTTCTACGACGCCCGCGGCAGTGAGCTCTTCGAGGAGATCACCCGGCTGCCGGAGTACTACCCGACGCGTACCGAGCGGGCTCTCCTCGACGAGCACGCCGCCGCGATCGCCCGGATCACCGAGGCGAAGACCCTCGTCGAGATCGGCTCCGGCTCGTCCGAGAAGACCCGCCTACTGCTCGACGCGCTGGTCGCCCAGGGCACACTCGGCGCGTTCGTGCCGCTCGACGTGTCCGGGTCGGCGCTGGCCGCGGCCGTCGAGTCGCTGACCGAGGCCTACCCCGGCCTCAGTATCCGCGGTGTCGTCGGCGACATGACCCGCCACCTGCGACATCTGCCCGACGGCGACAACCGACTGGTCGCGTTCCTCGGCGGCACCATCGGCAACCTGGTCCCGGCCGAACGGGCGGCGTTCCTGTCGTCGCTGCGATCCGTGCTGCACGAGGGGGAGTGGCTGCTGCTCGGCGCCGACCTGGTCAAGGACCCGGCGGTGCTGGTCCCGGCCTACGACGACGCGGCCGGGGTGACCGCCGAGTTCAACCGCAACGTCCTGCACGTCATCAACCGGGAGCTGGCCGCCGACTTCGACCCGTCCACCTTCGAACACGTCGCCGTCTGGGACCCGACCCACGAATGGATCGAGATGCGCCTGCGGTCCACCCGCGACCAGGTCGTGCACGTCGCCGGCCTGGATCGGGACGTTCCGTTCACCGTCGGCTTCACCGCCGGCCAGGAGATGCGTACCGAGATCTCCGCCAAGTTCCGCCGGGACGGCCTGGCCACGGAACTCGCCGCCGCCGGGTTCACCCCACGCCACTGGTGGACCGATCCGAACGATTGGTTCGGAATCACCCTCGCCCAGGCGGGGTAAAGGTTGACGCTTCGTGTTTTCCTAGCGGTGCCGTCTCACCGCCAGGAGCCGTCCCGCGAGTCCGCGCGGGGCGGCAGCACGAGGCGTCGACCAAGGGGGTGTCCCGCATGGAGTCCGACCACGCGGACGCTGTACCACCGTCCGGCGACCAGCCACCCGCCGAGCCACCGCCGGAGGCGCTCCCGCCCTCCGGCGATCCGCCGTCACCCACCGACTCCCCATCCACCGACTCCCCACCCACCGACTCCCTACCCATCGATGCCCCGGCCACCGACGTCCCGGCCACCGACGTCTCGCGCGGCGGTTCTCCCGCCGCCGGGTCCGCGGGTGCCGGCTCGTTCGCGGACGCCTCCACAGGTGCTGGGTCTTCGGCCGGCGCAGGTGCTGGTTCTTCGGCCGGCGCCTCCGCGCGTCCTGATCACCCGGCCGCCGAGTCGGCGATCGCCGGCGATGACGGGCCGTCTGGCGATGCTTCCTCGGGCGCCGACGAGCGGTCGCTCCCCGCCGAGCCGCAGCCGGCCGCTGATTCGCGGGTGCCCGATATCCAGTCGGTACTCGCCGGGGATGATCGCTCGCCGCTCGCCGGTGCGCGCCGGGTGCCGAACGGCGACTCGGCGGGTGCTGGTGACCCTGCGGGTGCCGGTGACTCGGCGGGTGCCGGTGATCCGGCGTCCAGCGATGACCCGCCGACCGGCCGCGAGCCGCACATTCTGCTGGTCCACGCCGTGATCAGGGCCTCCCGGGAACACGACGCGTGGTCGACGTCCGGCGGCCCGCGCCCGCAGCTTCCCCGCACCTGGACCGAACTCTGGCGCAACGCCGTCCGCCGCCAGACCGACCTCGCGGGTGAACCCGAGGAAGAGGCCCGCCGTACCGTGCAGGCGATGCTCGACCAGCTCACCCGCCTGGACCGGGAGGCGGCCTGGTTCCGCGCCGACGTCGCCCGGCGAGACCGGGCGATCTCCGAGACCCTGCTGTACGGCACCCGCCTCGGCCCCGACGTGCCCAGCCGCCCGGCCCAGCTCGCCTGGGATCGCCAGCGCGGCCTCCGCCCCGTCGACTACGCCAAGATCACGGCGATCGCCGCCGCCCAGGACGAGTGGCTGGCCGCCTGGAACGAGTGGGCCACCACCACCTGAAACGCGCATCCCCCTGGAGCACCCGGTCACCGACCGGGTGCCCCTCCGCGTTGAGTCGACCCGAAGACCCCGGCTGGTCCTGGGAGGCGTCCAACGCGTGTTGCGCAGCCCTGAGCGGCGGCCGGTGACGGGTCGCCTCCGCCCGAAAGGCGCGTTGGCGGCCGGGACGGGCCGCCTGCCTCGCGTCGTAGGCGGGGACGGGATCGGCTGCGTTTGGGGCGCCGTGGTTCGTACCACCGAAATGTTCGAAATGTGACCGGGACTGGATCGCATCGCTCAGCATGCGGGATGGGTGGGTTCGTGGTTGCCGGGGCGAGTGGGAGTTGATACGTTCTTCTGCATAGTCATACGGAGGTAGGCATGGGAATCAGGGTCGCGGTAGCGGGAGCCAGTGGCTACGCGGGCGGTGAGTTGCTGCGCCTGATCGCCGGGCACCCCGAGTTCGACCTCGTCGCGGCGACCGCGCACAGCCAGGCCGGTTCGCCGGTTGCGGCGGTGCACCCGCAGCTGACCGGGCTCGACCTGACGCTGGGTTCCACCGACGCCGCCACGCTCAGTGGCGCTGACCTGGTCTTCCTCGCCCTGCCGCACGGGCAGTCGGCGGCCGTCGCCGGCCGGCTCGACGCGGGTGTCAAGGTCGTCGACCTGGGTGCCGACTTCCGGCTGGAGAGCGCCGAGCAGTGGACCCGCTATTACGGCGGCGGGCATGCCGGCACCTGGACCTACGGGCTGCCCGAGTTGCCCGGCGCGCGGGCCGCGATCGCCGCGGCCGACCGGGTCGCCAACACGGGGTGCTATGCGGCGACGATCACGCTGGCGCTGGCCCCGCTGATCGCCTCCGGTGTGGCCGACCCGGAGGATGTCGTGGTGGTGGCGAGCTCCGGCACCTCCGGCGCCGGGCGTAACGCCAAGGTGCACCTGCTGGCCAGCGAGATCATGGGTGACCTGTCGCCCTACAAGGTCGGCGCGCACCAGCACGTCGCCGAGATCAAGCAGGCCACCGGCGCGGCCTCGCTGTCGATGACCCCGATCCTGGCGCCGATGCCGCGCGGCATCCTGGCGACGGTGACGGCCCGCCGGCTCAACGGCGGTGACCCGCGTGAGGCGCTCGAGGCGGCCTATGCGGACGCGCCGTTCGTGCACGTGCTGCCCGAGGGTTCCTGGCCGCACACGGCGGCCACCGCGGGTTCCAACTCCTGCCACCTGCAGGCCACGGTCGACATCGACTCGGGCCGCATCATCGTCGTGAGCGCACTGGACAACCTGGGCAAGGGTGCCGCGGGTCAGGCCGTGCAAAACGCCAACATCATGTTCGGCCTGCCCGAGACCACGGGCTTGAGTGTCTTCGGAGTGGCACCGTGACCGTCACCCATCCCAAGGGGTTCCGTGCTTCCGGCGTGGCCGCCGGGCTCAAGGCCAGCGGCAACGCCGACGTCGCCCTGGTCGTCAACGACGGCCCCGACTACACGGCGGCCGGTGTCTTCACCGGTAACCGGGTGAAGGCGGCGCCGGTCCTGTGGAGTCAGCAGGTGCTCAAGGGCGGCATAGTCCGCGCGGTGATCCTCAACTCGGGCGGCGCCAACGCGTGCACCGGCTCGCAGGGTTTCCGTGACACGCACGCCACCGCCGAGCACACCGCCTCGGTGCTGCGTGGCGGCGCCAACCGGATGATGATCGGCCCCGGTGACGTGGCGGTCTGCTCGACCGGCCTGATCGGTGAGCTGCTGCCGATGGACAGGCTGCTCCCGGGCGTGAGCGCGGCGGCCAAGGCGCTGGCCGCCGACGGCGGTGGCCGGGCCGCCGAGGCGATCATGACGACCGACACGGTGGCGAAGAACGCGGTGGCCCAGCGCGACGGCTGGTCGGTCGGCGGTATCGCGAAGGGTGCCGGCATGCTGGCCCCGGCGCTCGCCACCATGCTCGTCGTGATCACCACCGACGCGTCGGCCGACAACGAGGTGCTGGACGCCGCGTTGCGTGCCGCGACCCGGGTCACCTTCGACCGGATCGACGCCGACGGCTGCATGTCCACCAACGACACCGTGTTGCTGCTGGCCAGCGGCGCGTCGAACCGGCAGCCCACCCTGGAGGAGCTGACCGCGGCGGTCACCGAGGTCTGTCACGACCTGGCCCAGCAGCTGATCGCCGACGCCGAGGGCGCGACCAAGCACATCGCGATCGAGGTGCAGGGCGCGGCCAGCGAGGCGGACGCGGTGCAGGTCGGCCGCACGGTCGCCGGTAACAACCTGGTGAAGACTGCGTTCTTCGGCAACGACCCGAACTGGGGCCGGATCCTGGCGGCGATCGGCACGACCAGTGCGGCGTTCGAGCCGGACCGGATCGATGTGGCGATCAACGGCGTGTGGATCTGCAAGGGCGGGGCGGCCGCCGAGGACCGCAGCAAGGTCGACCTGTCCGGGCGGGATGTGAGCGTGACGATCAACCTGCGCGAGGGGGAGATGAGCGCGACGATCTGGACCACGGATCTCTCCCACGCGTATGTCCACGAGAACTCGGCGTACTCCTCATGAAGGCGCGGACAAAGTGAAGGCCCAGAAGAAGGCCGAGATCCTCATCGAGGCCCTGCCGTGGCTGGAGCGGTTCCACGGCAGCACGGTCGTGATCAAGTATGGCGGCAACGCCATGATCGACCCGGAGTTGCAGGAGGCGTTCGCCGCCGACATGGTGTTCCTGCGCCTGGTCGGCATCAAGCCGGTCGTCGTGCACGGCGGCGGCCCGCAGATCAACCGGATGCTGAAGCGGGTCGGGATCGAGTCGGAGTTCCGCGGCGGCCTGCGGGTCACCACGCCGGAGACGATGGAGATCGTCCGGATGGTGCTGACCGGCCAGGTCGGCCGCGAGCTGGTCGGCCTGATCAACCAGCACGGGCCGTTCGCGGTGGGCCTGTCCGGTGAGGACGCGCGGTTGTTCACCGCGGTCCGCCGGGGCGCGACGATCAACGGCGAGGAGGTCGACATCGGCCAGGTCGGCGACGTCGACCAGGTCGACACGTCGGCCGTCGACGACCTGATCGCGGCCGGCCGCATCCCGGTGATCGCGACCGTCGCTCCGGATGTCGAGGGGGTGCTGCACAACGTGAACGCCGACACCGCGGCCTCCGCGCTGGCGGTCGCTCTCGGCGCCCGCAAGCTGGTGGTGCTCACCGACGTGCCCGGTCTGTACACGAACTGGCCGGACACCTCGTCACTGACCAGCGAGATCGACGCCGACGCGCTGGAGAAACTGCTTCCCGGCCTGGAGTCGGGGATGGTGCCCAAGATGGAGGCCTGCCTGCGCGCGGTCCGCGGCGGGGTTCCGGCCGCGCATGTGGTCGACGGCCGGGTCGCCCATTCGACTCTGCTCGAAGTCTTCACGGAAGAAGGATTCGGAACAATGGTGGTCCCCGCATGAGTCTCGTCGAGCGCTGGCAGCAGTCGATGATGAACAACTACGGCACCCCGGCGATCGGCCTGGTCAAGGGCCAGGGCGCGGTGCTGACCGATGAGGACGGCAAGGAGTATGTCGACTTTCTCGGCGGCATCGCGGTGAACGCTCTCGGCCACGCCCACCCGGCCGTGGTCGCCGCCGTCACCAGCCAGATCCAGCAGCTGGGCCACGTCTCCAACCTGTTCATCTCGGAGCCGCCGGTGGCGCTGGCCGACCTGCTGCTGGCGCTGGCCGGCCGGTCCGGGCGGGTGCTGTTCTGCAACTCCGGCGCGGAGGCCAACGAGGCCGCCTTCAAGATCTCCCGGCTGA
Source organism: Actinoplanes sichuanensis (assembly GCF_033097365.1). NCBI lineage: Bacteria > Bacillati > Actinomycetota > Actinomycetes > Micromonosporales > Micromonosporaceae > Actinoplanes > Actinoplanes sichuanensis. The sequence goes on from NZ_AP028461.1 coordinate 11,750,461, forward strand.
CCGGGCGGACGCATGTGGTCGCCACGAACGGCGCCTTCCACGGCCGGACCATGGGCGCGCTGGCGCTGACCGGCCAGCCGGCGAAGCAGGATCCGTTCCGGCCGCTGCCCGGGGACGTCACCCACGTCGACTACGGCGATGTCGCCGCTCTGGAGGCCGCGGTGACCGACGCGACCGCCATGGTGATCCTGGAGCCGATCCAGGGTGAGAACGGCGTCGTGGTGCCCCCGCCGGGCTACCTGACCGCGGCCCGGGAGATCACCACTCGTCATGGTGCGCTGCTGGTGCTCGACGAGGTGCAGACCGGCGTCGGCCGGACCGGACACTGGTTCCACCACCAGAGCGAGGGTGTCGAGCCGGACATCGTGACTCTGGCCAAGGGTCTCGGCGGCGGCCTGCCGCTGGGTGCCTGTCTCGCCTTCGGCCGGGCCGCCGACCTGCTCACCCCGGGTTCGCACGGCACCACCTTCGGCGGCAACCCGGTCTCCTGTGCGGCCGGTCTCGCGGTGATCCGCACGATCGCCAACGAGGGCCTGCTCGACCACGTGAAGCGGGTCGGTGAGCAGATCCGGCTCGGCATCGAGGGCCTGAACCACCCGCTGGTCAAGTACGTCCGGGGTGCCGGCCTGCTGCTCGGCATCGTCCTCAACGAGCCGGTCTCGGCCGATGTGGCGGCCCGGCTGCGGGACGCCGGTTTCCTGGTCAACCCGGCCAAGCCGGACGTGATCCGGCTCGCCCCGCCCCTGATCATCTCCTCCGATCAGGCGGATGCCCTGATCGCTGCTCTGGACGGTATCCGGTGACCACCCGCCATTTCCTCCGTGACGACGACCTGACCCCGCAGGAGCAGGGCGAGGTGCTCGACCTGGCCGCCGAGATGAAGGCGAACCGGTTCGGTTACACCCCGCTGGCCGGCCCGCGCAGTGTCGCCGTCTTCTTCGACAAGGCCAGCCTCCGGACCCGGCTGTCGTTCGAGGCCGGCATCGCCGAGCTGGGCGGCCAGCCGATCATCGTGGACACGCAGAACACCCACTTCGGCCGGGGCGAGACGCTCGCCGACGCCGGCCGGGTGGTGGCCCGGTACGTGGCGGCGATGGTCTACCGCACCCACGGCGACGAGCGGCTCGCCGAGCTGGCGTCCGGTGTACGGGTGCCGGTGATCAACGCGTTGAGCGACGGCTACCACCCCTGCCAGTTGCTCGCCGACCTGCTGACGATCCGGGAGCGGTTCGGGTCGACGGCCGGGCGGACCCTCGCCTACGTGGGCGACGCGGCCAACAACATGGCCCACTCCTACCTGATCGCGGGCGCGATGGCCGGGATGAACGTGCGGGTGGCCGGTCCGTCCGGCTTCGACCCGGCGGCGTCGGTGGTCAGTCGGGCCGCCGAGATCGCGGCGTGGACCGGCGGCTCGGTCGAGGTGCTGCGCAACCCGCGGGAGGCGGCCGACGGCGCACACGTGATCGCCACCGACACGTGGACGTCGATGGGCCAGGAGGCCGACGGCAAGGACCGGCTCACCCCGTTCTGGCCGTACCAGGTGAACAAGGAACTGCTGACCGCCGCCGACCCGGAGGCGATCGTGCTGCACTGCCTGCCGGCCCACCGCAACGAGGAGATCACCGACGAGGTGATCGACGGGCCGCAGAGCGCCGTCTTCGACCAGGCCGAGAACCGCCTGCACGCGCAGAAGGCGCTGCTGACCTGGTTACTGGCGGTCAACCAGCTATGAGCGGCGGAAACCCAGTGACCCGGGCCGGGCGGCACGCCCGGCTCGTCGACCTGCTCCGTACCCGCCGGGTGAAGTCGCAGTCGGAACTGACCGTGATCCTCGCCAACGAGGGTGTCCACGTCACCCAGGCCACGCTTTCCCGTGACCTGGAGGAGCTGAACGCGGTCAAGGTCAGTGGCGTCTACTACATTCCGGAGGATGGGCACAAGCCGCTGCGGGAGACCACCGAGCACGGCCCGGCCCGGCTGATCCGCCTGCTGCGCGAGCTGCTCACCGGGGTCGACCACAGTGGCAACATCGCGGTGCTGCGTACCCCACCCGGGGCGGCGCAGTTCCTGGCCAGTGCCCTGGACCGGTCCGGGCTGGCCGATGTGGTCGGCACGATCGCCGGTGACGACACCATCTTCGTGGTGGCCCGCGACGGCGGGCCGACGTCGGGCGCGGAGCTGGCCCTGAAACTCAGCCTGTGGAGCAGGTCGGAATCCGAGGAGAGCCGCTCATGACGTTCACCCCCGCGGTCGAGGCCCGGTTCCCGGACTTCGCCGACCACACCGACAGCCTGGTCGGGCACGGTGTCGAGTTCTTCCTCGCCTCCAACGAGACGTTGCGGCCGCACCTCAACGAGACGCCGTACGGCCACAAGCTGACCTGGCTCGACTTCACCGACACCGCGGAGAAGGACTGGTCGATCCGGGACTTCCTGAACTTCTTCAACATCATCAACGGCATCGCCTTCGGTGACCGGGGCATCCCGATGCCGCAGTGGGTGATGGTCGACCTGATCCTGATGCCGGCCGCGGCCCTGATCGCCGGCCTGCCGCAGGCCGAGTTCGCCGACATGGTCGAGCGGTCCACGTTCCGTTTCGACACCGATGTGAAGCAGCTGCTGCGCAAGGTTCAGCAGGACATGCGCGACAGCGGCTACCGGGGTCCGGTCCCGGTCGGCGGTTACTGTGCCGCCCCGTCGGCCGAGCCTGGTCGCTGGGTGGGCTGGTCGCTGTGGTCGCTGATGCCGGCGGTCGGCCTGGGCAAGGCGGCGAAGGCGCTGGCCCTGTCGGCGTACCGGGCGCAGAAGCTGGACGGCGTCACCCAGTACGACAACAGCGCGCTCAAGGTGCACACCGAGTTCGGCGCGCTGAAGATCCTGGTCGCGACCGTCCCGTTCCACACGTCGCCGGGTTCGTTCGTCTACCAGAGCGACCTGACGCTGCCGGCCGGGGTCGAGCTGCCCGAGCCGACCTTCCTGCTCGATCCGTTCGACTACAGCCGCCAGCGGGCGATGCAGAAGGACATCGAAGCGGGCCGCTGCGAGTTCCACGTCCTGCCGCCGGGTCATGTCCGCCGGGACGGTAAGACTTATGTACCGATTCTTGAGAAGGAACTGTCCCGATGACCAAGCGCAAGATCGTCCTCGCTTTCTCCGGTGGTCTGGACACCTCGTACGCCCTCGTGGACTTCCGCGAGAAGGGCTGGGACGTGGTGACCGCCAACATCGACACCGGTGGCCTGCACAGCGGTGAGGCCGATGTGGTCCGGGCCCGCGCCGAGGAGTTGGGCGCCGTCGAGCACCACGTCGTGGACGCCCGCGCGGAACTCTACGACCGGGTGATCACCTACGCGATCAAGGCGAACTATCTGCGCAACGGCGCCTACCCGTCGTGTGTCGGTGCGGAGCGGCTGATCCAGGCGGAGAAGGTCGTCCAGGTCGCGCTGGCGGTCGGCGCGGACGCGGTGGCGCACGGCTCGACCGGCGCGGGCGCCGACCACGTGCGTTACGACGCGGTGATCCGGGCGCTGGCCCCGCACCTGGAGATCGTCACCCCGATCCGGGACGAGCGGCTCACCCGTGAGGGGGAGACCGACTTCCTGCGGTCGCGGGGCTACGAGGTGAGCGAGAAGGTCAAGCTGTACTCGATCAACGAGGGCCTGATCGGCACGTCGATCGGTGGCGAGGAGACCTACGGCTCCTGGGAGTACCTGCCGGAGTCGGCCTGGACCTACACCAAGTCGATCGACGAGGCGCCGGAGAAGGGCGTCGAGCTGCTGATCAGCTTCGAGAAGGGTGAGGTCGTCTCGGCGGTGACCGCCGACGGCGAGCCGCTGCCCAGCGAGAACAGCTACGACATCCTGTCCGCGCTCAACGTCCTGGGCGGCGAGCACGGCGTCGGCCGGGGCATCCACATGGGCTCCACCATGGTCGGCAACCTGGCCCGGGTCGGGTTCGAGGCGCCGGGCATGCTGATCCTCATCGCCGCGCACCGTGAGCTGGAGAAACTGGTCCTGTCGAACCGGCAGCAGGCCACCAAGGCGACGCTCGGCAACACCTACGGCGACCTGCTGCACGAGGCCGTCTACTTCGACCCGATCATGGATGACTTCCGGGCCTTCCTGGACTCCAGCCAGACCCGGGTCACCGGCACCGTGCGGGTCCTGCTGCACAAGGGCAACATCGTGCTCCTCGGCAGCCGGAGCCCGCACAGCCTGCTGGACGCGGCGACCCGGTCGGGTGTCGTCTACGGCCACGGCTCGTCGCTGTGGACCGGCGAGCAGGCCCGCGCCTTCGCCCACATGTACTCGGTGCCGGGCGCCATCCAGCGGGCCGCGGCCCACCCGGCCGAATAGAAGCTATGCCTTGAGCCAGGTGGTGAGCACGTGCAGGGCCTGCCGGATCTCCGGCACCAGCACGTGCTCACCGTCGGTGTGTGCCTGCAGCGGGTCACCCGGGCCGAAATTGACCGCCGGGACGCCCAGCCCGGCGAACCGCGACACGTCGGTCCAGCCCAACTTGGCCTGCGGTGTGCGGCCGACGAGCTCGACGAACTCCTTGGCGGCGGGCCGGTCCAGCCCCGGCCGCGAACCCGGCGCCGCGTCGGTCACCTCCAGCTCGAACCCGGCGAACACCGCACGCAGATGCGCCTCGGCCTCGGCCACGTCACGGTCCGGAGCGAACCGGTGGTTGATGTGGACCGTGCACAGGTCGGGGATCACGTTGCCGGCGATGCCGCCCTCGATCTTCACGGCGTTGAGCCCCTCGTGATACTGCAGACCGTCGACGATCGGCTGCCGGGGCACGTAGGCGCGCAGCACGTCGAGCACGGCGCCCGCGCTGTGGATGGCGTTGCTGCCCTTCCACGAGCGCGCCGAATGGGCCGCCACCCCGGGCACGGTGATCTTCACCCGCATGGTGCCCTGACAGCCGCCCTCGACCGTGCCGTCGGACGGCTCACCGAGGATCGCGAAGTCGCCGACCAGCCAGTCCGGGTGATTACGGACCAGTCGGCCGAGCCCGTTGAGTCGGGCCGCGACCTCCTCGTGGTCGTAGAACACATAGGTCACGTCATAGCGCGGCTCGGTCAGTGTCGCGGCCAGGTGCAGGGCCATCGCGACACCCGCCTTCATGTCGACGGTGCCGCGCCCGCGCAGCACGTCGCCGTCGACCACGACGGGCAGATTGTCGGCGATCGGCACGGTGTCGAGATGCCCGGCGATCACCACCCGGGTCGGTCGGCCCAGGGACGTCCGCGCCACCACCGCGTCACCATCACGCAGCACCTCGAGGTGCGGATAGGCGCGCAGGGCGCTCTCCACGGCGTCGGCCAGGGCCTTCTCGTCGCCACTTACGGACGGAATATCACAGATGGTCCGAGTGAGATCGACAACATCACCGGTCAGATCGAGGCTGGTCATGTTGCAAACTTATCAGATCAAGAGCATTTTTATGCGTACGGCTACGTGAGCCGCCTCGTGCGGCCCGCGAGGCCGACGGTCCGTCCCGGGCCCCGGCGCGTCCGCCGGGGCATGAGCGGTCCGTCACCGTTCCACCGGTCCGTCCCACCCAGCGCGATGGGACCGGGCCGGGCTCCGGGGTCCGGATCGCAGCGATAGGGTCAGGAAGGTAACGAAACGTGAGCGGACGAGGAGAAGGTGTGTCGGAGAGCGACGAGCCGACGAGGCTGTGGGGTGGCCGTTTCGCCGGTGGTCCGGCGGAGGCGCTCGCCCGGCTGAGCGTCAGCGTCCAGTTCGACTGGCGGCTCGCGCCGTACGATCTGCTGGCCTCCCGCGCGCACGCCCGGGTGCTGGCCAACGCGGGCCTGCTCGACGCCGACGAGCTGGGAAAGATCCTGGCCGCGCTGGATGATCTGGCGTCGGCCTGCGCGGCCGGCGAGTTCCGTCCCACGATCGAGGACGAGGACGTGCACACCGCCCTGGAGCGGGGCCTGCTGGAGCGCCTCGGCGCGCTCGGCGGCAAACTCCGGGCCGGCCGTTCCCGTAACGACCAGGTCGCCACCGACCTGCGGCTCTACCTGCGCGATCACGCCCGCGGGGTGGCCGTGGCGCTGATCGAGCTGGCCGACGCGCTGACCGAGCAGGCGGCCCGTAACGTCGACACCCCGGCCCCCGGCCTGACCCACGTGCAGCATGCGCAGCCGGTCAGCTTCGGCCACTGGCTGCTGGCGCACGTGCAGCCGCTGCTGCGTGACCTGGAGCGGCTGAAGGACTGGGACGCGCGGACCGCGATCAGCCCGTTGGGCTCGGGCGCGCTGGCCGGCTCGTCGCTGCCGCTGGACCCGGCGGCGGTCGCCAAGGAGCTGGGCTTCACCGCCCCCGCACAGAACTCGATGGACGCTGTCGCCGACCGTGACTTCGTGGCCGAGTTCCTCTTCGTGACCGCGCTGATCGGCGTGCACCTGTCCCGTCTCGGTGAGGAGGTCGTCCTCTGGACGTCGACCGAGTTCGGCTGGGTCGAGCTGGACGACGCCTTCGCCACCGGGTCGTCGATCATGCCGCAGAAGAAGAACGCGGACATCGCCGAGCTGGCCCGGGGTAAGAGCGGGCGTCTGGTCGGCGGTCTGGTCGCGGTGCTCACCATGCTCAAGGGGCTTCCCCTGACGTACGACCGGGACATGCAGGAGGACAAGGAGCCGGCCTTCGACGCGGTCGACACCCTGGAGCTGCTGCTGCCCGCGCTGGCCGGGATGGTCTCGACGATGACGGTCCGGGTGGACCGCCTGGCCGCGGCCGCCCCGGTGGGTTTCTCGTTGGCCACCGAGGTCGCCGACTGGCTGGTCCGCAAGGGTGTGCCGTTCCGTGACGCGCACGAGATCACCGGCAAACTGGTGGCTCTCTGCTCGGCCCGCGAGTGCGAGCTGGAGGACCTGACCGACGACGATCTGAAGACGGTCAGCGAGCACCTGGACCCGTCGGTGCGCGAGGTGCTGTCAGTGTCGTCGGCGCTGGCCGCCCGGACCACGCCCGGTTCGACGGGCCCCGGCCCGGTCGCCGACCAGCTCGCGACCGTGCAGCACAAGCTGGACAACTGGCGTCAGTGGGCGGTCGAGAAGGTCGTGCCCCGCTAGCCCTGACCGCCGGGCGGCCATCGACGGTGATCCGGGTCATAGTGGGACGGGAGCGGCTCCGGCCGCTCCCGTTTTTGTCGGGGGTGGCCGATAGCGTTCCGGCATGTCGTTCGAGTTGCCCGAGCCCTGGCCGACCCGGTTGCACCCGCGCCGCGGCGGCGCCGGTGTCCGCCCGGTCGAGCCCGAGCCACGCGCTCGTGAGGTCGTCGACGGGCAGATGCGGCAGCTGCCCGGCTTCGTCCCGGGTGTGATCGCGAGCGAGTTCACCGAGCCTGAGCTGCGTGAGGCCGCCACCGCCTGGAGCGCCGGAGATCCCACGGCGCCTCCCGTGGGAGCCGCGGTGGCCGCCTTCGCGGTGAGGCTGCTGGACTGGCAGGAGCACGTGCGATATCCGTGGTTCGCCGACCTGTGGCTGGCCGAGCGGGGCCTGCGATTCGCCGCCGAGGCGGCCGTGGAGCTGTTCTCGCTGATCCTGGTGGCCGAGGGCGACCGCCCACCACGCCGGGCCATCCGCCGCGACGGCACCGAGACGATGGGCGTGCGCCGCCGCCGGCCCGGCGACGAGCAGCGCACCCTGGCCCTCGCCTTCGATCCCGATCTCCAGGTGCTGCTACGGGTCCGCGCCGCCCTGGCCGCAGCCCCCGACGACCTGCACGCGGAGATAGTCGACGCACTCGCCGCCTACCGCGAACACGGTCCGCCCAGGTCCGGTCCGCCCGGGCAGGGTCCGCCCGGGCAGCGTCTGCCCGGGCGCGGCTTTTCCGAGCGTGGCCTGGGCGCGGGGGGCCTTCAGGTGCGATGCGCCACCTCGGTGCTGGTTCCGTCCCGGGTCGACTGGGTGGAGCACGATTGGGCGGAGGCCCTCGCCGAGCCCGGTTTCAACCGCGCCGCGATGCTGCTGGCCGCGATCAGCACGCCTGAGCAGGCGGCGGCCGCACGCGGTGCCTCCGGCTCGCTGACCGTCGGGTGGCCAGGCCTGAATGCCACTGTCGTCGACGGCCTGGGCCCCGCCGCCGCGTCCGGCCTCCTGCTGGACTGGTTCGACCGTCTGCCGCCGACCCGCACCGAGCCGCGCCGCGACCTGCTCGCGCTGCTGGCCGTGCTGCCGGGGGAGGAGACGATGCGGGGCCTGATCGATCGTCTCGACCAGAGGCACGTGCGAGAGGCGCTGACCGAGGCCGCCACCCGCTTTCCGGAGCCCGCACTGCGATTGTTGTCCGCCCCGTCCGGCAAGCCCCAGGTGACCGACCTGCTGTCCGCCCGAGTGCGCGCCGACCCGTCGCTGGCCGAGCGGGTCGCCACCACTCTGCCCACCGCCCAGGCCGCCCGCATCCGCGCTTGTCTGTCCGCTGCCGCCACGGTGGCGCCCGCCCCACCGGAGGCGCTGCCCCCGTTGCTGGCCGACCCGCCTTGGCGCCGTCGGCGAAAGGGCCCACCGGTCGTCCTCGACCTGACGGCCCCGGAGCCACCGACCACCGTGGAGTGGAAGCCGGGCGAGCGAGCCGAGTGGCTGTCCACCCCACTCGACCGGCCAGACGATCCGGTGTCTGCCGCAGGCCTGGGTGACCGGTTCGTCGGCGCCGGCCGGGACACCTCAGCCGGGGCTGCCTCCGCCGACACGAAGGACTGGGCTGGCTCGGCCGGCACGAAGGACTGGGCTGGAGTCGCCGGGCGGCTGGAGCGTGGCGAGGTGGTCGGCTGGCGTGAGGCGGCGGAGTTCTTCGTCGCCGGGCCGGAGGAGGTGGCACGGCCCCTGCTCGCCGAGTGGAAACCGGTGCCCGAGCCGGGCTGTGAGCCCTGGATGCGGCGGATCGTCGCCCGGTTCGAGGCGGACGCGTTGCCGCTCCTGCGGCGACTGGCCTTCCACGACTCGATGTTGTCCGGGCCGTTGATGCTGCCGTTCGTGTCGCCGGACATCCCGTGGCGGATGCAGGTCCGCCTGCATGACCGGGGGCGGACCGGCCAGGCGGCGCGTGCCTGGCTGGATCGGCAGCCCGGGTCGGCCGCGAGCCGGCTGATGCCGCGCGCGTTCGGCCCGGACGGCACCGCACGACGATCGGCGCAGCACACGCTGGTGTACATGGTGGCCACCGGTCACACGGAGATACTGCGTGAGGTCGCCGACTCCTACGGGCCGGAGACCAGGGCGGCCGTCGAGGAGTTGGTCACCATCGATCCGCTGGCGATCCTGCCGACGAGACTCCCCGCCATTCCGAAGTGGTTCGACCCGGCGCTGCTACCGCCGGTCCGGCTGCGGCGGCCCCGGCCACCGGCGACAAGGTCGCCGGAAGTCGTCGCCCTCACCTCCTCCGGATCGCCGCGAGTGGCGTCCGATGTCGAGGGGTGGGACGAGAGGGATCTCGTTCTGCCGACGGAGCGGCTGGGGCGGCCCCTGCCGACGGAGCGGCCGGGGCGGGCCTCCACGACCCCGCAGGTGGCGTCCGATGCTGAGGGGATGGCGGCCGTCGGTGACGAGCGGGATCTCGTTCTGCCGACGGAATCGCTGCGGGACCTGGCTATGGTGTTCGCCCTGCACAAACCTCTCGAACCGTATGCCGGCGTCGAAGTCGTCCGGGCGGCGTGTGAACCCGAGGACCTGGCCCGGTTCGCGTGGGGTCTGTTCGAGGCGTGGCTGGCCGCCGGCGCCGACGGGCGGCAGGGCTGGGCGCTCGACGCACTCGGGCTGGTCGGTGACGACGAGGTCGTGCGGCGGCTCACTCCGCTGATCATGGGGTGGCCGGGGCAGAGCGGGCATGCCCGGGCGGTCACCGGTCTGGGTGTTCTCGCGGACATCGGCACCGAGGTCGCGCTGGTGCATCTCCATCGGATCGCCGAGCGCACGCGGTATGCCGGTCTCCGTTCGGCCGCCCAGCGCCAGATCGACCAGGTCGCCGCCAGGATGGGCCTGTCCACCGAGCGGCTCGCCGACCGTCTGGTGCCGGATTTCGGGCTGGATGGGGACGGTGGTCTGACACTCGACTACGGACCGCGGAGTTTCGCGGTGCGGTTCGACGAAGAGTTGAAGCCGTGTGTCGTGGATTCCGGTGGCAAGGTCCTGAAGAACCTGCCGAAGCCCGGCGTTCGGGACGATGCCGAGCTCGCGCCGGCGGCCTACCAACGGTTCACGGTGCTGAAGAAGGACGTCCGAACGGTCGCCGCCGATCAGATCCGTCGCCTGGAGCGGGCCATGGTGACCGGTCGTCGCTGGCCGGAGGCCGAGTTCCGGCGTTTCCTCATCGAGCATCCGCTGCTGCGCCATCCGGCCCGGCGGCTGCTGTGGGGCCGGTTCGACGCGAGTGGTGTCCTGGTCGGAGCGTTCCGGGTGGCCGAGGACGGCACGTTCGCCGACGAACACGACGAGGAGACCAGGATCGCGGCTGGCCAGGTGGTGGGTGTGGTCCATCCGATCGATCTGGGCAGGACACTGCCGCGCTGGTCCGAGGTCTTCGCCGACTACCGGATCATGCAGCCGTTCGCTCAGCTGGGCCGGGAGACGGGCACGCTGACCGGGGAGGAGGCGGCCACCGGCCGGCTAGTCCGGTTCGAGGGGCTGCGGGTGCCGACCGGGGCCGTGCTCGGCCTGGAAAATCGCGGCTGGCGGCGGGAGCGGCCGATGGACGGTGGCGTCCAGGTTCAGATCACCGTGTCGCCTGTCGGAGGGGTGCAGTTCGTGCTGGATCTCGACCCGGGCATCGCGGTCGGCGCGGTCGACGTATTCCCGGAGCAGACCCTGGGCGCGGTGGGTTTCGGAGTCCGCGAGGCCGCCCGCAACGAGGTGGCGGTCTCCGAGGTGATCCGCGACCTGGAGGCACTGACCAGCACCCGATGACCCGACCGCCGACGCCCGCGTCGCCGAAGGCCGAGAGGGCTGCTTGCGCGAGGGTCGCCGGCCCCGGGACAGCGGGGAAACGGACGGCGACAGCGGTTAGGGGCGCGGCATGGGCGGCGCGGCCCGGGCGGCGCGGGGGGCGCGGCGGCGAGGGCGCGGCGGGAGCGCGCGGCGGGAGGGCGCGGCGGGGGCGCGGCGGGGGCGCGGCACGGCGGGGGCGCGGCGGGGGCAGGGCGTGGCGGTGGCGGCCGCGCCGCGACAGCGTGACGGTGACGGGCGATCCGCCCGTCACCGCCTTTTTACATGTCTGCCGCTTTCCACCGGTGCGGCGCCGACCAGCCGCCGGACCCGGGCATGGGCTTTCAGCTCTTTGTGCAAGAAGTTGCATCGAGGTCAAGCCGCAGAACTCCCCAGATGGCCGTCAAGCCGGTAAGTTGCTGTAACTCGCTTCCATGTCCGTCAGGTTCCGTGACCTGCCCTGGAAGGTAACAGAACCGCAGCTAGCAGCCCGTGATGTCGGAATCGTGAGGATTCTTGCTGCAACCGTGTTGCAAGTTGATTCGCAAGGGGTTTCTAACCCCGAAAGTTCTTGCTACGGTCCGGTCGTCACCAAGCAGGTCTTCACGGCACCAAGCAGGTCTTCAAGGAGCGCAACATGCGTCGCATAACCAAGGGACTGGCCGCTCTCTCCTCCGTGGCCCTCGCGTTCACCCTCGTGGCGTGCAGCGGCGACAAGGAACCGGCCGCGAGCGACAACAAGGCGGCCGACCCGGCTTCGCTCTCCGCAGAGCTCACGTGGTGGGACACGTCGGACGCCAAGAACGAGGGTCCGGTCTTCCAGGACTTGATCAAGCAGTTCAACGCGAAGTACCCGAACATCAAGATCAACTACCAGTCGGTGCCGTTCGCCGACGCGCAGAACAAGTTCAAGACGGCCGCCGCCGCCAAGACCGGCGCCCCGGACATCCTGCGCGCCGAGGTGGCCTGGGTTCCCGAGTTCGCGTCGCTGGGCTACCTGTACTCGCTGGACGACTCGGCGCTGCTCGCCGACGCGTCGGACTACAACGAGACCGCCCTGGCCTCGAACAAGTTCGACGGCAAGACCTACGGCGTCCCGCAGGTCACCGACAGCCTCGCGCTCCTCTACAACAAGGAGCTCGTCGAGAAGGCCGGTGTCACCGTCCCGAAGACCTGGGCCGAGTTGAAGACCGCCGCCCAGACCGTCAAGAAGAAGACCGGCGTGGAGGGCCTCTACGTCAACCCGGCCGGCTACTTCACCCTGCCGTTCCTGTACGGCGAGGGTGGTGACCTGGTCGACACCGCGAACAAGAAGATCGTGGTGAACTCCGCGCAGAACGTCGCCGGCCTGAACATCGCCAAGGACCTGATCGACAGCGGTGCCTCGGTCAAGCCGTCGGCGACCGACTCGTACGGCACGATGATGACCCTCTTCAAGGAGAAGAAGGTCGCCTTCATCGTCAACGGCCCGTGGGAGGTCGCGAACATGAAGGCCGCCCCGGCCTTCGGTGGCCTGGAGAACCTCGGCATCGCGCCGGTCCCGGCCGGTTCCGCCCGCGCCGGTGCCCCGATCGGTGGCCACAACTACGTCGTCTACTCGGGTGTCCCGCAGGAGAAGGCGGCCGCCGCCGTCGAGTTCATCAAGTTCATGAACTCCGCCGAGTCGCAGGCCGCCCTGGCCGACAAGCTGGGCGTGCTGCCGACCCGCAAGTCGGCCTACGACGTCGCTTCGGTCAAGAGCAACGCCGTGATCTCCGCCTTCAAGCCGGTCATCGAGTCGGCGGTGAACCGCCCGTGGATCCCGGAGGGTGGCCAGTTCTTCGGCCCGCTCGACACCATGGCCACCGAGGTCCTGGTCCAGAACAAGGACGCCAAGGCTTCGCTCGACGCCGTGGCCCAGAAGTACAAGGCCGAGGTCGTTCCCTCGTACGCCACCAACTGACGGTTCTGAACGCCGGCGCCGGCCCGTGAGGGTCGGCGCCCGCTTCGCTTCCTCTCTGGAGCACAGCTGATGAGCACTGTGACTGCCGGCGCGACGCCGAGGAGCAGTACGTTGCGGCGGAACTGGGACAAGCACTGGGCGGCCTGGGCGATGGTCGTTCCGGTCGTGGCTGTCTTGGCGGTTCTGATCTTCTATCCCCTGGTCAACGGCATCTGGCTGACCTTCACCAACCAGACCGAGGCCAACCAGCTCGCCGAGATCTGCACCAAGTCGATCACCGGTGGCGAGGTCTGCAAGGAGAACCCGAACGCCTGGTCGTTCGTGGGTCTGGACAACTACGTCAACGTCCTCACCGGCAAGATCGGCGAGTTCTGGCAGTGGACCGGGACCACCCTGATCTGGACCGTCGCGGGCGTGGCGTTCCACTACGGCCTCGGTCTCGGCCTGGCCGTCATGATCCACCGGGAGATGCGGTTCCGGGGTTTCTACCGCGTGCTGCTGGTGCTGCCGTGGGCGGTGCCGGCGTTCATCAGCGCCTTCGCCTGGAAGTTCCTCTTCAACGAGCAGCTCGGCCTGGTCAACTCGCTGCTCAACGCGGTCGGCATCGACTCGGTCGCCTGGTTCGCCGACAAGTGGACGGCACTGTTCGTCGCCGTGATCACCAATATCTGGCTGGGTGTGCCGTTCATGATGGTGGCCCTGCTGGGCGGCCTGCAGAGCATCCCGGAGGAGCTCTACGAGTCGGCCGAGATCGACGGTGCGACGCCGTGGCAGCGGTTCCGCAACATCACCCTGCCGGGTCTACGGCCGGTCAGCATGACGGTGATCCTGCTCGGCACGATCTGGACCTTCAACATGTTCCCGATCATCTTCCTGGTGACCGAGGGGCAGCCCGCCGGTGCGACCGAGATCCTGGTGACCGGCGCCTTCCGGGCCGCCTTCGAGGGCATCCGGAACTACTCGCTCGCCTCCACGTACGGCGTGCTGATCCTCTCGATCCTGCTCATCTTCTCGGTGTTCTACCGGCGGGTGCTGCGCAAGCAAGGCGAGGTTTGGTGACATGGCCCAGATGACCACGACCCCACCGATCGCGGTTTCCCGAAGCGACGCGCCGGCCCGGGTCAACAAGCCGCGTCGCGGCCGCCGCAGCCCCGCTGCGTCGATCGCGCTGCACGGCACGCTGATCCTGGCCTCGCTGATCGCGATCGGCCCGATCCTGTGGGTGGTGCTCTCCTCGTTCAAGCCCGGGTACGCCGTGCAGAGCACCGAGATCACCCTGGTCAAGGACCCGACGTTCGCGAACTACGAGTATGTGCTGTTCGAGACGAACTTCCCGTCCTGGTTCCTGAACTCGGTCATCGTGGCGAGCCTGACCATGCTGATCGGCATCTTCTTCTCGGCGACCACCGGGTACGCGCTGTCCCGGTTCAACTTCCCGGGCCGCCGCTCGCTGATGATGGTCTTCCTGATCACCCAGATGTTCCCGGTCTCCATCCTGATCGTCCCGATCTACGCGATCATGGCGAGCCTGGGCCTGATCAACACGCTCCCGTCGCTGGTCATCGCGTACCTGACGATCGCCGTGCCGTTCTGCGCGTGGATGCTCAAGGGCTACTTCGACTCGATCCCGACCTCGCTGGACGAGGCGGCGTCGTTGGACGGCTGCGGCCCGTTCCGGATCTTCTGGCGGGTCATCCTGCCGCTGGCCCGGCCGGCCATCGCGGTCACCGGTTTCTACGCCTTCCTGACCGCGTGGGGTGAGGTCGCATACGCGTCGGCGTTCATCCAGACCGACGACAAATACACCCTGGCGTACGGTCTGCAGCAGTTCGTGCCGCAGTTCAATCCGCAGTGGGAATACCTCACCGCGGCCGCCGTCCTGGTGACGATCCCGGCCGGAATCGTATTCCTCTTCGCCCAGAAGCATCTCGTGTCCGGTCTTACCGCCGGCGGCACGAAGGGCTGATTCAAACAGGCGTGTGGATTTCTCAGCGAAATCCACACGCCTGTTTCCGAAAATCCGGGAGAACGCTCTCACATCGTACGGACGACGGCTCGGCCGCCATCCGTACGATTTCGGTCAGGCGGCGGGAGTGGCGACCGGAATCTCGGAACGCATCGGAGCGATCGCCGTCGAGTTGCGAACCACCAGCTCGGGGTGGAAGAGGTATTCCGAGTGCGGCGCGCCGTGGCCGTTGATCTCGTCGACCAGGGACCGGACCGCGGCCACCGCCATCGAGGCCACCGGCTGGCGCAGTGTGGTCAGCGGCGGGTCGGTGAACGGGATCAGCGCCGAGTCGTCGAAGCCGATCACCGACACGTCCTCGGGAACCCGCAGGCCACGGCGACGGGCGGCCCGGATCGCGCCGAGCGCCATCATGTCCGACGCGCAGATGATGCCGGTCGCGCCCTTGGCCAGCAGCCGCTCGGCGGCGACCTCGCCACCCTCGACGCCGAACAGGGTCAACGAGACCAGGTCGTCGATCTCGGTGTCGGTCAGGCCCACCTCGCGCCTCATGGCGGCGCGGTAACCCTCCAGCTTGCGCTGGGTGTTGATGAACCGGTTGGGGCCGGAGATGATGCCGATCCGCCGGTGCCCGAGGGCCACCAGGTGGGTGACTCCGAGGTCGCCGGCGACCCGGTCGTCACACGAGACGAACGGTGCCTCCAGCTCCTTGGCGTAGCCGTTGACCAGCACGATCGGCAGCGGCCGGTCGAGCAGCCGCTGGTAGCGGGAGCGGTCGGAGGTGGTGTCGGCGGACAGCGAGGAGATGAAGACGATCCCGGAGACCTGCCGGTCCAGGAGCATCTCCACATACTCGTCCTCGGTGACGCCGCCCGGAGACTGGGTGCAGAGCACCGGTGTGTAGCCGTGTTGCGCCAGGGTCGACTCGATCACCTGGGCGAACGCGGGGAAGATCGGGTTGTCCAGCTCGGGGACGACCAGGCCGACCAGACCGGCACTGCGCTTGCGCAATCTTTCCGGCCGTTCGTAACCGAGGACGTCGAGTGCCGTCAGGACCGCTTGTCGGGTTTCAGCAGAGACGCCGGGGCGGTCGTTAATGACACGCGACACCGTCGCCTCACTGACCTGAGCCTGTTTGGCGATATCGGCCATTCGCGCACGCATGGGCTCACTCTAGTCGTCTGTAGTCTGCTCGGCATGGTCCTGAAAGGTCTTCCATTCCATGCAAGACCTTGCTAACGTCCCGGCAACAGGAGCGATACAGGCCGATCGGTCGATGGAACGCGTCCTGAACGGCTTTTCGGGTTTGTCGCCGCGGCGCGTCGTCGAGCCTGTCCTGGAGCACTCTACTCCGAGGGCGTCCGGCGGGCTTCCGCGGCAGACCGACGTCACGAAATATATAACTGTCAATCCGATACCACTGAATCGGAAGGGTGCGCAGTGGCACTCAACAGACCTTTACACCGCCGTCTGAAGCTGGGCGCCGCGCTGCTCAGCCTCGTCCTCCCACTTCTGGCCGTGCCGGCCTCCGCAGCGGTCGCCGGGGGGAAGGCCCCCAGTGACTCCGTGATCGCACAGTGAGGCTCCGACAACCCCACGAACGGCGAACAGTTCTACTTCGTGCTCCCGGACCGGTTCGCCAACGGGGACACCCGCAACGACAAGGGCGGGCTCTCCGGGGACCGTCTCGCCACCGGGTACGACCCCACCGACAAGGGCTTCTACCACGGCGGCGACCTCAAGGGCGTGATCGACCGGCTGGACTACATCCAGGGGCTCGGCACCACCGCGATCTGGCTCGCGCCGGTCTTCAAGAACCGTCCCGTGCAGGGCACCGGCGCGGACGTGAGCGCCGGCTACCACGGGTACTGGATCACCGACTTCACCCAGGTGGACCCGCACTTCGGCACCAACGCCGACCTGAAGAGGCTGGTCAAGCTGGCCCACCAGCGCGGTCTCAAGATCTACCTGGACATCATCGTCAACCACACCGCCGACGTCATCAAGTACGCGGAGAACACCTACACGTACGTCGACAAGGCGGACTCCCCGTACACCGACACCGACGGGCAGCCGTTCGAGGACCGCAACTACGCGACCTCGGGAGCGACCTCGGACGAGTTCCCGAAGACCGACGCCACGTCGTACCCGTACACCCCGGTCTTCGGATCGAAAGCGGACTCGACGGTCAAGAAACCGTCGTGGCTGAACGACGTGAACATGTACCACAACCGCGGTGACTCCACCTTCGCCGGCGAGAACAGCGAGTACGGCGACTTCTACGGCCTCGACGACCTCTTCACCGAGCGTCCCGAGGTGGTCGAGGGCATGTCGAAGATCTACGGCGACTGGGTGAAGGACACCGGCATCGACGGCTACCGCCTCGACACGGTCAAGCACTCCAACCTGGAGTTCTGGCAGCAGTGGCAGCCGGCCGTCGAGAAGGCCGCCCGGCAGGCCGGCAAGAAGGACTTCTTCACGTTCGGCGAGGTGTACAGCGCCGATCAGGAGATCGAGTCCACCTACGTGCGCCAGGGCGGCCTGCCCGCCACCCTGGACTTCTCGTTCCAGGAGACCGCGCGCGGCTTCGTCACCGGCAACAGCGGCGCCGACGCGTTGTCCGCGCTGTACGCCAAGGACGACCTCTACACCGCCCGTGACACCGGCGCGGACCGGCTGCCGACCTTCCTCGGCAACCACGACATGGGCCGGATCGGCTCGTTCATCGCCGCCGCCGCGACCGCCGACTCCCAGCTCAAGCGCGACCAGCTCGCGCACGAGCTGATGTTCCTGACCCGTGGCCAGCCGGTCGTCTACTCCGGTGACGAGCAGGGCTTCACCGGGCCCGGCGGCGACAAGGACGCCCGCCAGGACCTGTTCGCCAGCAAGTCCGCGGACTACCTGGACGACGACCTGATCGGCACCGACCGCACCCACGCGGTCGACAACTACAACACGTCGCACCCGGTCTACCAGACGATCGCCGCGCTCGCGAAGCTCCGCAAGGCGAACCCGGCCCTGGTCACCGGCATCCAGCAGACCCGCTACGCGGCCGAGGGCCAGGGCGTTTTCGCGGCCTCCCGGATCGCCCGGGACAGCACCCGCAAGGAGTACGTGGTCGCGGTCAACAACGCCACCACGGCGCAGACCGTCTCGTTCGCCACGGCCACTCCGAACACCGTCTTCACCGGGATCTACGGTGGCGCGACCAGCGCGAACTCGGACACCGACGGGCGGATCACGATCACCGTCCCGGCGCTGTCCTCCGTCGTCCTCAAAGCCGGGGGAGCTGTGGCCGTACCGTCGAATGGTCCGACGGTGACCCTCAGCAGCCCGAAGGCGGACGCCTCGGTCGCCACCCGCACCGAGATCGTCGCCGACGTCGTCGGCGACCCGCTGTCCACGGTGACCTTCGCGGCCCAGGTCGGCGACGGTGAATGGAAGCTGCTCGGTACCGCCGACCGCGCGCCCTACCGGATCTACCACGACCTGACCGGCCTGGCCGGGAAGACGCCGGTGCGGTACAAGGCGGTGGTGCGCGACAGTAAGGGCCGGCTCGCGTCGGCGACGTCGAACATCACCGTCGGCACCCCGGTGGCCGAGTCGACCGCGGGTTACGCGGTCGTGCACTACCAGCGGCCGGACGGGCAGTACGACGACCAGAACCTCTACGTGTGGGGCGACATCGACCCGTCGATGTCCACCACCTGGCCGAACGGGCAGCAGTTCACCGGCGCCGACTCGTACGGCCGCTTCGCCTACGTGAAGCTCAAGCCGGGCGCCAAGAGCGTCGGTTTCATCGTGGTCGACGACAACGGCGACAAGGACACCGACGCCGACCGGACGATCAACATCGGCGCCGCCCCGGAGATCTGGATCAAGCAGGGCGACACCACGGTCTACCCGACCCGGCAGGCGGCCACCGGCCGGCCCGACCCGGCGCAGGACGAGACCAAGGCGATCGTCCACTGGAAGCGGGCCGACGGGAACTACGACGGCTGGGGCATGCACGTCTGGTCCGGCGCGGCCGACCCGACCGACTGGTCCAGCCCGCTGCTCCCGGCCCGGATCGACAGTTACGGCGCGGTCTTCGAGGTGCCTCTGGCGGCCGGAGCGACCTCGCTGAGCTACATCATCCACCGCGGTGACGAGAAGGATCTGCCCGCCGACCAGTCGCTCGACTTCGCCAAGGCGAGCCACGAGGTCTGGCTGCTGGCCGGTCAGGAGACCCGCCTGCTGCCGCTGGTCAAGACCAACGCGGGCGGTGGTGTCGTGGACGTCGCCAAGTCGGCCGCGGTCTGGCTGGACCGGGGCACGATCGCCTGGAAGACCGGGACCGGGAGCACCCTGGAGCCGGTCGGCGCGGGGACCGACGGCAAGGTCTACGACCTGGTGTACTCGCCGGTGGGCGGGATCGGTGTCGCGGACGGTGAGCTGACCGGGACGTACCAGTCAGCTGCTCTCAAAGCGGTGAGAACCGGTCTCAGCGAGGATCAGCGCGAGAGATTCCCGCACCTGTGGCAGTACGGCGCTTTCACGACCGCTAAGAAAGATCTTTCCGAAATCCTGCGCGGCCAGGTCGTCGTCACCGAACGCGACGCCACCGGCAAGCTTCTCTCGGCCACCGGCGTACAGCTGGCGGGCGTCCTCGATGATCTGTACCGGACCGACGCCACCCTCGGCCCGGTGATCAGCGGGCGGAAGGCGAGCGTCGCCGTCTGGGCGCCCACCGCCCGCAGCGTCGAACTGGAGGTCTACGACACCGCCGACCAGGTCTCCCCGGCGCTGGTCGAACTGACCCGCGACAACCGCACCGGTGTCTGGTCGGGTAGGGGCGACTGGGCCGGCAAGTTCTACAAGTTCCGGGTGACCGCGTGGCAGCCGGCCACGCAGAAGGTCGTCACGGCGTCGGTGACCGACCCGTACTCGATCGCGCTCACCGCAGACTCCACCCGCAGCCGGTTCGTCAGCCTGTCCGACCCGGCGCTCGCACCGGCCGGCTGGAGCAACCTGAAGAAGCCGGCCGCCGTCGCTCCCGCGAAGATCCAGATCTCGGAGCTGTCGGTGCGGGACTTCTCCATCGCCGACAAATCGGTCAAGACGCAGAATCAGGGTACGTTCAGCGCCTTCACCGACCCGAACACGACAGGTATGAAGCACCTGCGTGAACTGGCCGGCGCCGGCGTCACCCACCTGCACCTGCTCCCGGCGTTCGACTTCGCCACCATCCCGGAGAAGCGCGCCGACCAGCAGCAGCCCGCCTGTGACCTGGCGTCGCTGCCGCCGGACTCGGAAGAGCAGCAGGCCTGCATCGAAAAGGTGGCCGCGACCGACGGCTACAACTGGGGCTACGACCCGCTGCACTACACGGTTCCCGAGGGTGGCTACGCCGCCGATCCCGACAAGCGGACGAACGAGTTCCGCAGCATGGTCGCCGGGGTCAACCAGGCCGGCCTGCGGGTGGTCATGGACGTCGTCTACAACCACACCTCGGCCGCCGGGACCGACGCCAAGTCGGTGCTCGACCAGATCGTGCCCGGCTACTACCACCGCCTCCTCGAGGACGGCACCATCGCCAACTCCACCTGCTGCGCCAACACCGCGCCGGAGAACGCGATGATGGGCCGGCTCGTGGTCGACTCGATCGTCACGTGGGCCAAGCAGTACAAGGTCGACGGCTTCCGGTTCGACCTGATGGGCCACCACCCGAAGGAGAACATCCTGGCGGTGCGCAAGGCCCTCGACAAGCTCACGGTCGCGAGGGACGGCGTCGACGGCAAGAACATCTATGTGTACGGCGAGGGCTGGAACTTCGGTGAGGTGGCGAACAACGCGCGCTTCATCCAGGCATCCCAGACCGAGCTCGGCGGCACCGGGATCGGCACGTTCAACGACCGGCTCCGGGACGCGGTCCGCGGTGGCGGCCCGTTCGACGGCAACCCGCGCATCCAGGGCTTCGCGTCCGGTCTGGCCGGCGCCCCCAACGGCGACCCGGTCAACGGCACCGCGGCCGAGCAGCAGGCCCGCCTGCTGCACTACCAGGACCTGATCAAGGTCGGTCTGACCGGCAACCTGGCCGACTACACGTTCACCTCGTCGGCCGGCACCACGGTCAAGGGCTCGCAGGTCGACTACAACGGGGCGCAGGCCGGGTACACGAAGAACCCCGGTGAGTCGATCACCTACGTCGACGCGCACGACAACGAGATCCTGTACGACGCGTTCGCGTACAAGCTGCCGCAGTCGACCACGGCCGTCCAGCGGGCCCGGGCCCAGTCGGTGGCGCTCGCCACCACCGTGCTCGGTCAGGGCGCCGGTTTCGTCACGGCGGGCAGCGAGCGGCTCCGCTCCAAGTCGCTGGACCGGAACTCGTTCAACTCGGGTGACTGGTTCAACCAGATCATCTGGGACTGCTCGCAGGGCAACGGCTTCGGCCGCGGCCTGCCACCCAAGGCGGACAACGAGTCGAAGTACCCGTACGCCAAGCCGCTGCTCGCCGACCCGGCGCTCGTCCCGGACTGTGCCGCGGTCAAGCTGGCCGACAGCACCTACCAGGAGCTGCTGAAGATCCGGAAATCCACGCCGGGCTTCGGACTCGCCACCGGCGCGCAGGTGCAGCAGCGAGTCGCGTTCCCCCTCTCCGGCGTGAACGAGACGCCCGGCGTCATCACGATGACCATCGACACCCGTGGGGTCGACAACCGCTGGAAGTCGATCACGGTGGTCTTCAACGCCGGCACCACCACGGCCACCCAGAAGGTGCCGGGGCTCGCCGGTAAGAGGGTCGCGCTCCACCCGGTCCAGCAGGCTTCGGCCGACCCGGTGACTCGTACCGCCGCATTCGCGGCCTCCACCGGAACGCTGACCGTCCCCGCACGAACCGTCTCGGTCTTCGTGCAGAGCTGAGAAGCCACCGGGCCGGCGTGGGGCCCCTTCCACCTCCCGCGCCGGTCCGGTCTCTCTCCTGATCTCGGCCACCGCTCATCCACCAGCCTGAGGTGGGCGGTGGCCGTTTCCATGGCGTGGCAGCCTGAGGGTATGAGCTTCGACTGGAACTCTCATCTGCGCGAGCAGCTCGACTGGCACTGGCGGGTGCACTTCCGGCCGCGTCTGGACGGCCTCACCGACGAGGAGTATCTCTGGGAGCCCGTTCCCGGGGCGTGGAATGTGCGCCCGCGCGGCACCAGCCCGACGAGCATGGCCGCCGGTGGCGGGGATTTCACCATCGACTGGGAGGTGCCGGAGCCGTCGCCACCGCCGGTCACCACGATCGCGTGGCGGCTCGGGCATCTGATCGTCGGTGTTCTCGGCATGCGCAACGCCGCCCATTTCGGCATCGGCACCACCGACTATCTGACGCACGCCTACGCGGGTACCGCGGCCGGCGCCCTGGCACAGCTCGACGAGGCCTATCTGACCTGGTCGACGGGGGTGGCCGCGCTGGGTGAGGAGGGCCTGCGGCGGGCGGTCGGGCCGGCCGAGGGCGGCTTCGCCGAGCATCCGATGGCCACGCTCGTTCTGCACATCAACCGCGAGATGATCCACCACGGTGCCGAGATCCTGCTGCTGCGGGACCTCTTCAGACGGGTTCCGCCACGGTGAGGCCGGCGCGCAGCTCGGCCGGTGGCTGTGGCCGGCCCAGGTGGTAGCCCTGCGCGAACTTGCAACCCATCACGGTGAGCAGGGTGAGCTGGTCGGCGTCCTCGACCCCCTCGGCGACCACCCGCAGCCCGAGCGTGTGCCCGAGCTGCATGATCGCGCTGACCAGCTCCTGCTGGCGGGAGTTGCCGACCAGCCCGTTGATGAACGAGCGGTCGATCTTGAGCACGTCCACCGGGATGTCCCGCAGATAGCCGAGCGACGAGTACCCGGTGCCGAAGTCGTCGATCGCGATCTTGACGCCGAGTTCCCGCAGTTCCTCGAGGCGGGCCGAGGTGACCGCCAGGTCCCGCATCATCACCGTCTCGGTCAGCTCCAGCACCAGGCAGTGCGGGGACAGCCCGGTGGTGGCCAGCGCGTACGCCACATGGTCGGTGAGATCGGGCAGGTCCAGGTGGATGGCCGACAGGTTGACGCTGACCCAGGCGGGCGCGGTCGCCGGGCTCTCCTCCTGCCAGGCGCGGATCGTCCGGCACGCTTCGAGCAGGATCCACCGGTCGATCTCGATGATCATCCCGGTCTCCTCGGCGAGCGGGATGAACGAGCCGGGCTGCTGCAGTCCGCGCTGCGGATCCTGCCAGCGGACCAGCGCCTCCGCGCCGGACACCTGCCCGTCCGGCAGCGCGACCACCGGCTGCAGGTGCAGGCGCAGCTCACCGCGGTGCACCGCCTCGCGCAGCCGGTTCTCCTGGTCGAGGCGGCTGAGCAGCTGCTCGTGCATCCGGGTCTCGAAGAGCATGAACCGGTTCTTGCCGAGGTCCTTGGCCGCGTACATGGCCACGTCCGCGTTGCGGACCACCTCGTCGGCGTCGGCGAACCGGCCCGCGTCCGGGACCACGCCGATGCTGACCGTGACGACCGCCTCCCGTCCGTGCACCACGAACGGCCTGGCGAGCGCGTCCAGGCAGCCGCGGGCCAGTTCCTCGACGGCCGGGGTCTCGGCTCCCTCCAGCAGGACCGCGAACTCGTCGCCGCCTAGCCGGGCCACCGTGTCCTGCGGGCGCAGTACCGCGGCGAGCCGTTCGGCGGCGGTACGCAGCAGCAGGTCACCGGCGTTGTGTCCGAGACTGTCGTTGACCCGCTTGAAACCGTCCAGATCCAGGTAGAGCAGCGCGATCCGCTCGTCCGAGGCACGAGCCCGGGTCAGCGCGTGGTCCAGCCGGTCGAGGAGCAGCTTGCGGTTCGGCAGGCCGGTCAGCCCGTCGTGCAGGGCCTGGTGACGCAGGTCGTATTCGAGGTCGCGCTGCCTGGTGACGTCGCGCAGCAGGATGACCGCACCGATCCGGCGACCCTCCTTCTCCAGCTCGCTGATCGTGTACTCGACGCGTACCGAGGTGCCGTCCGGCCGTTGCAGGCGCCCCTCCCGGGTGCCGTTGACCAGGCTCTCGGTCGCGTCCGGCAGCAGCACCCCGGCCTCCCGCTGGAGCAGTCCGGCCACGCCGAGCCCGGTGATCCGGCCGGCCGCCTCGTTGGCGAACGCGATCCGCCCGGCCGGGTCGACGCCGCAGATGCCCTCGCCGGCGCCGGCCAGGATGCTGTCGGTGTACTCCTTGGCGAGGATCTCCCGGGCCGAGCGTTCCAGCTGTTCGGCCATCGAGT
The DNA here is from genome assembly GCF_033097365.1 of Actinoplanes sichuanensis. Classification (NCBI taxonomy): domain Bacteria; kingdom Bacillati; phylum Actinomycetota; class Actinomycetes; order Micromonosporales; family Micromonosporaceae; genus Actinoplanes; species Actinoplanes sichuanensis. Next base: position 11,774,563 of record NZ_AP028461.1, read on the forward strand.
TGAAGGCGCGGGCCAGGCGGCCGATCTCGTCGCTGCCGTCGTGCGGCACCCGCAGCGTGTAGTCGCCGGTGCGGATGGTGCGTACCGCGCCGGTCAGTGAGGTGATCCGGCGGACCAGCGAGCCGGACAACCCGAAGCCGAGCGCGAGGACCAGCAGGATCACCACGGTCGAGCTGATCAGGGTGACGTACTGCGCCTGTCGGGTGGCGGCCATCATCTGGTCGTAGATCGGCGTGTACTCGACGATGATCGCGCCGATCGTCTTGCCGCCCTTGTTCTTCATCGGCACCACGACCTGCTTGATCCCGGCCGGGTAGTCGACGCTCTGCTCGATGAAGACGCGGGAACGGCCGTCGGCGATGGTCCGGCCGACCTCGTCGTCGAGATCGTGGTCGAACGTCGAGCCGACGTTCTCCTTGACCACGTCGCCGAGGATGTACTGGCCGCCGTCCACCACCACGGCGTCGCGGTCCTGCACGTCGTGCATCCGCTGGAGGTAGTTCTCCAGCGCTCGGGGGCTGTAGTAGAGCGGGGAGACGATCTCGTCCTCGGTGTCGACGGGCAGCCCGAGGGTGACGTCCAGCGCCATGCCCTGGGCGATCCGCACGGCCTCCTCGTTGGCCGCCCTCTCCGCCGCCGCAGTGGCCGAGTGCCAGGAGATCCCGCTGGTCACCGCGACGAGCAGGGCCACCAGCAGATACCCGCCGAGCAGCTTCTGGCGTACGTTCATGCTCACCCCCACCCCGACGTTCTCCTAGTTCGGCTCCTTAGTTGCGGAGATAAGGTGAAAAATCCTTCTGAGCGGTGATCAGGAGTTCGATGTCACTCTCGGGCAACGGCCGCGCGAAGTGGTAGCCCTGGGCGTACCGGTATCCGGCCCGGTGCAGCCGTTCGGCCTGCTCAGCGGTCTCCACACCCTCGGCGACCGCCTGCATCCGCAGTCCCTCGGTGATGCCGATCAGGCTGTCCACGATCACCGCCTGCGGGCTGTCGAGGGTCACCCCGTCGACGAACGACTTGTCCACCTTCAGCCAGTCGACCGGGCAGTCCACCAGCAGACTCAGCGACGACTGGCCGGTGCCGAAGTCGTCCAGGGCGATGCTCAGACCCTGCGCGGACAGCGCCCGCAGCACCTCCAGCGCCACCCCGGTGCCGAGCACCGCCGTCTCGGTGACCTCCACGGTCAGCCGTGACGGGCTGACCCCGGCCGCCGACAGCAGCGCCGCCACCTCGGCCGGAAAACCGGGCTCGCCCAGCTGGCGGGCCGACACGTTGACGCTGACCTTGGCCGGGGCGTGGGGGCCGAGCTCGCGTTCCCACCGCGCGGTCTGCCGGACCGCCTGTTCCAGGACCCAGCGGCCGATCTCGACGATCTGCCCGTTGCGTTCGGCCAGCGGGATGAAGACGGCCGGCGAGACCAGGCCGTGTTCCGGGTGTCGCCAGCGGACCAGTGCCTCCACCCCGGTCAGCCGGCCGTGCGGCAGCTCGACGATCGGCTGGTAGACCAGGAACAGCTCGTCCCGGACGATCGCCTGCCGCAGGTCGGCGGCGAGCCGGGCGTCGTCGTCGGCGAGCTGGTCCATGATCGGGTCGAACCAGGTCCACCGGCTGCCACCGGCCGTCTTGGCGGCGTACATCGCCACGTCGGCGCGGCGCAGCAACTCCCCGGCGGTGTCGCCGGGCCGGCTCGCGGTGACACCGACGCTGATCCGCGGGGTCGTCTCCAGGCCGTCGGCCAGCACCGGCGCCTGCACCACCGGCAGCAGCTCGTGCAGCAGCAGGTCGGCGTCGGCCTCGGTCATCCCGGGCAGCAGCAGGGTGAACTCGTCACCGCCGAGCCGGGCCACGGTGTCCTCCGGGCGCAGCCGGTCACGCAGCCGGTGACTGATCGTCTGCAGCAGCGCGTCGCCCGTGGTGTGGCCGTACCGGTCGTTGACCTCCTTGAAATCGTCCAGATCGAGCAGCGCAACTACGAACGGCTCGCCGGTGTCCAGGCGCGCGGCCAGCTCGGCGGTGTACGCCGAACGGCTGCCGATCCCGGTCAGGGCGTCGTGCGTGAGCTGATGGTCGAGTTGCCGGAGGCTGGCGTCGACGGTGTCCAGCAGGCGGGCGTTGTCGCGCAGCGTGGTGAGCTGCCGCAGCACCACCAGCACGGTGACCCCGGTGGCGGCGATCGCCATCCACGCCTCTTCGCCGCTCTGCGGGATCTCCACCTCCAGCACGGCGGCATAGAGAAGACCGATCGAGATGTACGGGACCAGGCTGAACCGTCGCGACGCGGGCCGGGCCGGCGGCCGAACGGCACTGCTCCGCCGCTGCCGTCGGGCCGCCAGGAACGCGGTGAGCTGGGACATCGGAAACGCGACCAGGCTGGTGCTCAGATACGGCCGGTCGACGATGAACGGCGCGATCGTCCCGGTGGCGGCGGCCAGCCCGACCCCGGCCGACAGGATGTGCAGGGCACCCCGGTCCAGCCGTCCGGCCCCGGCGAACGCCACCTTCACGAAGGTGATCAACGAGACCGTGGAGACCACCATGATCGCCAGGATCGAGCGCGGGGTGGCGTTCGGTGACGACGAGAAGTCGATCCGGCTCAACGTCCAGTGCCAGATCAGCACCCCCACGGTGAGCACGATGATGCCGGTGTCCAGGCCGAACCGGAGCCAGTCGCCGCTGCTGCGATGCCAGGTCGGCAGCCGCAGCAGCGCCCACATCACGACCAGCACCGCGATCCCGAAGCCGACCTGGGTACGGATGCTCAGCACCTGGTGGGGGACCGGGCCGCCGAGGCAGTCGTACATGGCACTGAGCACGGTCGGGGTGAGGATGGCGCAGGCGACGCCGAGTGAACCCCAGAACCGGCGGGTGGGCGTGTCGAGGGCGGTGTCCCGGGCGGTCCGGAGGCACTCGTAGGTTGCCAGGAGGGACAGCACCGGCAGCGCGAGCCAGGCCACCTCCGGGTTCTCCCAGGTGTGCCGGAGCCCGATCGCGAACCAGCCCAGGACGAAGGTGAACAGGGTCAGGGCGGCGACGAGCGGCGGGTCGAGACGGCGGGGGACGTGCATGGTCTGATCAATCGGATCCGGGTCGTCCCGGTGTAGGAAATCTCCGGCGTCCTCTCAGGGTCATCACCGACCGGCCGACAGGACCGTTCGAACGGTGGCGTCGTGCCGCCCGGACCGGAGGTGACCGCTGGTGGATCCACTGCTGCTGCTCCTGCGCGAAGAGATGGCCCGAAAGCTGTCGGACGCGGCCGGAACGATGGCCGCCACCATGGAGGTGCTCACCGCGACCCGGACGATCGCCGGCGACGTCTGCGGAACCGAGTCGCTGCGCGCCGCCATCGAGGAGCTGGGCACCACCCGTGACCACCTGCTGAACCAGGCCCGCACCCTGGAGGCGTTCGCCCCGCGCGGCTGACCGGAGATTGACGCGGCCCGGCCGGGGTAAGGCCTCGGCATGGAGCAACTGCACTGGCTCGCGGTGGTGCGGCACGGCCTCAGCACCGGCAACGTCACCGCGCAGGACGCCGAGACGTCCGGGGCGGAACTGATCGACATCCCGGAGCGCGACGCCGACGTGCCGCTCGCTCCGGCCGGGCGGGAACAGGCCGAGGCCGTCGGCCACCTGCTGGCCGCGAACCGGCCCGGCCTGGCGGTGGTCTCGCCCTACCTGCGGACCCGGCAGACCGCCGAGATCGCCCTCGGTGACAGCGGCGTCCCGGTCGTCGTCGACGAGCGGCTGCGCGACCGTGAACTCGGCGTGCTGGATCTGCTGACCGCCCGCGGGGTACAGGCCCGGCTGCCGGACGAGGCTCGGCGGCGGGAGCGACTCGGCAAGTTCTACTACCGGCCGCCCGGCGGTGAATCGTGGGCCGACGTGCTGCTGCGGCTGCGGGCCCTACTGCGCGAGATCCGCGAGGACCACCCCGGTGGCCGGGTGGTCCTGTTCGCCCACGAGGCGACCGTGCTGATGGTCCGCTACCTGATCGAGCACCTGAGCGAGGCCGAGCTGATGGACCTCGCGCGTGGCGTCACGATCGCGAACTGCTCGATGAGCACCTGGCACGGTGACGGCGGCCCGCTGCGGCCGGAGCTGTTCAACTCGGTCGACCACCTGCACCGGCACGACGCCCCGCCGACCAGGCAGGAGGACGTCAATGCCGAACCGGTCTGAGGAGCGGGTGATCACACCCCGGCTGCTGCGTGACTGGCCGTTGCCGAGTCCGTCCGGTGACAAGACGTCCCGCGGCACCGTGCTGGTGGTCGGCGGCGCCCGCTGCACTCCCGGGGCGGTGCTGCTGGCCGGGCTCGCCGCGATGCGGGCCGGTGCCGGGCGGCTGCAACTGGCGGTCGCCGAGGAGTCGGCGGTGCCGCTGAGTATCAGTGTCCCGGAGGCCAAAGTGGTCGGTCTGGCCGCCGAGGGCGTCCCCTCCGACGAGGTACTGGAGATGGCCGCCGCGGCCGACGTGATCGCGCTCGGCCCCGGCCTCGACGACGTCGACCGGACCATCCGGCTGATGAAAGCGGTCCTCGGCGCGGCCGGCGGCGACACCGCGGTGGTCCTCGACGCGTACGCGCTCGGCGCTCTCAGCAAGGATTCCGGTCTGCTGCGCCAGTCCCGGGCGGTGCTCACTCCCAACCTGGTCGAGGCCGGCCATCTGCTGGGCCGCGACCCCGGTGACGACCTGGCCGCGGCCGCCCACGAGTTGGCCGGCCGCCACGACGCGGTGGTCTCCCTCTACGGTCACGTCGCCGCGCCGGACGGGACGGCCTGGCGCGAGGAGAGCGGCGACGCCGGCCTGGGCACCTCGGGCAGCGGTGACGTCCGGGCCGGCATCGTGGCCGGTCTGCTGGCCCGGGGCGCCGAGCCGGCCCAGGCCGCCTGCTGGGCCGCGTTCGCCCACGCGGTCAGCGGTCAGCGGCTGTCACCGCGGTACGGCCGGATCGGGTTCCTGGCCCGGGAACTCGTCGACGAGGTGGCCTTCACGATCGCCTCGGTCTGACCCCGCGGATCAGGCGGCGACCGCGACCCGGCTCTTGCCGGCCGTCTTCGCGGCGTACATCGCGGTGTCCGCGTCGTGCATCAGCGCGTCGATGTCGGCGTGGTCGCGCCACACCGCCACGCCGACACTGCCCCGGGGCGCCAGCTCGACACCGGACACCACCAGCGGTTCCTGGATCGCGACCAGCAGCCGCTCGGCCACCAGCACCGCGTCGTCGGCGGAGTCCATGCCGTCGAGCAGCACCGCGAACTCGTCACCGCCGAGGCGGGCCGCGGTGTCCGCGCCGCGGATCCCGTCCCGCAGCCGTTGCGCCACCGCCACCAGCAGTTGGTCGCCGGCCGCGTGGCCGTGTGTGTCGTTGACCGCCTTGAACCCGTCCAGGTCGATCAGCAGCAACGCCACCGGGCTGCCCCGCCGGGCCCGCGCCGCCGCCTGCTCCAGGTGGTCCCGCAGCAGCGACCGGTTGGCCAGCCCGGTCAGGTTGTCGTGGAACGCCTGATGCCGCAGGTCGGCGGCGTGTTCGGCGTTGCGCAGGCCGAGCACCGTCTGCGCGGCCAGCGTCTCCAGGCTGGGCATCACGTCGGCCGGGATGGGCCCGTCACCTCCGGCCATCAGGGTGCCGTAGAGCTGCTTGTCGCTGCGCAGGGTGAGCGTCACCCGTACCGACGAGATGTCACCGGCCAGAAGCGCCGCCGGAACCGGACCGGCGACCGTGCTCACCGCCTCGCCCTCCGGGGTGTTGCGGGTGAGCGCCGCCCAGCCGCCGGGCAGACCGCCGAGCAGTTCCTCCGCGGCCTCGGCCGCGTGCCGGCCGATCGCCTCCGCGTCGGACGTGGTGACCAGGGTCGAGCCGAGCCGGGCGAAGACCCGCTCCCGGGCCGCCGCCTGCTCCTGTCGCCGGGTGCTCTCGGCGACCGCCGCGGTGAACAGCGCGAGCGGCGGCACCCCGGCGGTCTGCTGCAGGAAGGTACCCAGCAGGTGCGGCTCGGTGAGGGCGACCGCGGCGGCCGACGCGGCGAACAGCGACACGGTCATCAGCAGCGCGTGCCGCCACGTCCCGTAGAGGCCGCGGAACGAGACAGCGGAGAACAACAGTCCGAGAGTGATCAGCCAGTTGTGCGAGCCGTAGCCGATCACGCCGAGCGCGAGACCCTCGACCGGGCCCGCCCACACCGGGAACGAACCGGCCCGGTAGCCACGCAGCCACCACCAACCCAGGCCCAGCGCGGCGGCCACCGCGGCGAGCTGCCAGGGTAGCGGCGCTACCTCACCCTCCAGCGTGCGAGGCACCGCGGTGATCACGTTGAAGAGGATGAAGATCAGGAAGAGCCAGCGGATGCGAGCGCCGAGTTGCCGCGGCGGTGCCATCCGACGAAGCCAAGCCGGTACCCGTGTCATGGATGCCTGATCGGTCGGACCGCGGCGCATCTGACCGGTTCAGCTCTCGAACGATGCCCAGTCCAGACCGATTCTGCGCAGCCGGCGCAGCGCGGCCGGGTCACGCGCGCCGACATACACCTCGAACCAGTCGGCGTCGTCCTCACCCACCAGCGCCACCGTGTCCGGCCCGGCGTAGATCCGGGTCCGCGCGCACGGCCACCGCAGCGGCCGCAACGGCACCCGCTGCAGCGGCGCGACGATCCGCCGGGCCTGCGCCCGGTCGGCGAAGGCCATCCCACCCGGGGCGAGACCTTCCGGCGGTCGGTCCATCGCCACCCGGGTCAAAGCCAAGAGCAGGAGGTACGCCGAAAGCCGTTCACGCTCCCGCAGAGGCTGGTCACTGAGCCCTCGGTAGAAGACGTGCGGATCGTCGTCCTCCGCCCCGATCAGCAGCTCGAACGTGCCGTCCCCGGACTCGCCGAAGACCAGTGGGCTCCCCGGCCGCTGATGGACCTGCAACGATCCGTCGTACAGTTCGGGTCGCCCGGCGGCCAGCCGATGAAAGACCCGCAGCGGTTCCGGCTGTCCGTCGACCACCGATGGTGCACCGGCCGGGACGTCGCCGTACCAGTCGGCGATGAACCCCTCCAGTGCCTTGACCGGGTCCTCCGGCAGCAGGTCGAGCCAGTCCGCGCCGGCCGCCGGATCGGGTGTCCCGGCCACCGTGAGCAGGTGCTCCGGCAGGGGCGTGTCCAGCCGCAGGTCGAGTCGGCGCAGCACGCCCCGGCGGCGGGCGGCGTCGGTGACCCGGGCCGTGCCGAGCGTCAGGCACCCGTCCGGCAGCCTGGCGAACGCGTGCAGCGCAGGCCCGTCGCCGCCGGTCAGGCGGCCCTCGACCAACCGTGGGAACGGCCCGTCGACCCGCAGGTCCTCGGCGTTGCGCAGCCCGGTGGCGATCACCACGGTCCCGTCCGGGCCGGCCGCGAACACGGCCTCGGCGGTCTCATGCACCCGGGCACCCGACCCGGCCACGGCCAGCGCCGCGCCCTCGGCGACGACTGACCAGAGGCGGATCTCCACCGGCCCACCGTAGATCCCGACCGCCAGCCACATCACGGTGATCGTGCGCGCGGGTGGCCTCCCCCTCGGCGGCCACCCGCGCGCACGAGACTCCGACGGTATCCGGTGGTGGCGTGTTCTGCCCTGCGTCGAACCGGGCCTTTACCCGACTCGTACACGTCCGGCGCAGGATGCACACATGTCCCGGCTGCTGCCCGTCGCGCTCGCCCTGCTGCTCCTGCTGCCCGCGGGGTGCACCCGCGACGACGATCCGATCGAACCCGGCAGCACCGAGCACACCCTGGGTGAACGGACCTTCCGTACCTACCGCCCGGCGTCGCTGCCGGACCGGCGGGCGGTTCCGCTGGTGGTGGTGCTGCACGGCGGGGCCGGTTCCGGTGCGCAGGCCGAGCGGGCGTACGGCTGGAACGCCGCCGCCGACCGCGACGGTTTCGTGGTCGCCTACCCGGACGGTACGGGCCGCTCCTGGAACGCCGGCCCCGGCTGCTGCGGCCCGGCCACCCGCGACGGCGTCGACGACGTGCGGTTCCTCGAGGACGTGGTGGCGGCGGTGGCCCGGGGTGCGCCGATCGACCCGACCCGGGTCCGGGTGACCGGCATGTCCAACGGGGCGATGATGGCGTACCGGCTGGCCTGCGACAGCACCGTGTTCACCGCGATCGCCCCGGTGGCCGGCATGATCATCGGCGACTGTCCGCATCCCGCGCCGGTCCCGGTCCTGCACATCCACGGCACCGACGACGCCAGTGTGCCGTGGGCGGGCGGACCCGGGAAACGCTCCAACGGCGGCACCGGTCGGGTCCCGATCGGCATCGACGGACCGCCGATCCCCGACATGATCGCCGACTGGCGGTCCGCGGCCTCCTGCGCGGCACCCACCGAGACCGTCGACGGGCCGGTGACCACGTCGATCGCCACCTGCCCGGGCGGTCGCACGGTCGAACTGATCAGCATCACCGGCGCCGGTCACCAGTGGCCCGGCGCCACCCCGGCCGACCCGGTCGTCACCGAGCGCCTCGGCCTCGACCCGCCGTCCACCGCGCTGGACGCGACGGCGGTGATCGCGAAGTTCTTCACGGCGCCGGGGTGAGCACCGCCGTGGCGAACGCCGCCAGGGTCCGCTGGACGTCGTCGTCGCTGGTCCGCCAGTTGCACACGGACAGCCGGATCGCCCGGCGCCCGCCGGCGACCGTCCCGCTGAGCCACGCCTCCCCGCTGTCGATCACCCGTCGTAGCACCAGGTCGGTGGTCGTGTCGTCGCCGAACCGGAACAGCACCTGATTGATCACCACCTCGCCGAGGATCTCGCACCCCGGCAGCCGGGCCAGCCCGTCGGCGAAGGTGCGGGCGTGCGCACAGCAGCCGTCCACCAGTTCGGCGACCCCCTGTCGGCCGAGCTGCCGTAGCGCCGCCCAGACCGGGAAGCCCCGGGCCCGGCGAGAGAACCCGGGTGTCCAGTCGATCGCGTCCCGCGGATCGCCGGCGCCACCCTGCACCAGGTAGTCGGCGGTCACACTGACCGCCGCCCGGTGCGGCTCCGGATGGGCGCAGAACGCGATGCCGCTGTCGTACGGCACATTCAGCCACTTGTGCGCGTCGAACGCCCACGAGTCGGCCCGTTCGGCCCCGGCCGCCAGATGCCGTAACCGCGGGCTGGCCAGCACCCACAACCCGAACGCCCCGTCCACGTGCAGCCACGCACCGGCCGGCCCGGTCACGTCGGCGATCGCCGCCAGGTCGTCGAACGCCCCGGTGTTCACCTCGCCCGCCTGCGCGCACACCACCGCGGGTGGGCCGTCGTGCAGCACCTCCCGCAGCGCGGCGACATCCATCCGGCCCTGATCGTCGGCGGGCACCACGGTCAGCGTCGCCGTGCCGAAACCGAGCAGGCGCAGTGCCCGGTCGATGGTGGTGTGTCGCCGGGCGCCGACCACGATCCGCATCGGTGGCGCCCCGGCCAGCCCTTGCTCCTCGACGTTCCAGCCGGCCCGCCGCAGCACGTGGTGTCGGGCCGCGGCCAGGCAGGTCAGGTGTGCCGTCTGGCAGCCGGGCACGAACGCGTACGAGCTGCCGGCGGGGAGTCCGAACAGGTCCCGCAACCAGTCGCCGGCCACCTCCTCGGCCACCGACGCGGCCGGGCCGCACGCGTACAGGCCGGCGTTCTGATCCCAGACCGTGGTGAGCCAGTCGGCGGCGACCGCGGCCGGCAGCCCGCCACCGATGACGAACCCGAAATACCGCCCGGACGGGATCGCCACCAGGCCCGGCTCGGCCGCGCGGACCAGCTCTTCGACCACTGTCACCGGATCGGCCGGTCGGTCCGGCAGCGGCCCGCCGAGGCGTCCGCGCAACTCGGCGAGGGTCACCGTCTCGCCCACCGGTCGCTGGTCGAGGGAACCGAGCCAGCCGGCCGCGATCCGCGCCGTCCGGGCCAGCACCTCGCTGAACTCGTCGCCCATCGCCTCAGGGTAGGCCCCGGACGGTCAGCCTTCCTCGTGGTCGGTCGCCCGGGCCGCGCAGAGGAACGTGCCGCCCACCGCGAAGGCGCCGAGCACACCGAGCGAGATCTGGGTCTCGTGGTCGATCTGCCGGTCGTAGGCGGCCCGGTCGACGATCTTCTCCCGATCGTGGTCGACCAGCAGATACTGGTCGCCGCGGATCTGCGGGGTGCCGTCGAGCGCGGTGAACGCCAGCACCAGGGCCAGCCAGAAGCCGAAGAACGCCAGCGCCGCCGCGGCCGCCGCCCAGACCGGTACGTGCGGTGGCACCCAGGAGGCGAGGCTCCACAGTCGCCGGGGTCGGCGGGTCTGGTAGCCGCGGCGGTTCGCGAGGATCCCGGCGGCGAACCCGGGCACGGTCAGGATGGCGGCGAACCCGACCGCGATCGGCGTGATCACCGGCCGTGCCGCGAACGCGTACGCGACGATGAGCGCAGCCGACCACAGCACGCCGGTCCCGCACACCAGACTCAACCCCAGAAGGCCCCGACGTGTGAACATCACTGTCGACGCTACGGTCCCGTTCGCCGCCCCGGGGTGGTTTCCGCACTTCGTCTGCGGGGTCCGGGCCGGCTATCTAGCATCGGGAGATGTTGACCGGCCGAGTCCTCACCCCGCTCGTCGTGGCGGCGCCCCTTCTCGCGGCCCCGGCGGCCGCGGTGCCCACCCCGCCACCGCTGCATCAGGGCTGGATAGTCAGCGAGCGGTCGGCGAACCGCTGCCTGACCGGTGGCCCGGTCGGAACCGTCCTGCACACCACGGTCTGCGACCGGGCGAACAAGGACCAGGACTTCTACCAGACCAGCGAGGGTCACTTCACCCAGGGCGAGAACTGCGTTCAGCCGAACGACACGGGCAACCGTGCGGTGGTGGCCCGCTGTACCTACCGAGCGGATCAGAACTGGTGGTACGCCACCACCCTGCAGGCCGGTGACCAGCGCGGCCGCTGCCTGACCGAGCTTTCGGTCGACACCGCCGGCGTGGGTCGGGTCCGTCTGCGGGCCTGCAGCGGAGCCGTCACCCAGCGCTGGCGCTCAGTGAACCCCTGGTGACCCGGAGCGCTCACCGAGACCACAGGGAATCGAGGATCGTTTATGGTTCGGGGGTGCGGGCGGACGGTACGGGGCAGGACGGGTGCCGCTGGTGCGGTGATCGCCGGGACGAGACCGACTTCGGCCTGCGGGTCTGGTCGGGCCGGGTCACCGACGCCTACTTCGCTCGGCGGGCGTTCGTCCGTGGGTACGCGATAGTGGTCTGGCGCGGTCGGCACCTCGCCGCGCCGATCGATCTGAGCCCGGTCGAGTCCGATCTGTACCACCGTGAGGTCCTGACCGTGGCCCGCGCGATCCGTGACTGCTTCCGCCCGCCGAAGATCGACTATCTGACCCTGGGGGACCGGGAGTCGCACCTGCACACCCATGTGACGGCCCGCTATCCGGACGACGCCGGCGCCGACGGCCCGCTGCCCGCGCACGAGGCGCCGCTGCTGACCGAGGAGATGTGGCGCACCGACGCGGCGGCCCTGAAGATCCTGTTGAACTGAGGCCGCGCCAGGCGTGTACCCTGGAGCCTTCGCGTGTTGAAATAAGGCACGCGGCAGAAAATTCCACTGTCAGATTACGGCATGGAGGCTCAGGGTGTCAAGTCTGTCAAGCGTTTCCGGGACGGAATCCTCCGCGGCGTTCACCGAGGAGCAGGAGTACGTCTCGATGCTGTACACCCGGCTGGACGAGATGCGGGAACAGGCCCGCGACCACCTCACCGGTGTCTGGCGGTCGTCCGGCGGCACCCCGCAGGCACGGTCCCAGCGCGACACGACCGCCCGGGGGTACGCCGACCGCCTGGCCCGCTACGACGCGGTCGAGCCGGGACTCTGCTTCGGGCGCCTCGACCCGCGCGACGGCGGTGCCCTACACATCGGCCGGATCGGTATCCACGACGTCGACGAGCCGCTGCTGGTCGACTGGCGGGCGCCGGCCGCCCGGCCGTTCTACGTGGCGACCGCGATCACCTCGTACGGCATCACCCGCCGCCGCCACATCCGCACCCGCGACCGTACCGTCATCGATCTGGACGACGAGGTCCTGGACGCGGACGTCGCCGCGGCCGCCGGAGGCGGGCCGCTGGTGGGCGAGGCCGCGCTGCTCGCCGCTCTGGACGCGCACCGCACCGGCCGGATGCGCGACATCGTGGCGACGATCCAGTCCGAACAGGACCGGGTGATCCGTTCGGCGGCCGGCGGCGTGCTGGTGGTGCAGGGCGGACCCGGAACCGGCAAGACGGCGGTGGCCCTGCACCGGGCGGCCTACCTGCTCTACACCCATCGCGAGCAGTTGAGCTCCCGGGGCGTACTGATCGTCGGTCCGAACCCGACGTTCCTGCGCTACATCTCGCAGGTGCTCCCGTCGCTGGCGGAGACCGGTGTACTGCTGGCGACGCCCGGCGACCTGTTCCCCGGAGTGTCCGCGACCACGCCCGAGGCGCCGGAGACCGCCGAGTTCAAAGGCCGGGCCGAGATGGTGGAGTTCCTGATCGAGGGGGTGGCCGCGCGGCAGCGGGTGCCGGAGTCGCCGATCGAGATCGAGGTGGACCGGCACCCGCTGCGGCTGGACCGGTACGACTGCGAGCCGGTGCGCCGCCGGGCCCGCGAGTCCGGGCTGCCGCACAACCTGGCCCGACCGATCTTCGTGGCCGGGGTGCTGGACGTGCTGGCCCGGCAGGTGGCCGAGCGGATCGGCTCGGATCCGTTCTGGGACGACCCGCTCGGCGAGAACGACGCGCTGGCCGGCCCGAACGTGCTCGACGACGCCGACGTGGCGGACATCCGCGCGGACCTGGCCGGGTTGCCCGCGGTCCGGGCGCTGCTCGACGAGCTGTGGCCGGTGCTCACGCCGCAGCGGTTCCTCGCCGATCTGTGGGCGACCACGGATCGGGCCGGGCTGCGGCGGGAACGGGGTTCCGGCTGGACCGCGGCCGACGTGCCGCTGCTGGACGAGGCGGCCGAACTGCTGGGTGAGGACGACTCGCTGCGGCGTGCCCGGGAGGCCCGGGACCGGCGGCGACGGCTCGACTACGCGCAGGGCGTGCTGGACATCTCGGCGGGCTCCAAGTCGTACGAGGCGGAGGACGACTTCGAGGCTGAGATCCCGAACGCGGCGGACGTGCTGGAGGCCGCCGTGCTCGCCGACCGGTACGCGGACCGGGACACCCGATCGGCCGCCGAGCGTGCGGCGGTGGACCGGCGGTGGGCGTTCGGGCACGTGATCGTGGACGAGGCGCAGGAGTTGAGCCCGATGGTGTGGCGGATGCTGATGCGGCGGTGCCCCAGCCGGTCCATGACGATCGTCGGTGACCTGGCCCAGACCGGGGCGCGTGGTGGTGCCGACACCTGGGCGGCGGTGCTCTCGCCGTACGTCGCCGATCGCTGGCGTCTCGCCGCGCTGACCGTGAGTTATCGGACCCCGGCCGAGATCATGGCGTACGCTGGACGCCTCCTCGCCGACGCCGACCCGCCGATCGACCTGCCGCATCCGGTCCGTTCCTCGGGCGCCGAGCCCCGCGAGGTGACCGGCGGCGCGTCCGACCTGGTCGAACTCGTCGCGCAGGCGCAGGGGAGTGTCGCGGTGATCGTCCCGGCGGGCCGGCTCGCCGAGGTGGCCGCCGCGCTCCCGGATCTGGCTCAGGACCTGGACGAACCCGCGGTCTTGCTGACCGTCACGCAGAGCAAGGGCTTGGAGTTCGACTCGGTGATCCTGGTCGACCCGGAGCTGATCCGAGCGGAGTCCGCCCGCGGCGTGAACGATCTCTACGTGGCCCTGACCCGAGCCACCCGGCACCTGACCGTCTTCCGGTCGGCCCCCGGAGCTGCCGACGGTTTCGGAGAACAGCTCTGAGGGCCGGCCGGGGTTCAGCGGAGGCGGGGAGTGTGGCGGCGGTAGGCGCTGACCGTCGGGTCACCGGTGAGCCAGAAGCGCCACGGCACGTCGTGGGCCGAGGTCACGCCGACCCGCGGTCCCGCCGACACCTCCCCGGCCGGCTCGACGGGCGGGGTCAGCGTGGCCGGCCCGTCGCCGAACAGGGGTGTGTCGTTGGCGGCCCGGTTCAGGTCGAGCACCTGCATGAGCTTGGCCGGTCCGGCCGCCAGATCGGTGTCCCGGCGGGCCGCGGGCCGGCGTGTGCGGGCGACCTCGATCCCGTCGACGACGGCCCCGGCGCGCAGCAGGACGGCGGCGGCCCGCCCGGTCTCACCACAGACGACGTTGGCGCAGAAGTGCATGCCGTAGATCTGGTAGACGTACAGCCGCCCGGCCGGTCCGAACATCACCCGGTTGCGCTCGGTGACGCCGCGATGGGCGTGGCTGGCCGGGTCGGCGCCGAGTCCGCTGTAGGCCTCCACCTCGGTGAGCCGTACGGTCACCCGGTTGGCGCTCAGCCGCCAGCCGAGCAGCAGACGGGCGGCCTCGTCGACACGGGATGCGGGCAGATCGAGCCAATCCATCAGGTCATACTGCCGGGCGGACCCCGAGCGGCCGTCCGTGGCTCCACAGTTCGGCGTACTCCTGGGCCTCCGCGTGGCCGGCCCACAACCACGGCCGGCACTGGCCGCGCGCGGGCCGCTGGATCGCCCGCAGGACCGCCGGGCTGTAGATCATCCGAACCCGGAACCCGGTCAGGTGACGCCGACGAACCGGAACACGGACGAGCCGGTGGCCACGCCCGTGATGGTGGCCGACGGCCATCAGCCGGTCGCTGTCGTTCGCCCACATGGGCGGCAGCACCCACACCTTGGCGCCGGCCGGGAACCGTTTGACGCCGGCCCGGATCTCCAGGCCGCCGGGCCCGTTGGCGGTTTCGGCGACGACGTTCGCAACAACGCACCAACCGAGCGGTTCGGCTTCCGTCTCCGTCGACATGGCCTAGATGATCTCCGCAGGTCAGCGGGGTGGCAATAGGGCTATCGGGTGGGACAGGAACCGCCCGGATCGGTGGCGCCGAGGATGCGCCGGCCGATCTCCTGGAGCTGGCGGATCTGGGCCTTGGTGAGCGTGTCGAAGACCAGGGTCCGCACGTTCTCGACGTGGCCCGGCGCGCTGGCGACGATCTTGCCCCAGCCCTCCTCGGTGAGCGTGGCGAGAGTGTAGCGGCCGTCGGTGGGGTCGGGGGAGCGGCGGACCCAGCCGCGTTTCTCCAGTCGGCCGACGGCTTGCGACAGCCGGGCCAGGGAGCCCTCGGCGAGGATCGCGAGGCGGCTCATCCGCAGGGTCCGGTCCGGCGCCTCGGAGAGGCCGGCCAGGATCCCGTACTCGAAATGGCTGATGCCCTCGTCGCGTAGCAGCTGCGCGTCGAGGGCGGCGGGCAGGCGCATCAGAACGCCCATCAGGGTCATCCAGGCGGCGCGCTCTTCACTGGTCAGCCAGCGTGGCTCAGGTGTCTCCACGACCGCATCCTACCCGTTCGGATCACTTGCATGTTTAACTCAATCGGCCTACCGTTCGCTCAAGCGTTTAACTGATCGAACGATTAGAGGAATCATGAACATCGTCCTGTGGGTCATCGCGGGCCTGCTCGCCGCCGCCTTCCTCGGCGCCGGCGTGATGAAGCTGAGCCAGTCGAAGGAGAAGCTGGCCGCCTCCGGCATGGCCTGGACCGAGGACTTCAGCGCGGGCGCGGTCAAGGCGATCGGCGCGGCGGAGCTGCTCGGTGCGATCGGCCTGATCCTCCCGGCGCTGCTGGACATCGCCCCGGTGCTGGTCCCGCTGGCCGCCACCGGCCTGGCGCTGACCATGCTCGGCGCGGTCGTGGTGCACGTCAGGCGTGGCGAGACGCAGGCGGTCGCGCCGAGCGCGGTGCTGTTCGTGCTCTCCGTCATCGTCGCCTGGGGGCGGTTCGGGCCTTACGCCTTCTGAGAACCCAGATACATCGATATAGTTCGTCGCCTTGGGGGCAGGGTGGGGAGCTGAACATGGAACAGGCAGGGCAAACGCCGGAGAAGCCGGACGATACGGGGCTCGGGGCGCGGCTGGTCGCGCTCGGTGGCCTCGAGTTGGGGGAGTTCAACACCGTCCCGTCCGGCCCCGGCGTCGCTCCAGCCCCGGCGCCCGTCGTCCGTACCGTGCGAAAGCCCCGGACCCTGCTGATCACCGCGGGTGTCGTGGTGGCCGTGCTGGGTTTCTTCGGCACCGCCGCCTACCTCTTCGTCAACGTCGGCGGCACCTCGCCGTCGGCCGCTCCGCCGCCGCCTCCCCGCAAGCCGTTCCCCACCGCCTCCGTCGGGCTCCCGACCGGCCCGCAGCCGATGAATCAGGGGGTACGAACGGAGGACGACCTGCATCTGGTGTGTCAGAACTGGTACTACCCGTCGGCGCCGAGACTTCGCAGTAGCGCCCCGCATCCGATTCTGATCAGTGAGGACGGCGGTCCCGAGGTGGAGTACCGGACCACCCGCACCCTGAATCAGGCGGCGTTCGCCGGTGGCGCCGAGGAGCGCCGGGCGTGGGCGCCGGAGCCGCCGAAAGCGCAGCTGGTCGCCTGCCTGGACCTGACCGGCCCGGGTCGTCGGGTGCGGGACTGTGGGTCCGGCTCGAAGGCGTTGCCGCTGGTCGAGGGGAAGTACCGGCTCACGGTCTTCGAGGTGGCCAGCCATCGCAAGCTGATCGACAAGACGCTGACCGGAGCCGACCGGGCGTGTCCGTTCGTGATCCTGAACAGCGCGGGCGACACCCTCTACACCACGGTCAAGGACCGGCAGTTGTACGACCTGCTGCACACCCGCGTCGAGGACTGAGGCGTCAGCGCGCCCCGGTGTCCGCCCAGCCGAGGAACCGCTCGTAGAGATCGGCCGGCGGTCCGCCACTGCCGGCCGCCCAGTCGTCGATCGCCTCCAGCATGCAGGAGCCGAGGTAGACGGCCAGGCCGTGCGGGAATTTCTGATACTGCTCGGCCAGCTCCACTTTGGCGGTGGCGCACGGCCACGCCTCGCCGCAGACCCGGCAGTCCCAGGATGGGCGCTCGCCGACGTGTTCGGTCCGCGGAACCAGCATGTCACCCTCACCATGTGCGATTCATCGACTACACAGTGGAGCCTTACGTGCCTTAGGCTCGCTCTCAAGCCGGTGCGGCGAGAATCCCGGAAATGGATTCCCGCTGTCTCGCGCGGGGCGTTCATATCGTCTCGTTCGAGACAACCGGACAGTCGGATGGACAGCCGAGTGACATCACGGGGGACGGCAGCACATGAACGAGACGGGTTCCACCGTTCCGAAACGGCAGGTCGGCCGGCTGTTGCGGCAGTTGCGCGAGCAGGCCGGCATCTCCCTGATGGCCGCGGCCGCCGAGCTGGAGTTCTCCCGCGCCCGGATGTACCGGATCGAGAACGGTGAGGTCCCGGTCCGCAAACACGACGTGATCGCCATGTGCGGGGTCTACTCGGCACCCGGCCACATCACCGAGGTGCTCATCGGACTGGCCGCCGAGTCCAAGGCGAAAGGCTGGTGGCATGCGTACGGCGACGTCGTCCCGGCCTGGTTCGAGCTCTACGTGGGCATGGAACAGGCCGCCGCCAGCCTGCGCTCCTACGCCCCCAGCGTGATCCCCGGACTGCTGCAGACCAGGGAGTACGCGGAGGCCGTGTTCCGCAGCTGGCACGCCGACCCGGAGGCGGCCGGCAGCGCCGTGGCCGTCCGGTTGGAGCGCCAGTCGCTGCTCAGCCGCCGCCTGCCGGAGGCGCCCCGCCTGGACGTGATCGTCGACGAGGGGGTGCTGCGCCGGGCCATCCCGGACACCCTGGGCATGCAGAAGCAACTGGCCCATCTGGTCAACATGTCGATCCGGCACAACATCGGGGTCCGGGTGATCCCGTTCGCGGCCGGCCCGCACAAGGCGGTCGGCTCCGGGCAGTTCACCATCCTCGACTTCCCGGCCGTCGGGACGGCGTCACCCGAACCGACCACCATCTACTGCGAGAACCTCACCGGTGCCCTCTACCTGGATAAGCTCGCGGAGGTGGAGACGTACGAATCGATCTGGGGAGAACTCGGAGCGGTCGCGCTCAGCCAGGCCGAGTCCGACGATCTCATCCGTACGATCATCGAGGAGAGCGATGGCTGACCTGACGGGTGCCGTCTGGCACAAGAGCACTCGCAGCGGAGGCAACGGCGGCGACTGCGTCGAGGTGGCCGCCAATCTCCCCGGCATCGTGGCGATCCGGGACACCAAGGATCCGGGCGGCGCCACCCTGGTCTTCACCGACGAGGAGTGGGCCGCGTTCCTGGCCGGAGTGCGGGCCGGCGAGTTCGACCTTAGAAGTCTGTGAGCCGTTCCTTAAGGAATCCTTTCCGGCGCTGCCGGGAGTCGGGCCCTCGCTCATAGTGATGGGGCGTCGTCCTGCCCCTGCTCACCGAGGTGAATATCCGTGCCGCTCTCCGCCGCTGCCCGATTCCGTTACACCCTGGCAGCGGGGTCGACAGCCGTCGTCATCGGCGCCGGATTCGTCCTGGTCGGCTTCTCCCAGGGCAGTGCCGATACCCCCACCCCGACCTCGGTCGACGCTCCGCTCGCCGCCGCACCGTCCCCCGGCGAGAGCACCGACGACCTGCTCACCGACCCGGCCGCCACCGCACCCGGCGGATCACCCGCGGTGAGCGTCACCCCCGGCACGGCCACCCCCAAATCGCCCAGCCCCAAGCCCACGGTCAAGAAGACGACCAAGGCACCGGCCGGTAAGGAGGCGACCGCGGGCACCACAGGTAAGAAGACGACCGTGCCGGTCACCTCCGGGACCGTCGCCGAGCAGGTGCTCGCGCACATCAACGAGGCCCGGGTCGCCGAGGGCCTCAAGGCGCTCACCCTCGACACCGACCTGTCCAAGGCCGCGGCCCTGCACACCCAGCTGATGATCGACGGGTGCGGGTTGTCCCACAAATGCTCCGGTGAAGCCGAGCTGGGCGACCGGTTCAGCGCGCAGGACGTGTCCTGGCGAGCCGCCGGAGAGAACATCGGCTACGGCTCCAGCGGCAGCAGCGACGCGGCGAAGGTGCAGGCCGCCAACGGTCTCACCGACTCGATGCTGGCCGAGGTGCCGCCGAACGACGGCCACCGCAAGAACCTGCTCAACCCGAACTTCACCCGGATCGGCCTGAGCATCGTGCGCGATTCCAAGGGCCTCACCTGGATGACCCAGGACTTCGTCGGCTAGGGCCGGTGGCCCTCGCGGGTCGGGCGGATCGGCCCGTAGGGTGGCCCGGTGCTCGAAATGCTGAAAGCCCTCCTCCGGCGGATTCTGGGCCGGCCGGAACGGCCCGCCCCGCCCGCGCCGCGGCCGAGCGCTCCGGCCGTACCCCCGAAGAAGACCGCTCCGAAGCCGCCGGCGCCCCGGCCCGCCGCACCGAAGGCGAAGCCCGCTCCGGCGAAGCCGACGGTGGTCAAACGGGCCGTGCCGCAGCAGGGCCGGCATCTCGCCTACGCGCCCGATCTGGACGGTGACGCCGATCCCGGTGAGATCGTCTGGACCTGGGTGCCCTACGAGGAGGACGCGTCGCAGGGCAAGGACCGGCCGGTGCTGGTGGTCGGCCGGGACGCCCGGACGCTGCTCGGCCTGATGCTGTCCAGCCAGGGCGAGCGTGACGGCCAGCGGCACTGGCTGGCGCTCGGCCCCGGCGAGTGGGACCGCGACTCGCGTCCCAGCTGGGTCCGTCTGGACCGGGTCATCGAGGTCGACGAGGACGGCATCCGCCGCGAGGGCGCGATCCTGGATCGGCCCCGGTTCGACCGGGTCGCGGCGATCCTGCGCCGCAACTACGGCTGGCCGTAGCGCCGGATAGCGTTGGGCAATGAGTGATGTCATGACCGGTTTCGGTGGCAAGCAGGCTTGGCTGGCGATCGCCGGCGCGGATCCGGGTGCGGTGCTCAAGGCGCTCGGCCTGCGTGACCTGGGGACCGTGCCGTGGCGCGACGGGCTCGACCTGGCGCATCTGACCGACGACCGGGTGGCGGTCACCCCGCCGCTGCCCGGAGCCCGGGGCACCTGGGTGCTGGCCGTCGGCCGCGCGCTGATCACCCCGGGCCCGGATGTGGTGGCGCTCTCCGCGGAGCTCGGCGCCGAGGTGCAGTTCTTCGCCACCCACCGGGTCACCGAGCTACACCGCTGGCAGCGCGCCGACTCGGGTGATCTGCTGCGTGCGTTCGGCTATGTGGGGCAGACCGGTGAGGTCACGTCCTGGTTCGGGGAGCCGGACGCGGCCGAGCGTGACGCCGGGCTGCCGGCCGCGTTCGATGAGGAGACGTCGGTGCTCGTCGCCGAGCGTGATGTGTTCCGGGTGGCCGGCGCCTGGAGCATCGATCCGACCACGTTGTCCGGGCTCGCGCCCGGCCCGCTGCGCCTCGGCGCGACGGACTGAGGAGAAGGCACATGCGCAAGTACGTGATCATGGGCGTGCAGGGCAGCGGCAAGGGCACCCAGGCCAAGATGCTGAAGGACGACCTCGACCTGGTGCACATCAGCGTCGGCGACATCTTCCGCTGGCACGTGCGCCAGCACACCAAGATGGGCGCCCAGGTCAAGCGGATCATGGCGGCCGGTGATCTGGTCAGCGACGAGCTGGTCGAGGAGGTGGTGCGCCGCCGGATGGGCATCCACGACTGGAACTACGGGTTCATCATCGACGGGTTCCCGCGCAACGGGCGGCAGGCCGAGTTCTTCATGGAGAGCTACGACATCGACGCCGTCATCCACCTGGAGCTGCCCGACGACGAGGTCCGCCGCCGGGTGCTCAGCCGCCGGCTCTGCCCGAACTGCGGGATGGACTACAACCTGATCGCCGACCGCCCCGAGGTGGAGGGCCGCTGCGACATCTGCGGCCACGAGCTGATCGTCCGCGAGGACGACACTCCGGAGGCACTGGAGTCGAGGCTCACCGACTACCACGAGAAGACCCGGCCGGTGCTGGAGCTGTTCCGGCGCAAGGAGGTCGTACACGACGTGGACGGCCGTCCCCCGGTCGAGGACGTGCAGCAGGCCATCCGAAAGACCCTCGGCCTGCCCGCCTACCGCGGCTAACATCCGCCGGGTGACTCTCACCCCAGAAGACCTCATCGGGTATGTCGAACGTGATCTCGACGCGGACATCGCTCGCTGGTTCCCCGCCGGGGAGCCGGTCGAGGTGCCGGCCGAGACCCGTTCGATCGACCATCTGCTGGACCGTCTGCCACCGGCCGGGGCCACCGCCCTGGCCGGTTTCGATCGCCGGGTGCGCGCGGGTGGGATCCCGTGGCCGTTCGACATCGCCGACTGGTCGTACGGATTCGACTTCGGCGCCAACGACTGCACGATCCTGGACGCCGACTACGAGACCGAGCTGACTGACGACGACGTCTTCACGATCGGCGCCGACGGTGGCGGCAACCTGTGGACGGTGCTGGCGAACGGGCAGGTCGCCGTCTGGTTCCACGAGGAGGAGGTGCTGGAGGGCGGCACCCGCTTCGACCACCTGGACGTGTTCCTGTGGTCGTTGGTCCGCTACTACGCGGTGCGGGCCGGGGTGCTGTCCCGGGCCGAGGTGGAGGCCGACTTCCGTTCGTTGGGCCAGGACGGGGCGCTCGCCGACGACGTCGGTCTGCTGGCCGGTATGAAGGACTCTTCCCCCGAATAGGGCAATCCGATCAAGACGGGCACGGCCTACCGTGATCCCGTGAATCTCGGTCCGTCGTTCTCCGCGCCCGTCACCGCCGCCGGGGTGGTTCTGTGGCGGGGCGCGGAGAACGCCCGGGAGGTTCTCGTCGTGCATCATCGGCGCGGCGAATGGTGTTTCCCGAAAGGGCGTGTCGGGCCGGGCGAGCACATCGTGCCGGCCGCGGTCCGGGTGGTTTCCGAACGGACCGGGCTGTCCGTCCGGCCGGGCCCGTGGCTCGGCGCGACGGACTATCTCGAACAGGGCTGGCCGGAACACGTCGACTATTTCGCGGCCGAGGTGGATCCGGCCGTGACCTGCACTTTCCCGCCCGGCGAGTTCGACGACCTGCTGTGGTTGCCGCCCCGTCGGGCCGCCGACGCCCTGAGCCGGCCCGATGACGTGCGCATTCTCGGCGAATTGCAGGACCGGGTGCGGGTCAGTACGAGCATTGTGATCCTGATGCGCGACGTGCCGCTTCCGGCGCGACAGGTCATTTCCGCGTACGGCGCCGGCGAACCGTGTTCGGACGCCGATCCGGAGAGTGCGCTGAGAATCGCCGAGGAATCGTTCGCGACGGGCCGTCCGGCGGCACTGTGTGCGGAGGAGGCCGCCCTGCGGGAGTTGTCGCGCCGGCTGTCACCCGCCGTCGTCGACGCGATCATCCCGGCGGGCGGTCTGCTCGTCCTGCACGGCACCCCGTCGCGCGTCGTGGCGGTCGAGCGCCACCTCATCTGAAACCGGAAACCAACACAACCGGACTCTCCTAATTAGGACCGTTTTGTGGGGAAAACTCCTGCGAATTTAAGAGACCGAAATCTCTTCGACATATTGCGCTCGGGCAGAACCGGGCGTAAACAAAGACAAAGCCAAAACGAACCAGGCGGGTGAGCAAGGATGTACGCGGAGGAACGCCAGCAGGAGATAGTGCGGCGGGCCCGGGCCGAGGGCCGGGTCGACGTCGTCGCGCTGGCCGAGACCTTCGGGGTGACGGCCGAGACGATCCGCCGCGACCTGACGGTGCTGGAGCGCTCCGGCGTTCTCCGCCGGGTGCACGGCGGCGCGATCCCGGTCGAGCGGCTCGGATTCGAGCCGGCCCTGGCCGCCCGCGACGCGGTGCTGATAAGCGAGAAGGAGCGGATCGCCAAGGCCGCCCTCGCCGAGGTCCCGGAGGACGGGGCGATCATCCTGGACGCCGGGACCACCACGGCCCGCCTGTCCCAGTTGCTGCCGGCCGACCGTGAGCTCACCGTGGTGGTGAACTCGCCGGTGTTGGCGGCCGCGCTCGGCGTCAAACCGAACCTCACCGTCCTGCTGCTCGGCGGCCGGGTCCGGGGCAAGACCCTGGCCACCGTCGACGACTGGGCGCTGCGGCCGCTCGCCGACATGTATGTCGACGTCGCGTTCATGGGCACCAACGGGTGCACCGTCGAACGTGGCATGACCACCCCCGACCCGGCCGAGGCGGCGGTCAAGCGGGCGATGATCGCCGCGGCCCGCCGGGTGGTGCTGCTCGCCGATCACACCAAGATCGGCAATGATTACCTGGCCAAATTCGGTGCTCTCACCGACCTCGACCTGCTGATCACCGACAACGGGCTGGACCACGACCTGGCCGCCGAAGTCGAGGCCA
The DNA here is from genome assembly GCF_033097365.1 of Actinoplanes sichuanensis. Classification (NCBI taxonomy): domain Bacteria; kingdom Bacillati; phylum Actinomycetota; class Actinomycetes; order Micromonosporales; family Micromonosporaceae; genus Actinoplanes; species Actinoplanes sichuanensis. The sequence continues at coordinate 11,797,822 of NZ_AP028461.1, forward strand.
CCGGTGTCCGGGTGGTGAAGGCGTGATTCTCACGGTCACCCTCAACCCCAGCGTCGATCGCGCCCTCGAGGTCGACGCACTGGTCCGCGGTGAGGTGCTGCGGGCCGCCGACTCCCACATCGACCCGGGCGGCAAGGGCGTCAACGTCTCCCGCGCGCTGCTCGCCAACGGGGTCCGCTCCACCGCCGTGGTGCCCACCGGCGGCGCCGAGGGCGAACAACTCGTCGACCTGCTCAACGCCGAGGGTGTCGACCTGCTGTCCGTGCCGATCGCCGGCCGGACCCGTTCCAACATCACCCTGGCCGAGCCGGACGGCACGGTCACGAAGATCAACGAGGCCGGCCCGGTCCTCTCCGACACCGAGTTCGCCCAGGTCAGCAAGGCCGTCCTGGACGCCGCGGCACAGGCCGACTGGGTGGTCATCTGCGGCAGCCTGCCGCCCGGCCCGAGCATCGACGCCTTCACCGACCTGTGTTCCCGGCTGGTCGGCGCGGGCTACCGGCTGGCCGTCGACAGCAGTGGTCCGGCCCTGCTGGCCGGGGTCGCCGCCGGCGCCGCCCTGGTCAAACCCAACCGCGAGGAACTCGCCGAGGCCGTCGGAGCGGAACCGACCACCCTCGGCGACGTGGTCGAAGCCTGCCGCCGGCTGCGGGCGGCGGGAGCCGGCGCGGTGCTGGCCAGTCTCGGTGCCGACGGAGCGGTCCTGGTCGACGGCGACGGCGTCCTGGCCGGGATCTCCCCGGTCAGCGTGCCGCGGAGCACGGTCGGCGCCGGCGACGCGCTGCTCGCCGGATTCCTCGCGGCCGGTGCGCGGGGCGCCGCCGCGCTCACCGAGGGGCTGGCGTGGGGCGCGGCCGCGGTCTCGCTTCCGGGCAGCCGCATGCCGACCCCGGCCGACCTCGACCGTACGCACGTGCGCGTCACCCCCGACCCCGACCCGTCCCGCCCGCTCCACTCCTGAACCCCCGGCCGGTACGTCAGCGCCGATCGGACAAACCCCCTCCAATAACTCTCCACAATGAAATGGAGATCCCTCATGGCCTCTTCGTACACCCCCGAGGTCAGCGGTTCCGGAATACGGGCCCGCGTCCAGAAGCTCGGCGGCTACCTCGCCGGGATGGTGATGCCCAACATCGGGGCGATCATCGCCTGGGGTCTGATCACGGCACTGTTCATCCCGGTCGGCTGGCTGCCGAACGAGAGTCTGGCCGAGCTGGTCGGCCCGATGATCACGTACCTGCTCCCGGTCCTGATCGGTTACACCGGCGGCCGGATGGTCCACGGCCAGCGCGGCGCGGTCGTCGGTGCCACCGCCACGATGGGTGTCATCGTCGGCGCCGACGTCCCGATGTTCCTCGGCGCGATGATCATCGCCCCGCTCACCGCCTACGTGCTGAAGCTGTTCGACAACGCGATCGAGGGCAAGATCCGCCCCGGTTTCGAGATGCTCGTCGACAACTTCTCGGCCGGCATCATCGGCGGTGGCTTCGCGATCCTCGGCAAGCTGGGCATCGGCCCGGTCGTCAACGCCCTCACCGAGGCGGCCGGCAACGGCGTCGACTGGCTCCTCGACCACAGCCTGATGCCGCTGGTGTCGATCCTGGTCGAGCCGGCCAAGGTGCTGTTCCTCAACAACGCCATCAACCACGGCGTGTTCAGCCCGCTCGGCGTGCAGCAGGTGGCCGAGCACGGCAAGTCGATCCTGTTCATGATCGAGTCGAACCCCGGCCCCGGCCTCGGCTTGCTCCTGGCCTACTTCTTCTTCGGCCCGAAGTCGCTGCGCCCGACCACCCCGGCTGCGATGATCATCCACTTCTTCGGCGGCATCCACGAGATCTACTTCCCGTACGTGCTGATGAAGCCCCGCCTGATCCTGGCCATGATGGCCGGCGGCATGGCCGGTGTGGCCACCTTCATGGTCACCGGCGCGGGCACCGTGGCCTCGCCGGCCCCGGGCAGCATCTTCGCCTTCTTCGCCGTCACCGCGAAGGGCAGCCACTTCGGGATGATCCTCGGCGTCATCCTGGCCGCCGCGGTCACCTTCGGTGTCGCCTCCCTGCTCCTCGGGTTCGGCAAGCTCAAGTCCGACCAGGAGCCCGAGGACGACAGCACCGACACCACCGCCGACGACGAGGTCAGCCGCAAGGAAAACGCGTAACCACCACCGGAGACGCGTAACCACCACAGGAGAGAAGTCATGGCAACCATCAACGGCAAGGACATCCACAAGCTCGTGGTCGCCTGCGACGCGGGAATGGGCAGCAGCGTGATGCTGGCCAGCACCCTGCGCAAGCAGCTCGGCAAGAGCGGGGTAACGGTCGAGCACACCCCGGTGAACTCGATCCCGGCCGACGCCGACGTGGTGGTCTGCCACAGCGGCCTGGCCGCCCGGGCCAGGTCGGTAGCACCCGACAAACCGATCGTGCCGTTCCAGATCTTCCTCGGCGACCCGGCCGTGACCCGCGTGGTCAAGGCCATCCAGCAGGGGACCGATCTCAATGTCTGACCAGTTGCTCGACCCCCGGGCCATCCGGCTCGGGGAGTCGGCTGCCGACCGTGACGACGCGATCCGTCGCTGCGGAGAGGTCCTGGTCGAGATCGGCGCCGCGGAACCGGGCTACATCGACACGATGCTGGCCCGGGAACAGTCGATCTCCACCTACGTCGGCGAGGGGGTCGCCATCCCGCACGGCACCCTCGCCGGCAAGGACCTGGTCAAGCGCGACGCCCTCGCGGTGCTGCGCTTCCCGGAGACGGTCGACTGGGACGGCGAGCCGGTCACCCTCTGCGTGGCCATCGCCGCCCAGGGCAACGGTCACGTCGAACTTCTTGCCGCTCTCGCCGAGATCCTGCTCGACGAGGACCAGGCCCGCGAACTGCGCGAGGCCACCGAACCCGAGACCGTGATCCGGCTCCTCGGGAGCATCCAGGAGGAAGCGAAACAATGAAGGTCGTACGATTCCACGCCCCCGGCGACGTCCGTTTCGAGGACGCGCCGGAGCCCGAGGCCGGCCCCGGAGAGGTCAAGATCCGGGTCCGGAACTGCTCCACCTGCGGCACCGACGTCAAGATCTCCAAGTTCGGCCACCACCACATCCACCCGCCGCGGGTGATGGGCCACGAGATCGCCGGTGAGATCGTGCAGGTCGGCGAAGGCGTCGACGGCTGGTCGGCCGGCGACCGGGTGCAGGTCATCGCCGCCATCCCGTGCGGCGAGTGTGCCGAGTGCGAGCGCGGCCGGATGACCATCTGCCCCAACCAGGTGTCGATGGGCTACCACTTCGAGGGCGGCTTCGCCCAGTACATGGTGGTGCCCCGCGAGGTCCTCAAGGTCGATGGCCTGAACCGGATCCCGGAGGGTGTCTCGTTCGCCGAGGCGTCCGTCGCCGAGCCGCTGGCCTGCGCCCTCAACGCGCAGAACCTGGCCCGCGTCGGTGTCGGCGACGACGTCGTGGTGATCGGCTCCGGTCCGATCGGCTGCCTGCACGTCCGGCTGGCCCGGGCCCGCGGCGCGGCTCGCGTCTTCCTGGTCGAGCTCAGCCGGCAGCGCCTGGAGATGGCCGCCAACCTGGTCAAGCCGGACGCGGCGATCTGCGCCGAGGAGGTCGACCCGGTCGAGGAGATCCTCAAACTGACCGACGGCCGCGGCGCCGACGTCATCATCACCGCCGCCGCCTCCGGCAAAGCGCAGGAGCAGGCCATCCTGATGGCCGCCCGGCAGGGCCGGATCAGCTTCTTCGGCGGTCTGCCCAAGGACAACCCGACCATCACCTGCGACTCCAACCTGGTCCACTACCGGGAGTTGATGATCGTCGGCGCCAACGGGTCCAGCCCGGCCCACAACGCCGAGGCCCTCAACCTGGTCGCCACCGGCGCGGTGCCGGTCGCCGACCTGATCACCCACCGCCTCCCGCTGGAGAGCGCGATCGACGCCTTCGGCATCGTCGCCCGCGGCGAGGCCATCAAGGTCACCATCGAGCCCTAGAGGAGCCTGCTATGCCCACGCGCACGGTGACCGTCGGTTCCAGCAGCGGCCTGCACGCCCGCCCCGCGAAGATCTTCGTCGAGGCGGCCGCGAAGGCCCCGGTCAAGGTCACGATCCGGTCCGGCGACCGGAAGCCGGTACCCGCCAAGAGCATGCTGTCGGTGCTCGCCCTCGGCGCCAAACAGGGCACCGAGGTGATCCTGGAGGCCGAGGGGGAGGGCGCCGACGAGGCCCTGGACAGCCTGGCCGAGCTGCTGGCGAAGGACCTGGACGCCGATGCCTGAGATGCTCACCGGCATCGGGGTGTGCGCCGGGATCGCCGCCGGTCCGCTGTTGCGGATCGCGGCCGCCCCGGCGCTCCCGGCCCCCGTCCCGGTCACCGACACCGAGGCGGAGTACACCCGGGCCGAGGCCGCGCTGGCCGAGGTGGTCGCCGAACTCGGCCGCCGCGCCGACCGGACGACCGACGCCACGGTGGCCGAGGTGCTGCGGGCCGAGGCGCTGATGGCCGACGACGAGGAGCTGCGCGACGGCGTACGCGAGCTGATCGGCGACGGCCACGACGCACCGCACGCGATCGACGGTGCGTTCGCGACGTTCCGGGAGGCGTTCGCCGCCGCCGGCGGTTACCTCGCCGAACGGGTCGCCGACCTGGACGATCTCCGCGACCGGGCGGTCGCGGTGCTGCTCGGCCTGCCGATGCCGGGTGTCCCCGCACCCGGCCACCCCTACGTGCTCGCGGCCCGCGACCTGGCCCCCGCGGACACCGCCGACCTCGACCCGGAACAGGTGATCGGCCTGGTCACCGAGGTCGGCGGCCCGACCAGCCACACCGCGATCCTGGCCCGCGCGCTCGGCCTGCCCGCGGTGGTCGCCTGCCCCGGCGTGCTCGCCGTGCCGGACGGCACGATCGTGCTGCTCGACGGCGCGTCCGGGCAGGTCCGGGTGGACGTCTCGGAGACCGAGGCGAAAGCCGCGGCGGACCGGGCGGCCCAGGTGGCTGCCGCGGCGTCGACGTTGACCGGTCCGGGCCAGACCTCCGACGGGTACGGGGTGAAGCTCCTGGCCAATGTCGGTTCGGTCAAGAACGTCCCGGCCGCCGACGAGGCTCACGCCGAGGGGATCGGCCTGTTCCGTACCGAGTTGCTCTTCCTCGACCGTGTCCAGGAGCCGACCCTGGACGAGCAGGTCGCCGCCTACCGTGACGTGTTCACCGCGATGGCCGGGCGGCGCGTCGTCATCCGTACCCTCGATGCCGGAGCCGACAAGCCACTGCCGTTCCTGAATCAGGACGGTGAGCCCAACCCCGCGCTGGGTGTCCGCGGCCTGCGCGTGGCGCGGCAGCGCCCGGACGTACTGACCACGCAGCTCGCCGCGATCGCCGAGGCCCGGTCGCAGACCGGTGCCGACGTGTGGGTGATGGCGCCGATGGTGTCCACCCTGGCCGAGGCGACCGGGTTCGCGGCCGCCGTGCGTGACGCCGGCCTGCCCAAGGCCGGGGTGATGATCGAGGTCCCGGCGGCCGCGCTGCGAGCCGCCGACCTGCTCCGGGTGGTCGACTTCCTGAGCATCGGCACGAACGACCTGAGCCAGTACACGTTCGCCGCCGACCGGATGTGCGGCGATCTGGCCGACCTGCTGGACCCGTGGCAGCCGGCCCTGCTCCAGCTCATCGGCGTGTGTGGGGCGGCCGGTCGGACGGCCGGCAAACCCGTCGGCGTGTGCGGTGAGGCCGCCGCCGATCCGCTGCTCGCGCCGGTGCTGGTCGGGCTCGGGGTGACCAGCCTGTCGATGTCCCCGCGCGCGATCGGCCCGGTCCGGGCGGCGCTCGCCGGGCGTACCGAAGCCGAATGCGAGCGGTTGGCCGGACTCGCGGTGGCCGCGCCGGATGCGTCCGAGGCCCGTAGGCTGGCGATCTGAGAGAGGGCCTCCCGTGGGGAGGCCCTCGTCAGTCGAACGGGAAACCGGGCGGGAACACCGGCGTCGGGAACGTCTCGACCCGGTGGATCACGTCGAAGAGCAGGCGCGGCGCACCGGGCGTGTTCGAGTAGGTGACGATCCGCTTGGGCCCGCCGTGCCGGTAGGTCACGGTCACCTCATACCGGTACCGGCCGGACCGGTCGGTCGGCACGTAGCGGGACCGCAGGCCGCGGAACGCCGGGCTGGACGCCATCCGCAGCACCACACCGGCCTCCCGGATGCCGCCGGACACCTGGAAGATCGAGAGATTCTGCCGGCTGTGGGTGCGCTCGACCGACACCTGGACGGCCTGGTGGCGCGGCGCGGCGTCGGCGGCGGGCGGATGCGCGGTGATCGTGGCGAGACCCAGCAGCAGGGCCACGCCGCGCGAAATGATCATCGGGCCACTTTATCCGGAATGTACCATTTCACCTGATCAAAACGCGCTCAAGTCGTAGCCCCGCTTCGCCAGTTTCGTCTCCAGCACATGACACACCTGCTCCACCACCGCGAACCGGGCATACGGCTTGTCATCCCCGGCGATCACATGCCAGCGCGCCTTCGGACGGTCGGTCCGGTCGATCATCTCCTCGACGGCCGCCTCGTACGCCCCCCGCTTCTCCCGGTTACGCCAGTCCTCGTCGGTCAGCTTCCACTGCCGCAACGGATCGTCACGTCGGCTCTCGAACCGCTTCAGCTGCTCGGAGTCCGACACGTGCATCCAGAACTTGATCAGGATCATGCCCTCGGCGGTCAGCGTCCGCTCGAACTCCACGATCTCGTCGTACGCCCGCTTCCACTGCTCGTCGGTCGCGAAACCCTCGACCCGTTCCACCAGCACCCGGCCATACCAGGACCGGTCCAGCACCGCCATCCCGCCCCGGCCCGGCAGCACGGTCCAGAACCGCTGCAGGAAATGGTGCCGCTTCTCGTCATAGGTCGGCGCGGCGAACTGCGCCACCCGTACATGCCTGGGGTCCAGCGGCGCCACCAGGCGCTTGATCGCACCACCCTTGCCCGACGCGTCCCAACCCTCGAACACCACACACAGCGGCGGCCCGATCTTCTTCTCCCCGATCTGACCGCCCAACAGCAGCCGCAACCGCAACAGCCGCTCCTGCGCCGCCTCCAGCCGCGCCTCGGCCTTCTTCTTGGAGACCTCGAACGGGGGATTGGCGCTACCCAGATGACCCATCCACCCAGCATCCCTAATCCAGTTGTGATCCGCAGCAGCCGGTACGGGAGAATGCGGACGTGACTTTCGTAGACGACCTGTTGTGGCGCGGACTCATCCAGGACTCGACCGACCTCGTCGAGCTCCGCAAAAAGCTCGACGGCGGCTCGATCACGTTCTATGTGGGCTTCGACCCCACCGCCGCCTCGCTGCACGTCGGCCACCTGATGCAGGTGTGCACCGCCCGTCGCCTCCAGCTCGCCGGCCACCGCCCGTTGCTGCTCGTCGGCGGCGCCACCGGCCAGATCGGCGACCCGCGCGAGTCCAGCGAGCGCAGCCTCAACCCGCCCGAGGTGGTCGAGGGCTGGGTGCAGCGAATCCGTACTCAGCTGTCCCCGTTCGTCACCTACGACGGCGACAACGCCGCCACCCTCGTCAACAACCTCGACTGGACCGGCCCGATGTCGGTCGTCGACTTCCTACGCGACGTCGGCAAACACTTCCCGGTCAACAAGATGCTGGCCCGCGACGTGGTCCGGAACCGGCTGGAGAGCGGCATCAGCTTCACCGAGTTCAGCTACCAGCTGCTCCAGTCCAACGACTTCTACCAGCTGCACGTCCAGCACGGCTGCGAGCTGCAGTTCGGCGGCTCCGACCAGTGGGGCAACATCACCGCCGGGGTCGACTTCGTCCGGCGTCGCGGCGCCGGCCCGGTCAACGCCTTCGTCACCCCGCTCGTCCTCAAGTCCGACGGCACCAAGTTCGGCAAGACCGAGGGCGGCGCCGTCTGGCTCGACCCGTCGATGACCACGCCGTACAGCTTCTACCAGTTCTGGATCAACAGCGACGACCGCGACGTCAACCAGTACCTGCGCTACTTCAGCTTCAAGTCCCGCGAGGAACTCGAGGAGTTGGAGAAGGCGACCGCCGAGCGGCCGCAGGCCCGGCTCGCGCAGCGAGCCCTCGCCGAGGAGCTCACCGCGCTGGTGCACGGTCCCGAGGAGGCCCGGCAGGCGATCGCTGCCAGCCAGGCCCTTTTCGGGCGAGGTTCGTTGGACGAGCTGTCCGCGGACACGTTGCGCGCCGCGTTGTCCGAGGCCGGCCTTCATGGGGTACGGGGTGAGCTCCCCACCGTGGGTGTGTTGCTCAAGGACGCCGGTCTCGTGGCTTCGGCGAACGAGGCCCGCCGCACGATCACCGAGGGTGGCGCGTACCTCAACAACGAGCGCATCACCGATGGTGAGGCCGAGATCCCGACGTCCGCCCTGCTGCACGGCCGTTTCCTGGTCCTGCGCCGAGGCAAGCGCACGTTCGCCGGGGTCGAACTGCTGCCCTGACCGTCCTACGCCGGGACCCCGTTTCTCCGGGGCCCTCGGTCTTCGTCCTGGGCCCTCGGTCTTCGTCCTGGGCCCTCGGTCTTCGTCCTGGGCCCTCGGTCTTCGTCCTGGGCCCTCGGTCTTGGGTCCTCGGCCCTCGGTCTTGGGTCCTCGGCCCTCGGTCCTCGGCCCTCAGTCTTCGGACTTCAGCCCTCAGCCCTCAGGCTTCGGACTTCAGACTTCAGCCCTCAGTCTTCGGCTTTGGACTTCGGCCCTCGGCTTCGGTCTGCCCGATCTGAGTTAAAGGCCGGAAATTTCGCTGTGACCGGCGTCGCCCGACCCCGATTTGGAGTTGATGGGAGGGGCGGGTAATGTTTACCGAGCCGCCAGGGAGACGGGCGAGCGAGCGGGACCTGAAGTTGGGGCCCGGCCGGCCGTCCTGACGGAAACCCTTACAAGATCGCACGATCTAGTGTCGTGTGTGTTTTTGGGGTGCCTGTGCAGTTTCTGTGGTTGTTGAATTCGGTTGCGAAACGCGGATTTGACAGGGCGGAAACGGCGGGTAAAGTAGAGCGAGTGCCCCGGAGGGCGGGCCGCGAAAGCGGTTCGGTTTAAGGTGTGCGGTTGTTCTTTGAGAACTCAACAGGGTGCTTGATAAGCCAGTGCCAATTATGGCAATACCCCGGCTTGTCGTTTAGGCGATAAGTGGGAGATTCCTTTGGCAACATTTTTGTTGCCGGGATGAGTTTTTCAACAGATTTTGTTGGAGAGTTTGATCCTGGCTCAGGACGAACGCTGGCGGCGTGCTTAACACATGCAAGTCGAGCGGAAAGGCCCTTCGGGGTACTCGAGCGGCGAACGGGTGAGTAACACGTGAGTAACCTGCCCTGGACTTTGGGATAACCCTCGGAAACGGGGGCTAATACCGAATACGACACTCTACCGCATGGTGTGGGTGTGGAAAGTTTTTTCGGTCTGGGATGGACTCGCGGCCTATCAGCTTGTTGGTGGGGTAATGGCCTACCAAGGCGACGACGGGTAGCCGGCCTGAGAGGGCGACCGGCCACACTGGGACTGAGACACGGCCCAGACTCCTACGGGAGGCAGCAGTGGGGAATATTGCACAATGGGCGGAAGCCTGATGCAGCGACGCCGCGTGAGGGATGACGGCCTTCGGGTTGTAAACCTCTTTCAGCAGGGACGAAGCGCAAGTGACGGTACCTGCAGAAGAAGCGCCGGCCAACTACGTGCCAGCAGCCGCGGTAAGACGTAGGGCGCGAGCGTTGTCCGGATTTATTGGGCGTAAAGAGCTCGTAGGCGGCTTGTCGCGTCGAATGTGAAATCTCAGGGCTCAACTCTGACATTGCATTCGATACGGGCAGGCTAGAGTTCGGTAGGGGAGACTGGAATTCCTGGTGTAGCGGTGAAATGCGCAGATATCAGGAGGAACACCGGTGGCGAAGGCGGGTCTCTGGGCCGATACTGACGCTGAGGAGCGAAAGCGTGGGGAGCGAACAGGATTAGATACCCTGGTAGTCCACGCTGTAAACGTTGGGCGCTAGGTGTGGGGACCCTCTCCGGGTTTCTGCGCCGCAGCTAACGCATTAAGCGCCCCGCCTGGGGAGTACGGCCGCAAGGCTAAAACTCAAAGGAATTGACGGGGGCCCGCACAAGCGGCGGAGCATGCGGATTAATTCGATGCAACGCGAAGAACCTTACCTGGGTTTGACATGCACGGAAATCTCACAGAGATGTGGGGTCCTTCGGGGTCGTGCACAGGTGGTGCATGGCTGTCGTCAGCTCGTGTCGTGAGATGTTGGGTTAAGTCCCGCAACGAGCGCAACCCTCGTTCGATGTTGCCAGCGCGTCATGGCGGGGACTCATCGAAGACTGCCGGGGTCAACTCGGAGGAAGGTGGGGATGACGTCAAGTCATCATGCCCCTTATGTCCAGGGCTTCACGCATGCTACAATGGCCGGTACAAAGGGCTGCGAGACCGTGAGGTTGAGCGAATCCCAAAAAGCCGGTCTCAGTTCGGATCGGGGTCTGCAACTCGACCCCGTGAAGTCGGAGTCGCTAGTAATCGCAGATCAGCAACGCTGCGGTGAATACGTTCCCGGGCCTTGTACACACCGCCCGTCACGTCACGAAAGTCGGCAACACCCGAAGCCGGTGGCCTAACCCGTAAGGGAGGGAGCCGTCGAAGGTGGGGCTGGCGATTGGGACGAAGTCGTAACAAGGTAGCCGTACCGGAAGGTGCGGCTGGATCACCTCCTTTCTAAGGAGCAACTCTTACCGAAAGGTAAGCAGTAGCCCGCGGTCGACGAATGCTCGACCGGGGTGCTCATAGGCGGAGACACTGGCTAGTTCGGACCGGCAACGGCCGGCTTCTTAGTACAGCCTTCGGGCGTGGAACAGAGCTGGTGCGGCTGGCGAGAGCGTCAAAGAAAAGCACCCTGTTGGGTATCTGAAAGAACAACCCGCGTAGGTCGGCTGAGTGCCGGTGCCCGTGAGGGTGGTTGTTTTTCAATGCCAGGCACAGCCTGGCAGCCCATACCGGCCGCTGTGAGTGGTGCTGGTGAGCTGCTGGATCGGGTTGTGGGTTGGTCGTTGGTTGAGAATTGCACAGTGGACGCGAGCATCTTGTTTTCTGTGGTTAAGTTGTCAAGGGCGAACGGTGGATGCCTTGGCACCAGGAGCCGATGAAGGACGTGGGAGGCCGCGATAGGCCTGGGGGAGCTGCCAACCTAGCTGTGATCCCAGGGTGTCCGAATGGGGAAACCTGGCACGAGTCATGTCGTGTCATCCATGCCTGAATTCATAGGGCATGTGAGGGGAACGCGGGGAAGTGAAACATCTCAGTACCCGTAGGAAGAGAAAACAACCGTGATTCCGTGAGTAGTGGCGAGCGAAAGCGGATGTAGCCTAAACCAGATATGTGTGATAGCTGTCAGGCGTTGCATATCCGGGGTTGTGGGACCTACTTGATTGTTCTGACAGGCAGTCGAAGAGTTACAAAGTCATAGGTTAGTTGAACGGTGTGGGAAAGCCGGCCGTAGAGGGTGAGAGCCCCGTAAGCGAAAATCTATGACCTCTTTGTGGTGTTCCCGAGTAGCAGCGGACTCCTAGAATCTGCTGTGAATCTGCCAGGACCACCTGGTAAGGCTGAATACTTCCTGGTGACCGATAGCGGACTAGTACCGTGAGGGAATGGTGAAAAGTACCCCGGGAGGGGAGTGAAATAGTACCTGAAACCGTTCGCCTACAATCCGTCAGAGCCTTTAGGGGTGATGGCGTGCCTTTTGAAGAATGAGCCTGCGAGTTAGTGGCATGTGGCGAGGTTAACCCGTGTGGGGAAGCCGTAGCGAAAGCGAGTCTGAATAGGGCGTTTTCAGTCGCATGCTCTAGACCCGAAGCGGGGTGATCTAGCCATGGGCAGGTTGAAGCGTGGGTAAGACTGCGTGGAGGACCGAACCCACCAACGTTGAAAAGTTGGGGGATGACCTGTGGTTAGGGGTGAAAGGCCAATCAAACTCCGTGATAGCTGGTTCTCCCCGAAATGCATTTAGGTGCAGCGTCGCGTGTTTCTTGCCGGAGGTAGAGCACTGGATGGTCTAGGGGGCCCACAAGCTTACTGAAATCAGCCAAACTCCGAATGCCGGTAAGTGAGAGCGCGGCAGTGAGACTGCGGGGGATAAGCTTCGTAGTCGAGAGGGAAACAGCCCAGATCGCCAGCTAAGGCCCCTAAGCGTGTGCTAAGTGGAAAAGGATGTGGGATCGCATGGACAACCAGGAGGTTGGCTTAGAAGCAGCCACCCTTTAAAGAGTGCGTAATAGCTCACTGGTCAAGTGGTTCCGCGCCGACAATGTAGCGGGGCTCAAGCACACCGCCGAAGCTGTGGCATTCACACATTAACTCCGCGACGCCCTTGAGGTTGTCGTGCAGGTGTGTGGATGGGTAGGGGAGCGTCGTATGGCGGGTGAAGCGGCGGAGTGATCCAGCCGTGGACGCCATACGAGTGAGAATGCAGGCATGAGTAGCGAATGAAGGGTGAGAACCCCTTCCGCCGGATGACCAAGGGTTCCAGGGCCAGGCTAATCCGCCCTGGGTGAGTCGGGGCCTAAGGCGAGGCCGAGAGGCGTAGTCGATGGATAACGGGTTGATATTCCCGTACCCGCAAAGAAGCGCCCAAGACGAACCCATCTGTACTAACTACGCAAAGCCGGCGAGGACTTCGGTCTGAGTCGGTGGAGTCTAGGACCTTGGGTGGTAGTAGTTTAGCGATGGGGTGACGCAGGAAGGTAGATGATCCCGGCCGGTGGTTGTGCCGGGGTAAGCGTGTAGGCCGTACCGTAGGCAAATCCGCGGTGCATGTAGGCTGAGACGTGATGCCGAGCCGTTCTGGTGAAGTCATTGATCCTATGCTGCCGAGAAAAGCCTCTAGCGATGTTTCGAGCGGCCCGTACCCGAAACCGACACAGGTGGTCAGGTAGAGAATACCGAGGCGACGGGTGAACTGTGGTTAAGGAACTCGGCAAATTGCCCCCGTAACTTAGGGAGAAGGGGGGCCGGACGCGTGAAGCCCCTTGCGGGTGGAGCGTGGTATGGCCGCAGAGAGCAGGGGGAAGCGACTGTTTACTAAAAACACAGGTCCATGCCAAGTCGTAAGACGATGTATATGGACTGACGCCTGCCCGGTGCTGGAACGTTAAGGGGACCTGTTAGCTCTTCGGGGCGAAGCGGAGAACTTAAGCGCCAGTAAACGGCGGTGGTAACTATAACCATCCTAAGGTAGCGAAATTCCTTGTCGGGTAAGTTCCGACCTGCACGAATGGCGTAACGACTTCCCCACTGTCTCAACCACAGGCCCGGCGAAATTGCAGTACGAGTAAAGATGCTCGTTACGCGCGGCAGGACGGAAAGACCCCGGGACCTTTACTATAGCTTGACATTGGTATCCGAATTTAATTGTGTAGGATAGGTGGGAGCCGGTGAAGCTCGGACGCCAGTTCGGGTGGAGGCATTGTTGAAATACCACTCTGTTGGGTTTGGGTATCTAACTTGCGGCCCTGATCGGGTCGAGGGACAGTGTCTGGTGGGTAGTTTAACTGGGGCGGTTGCCTCCTAAAGGGTAACGGAGGCGCCCAAAGGTTCCCTCAGCCTGGTTGGCAATCAGGTGTTGAGTGTAAGTGCACAAGGGAGCTTGACTGTGAGACTGACGGGTCGAGCAGGGACGAAAGTCGGGACTAGTGATCCGGCACTTGCGTGTGGAAGCGGTGTCGCTCAACGGATAAAAGGTACCCCGGGGATAACAGGCTGATCTTCCCCAAGAGTCCATATCGACGGGATGGTTTGGCACCTCGATGTCGGCTCGTCGCATCCTGGGGCTGTAGCAGGTCCCAAGGGTTGGGCTGTTCGCCCATTAAAGCGGTACGCGAGCTGGGTTTAGAACGTCGTGAGACAGTTCGGTCCCTATCCGCCGTGCGCGTTGGATACTTGAGAAGGGCTGTCCCTAGTACGAGAGGACCGGGACGGACGAACCTCTGGTGTGCCAGTTGTTCCGCCAGGAGCATGGCTGGTTGGCTACGTTCGGAAGGGATAACCGCTGAAAGCATCTAAGCGGGAAGCTCGCTTCGAGATGAGGTATCCCACCACCTTGAGTGGGTAAGGCTCCCAATAGACTATTGGGTTGATAGGCCGGAGATGTAAGCACGGTAACGTGTTGAGTTGACCGGTACTAATAGGCCGAGGGCTTAACCACCCTATACATTGCGCTTGCGTCCACTGTGTGATTCACAGCAAACGAACAACCACCTTGAGGGTTGCTCGGCCACCTGGTGGCCGGCATCTGAGAGTTGCTGGTTCTTCGCTGTTGCTGAAAGGTGTTTCGGTGGTCATAGCGGAGGGGAAACGCCCGGTTACATTCCGAACCCGGTAGCTAAGCCCTCCAGCGCCGATGGTACTGCACTCGGGAGGGTGTGGGAGAGTAGGACGCCGCCGGACTCAACGTGATCGGTCGAGGGCCGCCCCACTTCGGGGTCGGCCCTCGACTGCGTTTATGGGCAGATCCCCTAGTAACTTTGTGTATCGAGAACAGCGTGTGTCGGAGCAGGGCCACTCGGGCCTAGGTAGTCCGCCGCCGTACTGGAAGGAATGATCCGTGAGTACAGGACCGCAGGACGGCGGCTCCAGCAACCGCGACGACGACCGTCGTTCCGGAGGCGGCCGCGAAGGAGGCGGCGACAGCCGCCGCGGCGATCGGGGCGGCTACCAGGGCGGCGGTGACCGCGGCGGATTCCGGGGCGGCGACCGTGACCGCGGTGGAGACCGTGGCGGTTCCCGTGGCGGCTACCAGGGTGGCGGCGATCGCGGTGGCTTCCGTGGTGGCGACCGCGACCGTGGCGGCTACCAGCAGGGTGGCGGCGACCGGGGCGGGTTCCGCGGGGGCTCGCAGAGCGGCGGTGACCGCGGTGGCTATCAGGGTGGCGGCGATCGCGGCGGTTTCCGCGGTGGTGACCGTGACCGTGGCGGCTACCAGGGCGGTGGCGACCGCGGTGGGTTCCGAGGCGACTCGCGTGGTGGCGACCGTGGCGTAGAGCGCGGTGGTTTCCGTGGTGGTGACCGTGACCGTGGCGGCTACCAGGGTGGCGGCGACCGCGGTCGCAGCGGTGGTTACCAGGGCGGTGGCGACCGGGGCGGGTTCCGCGGGGGCTCGCAGAGCGGCGGTGACCGTGGTGGATTCCGTGGCGGAGACCGTCCGGGCTACCAGGGCGGGGACCGTGATCGTGGTGGATTCCGTGGTGGAGACCGTCCGGGCTACCAGGGTGGCGGTGACCGCGGTGGGTTCCGTGGTGGCGACCGTGACCGTGGTGGTGACCGTCCGGGCTACCAGGGCGGCGGTGACCGCGGTGGGTTCCGTGGTGGCGACCGCGATCGTGGTGGAGACCGTCCGGGCTACCAGGGCGGTGGCGACCGCGGTGGGTTCCGTGGTGGCGACCGCGACCGCGGCGGCTACCAGGGTGGCGGCGACCGGGGCGGTTTCCGTGGCGGCGATCGTCCGCAGGGCGACCGCGGTGGTTTCCGTGGTGGGGATCGTCCGCAGGGCGACCGCGGTGGTTTCCGTGGTGGGGACCGTCCGCAGGGCGACCGCGGCGGCTTCCGCGGTGGAGACCGTCCGGGCTACCAGGGCGGCGGTGACCGTGACCGGGGCGGCTTCCGTGGCGGAGACCGTCCGGGCTACCAGGGCGGCGGTGACCGCGGTGGATTCCGTGGCGGCGACCGTGACCGCGGTGGTTACCAGGGCGGTGGCGATCGCGGCGGCTTCCGTGGCGGCGACCGTGACCGTAGCGGCCCCCGGGAGAGCTTCCAGGGTGGCGGTGACCGCGGTGGATTCCGTGGCGGCGACCGTGACCGTGGCGGCTACCAGGGTGGCGGCGACCGCGGCGGGTTCCGTGGCGGTGACCGTCCGCAGGGCGGCGGCTTCCGGGGTGACCGGGAGCGGTCCTTCGGCGACCGTCCCCGTCAGGACCGTCCGTACGGTGACCGTCCGCAGCGCAGCGACCGTCCCGGTGGTGACCGGGGCGGGTTCCGTGGTGGGGACCGTCCGGGCTACCAGGGTGGCGGTGACCGCGGTGGGTTCCGTGGTGGCGACCGTGACCGCGGCGGCTACCAGGGCGGTGGCGACCGCGGCGGCTTCCGGGGTGACCGGGACGACCGTGGCGGGTTCCGTCAGGACCGGGACCGGGATTCGCGTCCGCAGGACGAGGCCGGCAAGCCCGCCTTCGAGGCGCCGGAGATCCCCGAGGAGATCACCGCGAACGACCTCGACCAGGAGGTCCGTGCCGAGCTGCTGAGCCTGGCCCGGGATGTCGCCGAGAAGGTCGCGCGGCACCTGGTGGCGGCCGGTCAGATCATCGACGAGGACTCCGAGCTGGCGCTGAACCACGCCATCGCGGCCCGTCGTCTCGCGTCGCGGATCGCCGTGGTGCGGGAGGCCGTCGGCCTGGCGGCGTACGCGGCCGGGGACTGGACGACCGCGATCGCCGAGCTGCGTACCTACCACCGGATGACCGGCCGTCAGACACACCTGGCCGAGTTGGCCGACTGTGAGCGGGCGCTCGGCCGTCCGGAGCGGGCGATCGACCTGTTCCGCGGCGCCGACGTGGCCAACCTGGAGAAGGCCGGCGCAATCGAGCTGCTGATCGTGGCCGCCGGTGCCCGGGGTGACCTCGGCCAGCACGACGCAGCCGTGGCGATGCTCCAGGTCAAGGAGCTGACCGGCGACGACGACGCCGAGTGGGCGGCCCGCCTGCGGTACGCGTACGCCGACTCCCTGCTGGCCGCCGGCCGCCGTGACGAGGCGCGGGAGTGGTTCGCACGGACCGCCGCCGTCGACGAGGAGCAGGTCACCGACGCCGCCGAGCGTCTGCTCGAACTCGATGGGGTCACCATCGAGGGCGACGACGCCGACGAGGACGAGGACGGCTCCGACGCCGCCACGACCGACCGTGAGTCCGCCTCCGCCGACCGCGAGGCGGACCTCGAGGCCGACGGCGACGAGGACGGCGACTACGACGACGAAGACGACCTCGACGATGACGAGGACGACTACGACGACGAAGACGGCGACTACGACGACGAGGACGAGGACGAAGACGAGCCGGTCGACGTCGCGGACACCGACGTGAACACGGACGCGCTCGGCGACGAGGACGAGAAGGCCGGCGACAAGGACGACGTCGAGGCCGACGACGCCAAGGCCGACGAGAACGAGGACGGCGACGACAAGGTCGCCACCGAGGAGAAGCCGAAGGCGTGACCGATCACCTTGCCGGCGGCTATGACCTGGTCATCTTCGACCTGGACGGTGTCGTCTTCCTAATTGACAAGCCGATTCCGGGCGCGGCCGACGCGATCGATCGGCTGCGCTCGGGCGGGACGTCGATCGCGTTCGCCACGAACAACGCGTCCCGACGGGCCGCGGATGTGGCGGCGTTGCTGACCGGTATGGGGGTGAACGCGGAACCGGCCGAGGTACTGACCTCGGCCGGCGCCGCGGCGGCGCTTCTCGCCGAACGGCTGCCGGCCGGAGCGCCGGTTCTGGTGGTCGGTGCGGAGGCGCTGCGCGCCGAGGTCCGCGACGCGGGCCTCACCCCGGTCAGCGCACTGGAGGACGGTCCGGTCGCGGTTCTTCAGGGGTACGGGCCGGAGGTCGGCTGGCCGATCCTGGCCGAAGCGACCCTGGCGGTAGGGGCCGGCGCGACCTGGTTCGCGACCAACACCGACCGGACCCTGCCCAGCCCGCGCGGCCCGCTGCCGGGTAACGGTTCGCTGGTGGCGGTGCTACGTACGGCCCTGAACCGGGATCCGGACGTGGTGGTGGGCAAGCCCCAGCCCGCGCTGTTCCGGACCGCCGCCGCCGAGTCCCGGGCCGAGCGTCCACTGGCCGTCGGTGACCGCCTGGACACCGACATCGAGGGCGCGGTGAACGCCGGAATGGACAGCCTGCTGGTCCTGACCGGCGTGAGCGGCCCGGTCGACCTGCTTGGCGCCGCCGAGAACCAGCGTCCCACGCACGTGGGCGCCGACCTGTCGGCACTGTTCCGCCCAGCCGACGAGTCCCGGCTTCCGAACCCCGGCGAATCCGCGTGGACCGAGATCGGCGGCTGGCACCTGACCGGCGCGGGCGACGGGGTGGCCCTGAACGGCTCCGGCAGCCCGGTGGACGCCCTGCGCCTGCTCTGCTCGGCCACCTGGTCCGGGACGGCCCTCAGTGCCGTGACCGCGGCCTCCGACGAGGCTCGTGAACTCCTGAAGTCCTGGGACCTCGAACCGCACTGAGGTACGCCGGTCTTCCGACGGCCCCGGCCGCCACGTCTCCCCTCGGATCCCCTCGGAGCGCGGCAGTCGGGGCCGTTCGCCATCTCGGACGCACGGGCCGGCTCGGGTGGTCAGCGGTGGATCCGGGTCAGGTCGGCCAGGAAGTGGCAGGCGCTGTGTGCCGCGATGTCGATCGGAGGGGTGGTGGGTGCCCCGGCCGGATGCGGGATCGGGGCCGGCTGCGGGAAGCGGTGCGGCCGGCGGGGCAGTGGGGCGTTCATGTCGATGTGCAGCAGGGCGTCGACGATGGCCAGCACCGGGGTGGTCATCCAGTCGAAGTCGGGCACGGCGACCTGTTCGGCGCGCTCGTGGACGTTCGCGGTGGTCAGCGTGGCGTCGAAGCGCGGGAGGCCGGGACGGGTACGGGTCATGGTCCCTCCCTGATCGGGGCCGGCTCGGCCGCCGGCCGGTGGGTTCCCTCACCTCCATCGTGGCACCGTCCGCGGCAGAACGGACAGGGCTCACGCCTTTTGCCCCTGAAGGTCAAGCAGGGCATTTCACGGTCGATCAGGTGGATGTGAGTTCTCTGACATTGCCGCGCGGAGCCCGGCTCTCCGAGGCGTCCTGGCAGTCCCGCCACCGGATCGTGACGCGCCTGCTGTGGTTCCACGTGCCGGTGTTCCTCGTGGTCGGCATTCTCGGACCGCGTACGCCGTGGGAGGCTGTCGGATTCTCGGCGGCCATCGCGGTCTGGGTGGTCCTGGGCGGGCTGCTGCCTGCCGACAACCCCAAGGCCAGGGCGAGTCATGTCAGCGTCGGGCTGATCGCGTGCACCCTGGTGGCGATCGAGCTGACCGGTGGCGAGATGTCCACCCACATCCACCTGTACGCGGTGCTGATCTTCGTGGCGCTCTACCAGCAGTGGGCGCCGCTGGTGTCGGCGATCGTGGTGGTCGTCGTGCACCACGGGGTCCTCGGCCTGGTGTCGCCGGAACGGGTGTTCGGCGAGCACCACATGGGTGTCGCCGCCGCGATCGGCATGGTCGCCGTGCACGCCGGGCTGCTCACCCTGGAGGTGGCCGGCATCGTGGTCTTCTGGCACTTCGCCGAGCAGGCCGAACGGGAGAACGAGGTGCTGGCCCGGGAGGCCGAGGAGGCCCGCCGGGAGGTCGAGCGGGCCGAGCACGAGGCCCAGGAGCGGGCGGCCGAGGAGTTGCGGCTGCGGTCCGAGGAGTCGGCTGCGCAGGCCCGGCGGATCACCTCCGACGTCGCCCAGATCAGCACCGAGGCGCACACCGCTATCTCGGCGGTGGCCGCCGTGGACCGGGAACTCGCCGCGCTCACCGCGTCGGTACGCGACATCGCCGAACGGTCCGCGCAGGCCGCCGGGACCGCCTCCACCGGCAAGGACGCGGCCGCGTCGGCCGGGGAGAAGGTACGCCGGCTGGAGAAGTCGGTCGGGGAGATCGCCGCCGTGAACGCGATCATCGCGTCGCTCGCCGAGCAGACCAACCTGCTCGCCCTGAACGCCACGATCGAGGCCGCCCGTGCCGGTGAGCTGGGCAAGGGGTTCGCCGTGGTGGCCGGGGAGGTCAAGGACCTGGCCCGGGAGACGGCCGTCTCGGTGGAGAAGGTGAATCAGGTGATCACCGCGATCGTGGCCGAGACCGGGGACGTGGCGCAGACCTTCACCGCCACCACCGGCGCCGTCGACGACATCCACGAGCTGCAGCTCAACATCGCGTCCTCGGTGGAGGAACAGGCGGCGGTGCTGGCCGAGGTGACCAACCAGCTGTCCGCGGCGACCTCGGCGGCCGACCAGGTGCTGGTCGGTCTGGAGACACTCTCCGCTACGACCGAGCGTTGATCTTTGAACTGACCTACCGGTTGTGCCCGTACAGGTGGGCACAACCGGTCCGGTCGTTCAGAGGAGCTTGCGTAGCTTGAGCAGGTCGAACGGGTTCGCCCGGATGGCGGTGATCAGTCGGGACACCTCGAGCTTGCCGGCCACCAGGTCGAGCAGCTCGTCGCTCGTGGTGACCAGGGCGATCTTCGCCTTCGGGTCGTCGCCGTCGGTGATGTCGACGAGGCGGCCGCCGGTGATCCGGCCGTGGAACGCCGCGCCCAGGTCGGTCAGCCGGCACGCGAGGGTGCGATCCAGGTCGAGTTTGCCGCGGGCCTCCGCGTTGCTCTCCAGTCGGGCGGCGAGGTCGTGCAGTGCCCGGCGGCACTCGTCCAAGGTGGCCATAGGACCATCCTCCCCTACGACACCGGCACGGTACCCCAGGAGTTTCCCGGAGGTGCCCGGTAGCGTGGCACCCGACGCGGCGAGAGGAGGCGAGACATGCCGGACGCATGGCGGGCTTATCTGGACCTGGCACTCGGCCTGACGGAGGCACCCCGGAAGAAGGCGCAACAGGTCGCCGGGGAGCTGCTCACCCGAGGCGGTGCCACGGCGGTACAGGTGCAGGGCCTCGTGGAGGACCTGCTGTCGGCGGGCATCGCGAATCGTGAGGCGCTGACGAACATCGTCCGCTACGAGGTGGACCGGGCGCTCGGACGGGTGGGACTGGCCACCGCCGAGGAGGTGTCCGACCTCACGGCCAAGGTGCACGACCTGGAGCGGCAGCTGCGGCAGGCGCAGGCCCGGGTGAGTGCGGCCGAGACGGGCGTGCCGGAGGTGCCGGTGGCCCGGCCGGCGAAGAAGACGGTGGCGAAGAAGGCGGTCAAGGCCAAGCCGAACGCGATGCCGGCGGCCGGCACCGGACCGGCAGTGGTTCCGGCGAAGGTGGCGGCCACCCCGACCCCGGCCGAGGTCGTCCCGGCCACCCCCGCTCCGGCCGAGGCCGCTCTGGCCACGCCGGTGAAGCGTGCGCCGGTCAAGCGGGCCGCGGCCAAGACGGCACCGGCCAAGGTCGCGCCGGCCAAACGGGCACCACGCAAGTCTGTCGGGCCCGCGGTCGAGGTCGCGGCGGCACCGGCCGCTGTCGAGCCGGTGTTCGTTGAGCCGGCCGCGGTCGAGGCTCCGGCCGAGAAGACGGCGACCAAGCGGGCGCCGGCCAAGAAGGCGGTAGCCAAGCAGACCCCGGCGAAGCAGGCCATCCCGGCCAAGCAGACCCCGGCCAAACAGGCGACGCCGGCCAAGCAGACCGCGACCAAGCAGACCCCGGCAAAGCAGGCGACGCCGGCCAAGCAGACCGCGACCAAGCAGACCCCGGCAAAGCAGGCGACGCCGGCCAAGCAGACCGCGACCAAGCAGACGCCGGCCAAGCAGGCGACCGCCGCGAAGCGGACGACGCCCGCTCGGCAGGCGACGCCGCGGAAGGCGCCGGCCAAGAAGGCCGCACAGGTGCCCGCACAGCCGAAACCGGCGTCGGAGACGGTCAGCCGGACCGAGAGCTCGGAGGCCTGAGCCAGTGACCCATCCTCAGCCCGGCCCACGTCCCGGGCCGCCTCCGGGTGGCTTCCCGCAGGCGGTTCCGGCCCCGGGTGGCCTCCCGCAGGCGGTGTCGTCACCCAGTGGGGAGGACACCGGTCACCCCGCCGTGGACGCGGTGCTACGGTCGCTCGCCAACGCCGCGCGGCTGGCGCCGGCCGAGCAGATCGCCGAGTACGAGGCCGCGCACCAGGTGCTCCAGGAAACCCTGGCCGGCATCGACCGCTGAACGACCGTACAAAATAAGGATCTTGATGGCCCGCCGTGCGCGACTCGACGCCGAGCTCGTCCGACGTAAGCTCGCCCGCTCCCGGGAGCAGGCCGCCGCGCTCGTCGCGGCCGGTCGTGTGCAGGTGCGCGGCACCGCCGCGCTGAAGGTCGCCGCCATGGTCGACCCGGCCGACCCGATCGTGGTGTCCGGGGAGGATCCGAAGGACGACTACGTGTCCCGGGGCGGCCACAAGCTGGCCGGCGCGCTGGCCGCGTTCCAGGGGCTGACCGTGACCGGTCGGCGTTGTCTGGATGCGGGTGCGTCCACCGGCGGGTTCACCGACGTGCTGCTGCGGGCCGGGGCCCGGCAGGTGGTCGCGGTGGACGTCGGGTACGGCCAGCTGGCCTGGCCGATCCGCAACGACGAGCGGGTGGTGGTGCAGGAGCGCACCAACGTCCGCGCGATCACGCCCGAGTCGATCGGCGGCGTCGTCGACCTGACCGTTGCCGACCTGTCGTTCATCTCGCTGCGGCTGGTGCTGCCCGCGCTGTCGGCGTGCACCGCGCCCGACGGTGATCTCGCGCTGATGGTGAAGCCGCAGTTCGAGGTCGGTAAGGAGAAGGTCGGCTCGGGTGGTGTGGTCCGCGACTGGCGGCTGCGCGCCGAGGCGGTGCTGGAGGTGGCGGCGGCCGCCGCGGAGCTCGGGCTCGGGGTGGCGGACGTGACCGCCAGCCCGCTGCCGGGGCCGAGCGGAAACGTGGAGTTCTTCGTGTGGTTCCGGCGGGACGCCCCGCCGGCCGATCCGGCCCGGATCGAAGCTGTCGTCGAAGCTGGACCCGTTTCCCTGATGGAGGAGAAATGACGCGCTCGGCCCTGCTGGTGACGCACACCGGGCGCCGGCAGAGTACGCAGCACGCCCGAGCGGTGGCGCTGGACCTGATCGCCGCCGGTTTCGAGGTCCGGGTGATCGCCGAGGAGATCGACGACCTGGAGCTGCCCCCGGGGGTGGAGCCGGTGGTCGGCCCGGACGCGGCCGAGGGTGTGGAGATCGTGCTGGCGCTCGGTGGTGACGGCACCATCCTGCGCGCCGCCGATCTGGCCCGGCCGGCCAAGGCCCCGCTGCTCGGCATCAACCTGGGCAAGGTCGGCTTCCTGGCGGAGACCGAGATCGACCACATCGACCACGCGGTGGCCGAGGTGGTCAGGGGTGACTACACCGTCGACGAGCGGTTGACGCTGGACGTCCGGGCCGAGTACGACGGCCGCCTGATCGCCGAGTCGTGGGCGCTCAACGAGGTGACCGTGGAGAAGGGCCAGCGGGCCCAGATGCTCGAACTGATGGTGGATGTGGACGGCCGGCCGCTGTCCCGCTACGGCTGTGATGGTGTGGTGTGCGCCACACCGACCGGGTCGACGGCGTACGCGTTCTCGGCCGGTGGACCTGTCGTGTGGCCCGAGGTGGAGGCGCTGCTGCTGGTGCCGATCAGCGCGCACGCACTGTTCTCCAAGCCGCTGGTGACCGCTCCGACGTCGACTTTCGTGCTGACGGTCGACCCGTACACGTCTTTTGCGGTGTTGTGCTGCGACGGCCGGCGGACCTGGGACCTGCCGCCCGGTTCGCAGGTGACGGTCGAAAGGGGTCAGTTGCCGGTCCGGCTGGTCCGGCTGGCGCCCCGGCCGTTCACCGACACGCTCGTGGCGAAGTTCGGCCTGCCGGTCGTCGGCTGGCGCGGGAATCGACGCTGATCAGACCCGGCCGTTGGGCATTTGTCGGGGGCTCCCGATACTGTCTGGCTGTGCTGGAGGAACTGCGCATCACCGGGCTCGGCGTCATCGACGACACGACGCTGCGGCTCACGTCGGGAATGAATGTGATCACCGGCGAGACCGGTGCCGGTAAGACGATGGTGGTGACCGGTCTCGGGCTGCTCTTCGGTGGGCGGGCCGACGCCGGCCGGGTCCGGGCCGACCCGGGCCGGGCCGTGGTCGAGGGCCGGTTGAAGCTGCGCGGCACCCTCGGTGACGCGGTGCGGACCCGGATCACCGACGCCGGTGGCGAGGCCGACGACGACGGCTCGATCCTGCTCAGCCGCACGGTGACGGCCGAGGGCCGGTCCCGGGCGCACGTCGGTGGCCGGAGCATGCCGGTGTCGACGCTGAGCGAGTTGGGCGAGCAGATCCTGGCCGTGCACGGCCAGTCCGACCAGCTGCGCCTGCTGCGCCCGTCGGAGCAGCGGTCGGCGCTGGACAGGTTCGCCGGCCCACCGCACGAGAAGCTGATCGACTCCTACAAAGAGGCGTTCGGCAGGTGGCGGGCCGTGGTCGACGACCTGGCCGACCGCCGGCGCAACGCGCGGCAGCGCTCGCAGGAGGCCGACCTGCTCAAGCTCGGTCTCGACGAGATCACCCGGGTCGATCCGCAGCCCGGGGAGGATGAGGACCTGCGTAACGAGGTGCAGCGGCTGGAGCACGCCGAGGGGCTGCGGGTCGCGGCGACCTTGGCGTCGCAGGCGCTGGCCGGCGGTGTGGAGGCGGCCGACGACACTCCTGACGCGACCCAGCTGCTCGGCCTGGCCCGGCGGACCCTGGAGGGCCAGTCGGCGGTCGACTCGTCGCTGGGTGACCTGGCCGCCCGGATCGAGGAGGCCGCCACCCTGGTCGGTGACGTGGCCTCGGAGCTGTCCGCCTATCTCAGCTCGCTCGACGCCGATCCGGCCCGGCTGGAGGCGATCTACGAGCGGCGGGCCGCGCTGCGGGCGCTGACCCGGAAATACGCGGACGACGTCGACGGCGTGATCGCCTGGGCGGAGAACGCGCGGACCAAGCTGAGCCAGCTGGACTCCTCGGACGAGTTGCTGGAGGAGCTCGACAAGGAGCGGCAGCGTCTGGAGGCGACCGTCGGCGAGCTGGCCGGGCGGCTGACCACGGCCCGTCGGGAGGCGGCCGGGCGGTTCTCCGAGGCGGTCAGCGTGGAGCTGGCCGGGCTGGCGATGCCGCACTCGCGGGTCGAGGTGGCGGTGCTGACCCGGGCGCCCTCGCGGGACGAGCCGGCGGTGACCGTCGACGGGGAGACGTTGGCGGCCGGGCCGGACGGGGCCGACGAGGTGGAGCTGCGGCTGCACGCTCACCCGGGGGCGCCGGCACTGCCCCTGCAGAAGGGCGCGTCCGGCGGTGAGCTGTCCCGGGTGATGCTGGCCATCGAGGTGGTGTTCGCCGGTGCCGGTGGGCCGCCGACGCTGGTGTTCGACGAGGTCGACTCGGGTGTCGGCGGGACGGCCGCGGTGGAGATCGGGCGGCGGCTGGCGCGTCTGGCCCGTACCCATCAGGTATTGGTCGTGACGCACCTGCCGCAGGTCGCGGCATTCGCCGATCGGCACCTGGTGGTCGCGAAAGACACCGGTGGCGCGATCACCACGAGTGGTGTGCGCATTGTGGAAGAAACCGAACGGGCCAGGGAATTGTCCCGGATGTTGGCGGGTCTGCCCGATTCCGACCTCGGCATTGCGCATGCCGAGGAGCTACTCTCCGTGGCTGCCAGGGAGAAACGCGCCTGAGAATGGTGAGCTGGCGCATGTCGTGGGGGTCGCGGGTGCAGGGGCGTGTCAGGATGGCCGGGATGCGACTTCCCATTCCCACCCTCCGCCGGACCAGGAGCGTCGACCCTGGTCCGGTCTCCGGCGTGGCCCGGCTGGACCGGCGGACCAAGCGCTTGACCGGCCGGCTCCGGCCCGGTGAGATCGCCGTGATCGATCACGTCGACCTGGACCGGGTCGCCGCCGACTCGCTCGTCGCCTCCGGGGTGATGGCGGTGCTCAACGCGAAGCCGTCGATCTCCGGGCGGTATCCGAATCTCGGCCCCGAGGTGCTGATCCAGGGCGGTGTGATCCTGGTCGACGAGCTCGGCGAGGACGTGTTCGCCGGCCTGCGCGAGGGGCAGACGGTGAGCATCGAGGGCGGCGTGGTGCTGCTCGACGGCGAGCCGGTCGCGACTGGGGTCCGGCAGGACGCGGAGACCGTCGCCAAGTCGATGGCCGATGCCCGTGAGGGTCTGTCGGTGCAGCTCGAGGCGTTCGCCGCGAACACCATGGACTATCTGAAGCAGGAACGTGACCTGCTGCTCGACGGTGTCGGTGTGCCCGAGGTGCAGACCCGGATCGGCGGGCGGCACGTGCTGATCGTGGTGCGTGGTTACGACTACAAGGAGGACCTGGAGGTCCTCCGGCCGTACATCCGGGAGTACAAGCCGGTCCTGATCGGCGTGGACGGCGGCGCCGACGCGCTGGTGGAGAACGGCTACACCCCCGACATGATCATCGGGGACATGGACTCGGTCACCGACGACGTGCTGCGCTGCGGTGCCGAGATCGTGGTGCACGCCTATCCGGACGGTCGCGCCCCGGGCCTCAAGCGGGTGGAGAACCTGGGTGTCGACGCGTTGACGTTTCCGGCCGCGGCGACGAGTGAGGACCTGGCGATGCTGCTCGCCGACGAGAAGGGCGCGTCCCTGATCGTGGCCGTCGGCACGCATGCCAACCTGGTCGAGTTCCTGGACAAGGGTCGTGGCGGCATGGCCTCGACGTTCCTGACCCGGCTCAAGGTCGGCGGGAAACTGGTCGACGCGAAAGGTGTGAGCCGGCTCTACCGGCAGAGCATCTCCGGGTCGGCGGTGCTGCTCCTGGTGCTGTCCGCGATCGCGGCGATGGCGTCGGCGGTGGCGGTGTCCACGGTGGGGAAGGCGTATCTCACCGTCGTGTCCGAGTGGTGGGACAATCTGCTGTTTCAGCTCGGCAACCTGTTCTGACTCGACGAGGGCGTTGTGATCAACTTCCGGTACCACGTGGTGTCGCTCACCGCGGTCTTCCTTGCGCTGGCGATCGGCCTGGTGGTCGGCACCGCCGCGCTCAACGGCCCGGTCTCGGAGAACCTCCGGAACAATCTGGAGGCGCTCAACAAGGACAACAACGTCCGTCGGGAGCAGGTCAACCAGCTCAACGAGTCGGTCAACCGCAGCCAGGAGTTCGCCAGCCAGATCGCGCCCGGCCTGCTCGGCGGCAAGCTGACCGGCCGCAAGATCGCCGTGGTGGCGCTGCCCGGCACCGAGGACCACACCGAGGGCGTCGTCAAGATGCTCACCGTGGCCGGGGCGACGATCACCGCGCGGGTCCGGGTGGAGGACAAGTTCTTCGACCCGAAGACGGTCAACGATCTCCTCTTCCTGGTCGACGAGCTGTCCCAGCCGAGCATCTCGACGGCGAACGTGCCGCTGAACAGCGACGGCGTCGAGACGGCGAGCGCGATGCTCGCCCTCACCCTGCTTCAGGGCACGCCCACCAGCCCCACCGCCGAGGACGTGACCGCGGTGCTGGCCGCCTTCGCCCAGCCCGGTTATCTCACCACCGAGGACGGCGCGACCGGCGGTGCCGAGGCGATCGTCCTGGTCTCCGGAGTGCCCGCCACCGACAACGAGGCGGCGAAGAAGAGCCGGTACGCGCTGACCATGGCCGAGCAGCTCGGCAAGGACCCGCGGATGCTGGTGGTCGCCGGTGACAACGCGGGCGAGGGAAATCTGGTGTCCGGGATCCGTAACGACCCGACCCTGGTCAAGCAGATCTCCACGGTGGACAACGTGAGCACGGTGCAGGGTCAGGTCGCAACCGCCCTGGTCACGATCGAACGGGTGGTGCAGAACCGGATCGGGCAGTACGGGCTCGCCACCGGTGCCACCTCGATCGTGCCTTCGGCCGCGCCCTAGCCGGTCCGGTCTAGACTCTGCGGCCATGGCCTACCTCCGTTCCTCCGCCCTCGGCGCCCTGGTCGCACGCAGCGTGCTCGGCTGGGTGCGCCGCGATCCGCAGGCTCGTGAGCTGGAGCGGACCAACTTCCACGGCCGTACGGTGACGCTCGCGGGTGGCCCGGCCCTCGCCGTCGGCGCCACCGTCGGCGCCGCCTCGGGCGCGCCCACCACCCGGCTCGCCGCCGCCTCGGTCGTCGCCGGGGCGGTCAGTGGCGCGGTCGGCTTCTACGACGACGTCGTCGGCAACCGGCCCGAGCAGAAAGCGGCGAAGGGTTTCGCCGGCCACCTGGGCGCGCTGCGGGAGGGGTTCGTCACCAGCGGCCTGGTCAAGATCGCCGGAGTGGGTGCGGCCGGTCTCGTGGCGTCCGCGCTGATCGGCAGCGGCCGTCGCACCGGGTTCGGTCGCGGCGTCGACGTGCTGCTCGGCGCCGGGGTGATCGCCGGTACAGCCAATCTGATCAACCTGCTCGACCTGCGGCCGGGCCGCGCGCTCAAGGCCGGTGCGATCCTCGGCGCGCCGCTCGCGGTGGGCCGCAACGCGTCGATGACCGCCGGGACGCTCGGCGCGGGCGCCGCCCTACTGCCCGACGACCTCGGCGAAGAGATCATGCTCGGCGACGCCGGGGCGAACGCGCTCGGCGCGCTGCTCGGCGTGGCGCTAGTGGCCCGCACCGGGACGGCCGGGCGGGCGGCCGCGTTGGCCGGGCTGGCCGCGCTGACCGCGACCAGCGAGAAGGTCAGCTTCACCAAGGTCATCCAGGACACCCCGTGGCTGCGCACTCTCGACGACCTCGGCCGCCGGCCACCTCACGCGTGACCTCCTCGACTGCTTCTTCAAACCCCTCCAGGGGTACGGCGGGCAAGCTCGCCGGGGCCGCCGCACTGATCTCGATCCTCACGATCCTGGCCAGGCTCGCCGGTTTCGGCCGGACCACGGTGTTCTTCTACACGGTCGGCGACGACGGCCTGGCCGACGTGTACCTGGCCACCAATCTGATCCCGAACATCGTCTTCGAGCTGGCCGCCGGTGGCGCGCTGGCCAGCCTGGTGGTGCCGCTGCTGGCCGGGGCGGTGGCGGCCGGCGACCGGGACCGGGTCGACCGGGTCGCGTCGGCGCTGCTCTCCTGGGTGCTGGCGCTGACCGTCCCGCTGGCCCTGCTGGTGTTCCTGCTGGCCGGCCCGATCACCGGCCTGTTCGACGACATCCCACCGGAGCACCGTGAAGTGACGGCCCGGATGCTGCGGATCTTCGCGCCGCAGCTGCCGCTCTACGGCGTCGGGATCGTGTTGACCGGCGTGCTCCAGGCGCACCACAGGTTCGCCTGGCCGGTGATCGCGCCGCTGCTCTCCAGCGTGACGGTGATGACCGCGTACCTGACCTACGCCGGGATCGACGGCGCCGGCACGGATTTCGCCGGGCTGAGCCGCGCCGGTGAGCTGACCCTCTCGGTGGGTACCACTCTCGGTGTCGTCGCGCTCAGCCTCTGCCTGGTCATCCCGGTGGCCCGGCTCGGCCTGCGGCTGCGACCGGCGTTGCGGTTCCCCGGCGACGAGGGCCGCCAGGCGGTTCGGCTCGGCTGGGCCGGGGCGGTCACGGTCGGCGCCCAGCAGGTGGTGGCCGCGCTGATCGTGGTGCTGGCGGCCCGGCAGATGGCTCCCTACAGCGGCGCGCAGACCCTCTTCCTGTTGCCGTGGGCGGTGCTGGCGGTGCCGCTGGCCACCGCGGTCTATCCACGGCTGTCGGCGGCGGCGTCGAGCGGGGACGATGCCGGGTACGCGGTCGCGCTCTCCGGCACCGCGCGCTCGGTGGTGCTGCTGGCCGGTCTGGGCACGGCGGCCCTGGCCGGGCTGGCGATTCCGATGACCGGGCTGATGAACGTGCCGGGCGCGGTACCGGGGGTGGTCGGGTTCGCGCCCGGGTTGCTCGGCTACGCGCTGTTCGCGTTGCTGTCCCGGGCCCTGTACGCCCGGGGCGCCACGGTCGCGGCCGCGGTCGCGTCGGCCGTGGGATGGCTCACCGCCGGCCTGGCCGTGATCGTCGTCACCTCGGTGTCGATTCCAGGTGGCGAGGTGTTCGGGCTGGGCCTGGCCAACGCGATCGGCATGACCGTCACCGGGCTGCTGCTGGTGGTCGCGGTGCGGCGGCACGCCGGCCCGGCCGCGCTGGCCGGTCTCACCCGGGCCTTCGTCGCCGCGGTACTCGCGGCGGCCGTGGCCGGGCTCGTCGGATGGGGTGTGGTCGCCGGTCTGCGGTCGTCCGTCTGGCCGACCCCGGGCGTGCTGGGCAGCCTCGTTGAAGGCATGCTGGGCGGTGTGGCGGTCGCCGTGGTCTTCCTCGCGGTCGCCTTCGCGCTGGACCGGCGCGATCTCGGGCCGCTGGCCGGCACGGTGATCAGACGTCTCCGCCGGTAGGTTCCGTGCCTGCCGGAGCGAGCCGGTCGGTTCGGGGCCTGCCGGGGTTGAGCCGGTAGGTTCCGTGTCTGCCGGAGCGAGCCGGTCGGTTCCGCGCCGGCCGGGGATGAGCCGGTAGGTTCGGCGTCCACCGGGGATGAGCCGGTAGGTTCGGCGCCTGCCGGGGACGAGTCGGAAGAGATTGAGGGGTTGGCGGTCGTGAGCAGCGACGGGGAGTGGCGCGGCTCGGTCGTGCTGGTGGTGGCGTCCAGTACCGGCGGGATCGGCCAGCACGTCGCCTCCCTGGCCCGCGGTCTGGTCGCCGGTGGCTGCCGGGTGCTGGTGTGCGGGCCGGCCGCGGTGGACCAGCATTTCGGCTTCACGGCGAGCGGTGTCGAGTTCACGCCGGTGGAGATCCCGGCCGACCCCGGTCCGCAGGACTCCGGCGCGATCCGGCAGCTGCGACGGGCGGTCGCCGGGCGCGACGCCGAGGTGATCCACGCGCACGGGCTGCGGGCCGCCTTCGTGGCCTCGGTCGCGCGGACCGGCGTACCCCTGGTGGTGACCTGGCACAACGCGGTCCTCGCGCGTGGCCTGAAAGGCCAGGCCGGGGCCCTGCTGGAGCGGATCGTGGCACGTAACGCCATGCTGACCCTGGGCGCCTCCGACGACCTGGTGCAGCGGGCGGTGGCGCTCGGCGCGCGAAAGGCGCGGCTGGGCCCGGTGGCGACACCCCAGCTGGCGCCGCCGAAGCGGACCCGGTCGGCGGTGCGTGCCGAGTTCGGGCTGCGTGGCGACACTCCGCTGATCCTGTCGGTCGGGCGGCTGCACCCGCAGAAACACCATGACCTGCTGATCGACGCCGCCGCCCGGTGGCGTGACCTGACGCCGGCCCCGGTCGTGGTGATCGCCGGTTCCGGCCCGAGCTACATGCCGCTGGCGCAGCGCGCGTCGATGCTGCACGCCCCGGTGCACCTGCTCGGGCACCGGACCGATGTGCCGGACCTGCTGCTCGGCGCCGACCTCGCGGTGATCACCAGCGACTGGGAGGCGCGGCAGCTGTTCGCGCAGGAGACGCTGCACGCCGGGGTGCCGCTGGTCACCACCGCGGTCGGCGGGCTGCCGGGCCTGGTCGGTGACGCGGCGGTGCAGATCCCGCCGAACGATCTGGACGCCCTGGACGAGGCGGTCCGGCGGCTGCTCGGTGATGCGGCGCTGCGTGCCGACTACGCGGCCCGCGGGCCACGGCAGGCGGCCACCTGGCCGACCGAGGCGGACGTGGTCGCGGACGTGCGATCGGCGTATGCCGAGGTCGCGGCGGTCCGCCGGTGACCGTGCACCCGGACCCGGATGTCCCGGCCCCGAGCGGACCGGCCGCGAACCCGCCCGATCCGGATATGTCGGATGCGAAGGTGCAGGCCGTGAGTCCGCTGAATCCGGATATGTCGGACGCCGAAGTGCAGGCCGTGAGCCCGCCGGATCCGGATGTGTCGGATGCGAAGGCGCCGGCCGCGGGTCCGCACGCTCTGGACGACGCGACGGGCACGCCGGATATTTCGGACTTAGGCAGGCCCCGACCTGGGCAGCCCGGCTCGACGGCACCGCCGCGGCCGCCCGTGGACCGGCCGTCCCTGGACCGGCCGCCCGTGGACCGGCCGTCCCTGGACCGGCCGTCCCTGGACCGGCCGCGCCTGGACCGGCCGCTTCTGGATCGGCTGCGGCGGGTCCGGCGGCCCGGCACCCCGCGCCGCCCGCTGGTCGCCGGATGGGTGCCCTACCTGATGGTGGCGCTGGTCGCGGCGGCCAGTCTGGCCGTGCTGGCGATCCGCCCGGCCGAACGGCTGCACGGCGGCGAGGCCGACTACGTGGTGGTCGCCGCCGCGGCCGGGCTGCGCTGGGAGGACCTCGACCCGCAGCGCACCCCGGCGCTCTGGCAGGAGGCGTCCCGCGGCTCGGTGGGCTGGCTGTCGGTGCGCTCGGCGCATGCGGTGACCTGCCCGTCGGACGGCTGGCTGACGCTCGGCGCCGGTAACTACGCGGCCTGGGACACCCGGGCCGTCACCGGCCGCTGTCCGGCCGCCGAGCCGAAACTCATCAGACCGGACGGCATCGGCGCCAACCTGACCGATCAGCCCACCGTGGTCCGCAACAATCAGGACCGGTTGCCGTACGGCACGACGCCGGGTGCCCTGGCCGAGTCGGTGCGCTGCACGGTCGCCGTCGGCCCGGGCGCGGCGATCGCGGCGGCCCGCCCGTTCGGACGGGTCGACCAGTACGTCCCCGAGCTCCCGGCCGACGCGGCCACCCTGCTCGGCGACTGTGTGCTGAGCATCGTCGACCTCGGCACGATCAGCGGTGAGGGCACGGCCCGTCAGGCGCAGGTGGAGGCGGCCGACCGTACCCTCGCCAAGGTTCTGGCCGCGCGCCCGCCGCGCTCGCTGATGCTGATCGCCGGGCTCGCCGACACCGAGGCCAGCTCGCGTCTGCACGTGGCGATCGCCGAGGGCCCGGGTTGGGAGACCGGCTGGCTGACCTCGGCCGGCACCGGCCGGGAGGGCTACCTCCAGTTGGTCGACCTGGCTCCGACGGTGCTGGCGGCGCTCGGCAAGCCGGTCCCGGAGAAGCTGTTCGCCGGCTACCCGGCGTCGATCGCGCCGGACCGCCCGGACGACCCGGCCGCCGCCATGCAGGGCGCGCAGGACGCCGACCGGCGGGCGATCGCCCAGCGCGGGGTGGCCGAGATCTTCTTCGCCGTGCTGGCCATCCTCCAGGCGGTGCTGTTCGTGGCGGTGATCCCGGTGCTGGTCCGGGCGCGCCGGCACGCCGGTCCGCTGGGCCCGCCGTTGCCGCCGCGCCGCCTGGTCGACCTGGCCGAGGCGGCGCTGCTGGCGGGCGGCCTGGCGATCCCGGCGGCGCTGCTGGCCGACGTGGTCCCGTGGTGGAGCAGCGCGCATCCGGCGTGGATGTTCGGGTCGGCGACGGCCGCGCTGATGATCCTGGGCACGCTGCTGATCCGGCTGGCGCCGCGCTATCCGCGGACGCTGTGGCCGATGGCGGCGGCCGCCGCGGTCGGTGTGCTGGTGGTGGCGGTAGACCTGGCGACCGGGGCGCGGCTGCAGCTCAACGGGGTGGCCGGCTATTCGGCGGTGCACGGCATCCGCTACGCCGGGCTGGGCGGGGTCGGGCTCGGAGTGTTCGTGGCCGGGCTGTTCCTGCTGGCCGGTGCGCTGGCCCAGTGGGTGACCAAGCGTTGGCGGCCGCTGGTCATGGTCACCTTCGGTGGCCTCGGTGTGGTGATGGTGGGCAGCGGCCATCTGGGCGCGGATCCGGTGGGTGCGATCGCGGTGACCGCCGGGGCGTGTGTGGCGGCCGCGATGAGCACCGGCGGTTGGCTGACCTTCCCGCGGATCGCTTGGGCCGCCCTGACCGGTGTGGTGGTGACCATCACGTTCGCGGTGCTCGACCTGCGGCGGGCGCCGCTGGAGCAGGGCACGCTGGGCCGGTTCCTGACCTCGCTGGGTGACGGCACGGCCGGTCCGGCGATGCAGCGGGCCGCCGCCGCGAACGGGCAGGCGCTGGTGGACAGCCCACTCACGTGGCTGGCGCTGCTGGGTGCGGCGATGCTGGCGTTCTGCCAGTTCTCCCCGTGGGGCGGCCTGAACCGGGTCTACGGCCTGCATCCGGCGGTCCGGGCCGGGGTGGCCGGGACCGCGGTGGCGACACTGATCGCCGGGGTGCTGGGTGGCACGGCTCTCGGGTCGGCCGGTGCGGCGGCCGCGGCGGCGGTGCCGGTGGCGGTGCTCACCGCGCTGCGGGTGCTGCTGCACGCCGCCGATCGGACAC
This sequence comes from Actinoplanes sichuanensis, assembly GCF_033097365.1. NCBI lineage: Bacteria > Bacillati > Actinomycetota > Actinomycetes > Micromonosporales > Micromonosporaceae > Actinoplanes > Actinoplanes sichuanensis. The sequence goes on from NZ_AP028461.1 coordinate 11,831,751, forward strand.
CACCGCCGGGCGAGACGGACGGTCCAGGCGGGCCACTACTACGCAAATCCGACGAGGATCCGGTAACCGTCTCATGACACGCACGCCCACCAGCCCGAACGTGGAGCTGTCGGCAAACAGTGTTACGGTGAACTCCCGTGGATGGGGTCCTGCCCCGGCCGCAAGAACCGATGAAACGGCGACCACGGGAGCGGGCCTTGGCCTCAACAGTGCGCGACACGCGGCACATCTTCGTCACCGGGGGCGTCGCCTCCTCGCTGGGTAAGGGCCTCACCGCCTCCAGCCTCGGCAATCTGCTCACCGCCCGCGGCCTTCGCGTCGTGATGCAGAAGCTGGACCCCTACCTGAACGTCGACCCGGGGACGATGAACCCGTTCCAGCACGGTGAGGTCTTCGTCACCGAGGACGGGGCGGAGACCGACCTCGACGTCGGCCACTACGAGCGCTTCCTCGACCGTGATCTGTCCGGCAAGGCGAACGTGACGACCGGCCAGGTCTACTCGGCGGTCATCGCCCGGGAGCGGCGCGGTGAGTACCTGGGCGACACCGTGCAGGTCATCCCGCACATCACCAACGAGATCAAGTCGCGGATCTTCGCGATGGCCGACCCGGACGAGAACGGCAACGTCCCGGACGTGGTGATCACCGAGGTCGGCGGCACGGTCGGCGACATGGAGTCGCTGCCGTTCCTGGAGGCGATCCGCCAGGTCCGCCACGAGGTCGGCCGTGACCACGTCTTCTACCTGCACGTGTCGCTGGTGCCCTACCTGGCCCCGTCCGGTGAGCTGAAGACCAAGCCCACCCAGCACTCGGTGGCCGCGCTGCGCAACATCGGTATCCAGCCGGACGCCCTGATCTGCCGCAGTGACCGGGAGATCCCGGAGAAGATGAAGCACAAGCTGGCGCTCTACTGCGACGTCGACGTGGAAGCCGTCATCGCCTGCCCGGACGCGCCGAGCATCTACGACATCCCGAAGGTGCTGCACGACGAGGGTCTGGACGCGTACGTCGTACGGCGTCTGGGTCTGTCCTTCCGGGACGTGAACTGGAAGACCTGGAACGACCTGCTGGAGCGGGTGCACCACCCGAAGCGGACGATCACGATCGCGCTGGTCGGTAAGTACGTCGACCTGCCGGACGCGTACCTCTCGGTCAGTGAGGCGATCCGGGCCGCCGGGTTCGGCAACACCGTGAAGATCCAGCTGCGGTGGGTGCCGAGCGACGACTGCGTCACCCCGGCCGGTGCCGCGGCCGCCCTGAAGGGCGCCGACGGCATCGTCATCCCGGGCGGGTTCGGCGTCCGCGGCATCGAGGGCAAGGTCAACACTTCGCGGTACGCCCGGGAGAACCGGATCCCGATCCTCGGCCTGTGCCTGGGTCTGCAGTGCATGACCATCGACGCCGCCCGCAACCTGGCCGGGCTGGCCGGGGCCAACTCGGTCGAGTTCGACGAGAAGGCCACCTACCCGGTGATCTCCACGATGGCCGACCAGGAGGACATCGTCGCCGGCAAGGGTGACCTGGGTGGCACCATGCGGCTCGGCGCCTACCCGGCGAAGCTCAAGGAGGGTTCGATCGTCGCCGAGGTGTACGGCGCGACGGTGATCTCCGAGCGGCACCGGCACCGCTACGAGGTGAACAACGACTTCCGCGACAAGCTGTCGCAGTCCGGCCTGGTGTTCTCCGGCACGTCGCCGGACGGTCGGCTGGTCGAGTTCATCGAGCTGGACCGGGAGGTGCACCCGTACTTCGTGGCGACCCAGGCGCACCCGGAGCTGAAGAGCCGCCCGACCCGCCCGCACCCGCTCTTCGACGGCCTGGTCAAGGCGGCCATCACGTATGCGTCGGCGGACGAGCTGCCGGTCGAGATCGACGTGACCGAGGCCTCCTGACATGGGGTTCGCCCACGAGACGGTGTCCCGGGCCGAGCGGTACCACGGCGCGATCTTCTCGGTCTACACCGACCAGGTGACCATGTCCGACGGCAGCACCGCGGCCCGCGACGTGGTGGAGAACCGCGGCGCCGTCGTCGTGGTGGCCCTGGACGAGCAGGACCGGGTGGTGCTGATCAAGCAGTACCGCCATCCGGTCGGTCGGCACCTGTGGGAGCTGCCGGCCGGGCTGCGTGACGTGGTCGGCGAGGACGAGGCGCTCACCGCGGCCCGCGAGCTGGCCGAGGAGGTCGACCTCGCGGCCGGCCGGATGGAGCGGCTGATCGACCTGCACACCTCGCCGGGCTTCGCCGACGAGGCGGTTCGGGTGTTCCTGGCCCGCGATCTCGTCCCGGTCGCCGACACGGACCGTCATGTCCGGACCGGTGAGGAGGCCGATCTCGAGGTACGCCGGGTCGACCTGGACGAGTGCGTCGCGATGGTGTTCCGCGGGGAGATCACCAACGCGGCGGCGGTCGCCGGCATCCTGGCCGCGGCACGCGCCCGGGACACCGGCTGGACGGCCCTGCGGTCCGCCTGACGGGTCACGTCGCGGCGTTCTCGACGAGCGTCGCGGCGTACCCGGCTCCACTGCCGGCCTTCAGTTCCCGGCTGATCTCGGCGCTTGTCCGGCGTACCCCCGGGTCGTTGATCAGATCTTGAAAGGTCTCCCGGAGCTCGGCGGCGCTGATCGTGGTGTCGATCTGCCGGGCCACGCCCAGCTCGACCAGCCGTTCGGCGTTGCCGAACTGGTCGGCCGCCTGCGGTGCGACCAGCATCGGCGTGCCGCACCAGAGGCCCTCGACCGAGCCGCCCATGCCGCCGTGGGTGATGAACGCGTCGGCCTGCCGCAGGATCCGCAGCTGCGGCACCCAGTGGTGGACCTCGACGTTGGCCGGCACGTCGCCGAGTGTCGCGGCGTCGACGTGCTTGCCGATCTGGAGCACGATGTGCCAGCCGGGCAGGTCGGCGAACGCCGCCACGCAGTGCCGGTAGAACTCCGGGTGGTCGGTGAACGTGGAGCCGAGTGAGACGAGCAGCACCTTCTCGGCGTCGGCGGGCCGGGTCCAGTCGCCCTGCTCGTCGCGGTCGCCGAGGATCGGTCCGGCGAAGCGGAAGACGGTCTCGTCGACCCGGTCGGCGAACGGCTGCATGACCCGCGGGATCAGGACCAGGCCGCGGTCCGGACGGCCCTGGAAGGCGGCGCTGTCGGTGACCGACGACTTCTGGTCGGTCAGCCACCGCTCGAACCGCCGGTAGTAGGCGGCGCCGCGCGGGTCGGCCCGCATCTGTTCGATCATCGGTCCCATCTCCTGCTCGTAGCCGTCCCAGGCCACGAACGTGGGGGAGACCTGCATCGACGGGATGCCCCACTGTTCGGCCAGCAGCCGGGCCGGTGCGCCGGCGATGTCGTAGAGGAACAGGTCGGGCCGGTCGTCGGTGTAGGCGTCGCGCAGTTGCGGGAGCATCTCGATCGCGTCGTCCAGGAAGAGTGTCAGGTGGTCGATCATGTCGCCGTCCCAGTCGTCGCCGGCCGGCAGTCGTGACCGGTACGGCTTGAGTTCGGCGCCGGTCGACTCGATCGGGGCCGACCAGGACGGGTCGTTGGCGTAGGTCACCCGATGGCCGCGGGCGACCAGTTCACGGATCACCTCGATGCTCGGGTTGACGTGGCCGGGGAACGGGATGCTGACCATGGCGATGTGCACGGGGTGCCTTTCGATTTACTTCGCTCGGATTTACTTCGCTCGGCTCACCTCACTCGGCAAGACGAGACGTAGCGTCTCGCTAATGCCGGGCGGTTGTCAAGACGAGACGTCGCGTCTCGTTTTCGGCTATGCTCGCGCCGTGCCCGATCCCAACCGCCGTAGCGAGCGCTCCCGCGCCGCGATCCTCGCCGCCACCCTCGACCTGCTCCACGAGAGCGGATACGCCGATCTGACCGTCGAGAAGATCGCCGCCCGGGCCGGAGTCGGCAAGCAGACCATCTACCGGTGGTGGTCCGGTCGTGGCGCGGTCGTCCTCGACGCCCTGGTCGACCAGATCGGCCCGGCCGGCCCGCCGGCCCTGCCGGACACCGGCGACCTCGAGGCCGACCTGCGTCTGGTCGTCCGGGCCATCGTCGCCGAACTGGCCGACCCCCGGCTCTCGGTCACCACCCGCGCCCTCACCATCGAGACGCTGACCAGCGAGACCTTCGCCGAGACGATGCGCGACAGGCTGCTGCGGCCGCAGCTCGACACGATCAAGGAGCGGTTGCGCGGGCGGGTCCGCGACGACGTCGACCTGGACCAGGCGGTCGAGCTGCTGATCGGGCCGATGTACCACCGCTGGATGATGCGCACCGGCCCGCTCACCGAGGCGTACGCGGACGGGATCGTCGACCTGGCCCTGGCGGCGCTGCGACCGCATTAAATGATCTCATGTAGGACGATGAACACTCCACGGGGAACAATCCGAAGAATCCTGCCGCCGCCCGGTCTGCCGCGTACCCTCGCGGTCCAGTCCCTCATCTACGCCATCGGCAACGGCGCCTTCCTGACCGGCAGCGTCGTCTTCTTCAGCCTCTACGTCGGACTGACACCCGTACAGATCGGCATCGGACTGTCCGTCGCCGGGTTCGTCGGTCTCGTCGGGTCGATGCCGTTCGGGCACCTCGCCGACCGGATCGGCGGGCGGCGCGCCTGGGCGATCGGAGCGGTCGCCGAGGCGGCGGCGTTCGCGGTCTATCCCCTGGCCGACGGCTTCCTGCCGTTCCTGCTGGTGATCTGCGCGCAGACCGCGGCCGAGGCGTTCGCCAACGCGGGCCGGATCGTCTACACCGCGGCCGCCGTGCCCAGGGAGGGCCGGGTCCGGGTGATGGCCTTCACCCGCGCGTACCTCAACGTCGGCTTCACCATCGGCTCCGGCCTCGGCGCCGCCGCCCTGGCCCTGAACAGCCGGCCCGGCCTGCTCCTGCTGGTGTTCACGGCGGCCGGCGGGATCGCGATCAACGCGTTCTTCGTCGCCCGGATGCCCGCCGTCGACCCGCCGGCCCGCGACGAGGGATCCCGGCCCAGCCCGTGGGGAGTGCTGCGCGACCATCCGTACACCGCGTCGGCCGTGCTGATCGGTGTGCTCTGGCTGCACAACACCGTCTGGGCCGAGGTGCTGCCCCTGTGGGCGATCACCATGACCGATGTGCCGAAACCCGCCCTCGGGGCGCTCGTCGCACTGAACACGGTGATGGCGGTGCTGCTCCAGGTGCGGGCCGCCCGGGGTGCCGACACCCTGCACGGTGCGGCCCGGCTGCTGCGCTGGGCAGCGCTCGCCGCCGCGGTCGCCTGCCCGATCGTGGCGTTCAGCGGGCGGACCCACGGCTGGATCACCGTCGCGGTGCTCGCCGTCGCGGTCGCGATGCTCACCGGCACCGAGTTGTGGCTGTCGTCGGCCCAGTGGTACCTCAACACCGAGGTGCCGCCGGCCGACCAGCGTGGCGCGTACACCGGCTTCGGCAAGTCGGTCGGCGGGCTGGGCAAGATGATCGGTCCGGCCGGGTTCACGATCCTCGCCATCCACACCGGCGGGTGGGGTTGGTGGGTGATCGCGGCGATCTTCGCGGTGTGCGCCTTCGCCTGCGGGCCGGTGATCCACTGGATCGAGCGCACCCCGCGCAACGTGGCGGTCCCGGTCTGACGGTCGTTTTCAGCCGGCCTGCCGGATCGCCTCCACCAGGTGCTCCGGGGGTGGCATCGCGGCGATCTCGGCGCTCACCTCGCCCGCGGCCTTGACCAGCACCGGGTCGGTGATCAGACGGGTCAGCAGGGCCGGGGTGACGTCCCGCTCGTCGGCGGCCAGTCCGGCGCCCCGGGCCGCGACCAGCTCCGCGTTGTGCCGCCGGTCCCCGGCGCCCCGGACGATCAGCTGCGGGGCGCCCGCCTGCAACGCGGTCAGCGTGGTGCCGGCGCCACCGTGATGGACGAGCACCGCCCCGGCAGCCAGCGCCGCCGGAATCGGCACCCAGTCGACGGCCCGCACACCGGGCGGCAGCCGCCGCACGTTCGACCTGATCAGCACCACGTCGGCGTCGACGTCGCGGGCCGCGTCGGCGACCCGGGCCATCATCCGGTCCGGGCCCGGCTGCGGGACTGTGCTGCGGCTGACCAGGATGCGCGGGCGGCGGGGCGCCCCGGCCAGCTCCTCCGGCAGCGGTTCGGTACCGGAGTACGGCACGAACCGCATCGGCAGGTGGGTGCCGCGCCCGGCCACACTGGCCGGTGCGATCCGGATCACCGCGGCCGGTGCCGCCAGCTCCGGACGGCCCCGCATCCGGGTCGCGGCCAGCAGCGCCGGGCCGTCGTACAGCGAGTTCTCGTGCAGGATGCCCGGCACACCGAGCCGGGCCGCGACCACCGCGCCGGCCGCCGCCAGCGGCTCGTAGACGATCCGGTCCGGCCGCCACTGCCGGGCCGTCCGCTCGACCCGGTCGACGATCCGATCGTTCACCGCCCCGAACAGGTGACCCACCATCCGGGTACCGGCCGTCCCGGCCAGCTCGTCACGGACCAGTAGCGGATGCCGCAGTGCGGTCCGCGCCGCGACGCCCGCGAACCGGAACCCCGGCGCCACGTCACGCACCTCGAACCCGGTCACCCGCAGCCCGTCCCCGCCCGTCGCGAACAGCACCTCGTGCCCGGCCGCACGCAGCGCCCGGGCCAGCGGCACCAGCGGGAAGACGTGCCCGATCAGCGGCGCGGCGACCACGAGAACACGCATCAATCCACTCTAGGCGGGTACCTCGAGGGCATGACCGTGCCGACCCTGCGAGCCTTCGTGCTCGACACCACAGACGCCCGCCGGCTCGCCGAGTTCTACCGCGAGCTGCTGGACCTGGAGTATCGCAAGGGCGACGAGCCGCCTCCGGCGGGCACGGACGATCCGCGAGGCCGCGAGTGGTTGCAGCTGCGGGCGCGCGACGGCGCCTTCCAGTTGTCCTTCCAACAGACCACGGGGGTACGCCCGACGAGCTGGCCGGGCGACGAGATCCCCCAGCAGGCGCACCTGGACACGTCGGTGCCCTCCCTGGACGAGCTGAACCGCCAGCACGACCGCATCCTGGCCCTGGGCGCCACCTTGCGTTTCGACCGCTCCACCGACCCGGACGAGCCGCTACGCGCCTACGCCGACCCGGACGGCCACATCATCTGCGTCTTCGTCGGCTGACCGGGCCGGGGTCTTGACCTCAACCTTCATCGAGGTTGCAGGGTGGGTGGATGACTCTCACCGCGCAGGAGCTGGAATATCTCGCCGGTCAGCGGCTCGGGCGGCTGGCCACCGTGCAGCCGGACGGGACGCTTCAGGTGAGCCCGGTCGGGTTCGCCTGGAATCCGGAGACCGCCACCATCGACATCCGGGGCTTCAACATGGCGGCCAGCCGCAAGTTCCGGAATGTGGCGGACAACGGACGGGTCGCGTTCGTCGTCGACGATCTGCCGTCGACCAGTCCGTGGCGGGTCCGCTGTCTGGAGATCCGCGGCCACGCCGAGGCGATCGACGGATCGGAGGCGATCATTCGGATCCATCCGCGCCGGGTGATCGCGTTCGGACTGGAGGCCGCCGACACCGACCCGCACCGGCTGACCGTGCACAAGCGGGACGTCACCGTTTGACGGCGACGCCCCCGGACATCTGGACGTGGAAGTCGTCGGGGGCCGGGCCGTCCGGGCGCCAGCGGCTGACCAGGGCGACACCCGGGTCGACCAGGTCCAGGCCGCGGAACAGGCGGCGGACCTCGTCGTCGGTGCGGGGCCGGGCCGGGATGCCGCGGGCCGTGTACGCCTTCGCGCCGAGGACGGCCTGCTCGTTGTGCGCGGTCACGGTGGAGATGGCGAGGGCGCTGCCGGGGGCGAGCCGGTCCAGCAGGGCGTCGACGATCCGGTATGCCTCCTGGTCGTCGGTGATGAACTGCAGGATCGCCACCAGAGTGATCGCGATCGGACGGCTGAAGTCGAGAGGAGCGGACAGCACGGCGGCCGTGTCACGCAGGTCGGCGTCCAGGTAGGCGATCGAGCCGTGCGATGACGAGGTGAGCAGGGCGCGGGCGTGCACCAGGACGATCGGATCGTTGTCGACGTAGACCACCCGTGAGTCCGGGTCCACGCCCTGCACCACCTCGTGCAGGTTCGGTGAGGTGGGCAGGCCGGCGCCGATGTCCAGGAACTGGCGGATCCCCAGGTCGTCAGCGAGGAAGCGGCCGGCCCGGGCCAGGTAGTCGCGGTTGGCGCGCATCGAGATCGGCAGGCTCGGGGACTGCTTGACGATCTCCGCGGCGGCCTTGCGATCGGCGTCGAAGTTGTCCTTGCCGCCCAGCAGGAAGTCGTAGATCCGGGCCGAGTGGGGGAGGGACGTGTTGAGATCGACCGCCATGGCGGAAATCTACATGCCCCATTGCGTTCTGGGCAAAATCGGTCAGCGCAGCTCGACGTCGACGCCGGAGTCGGCCAGATAGCCGAGCAGGTCGTCCATCGTGACCGCCGGGGTCCACCAGCGCCTGTCGTAGCCGGGCACCAGACGGCTCCGGGCCACCTCGGAGTCGTGCCAGACCAGCCGGAACCCGGGGCCGGCGCCCCAGCCGCCGTTCGCGCAGTCGTGCAGGGCGCCCAGGTTCCACCCGAAGTAGCCGCCGGGCCCGTTGACCGCCTCGCCGATGGCGCAGAAGAAGCCCTCGACGTCGGTGATGTGCCGGCCGGCCATGTGATAGCGGGTGCCGGACGGCCGGTCGGGGCGCTGTTCGTGGTGGGCGAGTGCGACCCCGGCCCACTCGTGGCGCAGGTCGGCGTCGTACTCGGCCCATTCGCCGTGCACGTCGGGGCGCCCGGCCCGCCAGCGCTGCCAGACGGTGCGCGCCCCGGCCGGGCGGGGGCCGCCGATCGCGTCGCCGTAGGTGGGTTGCAGGGTGACGTCGACCAGGCCGTCACCGAGACGCGACGGCCGTACCTCCGCGACCTCGGCCCCCAGGCCGGCGCCGACCATGCCGACCGCCGTGCCGTCCCGGTCGACGCTGAAGATCGAGCCCTGGATCCAGCGCCGTCGCGGGGCCGCGCCGCGGCTCAGCGCGTCGAGGGCGCGCTGCAGCGGCGGCTCGGGCCGGCAGCCGATCAGGGTGGCGCCGCGCGGCGCCGGTGTCGGCCGGGGCCGGAACACCCCGGCCACCTCCCGGCACATCCCGAAGTCCTCGTCGCCGTCGCCGGTCACCCCGACCAGCAGATATCCGTCGGCGTCGGGCGCCTTGTCGGCGCCGCGTGCGAACCGGGCGAGTTCCTCGATGCGCAGCCGGCCCTCCAGCGTCACGTCGAGCAGCCCACGGCCCAGCGCGGACGGGCGCGCGTCGAGCACGGTGATGTCGAGCAGCTCCTCGGCGCAGTGCCAGCAGTGCGCCGGGTGCTTGGACTGTGGCGGGTGGACGGCGTCCAGCCCGACGTTGCCCAGCCAGGCCGGGCCGTCGCCGTCGCACGCCGCGGCGAGCCGGCCGGCCGGCTCGCAGCCGAGCAGGCTGTAGCGCTCCACCGGCGGCTCGGGGGACTCGACGAAGAGACCGTCGATGTCGGAGCACGCGGCGATGACTAGTTCACCGTCGTCGGTGTTCTGGTCCACCACAAGCCAGGGAAAGCCACTCATCGGGTGGAACCGTACAGCCCGGACCGTCGACCGGGGGATCCCGGTGCACGAATCCGGATGGATCAGCTGCTCAGGGGTAACGTCCGGCAGATGAAGGTCGGCATTCCCAGTGAGGTCAAGAACAACGAGTTCCGGGTGGCGATCACTCCGGCGGGAGTCTTCGAACTCGCCCGCAACGGTCACCAGGTGGCCGTCCAGTCCGGAGCCGGAGCCGGCTCGTCGATCAGCGACGCCGACTTCCGGGCGGCCGGGGCGGTGATCCTGCCGGACGCCGACGAGACGTGGGCCTTCGGTGACCTGATCCTCAAGGTGAAGGAGCCGGTGGCGCCGGAGTACCACCGGATGCGCCCGGGCCAGGTGCTCTTCACCTACCTGCACCTGGCGGCGTCCAAGGAGTGCACGGACGCGCTGGTCGAGCGCGGGGTGACCGGGATCGCCTACGAGACGGTCGAGCTGCCGGACCGGTCGCTGCCGCTGCTCGCGCCGATGTCCGAGGTGGCCGGCCGGCTCGCCCCGCAGGTGGGCGCCTATCACCTGATGCGGCAGGGCGGCGGGCGCGGCGTGCTGATGGGTGGCGTCCCCGGGGTGTACGCGGCGAAGGTCGTCGTGATCGGTGCCGGTGTGTCCGGGCTGAACGCGGCCGCCATCGCCCTCGGTATGCAGGCCGAGGTGCTGCTGCTGGACAAGAACGTGGCCCGGCTGCGGGCGGTGGACGCGGACTACCGTGGGCACATCCAGACGATCGCGTCGAACTCGTACGAGATCGAGAAAGCCGTCCTCGACGCGGACCTGGTCGTCGGCGCGGTCCTGGTGCCCGGCGCGAAGGCGCCGAAGTTGATCTCCAACGAGTTGGTGTCGCGGATGAAACCGGGCAGCGTGCTGGTGGACATCTCGATCGACCAGGGCGGCTGCTTCGAGGACTCCCGGCCGACCACCCACGACGATCCGACCTACCGGGTGCACGAGTCGATGTTCTACTGCGTCGCGAACATGCCCGGGGCGGTGCCGCACACCAGCACCTACGCGCTCACGAACGTCACTCTGCCGTACGCTCTGGAATTGGCCAACCGCGGCTGGCGCGGCGCCCTGAACGCCGATCCCGCGTTGGCCGCGGGTCTGAACACGTTCGACGGCGACGTCGTCTACGGGCCGGTCGCGGAGGCGCACGCAATGCCCTGGACACCGCTGACGGAGGTGCTGCGCTGACCCTGGAAAGGGCGATCAGGAGCTATCTGGACCACCTGACGGTGGAGCGCGGGCTGTCCCGCAACACGCTCGCGTCCTACCGGCGTGACCTGGACCGGTACGCCGAGGGGCTGGCCGCCGAGGGCGTCACCGATCTCGCCGACGTGCGGTCCGCGCACGTCGCCGGGCACCTGGCCCGGCTGCGCGAGGAGGGCCTGGCGGCGGCGTCGGCGGCGCGGGCCGTCTCGGCGGTCCGCGGGCTGCACCGGTTCGCGGTCCGCGAGCGCCTGGCGGCGCAGGATCCGGCTTCGGAGGTACGGCCACCCGCACCGCCGAAACGCCTGCCCAAAGCCCTCGACGTGGACCAGGTCGGCCGGCTGCTCGCGGTGCCGGACGCGGACTCGCCACTCGGGCTGCGGGACCGGGCGATCCTGGAGTTCCTCTACGGCACCGGGGCGCGGATCTCCGAGGCGGTCGGCGCCGACATCGACGACCTCGAGTTGGACAGCGACCCGGCGGTCCTCCTGCGGGGCAAGGGCGGGCGCACGCGTCTGGTCCCGGTCGGCGGTTACGCGCGGGCCGCGTTGCAGGCTTATCTGGTACGGGCCAGGCCCACGCTGGCCGAGTCGGGTCGGGGCACACCGGCCGTGTTCCTGAACGCCCGCGGCGGACGGCTGTCGAGGCAGAGCGCGTGGACGGTCCTGCACCGCTGCGCACAGGCCGTGGGCCTGCCGGTGGAGGGGCCGTACGCGGTGAGTCCGCACACGCTGCGTCATTCGTACGCGACACATCTGCTCGACGGCGGGGCCGACGTACGGGTGGTGCAAGAACTGCTGGGACACGCATCGGTCACCACGACGCAGGTGTATACCCTGGTGACCGTCGAACGCCTCCGGGAGGTGTACGCGACCGCACACCCACGCGCTCGTTAGAGGCTATGGATGCGTAGGCGCGACACGCCGAACGGCTGAACCCTTTCGGGGAGGGGCGGGTGGCGTACAGTCGGGCATCGGCTCCGGCTGCGAGTCGAAGGGGGGCGAGGAACATGTCAGGGAACGGCGAGCGTGCGGAGGCCTGGACCTCCACTCTCCGGGAACAGCAGAACTCGCTGGACCTCGGCGCCGACCTGGGTCCCGCGGACCCCACGGCCTACACCATGCGCCGGCCGATCCCCGAGCCGATGCCGAAGGACCGGCACGGCCCGGCCCGCATCATCGCCCTGGCCAACCAGAAAGGTGGTGTCGGGAAGACGACCACCACCATCAACCTGGGCGCCGCCCTGGCGGAGTATGGGCGCAAGGTCCTCCTCGTCGACTTCGACCCGCAGGGCGCCTGCTCGGTGGGCCTCGGTGTCAACCCGCACAACCTCGACCTGAGCGTCTACAACCTGCTCATGCAGGATGACGTCGCCACCGAGGACGTCATCATCAAGTCCGACGTCGCCGGCCTGCACCTGCTGCCCGCCAACATCGACCTGTCGGCCGCCGAGATCCAGCTGGTCAACGAGGTCGCGCGGGAGATGGCGCTGGCCCGGGCGCTGCGTTCGGTCCGTAAGGAGTACGACTTCATCCTGATCGACTGCCAGCCCTCGCTGGGCCTGCTGGCGATCAACGCGCTGACCATCGCGCACGGCGTGCTCATTCCCCTGGAGTGTGAGTTCTTCTCCCTCCGCGGGGTGGCGCTGCTCCTCGACACCATCGACAAGGTGCGCGAGCGGCTCAACTTCGACCTCGAGCTCGAGGGCATCCTCGCCACCATGTACGACTCCCGCACCACCCACTGCCGGCAGGTGCTCCAGCGTGTGGTCGAGGCGTTCGGCGACAAGGTGTACCAGACGGTGATCACGAAGACGGTGAAGTTCCCCGAGTCGACCGTGGCGGGAGCCCCGATCACTACGCTGGACCCTGCGTCGTCAGGCGCCCGCAACTACCGTCAACTCGCTCGCGAGGTCATCGCCGCCCAGGCAGATCGAGGCTAGGTCCCGCACCGTGCTCTTCGCTCTCGGCGAGCCAGTGGCGTTCGTCGCCCTGGTCGTCGCCTTCCTGCTCGGCCTGGCGCTGCGTGCCGTCGCCATGAGGTTCACGGCCCGCGTCGTCGGCCTCGGTGACGGCCGCCCGGTGTTCCGATTCAGCCCGCGGCACGACATCGATCCGTTCGGGGCGGTGTCGGCGGCGATCGGCGGCATGGGGTGGGGCCGGCAGCTGGCGGTCGACGAGGTGCCCCGCTGGCGTGGTCGCGGCCGTGCGGCCGCCGTCTTCGCCGCCGGGCCGGTCGCCTGCATCCTCGCCGGCGAGCTGATCATCGCCGGGTATGCGTTGGTCAGCCCGGACACGTCGGCCCTGGTGCTGCCGCCCGGATGGTTCCTGCGCGGGATTCCGGCGCCGCTCGCCGACGCGGTGGCGCTGTCGCTGGGCGTCGGCCTGCTCACCTTCGGCCTGCTGGCGCTCATCCCGATCCCGCCGCTGGACGGCTTCGGTGTTCTGTGGTTCGCGCTGCGCAATCCGGGGCCGAGCATGGCCTGGTTGCGGCTGTGGTTCGAGGACAAGAACATCGGCGCGCTGGTCCTGCTGGTGTGCGCGTTCTTCCCCACCGGTTATCCGATCCTGCTGCGGGTCATCGACTTCCTGGGCATGCTCTTCCTGCGAATCTGGGTCTGAAATCGGCGCCGTTCCGCGGTTTCCGTGTTTCACGACCGTGTATTTCTCGACAACCGCGGTTACTGTTTGAGCGATGTCGATGTCACTGGCTGTCGCTGTGCTGCTGCTCGGCGTGGCCGACTCGATGGTCGGCTCCTATTTCGTCCTGTTCGTGACCGAGATCGTCGGTCTGACCCCACTCCAGACCGGCGTCTTCGTGTCGATCCACGGCGCTGGTGGCATCCTGATCGCCTGGCTCGCCGGACGCGGCTTCGACCGGCGACCCGCCCGCGGATACGCCGCCGCCTCCATGCTGTGCGGTGGGGTCGCCCTGTGGCTGATGACCGTCATCACGTCGTACGCCTGGCTGATCCTGCTCGCCGTCACCCTTCTCGCCACCCTGGCCGCCGCCTTCCCGCAGCTGTTCGCGCTGGCCCGACAGTCGGTCGGCGACGACCGGGAAGCCGGGCGGGCGGTGCCGCTGCTGCGTTCGGTGTGGTCGCTGGCCTGGGCGGCCGGGCCGCTGATCGGCGCCACGGTCCGCGCCGTGGCCGGATTCCCGGCGATCCTCCGCTCGGCCGGTGTGGTCCTCGCCGTCGCCGCCGTCTGGGTGCTGGTGGCCGTACCCCGTCCGGGCCCGCACCGGCCGTCCGGTCTGCCCGGCGGAGAACCGGTCGCGAAGGTCCCGCGGGCCGCCACGATCCTGCTGACCACCGGCATCACCCTGTTCTTCACCGCGATGTTCGCCGCCTCGGTGGCCATGCCGCTCTTCGTCACCAGGGAACTCGGCCAGACCGACTCGTCGGTCGGCGTCCTGTTCAGCGTCTGCGCCGCCGTCGAGGTCGTGGCCGCCCTGCTGCTCGCCGCGGTGCCCGCCCACATCAGCCAGCGGTTGGTCATCCTCACCGGGATGGGCGGTTTCGTGTTCTTCTTCGCCCTGACCGTGCTGGCCCACGACATGACGCTGCTGGTCGCCGGTCAGGTGGTCCGGGGCATCTCGATAGCCGTCGTCGGAGCCGCCGGAATCCGCTGGTTCCAGGACGTGATGGCGCCCGCCACCGGACGGGCCACCACCCTGTTCGCAAACGCCACCACCGCCGGCATGGTGCTGGCCGGCATCGTCGGCGGCGCCGCGGTGGCTCTGCTCGGCTACACCGGCACACTGCTGCTCTGCGGCGCCGTCACGGTGGTGGCGACGATCGCTTTCGCCCTGGGCACGGCCACCCACGCCGGCCGCCCACCCCCGGCCGCCACCCCGGCCCGCCGCCCCCTCCCACGCCCCCGAGGCCCGGCCGGCAACGAGGCCCGTTCCCCGGCCGATCGAAGCTAGCCCGCCGCTGGCTTCACACGACGCGTCATCGCCGCAGACATGGCCGGTCACGTCAAGCTGTCCATGGCGCCGATAAATCACTTCTGTGACGATGTTCCAGACGCTGGAACGGGTTACGTCGGATGGGAACGGAACGCCGGGGTTCTAGCTCGTTAGGCTGTTCGGGTGTACGTCAAAGAGATCGAGTTGGTGGACCTGCGGGGCTTCCACGGTCCCCGTCGCGTTGCCCTGGATCTCAGCCGACCGGACGGTTCACTGGCCGGCTGGACGGTCGTCGCGGGCCGCAACGGCTCAGGAAAGACGTCACTCCTGCGGTCAGTCGCGCTAGCGATCGGTGGGCCCAGTGTGGCTCGGAACCTCGTCACCGATTTCTCCAGCTGGGTTTCGACAGACAGACCCGACGGGAAGGCCGCGGTGAGTCTTGTCCATGACCCGGACGTCGATCACTTCGCCGGAGACGGCCCGCCCCCCGGAGTAACCGTTCGTGCCGGTCTGGCCTGGATGACGCTTCGCGGGTCCGCGCCCGGTGCCCAGCCGATCCTCCTGTCCACACTTGACGTGGCGACAGGACGAATCGGCGACGAGGGACCGTGGAACGCCAATCCGGCGGGCTGGTGCTGCGTGGGCTATGGGCCGTTCCGCCGGCTCACCGGAAACGCCCAGCCGGGCCGGACCATCGGCGGCCCGGCTGATCGACTCGTCAGTCTGTTCGACGAGGACGCTCCACTCGCGGAGGGCGTCGGCTGGCTGATCCGACAGCATCTGCGTGCGCTCGAGGGGCGACCGGGAGCGCGGGCACTCAAGGATCTCGCGCTGGCGGTCCTCGGGGACGGCCTGCTGCCGGATGGCTATCGGATCGAGGGGGTCGACTCCGAAGGGCTGTGGGTCGCGACGGGGGACCACCGATTCCCGCTGAAGGAGATGAGTGACGGTTACCGCGCGGTCGCGGCACTGGTAGTCGACCTTATCCGGCATCTCCATGAGACCTACGGCCGATTGGCGACCGAGACCGCTGACGGTTCGGTGGTCGTCACCGTGCCCGCAGTGGTCCTCATCGACGAGGTGGACGCACACCTCCATGTCTCCTGGCAGAAACGGATCGGCAACTGGCTCAAGCGACATTTCCCGAGGATCCAGTTCATCGTCACGACGCACAGCCCTTACATCTGCCAGGCCGCTGACGAGAATGGGCTGATCCGGCTCCCCGGGCCGGACGAGGACGAGCCACCGCGAGTCGTCGAGCAGGATCTCTACGAGCGGATCGTTTACGGAAGCGGTGACGATGCGGTCATGTCCGAACTATTCGGTCTGGACACTCCATATTCGGATGAGGCGGTTCGTCTACGGCGTGAGTTGATCGTCCTCGAAACAGAGGTGCTGGTGGGCCGAGCCGACGACGCTGCTGTGCGACGCTACGAGGAGTTGCGTGGCCAGCTGACCAGTTCACCCGCGGCGAGAGCGGAGGAGTTGGCGGCCGGGATCATCGCCGACGCGGAGCAGCGCCGTTCGTGATCCCGATCGTCAGAGCGCCGCTGCCTCCGCAGGTCGCCTCCCGGATGGCCGACCTCACCGGCAGGATCCAACAGAGGGAATCGAGCGAGCGACTGCCGACAGCTCGGGAGCTGTGGGGCCGGAGCAGCGTCCGGGCCGGCGTTGCGGCCCCGGTTCGTGCTGTCCTGGCGGACATGGCGCCGGGAGCTGAGCGGTGCATGTATTGCGGGGACAACCAGGGCACCGACATCGACCATCACGAGCCGATGGCCCGCGACCCGTTGCGGACCTTCGACTGGCTCAACCACCTGCTGGCCTGCTCGCATTGCAACAGCCACCACAAGCGGGACCGGTTTCCGGTGGACGAGCATGGCCGCCCGCTGCTGATCGACCCGAGCGTGGAGGATCCGTTCGACCATCTGCTGCTGTCGTTGTCCGTCGGTGAGTATCGGGCGCTGACCGAGAAAGGCGTGCAGAGCATCGAGGTCTTCGGGCTGAACCGGCCGATCCTGGCGCGTGGCCGGCAGCAGACGTTCGACGTGGTCGTGATGTGCCTGCGGCAATGGCCCGACGCGGTGAGTGGGAAAGCGTGTACCGGCCGGACCAGCTGGTACACATCATCCGGGAGCAGCCCTGCGCCGACGTCTGTCAGGCCATGCTGCGGCAAGTGGAGCTGCCCGGCGCGCCGTTGATCTTCAAGGACGTCCCGGAGATCCTGGCCGTGTTGCGGGACCAGGTGCTGCGCGGTGCGCTGCTGCGGTGAGGAGTGCTCCGGCGTGCCCCCTCGCACGCCGGAGCCCCTCGTCAGGCGGCGGCCAGCTGGGTGCGGCGGAGGGTCGCGTCGGCGGTGGCGTCGTCGGGCTGCTGTTGGGCGGCCAGTTCGGCGATCACCCGGGACTCGTAGGCGTCGGCCTCGCGGGTGGCGTCGGCTTCGGTCCAGCCCAGGACCGGGGCGATCAGGGCGGCCGCGGATCGGGCCGCCGCGACGCCGCGGTCGGGGGTTTCGAAGGCGATCCGGGTACGCCGGGACAGCACGTCGTCGAGGTGCCGGGCGCCCTCGTGGCTGGCCGCGTAGCGGATCTCGGCGCGCAGGTGGTCGGGGGCGCCGTCCATCGGCAGGCCCAGTGCCGGGTCGTCTTCGATCAGGGTCAGCACCTCGTCGATCAGCGTGCCGTAGCGGCGCAGCAGGTGCTCGATCGAGGTGACGGTGAGGCCTGATTCACGGGCCAGGGCGGCGCGCCGGTTCCAGGCGGCCCGGTAGCCGTCGGCGCCGAGCAGCGGAACCTGGTCGGTGCAGGAGACGGGGACACGGGCGGACAGTTCGCGGACGGCGGCGTCGACGGCGTCCTTGGCCATCACCCGGTACGTCGTGTACTTGCCGCCGGCGACCACGATCATCCCGGGCACCGGGTTGCCGACCGCGTGCTCGCGGGACAGTTTGGCGGTGCTGGCCGCCTCGGCCGACAGCAGCGGGCGCAGGCCGGCGTAGACACCCTGCACGTCGTCGCGGGTCAGTGGCACGGCCAGGGCCTTGTTGACCTCGTCGAGCAGGTAGTCGACGTCCTTTCCGGACGCGGCCGGGTCGGACTTGTCGAGGGTCCACGCCGTGTCGGTGGTTCCGATGATCCAGTGCTGGTCCCAGGGGATCACGAACAGGACGCTGGTGGCCGTACGCAGGATCATGCCGGTGCGACCGGCGATCCGGTCGCGCGGCACCACCAGATGGATCCCCTTGCTCGCGGTGATCTTGAATTCGCCGCGTTCGCCGGTCAGCAGCGCCTGGCTGTCGCCGGTCCACACACCGGTCGCGTTGATCACCGTGCGGGCGCGGATGGTGAGTTCGGCGCCGGTCTCCAGGTCGCGGGCGGTGACGCCGACGACCCGGCGACCCTCCCGGAGGAAACCGGTGACCTCGGTACGGGACGCGACGTGCGCGCCGTGCGCGGCCGCCGTGCGGACCAGGAACATGGTGTGCCGGGCGTCGTCGACCTGCGCGTCGTAGTAGCGGATCGCGCCGACCAGGGTCTCCGGGCGCAGCGACGGGAACGCCTTGAGGGCCTCGACCCGGCTCAGGTGCCGGTGTACGGGCACACCCGCGCCACCACCGGAGAGGGCGAGGATGTCGTAGAGGGCCACGCCGGCACCGACGTACAGGCGTTCCCAGGCGCGCTTCTGCAGCGGGTAGAGGAACGGCACCGGCCGGACCAGGTGCGGCGCGAGTTTCTGGATCAGCAGGCCACGTTCCCGCAGCGCCTCCCGGACCAGGCTGAAGTCGAGCATCTCCAGGTAGCGAAGGCCGCCGTGGATGAGTTTGCTGGACCGGCTGGAGGTGCCGCTGGCGAAGTCGCGTGCTTCGAGGAGGCCGACGGAGAGGCCGCGGGTGGCGGCGTCGAGTGCCGACCCGGCGCCGACCACTCCGGCGCCCACGACGAGCACGTCCAGTTCGGGGCCGGACGTCATGGCGGCGAGGGCCTTGGTGCGGGCCTGGGGCGAGATCACTCCGGTTTTCATGTGATTCCTCTTTTCCAGCGAGTCAGCCGACGCTGACCCAGTCGAGGGTGCGGTCGATGGCCGCACGCCATCGGGTGATGCCTTCGCTGCGGCGGGCCGCCGACCAGGACGGCTGCCAGCGCCGGTCCTCGTGCCGGTTGGCGCGCAGGTCGTCCAGGGAGTCCCAGAAGCCGACCGCGAGCCCGGCCGCGTAGGCGGCGCCGAGCGCGGTGGTCTCGGCGACGGCCGGCCGGCTGACCGGGACGCCGAGGATGTCGGCCTGCAGTTGCATGCACAGTGCGTTGGCGGTGACGCCGCCGTCGACCTGGAGGCAGTCCAGGGCGGTCCCGGAGTCCTGGGCCATCGCCTCGACGACGTCGCGGGTCTGGTAGCAGATGGCTTCGAGGGCGGCCCGGGTGATGTGGGCCGCGGTGTGGAATCGGGACAGGCCGACGATCGCGGCGCGGGCATCCGGACGCCAGTAGGGCGCGAACAGGCCGGAGAAGGCGGGCACGAAACACACCCCGGCGCTGTCCTCGACCTGTCCGGCCAGCGTCTCGCTGTCGCCGGCCGTCTCCAGGACGCCGAGCTGGTCACGCAGCCACTGGATGGCGGCGCCGCACGCGGCGATCGATCCTTCCAGGGCGAAGACCGGGGCGTCGGTCCCGAAGCGGTAGCCGACCGTGGTGATCAGGCCGTGGCTGGACCGGACCGGGGTGGTGCCGGTGTTCATCAGCAGGAACCCGCCGGTGCCGTACGTGCACTTGGCCTCACCCGGCTCGAAACAGGTCTGCCCGAACAGCGCGGCCTGCTGGTCACCGATGGCCGCGGCGATCGGCACCCCGGGCAGCGCGGCCTCGGCGGTGCCGTAGACCTCGGCCGACGACCGGATCTCCGGCAGCATCGCGCGGGGGATCCCGAACAGTGTGAGCAGGGAGGGGTCCCAGTCCAGGGTGGACAGGTCCATCAGCATGGTGCGGCTGGCGTTGGTGACGTCGGTGATGTGCAGGCCGCCGGTGAGGTTCCAGATCAGCCAGCTGTCGACGGTGCCGAAGAGCACCTCACCCCGGGTGGCGCGTTCCCGCAGGCCGGTGACGTTGTCCAGCAGCCACTGGACCTTCGTGGCGGAGAAGTAGGTGGCCGGGGGAAGACCGGTCCGGCCGCTGATGAACTCGGCGTCGAGCGTCGGGATCAGGTAGTCGGTGCGGGTGTCCTGCCAGACGATGGCCGGCGCGACGGGTGCCCCGGTGGCCCGGTCCCACAGCACGACGGTCTCGCGCTGGTTGGTGATCCCGACGGCGGCCAGGTCGGCCGGGGTGAGCCCGGTGTCGGCGAGCGCGACCGCGATGGTCTTGAGGGTGTTCTCCCAGATCTCCGCGGGATCGTGCTCGACCCAGCCCGACCGCGGCTGGATCTGCCGGTGTTCCAGCTGGTGACGGCCGATCTCACGACCGGCCCGGTCGAAGATCATGAACCGTGTACTGGTGGTGCCCTGATCGATCGCCCCGACATACCGCGCCACAAGTGCCTCCTGTCCTCGACGTCCGGGACGTTAGGAGGCGTTCAGGGGTGCGGCAACGGACCGCGTGCGACAATGTCGCACGTGCCTGGGCTGATCCAGTCGATCGAGCGGTCGTCGGCGGTGTTGCGCCTGCTCGCGGCCGGGCCGGACCGGCTGCGTGTCAAGGAGATCGCGGACGCGCTCGGCCTGCCGAAATCCACCGCGCACAGCATCCTGCGGACTCTGGAGCACGTCGGGTTCGTCGAGCAGGACACCCGGACCGCCCGCTACCGGCTCGGCCGCGGGCTGCTCGACCTGGGCTCGACCGGCATCGACGCCAACGAGCTGCGCGGCCGGGCGCTCAACTGGGCCGACGCGCTCGCCGCGCGAAGTGGCGAGGAGGTACGGCTGGGCGTGCTCGACGACGGCCGGGTCCTCGTCGTGCACCACGTGTTCCGGCCGGACGACTCGGCCCAGTCGCTGGACACCGGGGTACGGCTCCCGCCACACGCCACCGCGCTGGGCAAGGTCCTGCTCGCCTACTCGGCGGCGGCGGAGGCCTCGGTGGTGGCGGGTGGGCTCGACGCGTACACCCGGAGAACCGTGACCGACCGCGGTGATCTCACCCGGACGCTGACCGAGACCCGCGCCCGCGGATGGGGTCTGTCGGTCGAGGAGTGGCGGCCCGGCCTGGCCGCGATCGCCGCGCCGGTGCGCACCTCGGGTGGTCTGGTGGTCGGCGCGGTGGGCATCGCCGGTCCGGTGGAACGGGTGACCGACACCCGCCGACAGGCCCGACCGGCGCTGGTCGAGCACGTGGTGGCGGCGGCCCGCTCGATATCCCGGGATGTGGCCGGCTCATGAGCTATGTGCTGGCGATCGATCAGGGGACCACGTCGACGCGGTGCATCCTGTTCGACAGGCGGGCGACGGTGGTGTCGGCGGTGCGGGCCGAGCATCCACAGTCCTATCCACGGCCCGGCTGGGTCGAGCACGACGCGGCCCGGATCTGGCGTGACCTGCAACGGCTGATCAGGAAGGCGCTGGCCGACGTGGACCCGTCCGAGGTGGCGGCGATCGGCATCGCGAACCAGCGGGAGACCGTGGTGCTGTGGGACCGGGTGACCGGAGTGCCCGTCGCACCGGCGATCGTCTGGCAGGACACCCGTACCGACGTCTCCACCATCGACGCCGACTTCGTGAAGGGTCGGACCGGTCTGCCGCCGGCCACCTACTTCTCCGCCACCAAGATCCAGTGGCTGCTGGACCACGGCCTGCGCGACCGTGCCGAACGCGGCGAGATCCTGTTCGGCACCATGGACAGCTGGCTGATCTGGAACCTCACCGGCGGCCTGCACATCACCGACGTCACCAACGCCAGCCGCACCATGTTGATGAACCTCTCCACTCTGGACTGGGACGCCGACCTGCTGCGGCTCTTCGGCATCCCGAGGGTCATGCTGCCGGAGATAAGATCATCTTCCGAGGTGTACGGGACAGCCGCCGCCGTGCTACCCGGGGTGCCGATCGCCGCGGCCATCGGCGACCAGCAGGCCGCGCTGTTCGGGCAGACCTGTTTCGAGCCGGGCGAGGCCAAGTGCACGTACGGCACCGGCGGGTTCCTGCTGATGAACACCGGCACCACCCCGGTCCGGTCCAGCCACGGTCTGATCACCACGGTCGGCTACCGGATCGGCGGCGAGGACCCGGTGTTCGCGCTGGAGGGCTCGATCGCGATCGCCGGATCGCTCGTCCAGTGGGTCCGCGACGGCCTCGGGCTGATCGGCACCGCCTCCGAGATCGAGACCCTCGCCGGTACGGTCGACGACAACGGCGGCTGCTACATCGTCCCGGCGTTCTCCGGGCTGTACGCGCCGTACTGGCACAGCGAGGCGCGCGGCGTGATCGTCGGCCTCACCTCGTACATCACGAAGGGTCACCTGGCCCGCGCCGTGCTGGAGGCGACCGGCTGGCAGACCCGGGACGTGGTGGACGCCATGAACGCCGACTCCGGCCTGGCCCTGACCACGCTCAACGTGGACGGCGGGATGACCGCCGACAACCTGCTGATGCAGATCGTCGCCGACGTCCTCCAGGTGCCGGTGGTCCGCCCGATGGTCGCCGAGACGGTGTCGCTGGGTGCCGCCTACGCGGCCGGGCTGGCCGTCGGTTACTGGTCGGACCTGCGCGACCTGCGCGCCAACCGACACCGGGCCGGTCGCTGGCGGCCCACACTGGACTCCGGTCGCCGTGATCGCGGCTACGCCAGGTGGCGCCGAGCCATCGAATGCGCGGTCCTGTTCAGCCGGGAGGACTGACCCTCTACTGAGGACCGTGGGCGACGTGTGTCACCGGGAGTCGCAATTGCGTGCGGCTCCCGGCTTTCCCGATGTGTTGACTGCTGTGCAAGATCAACCGGAAAACAGAATGGTGAACATCTCACTTCGGTCTCACTAACCCCAGATTTCGCGGCGGTGTCTATAGTCGCGTCCACACACACGCGCGCCGGCTGGGTCGCGTGAGGTACATCTGCGAAAGGAGGCCGACGTGGCGAAGACCAAGGAAAAGGCCAAGAAGGCGGAAAAGGTCGAGGCTGCGCCGGTTGAGCCGGTGAAGGCCGAGAAGGTCAAGAAGGCCAAGAAGGCCGTCGTGGCCGAGCCGGTCGTCGAGGCGCCGGCGGTTGTCGAAGCCCCGGCCAAGGCCAAGAAGGCCAAGAAGGCCGCGGCGGCCGAGCCGGTCGTCGAGGCTGCGCCGGTCGTCGAGGAGCCGGCCGCGGTCGAGGCCCCCGCCAAGGCCAAGAAGGCCAAGAAGAAGTGATCTGCCGGGCCGCCGCGCATTCCGCCCGGCGGCCCGTTCTCACGATACGTTCGTGAACAGTTCGAAAGTCGCGTTGTAATACTTGTCGGTCTGACCCAGGTGACGCATTCCGAGGCGTCGGCACACTGCCTGTGACGCCGTGTTCTCCGGCCACGTCACGGCCAGCACCGGACTGATTCCGGAACGCGCCGCATAGGCCATCACCGCGTTCGCGGCCTCGGTCGCATACCCCTTGCCCCAGGCGTTCGGATGCAGATGCCAGCCGATCTCGGTCTCATCACAGGGCTGCATCGTCGCGCCGGAGGCGAGCAGCGGGACCAGCAGTGCCGTACCGAGCAGGTGCCCGGTCGCCCGGTCCTGGATCGCCCAGATCGTGTGCACGTCGTCCTGCCGGGCCCGCCAGCGGGTGAGCGTCGCGACCGCGTCGTCGCGCCCGGCCAGTACCCGGGGCGCCGAACCGAGGAACCGCGCCACCTCCCATCGCGAATACATGTCGAGGAGGAAGTCGATGTCCTTCTCCTCCCACTCGCGAAGAAGCAGCCGGGGTGAGATCAGTGACCGCATCGCCGCAGCGTAACCGGGATCGCGAGGAAATGTAACCGGCCGGTAACCCGGTGGCGGAGCAACCCGGCCGGGATTGTGACGTTGGAGAAGCGTGCACCCGGAGGAACTCGTCACAGGCATGGTCTACGGTCGGCACGTGCTTGAAGAGCCCGCCCCGTCGCCCCCGGACTCCGACGACGCCGTCCCGGCCGTCGCGCCCGCCGGCGTGGAGATGGAGACCAGCGGATTCACCGTCCGGCTGGACAACTTCACCGGCCCGTTCGATCTACTCCTGCAGTTGATCGGCAAGCACAAGCTGGATGTCACCGAGATCGCGCTGCACCAGGTCACCGACGACTTCATCGCCTACATCAGGGCCATGGGCGACGACTGGGACCTCGGGGAGACCAGCGAGTTCCTGCTGGTCGCGGCGACCCTGCTGGACCTCAAGGCGGCCCGGCTGCTGCCCGCCGCCGAGGTCGAGGACGAGGAGGACCTGGCCCTGCTCGAGGCGCGCGACCTGCTCTTCGCCCGGCTCCTGCAATACAAGGCCTACAAGGAGGCCGCCGCGCACATCGCGGAGCTCGAGGCCACCGGGGCGCGTCGCTGGCCGCGGCTGGTCACCCTCGAGCAGCGGTACGCCGAAGCGCTCCCCGAACTCGTGCTGGGCGTCGGGCCGGAGCGCCTGCTGAAGATGGCGCTGAAGAGTTTCCTGCCCAAACCGGGGCCGCCACAGGTCTCCATCGCCCACATCCACCAGGTGCGGGTCAGCGTCCGCGAGCACGCCAACCTGCTGCGTGATCGGCTGCGCCGGGCCGGAGTCGCCACGTTCAGCCTGCTCGTCGCCGACTGCGACAACACGCTCGAGGTGGTGGCCCGCTTCCTGGCGCTGCTGGAGCTCTACCGCGAGGGGCTGATCGACTTCGAGCAGCCGGTCTCGCTGGACGAGCTGACCGTCCGGTGGATCGGCGGGGACAGCGACGTCGAGCTGGAGGTGGACGACTACGAGGGCAGCAAACCGGCAGAGGACGATACCGGTTCGGACGATCCCGCGGCCGCGCGGCTTGACTCGGACGCCGCTGATGGCGATCTTGGCACGGGTGACGACGAGGCCCCGGCAGACGGGCCGGTGGCTGTGGAGGAGACATCGTGAGCAGCGAGGAGCGTCCCGAGTCGCTGGCCGCCCAGGCCGCGGCGTGGGTGCCGCCGTGGGAACGGCGACGGGAGCCGGACCGCGAGTACCAGGCCGAAGCCGAGGCCGCCGCGTCGCAGGAGCCCGCACCCGAACCAGAACCTCCGGCCTCACCCGACCTCGAAGCGGATCCTTCCCGCTCACCCGCACCGTCGCCGGACCTCGACGCCGACCCGGAGGCGGTGGAGTCGTCGCCTGTCTTCGGCGCGGAGCCGGTTGCGGAAGCGGATTCGGCGCCGGACTTCGACGCCGACCCGGAGGCGGCGGGACTGTCGCCTGTCCTCGAAGCCGAGCCGGCGGCGGACACTGAGCCCGAGGACGCGGCGCAGCCCGAGACCGAGGTGGTCGCCGAGCCGGAAGTCACACCGGTGGCTGTGGAGCCGGTCGTGGTGGCGTCGGTGCCGTCTCAGCCGCGGCGGCCACGGGAGGCGGTTCCGGCGGTCGTCGAGAGTGTCGTCCGTACCCCCGCCGCGGTCGATCTCGATGATTCCGACCTCGCCGCGGCGCTTGAATCGATCATGCTCGTGGTCGACGAGCCGGTCGGTGAGCTGCAGCTGGCGCAGGTTCTGGAACAGCCGGTGGAACGGATCGCGCGGACGCTGGAGAACGTGTCGGCGCGGTACACGGCGGCCGGGCACGGCATCGACCTGCGGCGGGTGGCCGGCGGCTGGCGGCTGTACACCCGGCCGGAGTACGCGACCTACGTCGAGCGGTTCGTGCTGGACGGCCAGTCGGTGCGGCTCACCCAGGCCGCGCTGGAGACACTCGCCGTGGTCGCCTACAAGCAGCCGGTCACCAGATCCCGCATCTCGGCCATCCGCGGTGTGAACTGTGACGGGGTCATGCGTACGCTGGTCACTCGCGGCCTGATCGAGGAGGTCGGCACCGAGCCGGAAACCGGGGCATACCTGTACCGGACGACGCCGTTGTTCCTCGAGAAGCTGGGCCTCAACTCGGTCGACCAGCTGCCGCCGCTCGCTCCGTTCCTGCCCGACGATGTGGAAGAAGTGCTCGATGCCTCAGGCTGACACCGCCGAACGCCTCCAGAAAGTCCTGGCGGCGGCCGGTGTTGGATCCCGGCGCGCCTGCGAAGACCTGATCTTCCGGCGGCGCGTCACCGTCAACGGCCGGGTCGCCAAGCTCGGCGACAAGGTCGACCCCGCCACGGCGGAGATCCACGTCGACGGGCAGCGGGTGATCACCAACACCAAGCTCGTCTACGTGGCGCTGAACAAGCCGCGCGGCGTCGTCTCCAGCCTCGACGACGAGAAGGGCCGCACCGAGCTGGCCGACTTCCTCGGGGCGAATTTCGAGCAGCGGCTGTTCCACGTGGGCCGGCTGGACGCCGACTCCGAGGGTCTGCTGCTGTTCACCAACGACGGTGGGCTGGCGCACAAGCTGATGCACCCGTCGTACGAGATCAACAAGACGTACCTGGCCGAGGTGGTCGGGCCGCTGCCGCGCAGCGTGGGCCGCGCCCTGCAGTCGGGTGTCGAGCTGGAGGACGGCCCGGCCAAGGTCGACTCGTTCCGGCTGGTCGACGCGATCGGCAAGACCGCGCAGGTGGAGATCGTCCTGCACGAGGGCCGCAAGCACATCGTCCGGCGGATGATGGACGCCGTCGGCCACCCGGTGACCCGGCTGATCCGTACCGCGGTCGGCCCGATCCGTCTCGGTGACCTGCGGCCCGGCGGTTTCCGGCACCTGTCGGCGGCCGAGGTCGCCGCGCTGTTCAAGGCCGTCGGCGACTGATTCCGCCCCGACCCGTCCTGCCCGGCCCGCCCTCAGTAGGTGCGGCCGGTCAGGGCGTCGGCCGCGGTCTGCGAGTCGAAGACCGCCTTCTCCGACTCGATGCGTTTCGGCACGCGGCCGCCGTGGAACAGGTCGACGACCACCGACATGAGCGGTTCGCCGATCTCCGGGCTGCATTCGACGACGAAGGTCAGTTTGCCGTCGGCGAGGCCCTGCAGGGCCGCTTTCGTGCCGTCCACGGTGACGATTTTCGGCGCTGTTCCCGGTTTCTTTCCGGCCGCTTCGAGAGCGATCACAGCGCCCAATCCCATGTCGTCGTTCTGGGCGAAGACGGCGTCGATCCGCTTGTTGCGGTCCAGTAGTTTCCGCATGGCGGCCCGGCCGCCGTCCTTGGTCCAGTCGCCGGTCGCCTTGTCGATGATGTTGAGGCGGCCGGTCTTGGCGGCGGTGGCGGCGAAGCCCTCGGCCCGCAGCTTGGTCGGGGTGGCCCCGGTCGCGCCGAGGATCTCCACCACGTTCACCGTCCCGGTCGTGCCGACGTAGTCGTTCTCCAGGTAGATCGCGGCCAGGTTGCCCTCGGAGGCGAACTCGGCGCCGATCGAGCTGACCCAGAGCGAGGTGTCCTTCTCGTCGATCAGCCGGTCGGTCAGCACCACCGGGATCGCCGCGTCCCGGGCCCGGCGCAGCACCTCGCCCCAACCGGTCTCCACCACCGGTGCGAACGCGATCACGCTGACCCGGGCGTCGATGAACGAGTGGACGTCGGCGATCTGCTTTTTCGGATCGCCCCCGGCGTCCTTGAAGTTCAGATTTATCCGGTTGCGCTCGGCCGCCTTCTTGATCGATTCGGTGTTCGCCTGGCGCCAGCCGCCCTCGGCGCCGACCTGGGAGAAACCGAGGGAGATCGGGCCCTTCGGCGGATTCTTCAGGTCGATCCCGCCCGCCTCGTCCTCGCCGCAGCCCGCCAGCAGCGAGCCGACGCCCGCCGCGGTCAAGGTCACGAAAGAACGTCTGTGCATGGCGGAGCCCCCGTCGGTATGAATCCAGATGATCGATTCCCGGAACGGATGTTGACGATAACAATGCGCTTCTCGTCGTTCTACCCCGCTTATTGAATTGTCGGCCTTCACTGTTTCACTAATGCTAAGTACTGATTTTTCGGGGTCATTCCGGCATCGGCGGCATCCGCCGATGCCGGAATGATCAAGCCCGCATCACCGTGGCGATCGGGATCCCGGCCGCGCGGATGGCCGGGATGAACCCGCCCAGCACGCCCGCGATCAGACCGGCGATCACCCCGGCCACCCCGGCGTCCCAGGGGAACTGCATGCCCTGCAGGAACGGCTGCGAGCTGCCGGCCAGCGTCACCAGCGCCTTCATCCCCAGCACGCTCACCCCGATCGCCAGCGCCGCGGTGAGCAGGCCGGTGATCAGGGTCTCGGCCAGCACGATCCCGGCCAGCAGGGCCCGGGGCGTGCCGACCGCCCGGCGCAGCGCGAACTCCTCGACCCGCTCGCCGACCGTGGCCAGGCCGACGTTCAGGATCCCGGCCACGCCGATCAGCAGCACCAGACCGGCCATCGCCAGGAAGACCAGCCGCATCAGGGCCAGCTCCTTCTCCTGGTCCTCGCGCGAGTTGACGGTACGCACCATCGGCTCCACACCGATCGCCTTCAACTTCGCCGACAACACCTGCTCGACCGGGGTGCCCGCGGTCATCAGCACCCGCACCTCGCTGTAGTTCGGGTCGATCAGCTTCGCGGTCGGCACCCAGTGGCTCAGCTCGTCCAGCCGGACGTAGGCGCGCGGCTGCTGGTCGCCGTCGTCGACCACCCCGAGCAGGTGCGGGGTCATGTTCGCCGACGCGCCCGGCACCCGCATCTCGGCCGGTACCCGGTACTGCTCGAAGCCGTACGCGGCCGCCTTGTTCAGCACCAGGCGCGGGGCCAGCGACGGCATCGTGGCGAAGTCGAGCCACTCGCCCGACTGTGGACGGTACGGCCGGTACTGCCGGACGTCGCCGGTGAGCGCGGTCAGCCGTACCTCGATGGCCTGGCCCTTGGGTTGGATCTCGGATGCCGGCAACTCCCGGCAACCTGTCTCGTCGCAGGTCATCGGGGGTCCGGGGTCACCCCAGGAGCCGTCCAGCGGCACGCCGCCCTCGTTCACCGGCCGCACCCCGGGCTCGCCGATGATCGCCTGCATGCCGGTCATCGCCACCGCGTCCGACCGGCCGGCGACCGTGGTCGTGACCACCTGCCCCAGCTGCGGCGACGTGCCGCCGATGTCCATCACGACGGTGCCGTCCAGGCCCTCGAACAGCTCCATGTCGGCGAGCAGGGCCCGCTCGGCGATGCTGGCGCCGGCCTGCACCACGACGACGGCGAGCACCCCGAGAAAGAGGCTGACCATCGACAGCAGGGTCCGGGTCTTCCGCGACCGGATCCCCTGCAGTCCGATGATCAGCGCCGACCGCGTCCGGCCCGAGAAGCGCATCACCGGGTGACCAGCTGCTCGGTCAGGACGCCCGCGTCCAGGTGCAGGATGCGGCTCATCCGGGCGGCGTGGTCACGGTCGTGGGTGACCAGGATCAGTGCGCAGCCGCGAGCCGTCACCGCCTGGAGGGCGTCGATGACCAGGGTGCCGGTCTCGGTGTCCAGCGCGCCCGTCGGCTCGTCGGCCAGCAGGATCCGCGGCTCACGGACCAGGGCGCGGGCGATCGCCACCCGCTGCTGCTCACCGCCGGACATCCGGGCCGGCCGGTTCTTCGCCAGGTGGGCGATGCCCACCTCGTCGAGCGCCTGCATGACGCGGGCCCGGCGCTGCCGGCGGGGCAGCCAGCCCTGTCCGTTGACCAGCGCCATCGCCACGTTCTGGGCCGCGGTCAGGTGTTTGAGCAGGAAGAACCGCTGGAACACGAAACCGAAGTGGGAGCTGCGCAGCCGTGCCGCCTTGCGTTCCGGCAGTCGGCTGATGTCGCTGCCGGACAGCAGATAGCTGCCCTGGTCCGGGCGGTCGAAGAGGCCGAGCACGCTGAGCAGGGTGCTCTTGCCGGACCCGGAACGGCCGACGATGGCGAGGCTCTCACCCGCGTGCACGTCCAGGCTGACACCGTCGAGGATGGTACGGGGCTGCTCCTGCCCTTTGAGGACCTTGGTGATCCCGTCGAGCCGGATCAGTGCGGTCACCCGGTCACCTCCGGGGCGGGCAGGTTCGGGCCCGGGATCGCGATGGTCTCGTCGCCGGTCAGGCCCTTCTTGATCTCGACGACCTTGCCGTCCGAGATGCCCAGCACGACGTCGACGGTCCGGCGCTGCTTGTCCGGGCCGACGATGTCGACCTTGCCCTTGCCCTGCAGCCCGGCGACCGCCTCGACCGGCAGCACCATGACGTTCTCGGCCCGGCCGGTGATCACGTCGAGGGTGACGTCGGAGCCGTTGATCAGCCGGACCTTCTCCGGGGCCGCACAGACCAGCCGCAGCCCGGTCGCCTCGGAGCCCTCCGGCGCGGCGACCGGTTCCTTCGTCTCCACGGCCACCGGTGGGGCGGCCGACGGGTTGACCGCGGGCGCCCTGGTCGGTACCGGCTCGGGTTCCGGGAACGTGCCGGCCGGCAGCGCCGCGATGGTGCCGACCGGCTCGCAGTCGAACGGTCCCGGGCCGTTCTTGATCTGGGCCTTGATCTGCTTGACCGCGCCGGAGATCCGGTACGCCTGAGCGCTGTCGATGTCGGCGGTGATGCCGTAGCCGACGTGCCGGGCGGACACCACGGGCATGCCCTTCGACACTGGGGAACGGTCGGCCATCAGGCGGCCGGCCATGGTGGTGCCCTCCGGCACGTACACCTTGCGCGGGATGTCACCGTCCCAGACCGTCGCCACCCAGGTGTCCCGGCTGACCGCGACCGTGGTCGGCTGGCGTTCGGTGAATCGCAGCTCGCCCTCGGCGGGAGCCACGATGCCGAAGACCGGGTTGATGCTCACCTTGCCGGTCAGGCTGATCTGGTTGGTCAGATCCTGGCGGGCCGGCTGCACGGTGGTGAGCACGGTGCCGCGGGCCTCGAGCTCGGGCGTCGCCGCCGCCTCGTCGCCTGACGTACAGCCACTCAGGACCAGCGCGACGGCCGAGACGGCCACCGCACCCACACGTCTCTTCACTCGGTACCCCGTTCAGCTTCGATTCCGGACGACCGGCATCGAAGATGGTGCCTGTGAGCCGGCGCGGCAGAACGGTACCGTACGGTCGCAACCGCGGATCGGGGGCTCAGTCCTCCGGGTAGCCGTGGGCGACCAGGACCGCCAGCAACCGCTCGTCCCAGGCGGTCTCGTCGGCGTCACGCCAGCGGTGGCCGCGGGGGCACTGCCAGTTCGGCGGCTGCACCGGCATCAGGCAGCCGCCCAGCGCCAGCTCACCGTGACTGGCGGCGGCCTGCGCCTCGGCGGCGGGCAGCCCGAAGATCAGCGGCACGCCGGCCGCCCCGCATTCGGGACACGAACAGATCACCCTGCGCACGGTACCCCTGTCCGACGGCTTCACACCCGAAAGACGGTGGGGCGCCGGTCGCTGTCGCAGCGTCGCCGGGGATCGTGGCGAGCACCCGGCCGGGCGGATCAGAGCAGACGGGTGACGAGCAGGTCGCCGCCCTCGAACACGCCGCCGTCGATGGCCAGGACGCGGCCTCCGCCGTACCGGAAAGGTCTGCGGGCCTCGGCCCGACTGAGACCGAAGCAACTGATCAGCGTGCTGTGACCGTGGACGATGAGCGAGCCGCCGAAGGCGGCGAGAAGGAAGTCGGCCGCCTCCGGGGAATGCAGCTCGCCGCGACCACTGACCAGGAAGCAGAAGGTCAGCCACTCGGCCGGATCGATCCCGGCCAGGTGTCCGGCGACCGCCTTGTTGACCGCCTCCACGGTGTCGCCGAACTCCAGATAGCGGGTGCTGTCGCAGTGCATCAGCAGATGGCCGTCGACCAGCGCCATCGCCGGCAGCGACCGCAGCCACTCCAGATGCTCGGGGGTCAGGCGGCGCATGTCGTCCTCGCGCCCACCCAGGGTCATCCAGGCGCCCCAGTAGCCGTCGGCGCGGGCCGCCCAGCCGGGCACCGGCGCCGACCCGAACCGGTGCGCGGCCAGCAGATGGGCCTCGTGGTTGCCGAGCAGGGCACCCACCTCACCACCGGACAGGGCGGCCTGGACGGTGAGCCGGCGGATGTCGTCGACCACCCCGATGCCGTCCGGCCCGCGGTCGAAGTAGTCGCCGAGCACCCACAGCCGGGCGTCGGCGCCGCACCAGTCCCCGGCCCCGTCGATCAGGCCGGAGTCACGCAGGGCGGCCCGGAACTCGGCACGATGGCCGTGCATGTCGCTGGCGGCGAAAAGGGGGCGCACGGCCCGGGACTATAACCGGTCGATGTGTCGATGATGTTGAGAGTCACGGGGTCAGCGCCGGCGCGGTGAGCAGTGCGGTGATGTCGGCGGCCGGTACCGGACGGGCGAAGTAGAAGCCCTGTGCGTATCGGTAACCGAGCGCGTGCAGACGGTCAGCCTGATCGCGGGTCTCCACACCCTCGGCGACCGCCCGCAGACCGAGTGTGGTGGCGATGGTGCTCAGTGACGACGCGATGGCCTCCTGCTCGGCGGTGCCGTTCAGGTCGTCGATGAACGACTTGTCCACCTTGAGCGTGGTGACCGGGCAGGTACGCAGCAGGGTCAGCGAGCTGTGCCCGGTACCGAAGTCGTCCAGGGCCAGGCCGACACCCAGTTCGCGCAGCTCCCGTACCGTCTCGAGGGCCGCGCCACCGGCGAACACCGCGGTCTCGGTGATCTCGATGGTGATCCGGTCCGGGGCCAGCCCGTGCCGGTGCAGCGCGTTGGCCACCAGGCCGGGCAGATCCGGGTCGAGCAGCTGCCGCGCCGACACGTTGATGTTCACCCGCGGGCCGCCGGCACCGTGTTCGCGCTGCCAGGCGGCCGCGTCGGCGCACGCCTGGTCGAGGATCCACGCGCCCAGGTCGATGATCAGGCCGCTGTGCTCGGCGACCGGGATGAACTCGGCCGGCGAGATCACCGGCTGGTCGGCCGGGTGCCAGCGGATCAGTGCCTCGACCCCGGTGACGGTCCCGCTCGGCAGTTCCACGATGGGCTGGTAGAGCAGGCGGAACTCGTTCAGCTCCAGACCGCGGCGCAGGGCGGCGGCCAGCTCGGCGTGATGCTGGGCGGTGGCGTCCAGGGCGCTGCTGTGCTCACGGGCCCGGTCCGCGCCGGTGTACTTGGCCGCCTGCAACGCCACCTCGGCGCGGCGCAGCAGATCCGGAACCTCGTCGCCCACGCCGGTCGCGACCCCGGCGGTCACCGTCACCAGCAGGTCGCGGGAGTCGACCCGCAGCGGGGTACGGAACGCGTCCACCAGTGTCTCGGCGAGCACCGTCTCGCCACCCGGCATCAGCACGCCGAACTCGTCACCGAGCAGCCGGGCCACCACCGCGCCCGCGCCGGTGACCGCGGTGACCCGCTCGGCGGCGGCCCGCAGCAGCGCGTCGCCCGTCTCGTCGCCGAGCCGGTCGTTGAGCGCCGCGAACCCGTCCAGGTCACAGACCGCGACGGTGGTCTGCTCGGTCCGGCGGGCCAGCGTGGCGGTGAACAGCCGCCGGTTCGGCAGCCCGGTCAGGTCGTCGTGGTGTGCCTGGTCCTCCAGCCGGTCCAGCAGCACGGCGTTGTCCAGCAGGGCGATCAGCTGGCGGGTCACCACCAGCACGGTGAGCACCACCGAGCCGCCGGCCAGGCCGGGCGTCAGATAGCCCATCCGCAGTGTCACCACGACCAGCAGGGTGGCGACCGCGGCGACCGCGAGGTACGGCACCAGACTGATGTTGCGCCACGGCCCGCCCCGGCGGGTGGGGGTGGACTGGGCCACCGCCGGCCGGCCGGCTGCGTTCACCCGGCTCTGCACCCACGCGGCGATCGCGACGATCAGGCTGGACACCGGCAGCGACGCCACCGACGGGTCCAGGTGCGGCCACGGCGCCAGGGGCGGGGCCAGCATCCAGGAGGCGGGGGAGATCAGCCCGATCGGCGCGAGGGTCCACAACGCGGGCGCCAGCGCCGGACCGGCGCCGGTGATCCCCGCCTTGATCACGGCGGCCACCGCGGCCGACCCGGTGATCATCACGATCAGCAGGAACGTCGCGGTGGCCGTGCCACCGGTGGCCGGGTTCGCGGTGTGCCAGAGGAAGTGGCTGAAGATGATCGCCGCCGCGGTCGTGACGATGGCCATGTCCAGGCCGATCGCGAGCGACGACCGCCAGGTACGGCGTGCGTGCGGCAGCCGGACCACGGCCGCCATGGCGAATGCGGCCGCCACCGCGAAGCAGACCGCGGCCACCGGGTTCAGCGCCTCGGAGTGGTCGAGGAACAGCCGGCTGACGAGCTGCACGAGGCCGCCGGCGGTGAGGAAGACCCAGGTCTTGGTGAGCCGCCGCCAGAAGGCGCGCACCACGGCGTGCCCGGTGGACGCGGCGATCCGGCAGGCCACCGTCGCGGTCGCGGTCGCGCCGATGGCGGCCGGCCAGAGCAGCCACGGCGGTACCGGCCGCAGCAGCCCGGCGGTGCCGAGCGCGACGGCGACCAGCAGCCAGACCGCCGAGAGGGCGAGCACGGCGGCGGCCGGGCGAAGGGATGGTCTCGTCACGGGCACAGAGATCGGCACTGGACGGCCGAAGCTTGAGTCAATCTTCGGTTAACAATCTTTTTTGCACCTTCCCCATCGCGTTGCGGGGCAGGCTGTCGACCAGGTGCACGGTCCGGGGGCGCTTGTGCACGGCCAGCCGTGCGGCCACGAATTCGATCAGTTCGGCCGGTGTGACCGGTTCGGCCACCACGAAGGCGGTGATCCGCTCGCCCAGGTCCGGGTGCGGCACCCCGATCACGGCGGCCTCCCGGACCGCCGGGTGCAGCAGCAGGGTGTCCTCCACCTCACCGGCGCCGACCCGGTAACCGCCGGTCTTGA
This sequence comes from Actinoplanes sichuanensis, assembly GCF_033097365.1. Lineage (NCBI taxonomy): Bacteria > Bacillati > Actinomycetota > Actinomycetes > Micromonosporales > Micromonosporaceae > Actinoplanes > Actinoplanes sichuanensis. The sequence goes on from NZ_AP028461.1 coordinate 11,866,278, forward strand.
TCAGGTCGGTGGAGGCGCGGCCGACGATCCGGTGCAGGGCGTCCGGGCCGATCGTGGCCACGTCGCCGGTCCGGAACCAGCCGTCGGTGAGGTCGGGTGGGCGTACCCCGTCCGGCCGTAGATAGCCGTCGAGCAGGGTCGGGCCGCGCACCTCGAGGTGGCCGATGGTCTCGCCGTCGGCCGGCAGCGGTGTACCCGCCTCGTCGACCAGCCGGGTGGTGATGCCCGGCAGGGGTCGGCCGACGTGGCCCGCCCGGCGTTCGCCGCCGGCTCGGGCGCTCACCGTGATCAGGGTCTCGGTCATGCCGTAGCGCTCCACCGGGGCCTGGCCGGTCAGGGTGGCCAGGTCGTCGAAGACCGGCACCGGGAGCGGGGCGCTGCCGGAGACCAGCAGACGGGCCGGGGCCAGGGCGCGGGCGGCGGACGGGTCGGCGGTGATCCGCGACCAGACCGTCGGTACGCCGAAGTACATGGTGCCGGGGTTGGCGGCGTACGCCTGCGGGGTCGGTCTCCCGGTGTGGATCAGGCGGCAGCCGAGTCGCAGCGGGCCGAGGACGCCGAGGACCAGGCCGTGCACGTGGTAGAGCGGGAGGCCGTGGACGAGGGTGTCCTCCGGGGTCCACTGCCAGGCCTCGGCCAGGGCGTCTAGGTCGGCGGCGATGGCCTCGGGGGAGAGGACCACGCCTTTGGGGGCGCCGGTGGTCCCGCTGGTGTAGAGCACGAGAGCGGCACGCAATTCACGCGCCGAACCGGATGTATCCGAGATCTCGCCCTGGGAGAAGAGGAGTGTTGCGCCCGAATCGCGCAGGATGTGGGCCCGTTCCAGATCCCCCGCGTCGGGCGGGATCGGCACGATCGGAACTCCGGCCAGCAGCGCCCCGGTCACCGCGACGATGGTGGACAGCTCGGGCGTGGCATCGACGGCCACGATCGGCGCGCCCTTGATCCGGTCGGCGACTCGGGAGGCCTGCTCCAGCAGCTGATGACGCGACAGCGAACCGGACGGTGTGACCACCGCGTCCGGCAGATCAGGGGATTCGATCAGGCGCATGATCGGATCCTACGAAAGAGCGACCGTCCACCCTCTTGCCGCGCTGGCATCCCGGCCGCCGTCGTTGTCGCCGCCGAAAACCCCTGCCTAACGTTCAGATCTCCTGGTGCGAGAGGGGGTGGGGCATGGCCGGATGGCGGGACCTGGGCCGGCTGGCCCACGGCTACCGCGGCCCGATCGCCGGGGCCGCCGCCCTCAGCCTGCTCGGCACCCTGCTCGCGCTGACCCAGCCGCTGCTGGCCCGGGAGGCCGTGGACGGCGCCGCCGCCGGGCGTCTGCGCTGGCCGGTGCTGGGTGCGCTGACCGCCCTGTTCGCCGCCCAGGCGTCGGCGCTGGCCCTGGCCCGGTACGTACAGGCGCACACCGGCGAGACGATGACCCGCGATCTGCGTCGCACCCTGACCGGCCACCTGCTGCGGGTCCGGATCGCCGCGTTCGACGACGGCCGGATCGGCGACCTGATCGCCCGTGCCTGCGGGGACACCACGGTGGTGAAGACGCTGATCGCACAGAGCCTCGGCACCGGCCTGGCCGGGCTGATCGGGCTGGCGGTCGCGGTCGCGCTGCTCGCCTGGCTCGACCCGTGGCTGCTGGCCACCGTGATCGTGCTGTTCGGTGGTTCGTTCGGGGCGCTGCTCGCGGTGGTGCGGCGAGTGCGGATCGCGTCGCGTACCGCCCAGAACGCCGAAGGCGCCCTGCTCGCCGATCTGGAACGCGCGCTCGGCGGGATCCGTCTGGTCCGCGCCTGCCGGGCCGAGCCCCTGGAGGCGGAACGGCTGGACACCTCGGCCGGGCGGGCCTACCGGGCGAACCTGCGGATGGCCGGCATGGTGGCGCTGAGCGGCCCGGCCAACGACCTGGCGGTCAGCGGCGCGTTCCTGGCGGTGCTGCTGTTCGGCGCGACCCGGGTGTCGTCGGGCGCGATGACCCTCGGTGACCTGGTCGCGTTCACACTCGCGATGACCTACCTGGCCGCGCCGGTCTTCGAGATCTTCCAGGCGGTCAGCGCGGTCCAGCAGGGGGCCGGGGCGTTGCACCGGATCAACGAGGTGCTGGCGCTTCCGGTCGAACGGGACCGTCCGGTCGCGGTGGCCCGGGTCGGCGGGGGTGACCGGCCGGTGCTGGAGTTCCGGGACGTCTGGTTCGGGTACCGGCCGGGGCGGCCGGTGCTGCGCGGGATCGGGTTCACCATTCCGGCCCGCGGGCAGGTCGCGCTGGTCGGCCCCTCCGGCGCCGGCAAGTCGACGATCTTCGCGTTGGCCGAACGTTTCTACGAACCGGATCGCGGATCGGTGCTGCTGCATGGGCGGGATGCGCGGTTCACCCCGTACGCCAGGCATCGTGCCTCGGTCGGTCTTGTCGAACAGGACAGTCCCCTGCTCGCCGGAACACTCCGCGACAACCTGCTCTACGGTGCCGGCCGGGTCACCGACCGGGAGTTGCGCCGCGTCCTCGCCATGACCGGTCTCACCGGGGTCGCCGCCGACCTGCCGGACGGCCTCGACACCCCGGTCGGCGACCACGGCCGCCGCCTCTCCGGCGGCCAGCGTCAACGCGTCGCCATCGCCCGCTGCCTGCTCGCCCGGCCCGACCTGATCCTGCTCGACGAACCGACCGCCCACCTCGACCCGGACAGCGAACACGCCCTCACCGCCACCCTGCACGAGGTCGCGTCGGTGTGCGCCCTGATGGTCATCGCGCACCGTTTCTCGACGATCCGCTCCGCGGCCCGCATCCTGGTCATCGACGGTGGTGTCATCGCGAACGCCGGCACCCACGCCGAGCTCCAGCTCTCCAGCCCTTACTACCGACGCCTGACGGCACCACCCCGGCAGCGGTACGCGTGAGGGTCAGCCGGGGAAGGTGGCCAGTTCCTTGACCGCGGTGGCCAGGCGTAGGTCCAGGCCGGAGTGGATGAGTTCGCGGCAGTCGTGGTCGCCGTCGGTGGCGAGACGGCGGATGTCGTGGATGGCGGCGCTGATCCGGTCGCGGACCTCGCGGATCATGTCGGTGGCGGTACCGCGCCATCCGTAGGCGTCGAGCAGCATCCGCAGGCGGCGGGGACGGTCGGCGAAGTCGGTCCAGCCGTCGGCGGTGGCGTCGCTGCGGGCGGTGAGCGGCACCCAGGCGAAGGCGGTGAACGCGAGGTCGGCATCGCGGCTGACCGGCCCGGCGAAGTCCCAGCCGACGAAGCCGGTGAGGCGACGGCCGGCGCGGGTCGCGTTGTACGGCGCGGCGTCGTTGTGCCCGATGATCAGGCCGGGCTCCCAGGCCCCGCCCTTGCGCCAGACCGCGTCGGCCGGCGGCACGAAATCGGCGACCGCTTCGTGGTACTCGCGCAGCCACTGGGCGACCTGCCAGAGGGTGTCGTCCTCCCGGGTCCACTCCGGCCAGGGCAGGGCGGCACCTGTCGGGGTGCCGTCGACGGGCGGGGCGCCGTCGAATCCCGAGTCTTCGAGATGGTGCAGTAGCGCCCGTACCGCGGGGGCCCAGGGTTCCTCGACCGGGACGCCGGGTAACTCCGCGTCGATGTTCATGATCAACCTCCGGGATGGACGGTAGTCCGGAGATCATCGATCATGCATCGGCCTGTTGTCCGACCGGAAGCTGCCGGATGAAGGAAATCATGCAGGTCCGTGTCTCGCGACCCGATGAAGGGGCCACGAGACACGGATCACCGAACCGGACCGGTCAGGCGAAGATCTCCCCGGCGTCGGCCTTGGCGACCAGCAGCGGCGGCGGGGTGAACCGGGCGCCGTAGCGGTCGGCCAGTTCCCGGGCGCGGGCCACGAAACCGGGCAGACCGCCCTCGTACTGGTTGATGTACTGCAGGACGCCACCGGTCCAGCCCGGGTAGCCGATGCCGAAGATCGAGCCGATGTTGGCCTCGGCGACCGACAGCAGCACCCCCTCGTCCAGGCACTTGACCGTCTCGATCGCCTCGATGAAGAGCAGCCGCTCCTTGAGGTCCTCGAACGGGATCGCGACGTCCGGCTTGGCGAAGGCGGACAGTCCCGGCCACAGCCCGGTGCGCTTGCCATCGGTGTACTCGTAGAAGCCGGCCCCGCCGGAGCGGCCGGGCCGCCCGAACTCGTCGATCATCCGGTCGATGACCACGTCGGCCGGGTGCACCTCGTACTCCTGACCGGCGGCGGCCGCCGCGGCCCGGTACTCGTTGCGGATCTTGCGGGGCAGGGTGAGGGTCAGCTCGTCCATCAGCTGCAGCACCGGTGCCGGGTAGCCGGCCTGGCTGCCGGCCTGCTCGATGCTGGCCGGCGCGACACCCTCGGCGAGGAGTGCGATGCCCTCGTTGGTGAAGGTTCCGATGACCCGGCTGGTGAAGAAGCCGCGGCTGTCGTTCACCACGATCGGCGTCTTGCGCAGCTTACGAACCACGTCGAGCGCACGGCGTACCGTCAGATCGCTCGTCTTCTCGCCCTTGATCACTTCGACCAGGGGCATCTTGTCGACCGGGGAGAAGAAGTGCAGGCCGATGAAGTCGGCCTCGCGGCTGACCCCCTCGGCGAGCAGGGTGATCGGCAGTGTCGAGGTGTTGGAGCAGAGCAGCGCGTCGGGCGCGACGACACCCTCGATCTCGGCGAACACCTTGTGCTTGAGCGCCGGGTCCTCGAAGACCGCCTCGATCACCAGGTCGGCACCGGCCAGGTCGGCGATCTGGTCGGTGGCGGTGATCAGGTCGAGCAGGGCCCGACCCTTCTCCTCGGTGATCCGGCCGCGGGCGACGTCCTTGGCGACCAGCTTCTCCGAGTAGCCCTTGCCGCGCAGCGCGCCGTCGAGGGAGACGTCGCGCAGCACCACCGGCAGGCCGGAGCGGGCCGAGACGTACGCGATCGCGGCACCCATCATGCCGGCGCCGAGCACGGCGACCTTGGTGATCGGCGGGACCTCGCCGATGTCGCGCTGGCTCACCTCGTTCAGATCGAAGAAGAACGCCTTGATCATGTTCTTGGCGACCGGCCCGGTGACCAGCTCGACGAAGTAGCGCGTCTCGATGACGAACGCGGTGTCGACGTCGACCTGGGCGCCCTCGACGGCGGCGGCCAGGATGTTGCGCGGCGCCGGGTAGTTCGCCCCCTTGAGCTGCTTGCGCAGGTTGGCCGGGAAGGCCGGGAGCATCGCGGCCAGCGCGGGCGTGGACGGCGTACCGCCGGGGATCTTGTAGCCCTTGGTGTCCCAGGGTTGGGCCGCCTCCGGGTTGGCCGCGATCCACTCGCGGGCCGCGGTGATCAGCTGCTCCGGGGTGTCCACGATCTCGTGGATCAGGCCCAGCTGCAGTGCCTTGGCGACGCGGTGCCGGGTGCCCTTGAGCAGCACCTCCATCAGTGCGGTGGCCAGGCCGAGCAACCGGACGGTACGGACCACGCCGCCCCCGGCCGGCAGCAGGCCCAGGGTGACCTCGGGCAGGCCGATCTCGGTCTTCGGGTTGTTCAGCGCGATCCGCCGGTGGGTGGCCAGCGCCAGCTCCAGGCCGCCGCCGAGGGCCGACCCGTTGATCGCGGCGACGACCGGCTTACCCAGCGTCTCCAGCCGGCGCAGCTGGCCCTTGACCCGGGTGGACAGGTCGAACACGTCCTGCCCGCGGTCGGCCGGGACCGAGCCGAGCTGGTCCAGGTCGCCGCCGGCGAACCAGGAGTTCTTCGCCGACGTGATGATCACGCCGGTGATCTGGTCGCGCTCGGCCTCCAGCCGGGAGACGGTCGCCTCCATGCTCGCCACATACGCGTCGTTCATGGTGTTGGCGCCGCGGCTCGGGTCGTCGAGGGTGAGCACGACGATGCCGTCGTCACCGCGGTCGTAGCGGATGGTCTCGGTCATGGAAAGTGGTCCCCTCAGAGCCGTTCGACGATGGTGGCGATGCCCATGCCGCCGCCGATGCAGAGCGTGGCCAGGCCGTACCGGCCGCCGCGCCGCTCGAGCTCGTCGACGAGGGTGCCGAGGATCATGGCGCCGGTGGCGCCCAGCGGGTGGCCCATCGCGATCGCGCCACCGTTGACGTTGACCTTCTCCGGGTCGAGTTTGAGGTCGTCGATGAAGTGCAGCACGACCGCCGCGAACGCCTCGTTGATCTCCACCAGGTCGAGCTCGTCGACGGTGAGGCCGGCCTTGTCGAGCGCCTTGCGGGCGGCCGGGGCCGGGCCGGTCAGCATGATCGTCGGGTCGGCGCCGCTCAGGGCGGCCGAGACGATCCGGGCGCGCGGGGTGAGGCCGGCGCGCTGCCCGGCCCGCTCGGAGCCGATCATGACGAGGGCGGCGCCGTCCACGATGCCGGACGAGTTGCCCGGGCTGTGCACGTGGTTGATCTTCTCGACCCAGTGGTATTTCTGCAGTGCCACGGCGTCGAAACCGCCCTGGTCGCCGATCACCGCGAAGGAGGCCGGCAGTCGGCCCAGGCTCGCCACCGTGCTGTCTGCGCGGATGTGCTCGTCGCGGTCGAGGATGAGCAGGCCGTTGCGGTCACGGACCGGTACCACCGAGCGGTCGAACCAGCCGTTCTGCCAGGCGCGGGCGGCTTTCTGCTGGGAACCGACGGCATACGCGTCGACGTCCTCGCGGCTGAAGCCGTCCATCGTGGCGATCAGGTCGGCGCTGATGCCCTGCGGGATGAAGTCGGTGTCGAGGGCGGTCTCCGGGTCCATCGCCCAGGCGCCGCCGTCGGAGCCCATCGGCACCCGCGACATCGACTCGACGCCACCGGCGAGGACCAGGTCCTCCCAGCCGGAGCGCACCTTCTGTGCGGCGATGTTGACCGCCTCCAGTCCCGAGCCGCAGAAGCGGTTGAGCTGGACACCGGACGTCTCGTAGGGCAGCCCGGCCGCGAGCGCCGCGGTCTTGGCGATGTCCGAGCCCTGGTCGCCGAGCGGGGACACCACGCCGAGCACGACGTCCTCGATGTCGGCCGGGTCCACCGACGGGAAGCGGCGGCGGAGCTCGTCGATCAGCCCGACCACCAGCGAGATGGGTTTGACTCCGTGCAGGGCTCCGTTCTTCTTTCCCCGGCCGCGCGGTGTGCGCACGGCGTCGTACAGATAGGCCTCGGTCGTCATCGACAGCTCCCCTGCATGCGAATTGCGACTAACTTTTGCCGATGTTTCCGCTAGGTGTCAAGGATACGAAGCCAAAGGTCGGGCGAACCACAGATCACCGTTAGGCTGTGCTGCATGAGCGTCGCCGCGGCCGGCGAACCGGCACCAGCAGAGGTCCGCAAACGCCCCAAGAACCGTAAGTCGCAGCTGGCCCTGGCCGCGGCCGAGATGTTCTGCGACCGCGGTTATCACGGTGTGAGCCTCGACGAGATCGCCACCGCGGTCGGCATCAGCGGCCCGGCCATCTACCGGCACTTCTCCAACAAGTACGCGATGCTCGTGCACGCCACCCGCCAGCTCGTCGAGACCGTGCTGGCCGCCACCGACCTGCCCGACGGCGGCGATCCGGAGCGGCGGCTGGACCATCTGCTCGCGGTGCTGGCCCGGCTCGCCGTCGACCACCGCCGGGTGGCCGGGCTCTACCAGTGGGAGTGGCGCTATCTGGAGCCGGAGCACCGGGAGGAGTTCCTGGCCGAGCTGAGCACGCTGGCCGCCCGACTGGCCGGCCCGCTGCGCGAGGTACGGCCGGAGCTCTCCGGGCGAGACACGTTCGCGCTGGTCCGGGCCGCGCTCAGCGTCTTCGGCAGCCTGGGCACGCACCGGGCGGCGATCGCCCGCGGTCGGGCCGAGGCGGTGCTGCGCCGGGTGGCGTGGGCGGTGCTGCGCGACGAGCCGGCCACCCCGGTGTCGCCGATGCCCGAGTACCCGGCGCCGGAACCGACGGTGGGGGTGACCGCGCGACGGGAGATCCTGCTGGCCGAGTCGATCAAGCTGTTCCACCGCCACGGGTACCACGCGGTCGGCGTGGAGGACATCGGTCGAGCCGCGGGGATCAACGCGTCAAGCGTCTATCGTTACTTTCCCGGCAAGGCAGACATCCTGGCCGCCGCCTTCTATCGGGCCTCCGAGCGGGTCACCGAGTCCACCGCGGCCGCCCTGGCCGGGGCCGCCGGTGACGAGGACGCGCTGCGCCGGATGGCCGAGTCCTACGTGGAGCTGACCTTCGAGCGCAGCGCCCTGGTCTCGGTCTACCTCGCGGAGAACAACAATCTGCCCCAGGCGGACCGGCATGAACTGCGCAAGATGCAGCGCCTGCACGTCGAGGAGTGGGTGCGGTTGCTCGGCCGGCTGCGTCCCGGGCTGGCTGCGCCGGAGGCCCGGGTGCTGGTGCACGCCGGCCTCAACCTGGTCACCGATCTGAGCCGGCTGGTCCGCTTCGACCGCCGTTCGGGGATGGACAAGCACCTCACCCGGCTGACTCTGACCGTGCTGAAAGCCTGATGAATCCCTGAAAAAGTTAAGCCGGATTCGCATGGTCTCTTCCCAGGAAGTTAGTGCGCGTTTACAGTCGCGCCATAGCCGTCCGTCTTCGGCTTTCCCAGGAGGCAGCTCATGGATTCCGACAGCCGGCAGCGGTGCGCCGACATAGCCCGCGACCTGACGATTCCCGCCCTGCTGCACCGCAACGCCACCGAGTACCCGGATCTGCCCGCGCTCAGCCTGCTCGGCTCCTCCGACACGCTGACCTGGAAACAGGTTCGCGACGAGGTCGCCGTGCTGTCCCGAGGGCTGGCCGACCTCGGCCTCGGCGCCGGTGACCGCCTACTGATCATGATGTCCAGTCGGCCCGAACACTGGCTGATCGACCTGGCCGCGGCGTCGCTCGGGGCGATCCCGTCCACCGTCTACGCCACCCTCTCCACCGACCAGCTGCGCTACCTGGCCCGCCACTCCCAGGCCGGGATCGTCGTGCTGGAGGACGACGCGGCGCTGGACCGCTGGCGGCCGATCCTCGACGACCTCCCGGAGATCCGCCGGGTGGTGGTGATCGACCGGGCCGCCGACGACCCGGACGGCCGGATCATCTCGCTGCGGCACGTCAGCATCCGCGGCGCCGCCGCGCACCAGGCCGACCCCGAGGCTTTCGAGAAGACCTGGCGGGAGGTACGGCCGGAGCAGCCCGTGACACTGCTGTACACCTCCGGCACCACAGGCGACCCGAAGGGCGTCGTGCTCACCCACCACAACGTGCTCTACCAGTGCGTCGTCATGGAGAACACGATCGACACCCCGGACCACGCCGCCTCCCTGGCCTACCTCCCGCTCGCGCACATCGCCGAACGGGTCCTCGGCGTCTACAACCCGATCTACCGGGCCGGTCATGTGACCATCTGCCCCGACCCGACCCAGCTGCTCGCCGGCCTGGTCCGGGTCCGGCCGGTGTCGTTCTTCGGCGTACCCCGGATCTGGGAGAAGATGGTCGCGGGCGTGCAGGGTCAGCTCGCCGCGGCCGACCCGCCGGTGCAGGCCGCCGTCGAGACCGCCCGCGCGGTGGCCACCGAGGTGTATCGGCTGCGCGAGGCCGGGCAGCCGATCCCGGACGAGCTGGCCGCCCGGCACGCCGCCCTGGACGCGCAGGTCCTCAAGCCGCTGCGCGCCAAACTCGGCATGGACAACATGCTGTGGGCCGGCAGCGGGGCCGCGCCGATCCCGGTCGAGGTCCTGCTCTACCTGGCGAGCATCGGGATCGACGTGCTCGAGGTGTGGGGCATGACCGAGACCACCGGCACGGCCACGATCAACACGCCGGAGAGTTTCCGGACCGGCTCGGTCGGGCGACCCAACGGCGGCATGGAGATCAGGCTGGCCGACGACGGCGAGATCCTGGTCCGCGGGCCGCTGGTCAGCGCCGGTTACCTGCGCGCCGACGGCGGGATCGAGCCGATCACCGACGCCGACGGCTGGCTGGCCACCGGTGACGTCGGGGTGCTCGACGACGCCGGGTTCCTGACCATCACCGACCGCAAGAAGGAACTCATCATCAACTCGAGCGGGAAGAACATCTCGCCCGCCCAGATCGAGAACCTGCTGCGGGCGCACCCGCTGATCGCCCAGGCCGTGGCGGTCGGTGACCGGCGGCCGTACGTCACCGCCCTGATCGTCCTCGACGAGGAGATCGCGCCGCTGTGGGCCCGCTCCAAGGGGCTGCCCGCCACCACCGTCGCCGAGTTGGCCGACGACCCGGTGCTGCGGGCCGAGATCGACGCCGCGGTGGCCGCCGCGAACGCGAAACTGTCCCGCCCCGAGCAGGTCAAGACGTACCGGGTGCTGACCCGCGGCTGGAGTCCCGAGTCAGGTGAGCTGACCCCGACGCTGAAGCTGCGGCGCCGGATCATCCAGGACCGTTACGCCGAGGAGATCGGGGCGCTCTACGGCTGAGAACGGCACCGGCCGGAACCCCGCGAAGGGTTCCGGCCGGCCGGTCGGCATCAGTAGCAGAACTCGTCGAAACCGTCGGCGTAGCCGCGCTCCCAGCCCTTGTCGTAGCCGCGCATGTACTCGGACTCGCCGTAACTGTGCAGCTTCATCATGGCCTTGGCCGAGTTATCACACTCGTCCCTGGCCTCACGCCAGCCGTCGCGGCGGCCGTCCCGGTAGCCCTTGCGGAAGGCCGGGCTCGGCCACGGGTCACTCGGCGTCACGATCTGCGTGGTGGGCGCCGGTGATGCGACGGCCGGAGCGGTCACCGCGGTGACCGCGGTACCGGCCAGGAAGAGCGTTCCGGCAGCGAGAGCGCAGCTCTTGCGAAGGTTCATTGTTCTTTCCTCCCCGTTGTCTCCGGGGCCGCCGGTTTGGCGTCCCCGGCGATTCCGAACCTACGCGCGGCCCGGTGGCGTGGCGGGAGAACCCGCGCCGGTGGCCCATTCGGCCCCGCAGAATCCGCCGTTCAGCCGACCAGGCATGGTGTGCTGAGTCATGTTTTAGCAGCTCACCGGCCGTTCGGATGACCTCGTTGAGGCGCGCTTACGGCAATATCCGTGCGGTCATGAACGCGTCGGAAGTGGGTGCCGCCTTGAAACGCCGTCAGCTGCTGTCCCTGCTGGCCCTCACCGGCATGGCGGGCTGCGGCACCTCCCCGACACCCTCCGGGACACCGGTCTCCACACCGTCGCCGGCCGTGACCGAGCGGCTCGGGTCGGCGCTCACGACGACCGCGGCACCGCCGTCCGCAGCACCGCCGTCCGCATCGCCCTTCCCGTCACCGTCCGCTACCGGGAAGCCGGGCGTCATGCTCGGTTCCTACCTCGCGCTCGGCGGGCGGACCCTGCGGCAGAGCCTCGCCCTGCGCCGGAGCCAACTCGACCGGGAACAGCGGATCGTGCACCGCTTCTACCCGTGGGACGGCTACGTGCCGACCGGCGAACCCGACGTCGCCCGCAGCAGCCTGCTGATGGTGTCGTGGCACGGCGCCCCGTGGGGCGGGATCCTCGACGGCGGCTCGGACGCGACGATCCGCTCGGTGGCCCGCAAGCTCAAGGCGATGAACCGCCCGATCCTGCTGCGCTGGGGCTGGGAGATGAACGGCGACTGGTTCGACTGGTCCGGCGCCGCCAACGGCCGGAATCCGGCCGACTACGTGCGGGTGTGGCGCCGTCTGCGGGAGATCTTCGCCGACCAGGGCGCCACGAACGTGTCCTGGATCTGGAGCCCCAACTGGAACTCGTCCCCGGCCGAGCCGTGGAACCAGGTCCAGCGCTACTACCCGGGTGACGACCACGTCGACTGGGTGGGCATCTCCGGCTACAACTTCTACGGTGAGTCACCGTCCACACTGTTCGGCCCGGTCACCCGCCGCTACGGCGGACGCAAGCCGATCATCCTGAGCGAGACCGCCGCGGTGCAGGACAAGGCCCGTTACATCAAGCGCCTGCACACCTGGGTCGCCGACACCCCGGCGGTGCGGGCGGTCGTCTGGTTCGACACCGACATCCAGGAGGGCACCGACCACGACTTCCGGTTCGACACCGACCCGTCGGCCCTCGCCGCCTACCGCGCCATGGCCCGGGACCCCCACTTCAACGCCTGACCATCCGGTACGGCTACACGTCTGGCAGCCAGACGATCCCGTCCCGGCCCGGTGAGTTCCCGGCGGATAGGAAATCTTCCAGGGCTTTGCCGAGCCGGTGCAGCCCGGACCGGGTCCGGGGGTACCGCCGGCTGGTGACGAGGATCAGCCCGGCGTGGCTGAAGCCCTGGTGCGCCAGGCGCAGGAAATCGGCGACGTTCTCGGTCACCACAGACCTGTTGTTGCGAGCCGCCCAGGCCAGCACGTCCTCATCCGTCTTCGAGGCCAGACCGACCTCGATGTCCAGCACCGCGACCACGTCATGCCCGGCGTCCCGGAGTTGTCGCGCCAGGTCCGGCGGATACATCTCGTCGAGAAGAACGCTGCTCAAGACCGCGGCCTCCGCAGAAGATCCTGCTGGGCCTTCCAGAGCTCTTCCTCCCGGTCCGCCACGTCTCGGTTGAGGGCGATCCGTTCATCTGTCTCGTCCGGATAGGCCGCGTAATACCGCAGGGCGACGTGGACCTGGGCGACCGAGAGGCCGGTGACCGTGCTCAGCTCCCCGACGAGTTCGGCGTCGCTGATCTGCGGATCCTCGTAGCGGATGTCCTTCAGCGCGGCGATGACCTCCCAAACGTCCGGCCCGCCGGCCAACGCCGCCCGGCGTCCGGTGGGGCCGGGCCGGAAGTTGATCCCAGGGTGTTCGTGCGCCTTCAGGGCTTCGTCGATGAACATGTTGGCGACCGAGGACGATGACGTACCCGGGTGCTCTCGAACATATCGGTCGAGGCGGGCTAGCACCGTCTCGTCGAAACGAACCGAACGTGGAGCGGTCATGGCTACATTGTAGTCATCTGTAGTCGCCGGGTCGATCTTCCGCGAAAATAGCGGGCGCCGAGGTGGGGTGGGGCGGCAGACTCGCGGGATGCCTTTCGATGATGTCGCGGGCCTCTCCTCTGCCTGGGCGGCCGGGGCGAAGGTCAAGTTTCTCTACTTCTGGAAGCACGATCGTGAGCGGGACGGCCGGATCGGTGCCGGGTGCCTGAGCCAGTGGTGGCCGGGCCGGTTCGAGGTGGACGGGCACACGTTCGCCACGGCCGAGCACTACATGATGTGGCGCAAGGCGGTGCTCTTCGGCGATGACGTGATGGCCGGGCGCATCCTGACCGCGTCGCATCCGCATCAGGCGAAACGGTTCGGTGGGCTGGTGTCCGGGTTCGATCAGGCGGTCTGGGACGCACACCGCACACCGATCGTGGTCGCCGGGAACCTCGCGAAGTTCGGGCAGGATCCGGCGCTGCGGGAGTATCTGCTGACCACGGGACGGCGGGTGCTCGTCGAGGCGAGTCCGCTCGACCGGATCTGGGGCATCGGGCTGACCGCCGACGATCCGCGCGCGGGTGACCCGTACCGCTGGAGGGGTTTGAATCTTCTGGGTTTCGCCCTGATGCGGGTCCGGGCGGAGCTGGCGGGGACCGTGACCGGCCCCCGCCGCTCAGCCGGTCAGTAGACCTCCAGGCCGTTCGAGAAGCCGTCCGGATCGAAGGCGTTCGAGTCGTACGCCCACGGGCTGAAACCACCGCCGTCGTAGAGCCACGGCGTGTACTGGCGGTAGCCGTTCTGGTCGCGGCCGCCGAGGTCGACAGTCTTGATGGAGACGCGCAGGTCGTACAGGTCGATCGCGGCCGGCATGGTCCGCGTCTCCAGGCAGACCCGCACCCGGTCCGGGTCGAAGTAGTTGGTGTCGAACGCGTCGGGGCTCATGCTGCCGCCCTGGCTGGCCCAGGCCGTCCACTGGACCGGGCCGGTCTCCGAACCGTTGCGGTCCTGCACCTGGATGCCGAGCCGGATGTCCCGGTCGCCGAGTCTCCCGCGCGGGGCGGGCATCAGCAGCACCCGGGCGCCGTCGGGGTCGAAGGCGTTCGGGTCGCCGGCCCAATCGGAGCAGCCGCCGCCGAACGTGGCGAACGGGGTCATCTGCATCTGCCCGATCTCGTAGCCGTTGTCGATGAGCTGGATGCCGATCTGGAAGTTGGGCAGGTCGGAGGCGGCCGCCGCCGGGGCCGCCCCGGTGAAGACCAGTGCGCCGGTCGCCGCGAGCGCCGCCAGCGTACGAAGAAGTCGCATGATGTCTCGTCCCTCCTGGACGTCGGTTGTCGTGCTGGGAGGGACCGTAGGAATCGGCTCTGGTCAGCGACTGGACTCCGGCGGGACGACACTGGACAGTCCGCGTAGTGCGCGTTCCCGCTGGTGGTGGTCGCCGATCTCGGTGGCCAGGGTGAGCGCCGACCGGTGGTGGGCGCGGGCCGGTCCGAACCGTCCGGCGGCGGTCAGCGCCTCGCCGAGGCTGTTGCCGGCGTCCGCCTCACCGGCCCGTTCGCCGAGCCGGCTGAACGTGACGAGCGCCTGCCGCAGCAGGTCGATCGCGGTGTCGTGGTCACCGGCGCGGAGCCGGGCCAGGCCGAGGGCGTTCAACGCGTAACCCTCGCCGCCGGGTTCGTTGTTGCCGCGGCACAGGGTCAGCGCGGTCCCGGACAGGGCGGCGGCCCGTTCGTGCTCCCCGCGCCGCAGGGCGAGGTGAGCCAGGCTGATCAGCGCGTACGCCTCCCCGACGGCGTCACCGATGCGCCGGTTGATGACCACCGCCGCGCCGAGCCGGTCGGCGGCCTCGTCCGGGTGGCCCTGCCGGAGCAGCACCTGGCCCAGGTTGCCGAGGGCACGGGCCTCCCCGGTGGCGTCGCCGGCGGTCCGGCACAGGTCGATCGCCTCACCCAGCAGGGCGGCCGCCTCGGCGTACCGGCCCTGCCGTTCGTGCAGGTGACCCAGGTTGCCGAGAGCGCGGGCCCGGGCCGCCGGGTCGGTGGTGGTCGCGGCCGCCCGGCGCAGCCGCAGCTCGGCCTCCGGGTAGCGGCCCTGCTGAGCGAGGATCACCGCGAAGTTGGTCTCCAGGTGCGCCTCCTGCCGGGGGTCGCCGAGCCGGGCGGCGGCCCGCAGCGCGTGCGTGTGCAGGGTGGCCGCCTCGTCGTGGTGCCCGCCGGCCTCCACGTAGCGCAGCAGCACCAGGGTGAGGGCGGTGGTGTGTTCGGGGCGGCCGTGGCGTTCGGCGTGCACGGCGGTGGCGACCAGGTTGGCGCGTTCGGCGTCCAGCCAGGCCAGGCTGCGGGCGGCGGTGTCCAGCCGGGGGCCGGGTAGGTCCGGGACGGCGTCGTCCGGGCCGGTGCTGTCGACGAGGCGGCGGCGTTCGGCCGGGTACATGGTCTCGGCGGCGGTCTGTGCGGCGAGGCGGTAGTAGTGCAGCAGCCGGTCCAGGGCCGGTCCGGCCTCGTCGTCGGTGGCGGCGAGCCGGGCGGCGTAGGCCCGGAGCAGGTCGTGCAACACGAACCGGTCGTTGTCGGTGCGCCGGATCAGATGCGCGCGGGTGAGGACGTCGACGGCGGGACGGCTGTCGCCGCAGAGCGCGGTCAGGGCGTGCGTGTCGATGTCCGGGCCGGGATGCACGCCGAGCAGCCGGAAGAGCCGGGCGGCCGGTGGCGGCAGGTGGCCGTACGACCAGGAGAGCACCACCCCGACGTCGGTCTGCGGGTCGCCGCCGGTGGCCAGCAGGTCGAGCCGCCGGTGCCGGTCGGACAGTTCACCGACCAGGTCGGCGAGCGGGACGCCCCGCATCAGGGCCAGTTCGGCGGCGATCCGCAGGGCGAGCGGGAGGCGGGCGCACTGCACGGCGAGCGCGGTGACCGCGGACTCGTCGCCGGTGCGGGACCGCAGCAGCCGCCCGACCAGGGCGACGGCGTCGGTGAGCGGCAGCAGGTCCAGTTCGAGGCGGTCGGCGCCCTGCCCGGCGACCAGCCCGGCGAGCGAGTCCCGGCTGGTCACGAGCACGACGCAGGAACCGGCGCCGGGCAGCAGCGGGCGGACCTGCTCGACGGTGGCGGCGTTGTCGAGCAGCAGCAGCATCCGGCGGCCGGCCAGCAGGCTGCGCAGCCGGGCCGAACGTTCGTCCAGGCCGGGTGGGATCTGGTCGGCGGGCAGGCCGAGCGAACGCAGCAGGCCGGCCAGCGCGTCACCCGCCGCGACGGGCTGCTCCGGATGGTATCCGCGCAGGTCAGCGTAGAGTTGCCCGTCCGGGAAACGGTCCCGCGCCCGATGTCCCCAGCGCACCGCGAGGCTGGTCTTGCCGACCCCGGCGGTCCCGGAGATCACCACGATCCGCTGGCCGGCATCGATGATGCCGGCCAGATCAGACATCTCGGCCACCCGGCCGGTGAAACCCGCGGTCTCTCCCGGCAGTTCGGCCGGTGGCGGCGCCGTTCGCGCCTTCGGCGGGGGAGGGGATACGGCCACTCCCGGCCCGGCCGGAGCGGACAACGGCAGGCCGCCCCGATCCTCGGCGAGGAGCTTCTCGTGCGCCGCCGTCAACTCCGGCCCCGGATCCACGCCGAGTTCCTCGGCCAGTCGTGCCCGTACCGCGTGATATGTCTCGAACGCCTCGGCCCGTCGGCCCGCCGCACGCAGGGCGTCGATGAGCCGCGCCTGCCCGGCCTCGTCGAGTGGCCGCGCGGCGGCCGCCTCGGTGAGCAGCCGGACGGCCCGCCCGGTGTGCCGTCGGCGAGCATCACCGCCGCATACCGGGTCAGTACCGACCGCCGCTCCTCGCCGAGCGCGACCACCGCCGGGTGCCGGCCGAGCGCCGGCACGTCGGCGAACGGCTCGCCGTGCGGCCAGACCCGCAGCGCCGCGTCGAGCCGCCGGTCGTCGTGGTCCTGCCCGGCCTGCCGGACCAGCCGCCGGAACTCGGCGAGGTCGACACCGCCGGGCGCCCCGGCGAACCGGTATCCGTCCCCGGCCAGCGGGATCACCGCGCTGACCTGTCGCGCGGGCCGGTCCGGTTCGAGGGCCCGCCGCAGGTGCTTGACCCGGGTCTGCAGGACGTTGACGGCGCTGTCCGGCGGTTCGTCGTCCCACAGCGAGTGCACGAGCGCGGCCCGGCTGACCGGTTGCCCGCCGGCGAGGATCAGCAGCCCGAGGACGGCCCGCTGCCCGGCCGGCCCGAGATCGGCGGGTTCGCCGTCGACCCAGGCCCGGGTGAGGCCGAGAACCTGTATCCGCAGCACCAGTCCCCATCCAGTCGTAATCCAGTGACGAACGTCAGTGTCTGGTGTCGAGGATGGAGAGCACTGACGCAGGGGGAAAGAGAATGTCGCGAATCTTCCGATCGTTGCTGGGTGTCGTCGTGGTGCTGCCGGCCCCGGTCGCCGTGACCGTGGACGGGTGTGCGGTGGGCTATGCGTGGCGACAGCTGGACGTGTCCGTGCACCAGGCGGCACTGTCCATCAAGAACACCGGGACGGAGACGCTCAAGGGGTGGACGTTGCGGTTCACGCTCCCGGCGAGCCAGAAGATCCTGATGGTCAAGGGGGCTTCGCTGGAGAGCCCGTCAGGTTCGGTGGTGGCCCACGACATCGTGGTGAACGCGGTCGTCGAGCCGGGCGGCACGGTCGCCGTCTCCTATCAGGCGACCGGCGCGGGCGGCCTGGCGAGCGACTTCAGCGTCAACGGCCTCCCGTGCACCTGAAGCCGCCCCGGGCTGGTCGTCAGGGCTGTTCCGGGGCGGTCGGGACGGCTCGGGGAGCCGGCCGGATCTCGGGAGCGGCGGGTGGCCGTACCGGATGAAGGGTCTGCCTCGGGTGGTAGCCCTCTCGGCGAAGCCAGTGCTCGGTGTAGACGATGCGGTCCGGACTGACGACGACGATCGTGCCGAGCGGCGGATCGTCCAGGGAGCGGGAACGTTCGACGTGGTCGGACTGCCAGCGCACGATCGGCCAGTAGGTGTCGAAGCCGGGTTCGTCCGGTTCGAGGATCCGCGCCGTGCCGAAGAGTTGGGCGCCGCGGCTGCTGGCCTGGCCGACGAGCGGCGCGAAGATCCCGGCCGAGACGCGGGGGTGACGGGCCGGCGAGCCACGGGTTCGTCGTCATCGGGACATGAAACACCGGGCGCCCCCGTTCAGGACGCCCGGTGTGATCATTTCTGGAGAGACGGAGTGCCGGAGCGGGTCAGCCGCCCAGCGAGGTGGCCGCGGCGCGGATGGCCGACGAGAAGTAGCTGACCTGGGTGTAGACGCCCGGCTTGTTCGGGCGGGCGCAACCGTCGCCCCAGCTGACGATGCCGACCTGGACCCAGCCGGACGCGCCCTGGCGGAACATCGGGCCGCCGGAGTCGCCCTGGCAGGTGTCGACCCCACCGGCGGTGTAGCCGGCACAGATCTCCTCGGCGGCGATCACCTCGCCGCCGTACATGCTGCTGGAGTTGCAGGTGGCGTCGCTGACGAACGGCACGGTCGCCTTGAGCAGGTAACGCTGCTGCGAACCGCCCTCGCTGGCCGCACCCCAGCCGGCGATGGTGAAGGTGCCGCTGTCGTACGCCGTGGAGGTGGTGATCGGCAGGGTGCCGATGTTGGCGCCGCTGACCGCGCTGGCCAGGCGGATCAGCGCCCAGTCGTCGCCGCTGCCGTTGTAACCGGGCGCCCGGTACACGTAGTTCGACTTGCGGGTGACCCGGCTGCTCGACTGCAGGTCGATCGCGCCGAAGGTGGCCGTGATCGAGGTGTTGGCGCCGGTCCGGCTGACGCAGTGGGCGGCGGTCAGGACCAGGGTGGGGCTGTAGAGGGCGCCGCCACAGCCCATCGAGAGCCGGACCATGAACGGGAACTCGCCGAGAGCCGCGCGGCTGCCTCCGACGACGTAGGGGACGACCGGGTCGGCGGCCTGAGCCGGGCTGGGGGACATGGTGGCCGCGGTGACGACCGCGGCGAACATCGCCAGAAGGGTTCGCCATCTGCGCATCTCGGTTCTCCTCTTGTCTGGGGTGAACCGAGCATTGCATCGACGTTCATAGATATAAACATCCCGAGTCGCTTATATCGTGTGTGGGTGACCTACTCTCCGGTTCCCGAGTTGAACCTGCTGAAGGCGTTTCAGGACGAGCACGGCTACGAGTCGTACTCGGAGTGTTTCGGCCTCGACGACTGGAATGACGGTTCCGGCCTGACCGCCGGCTGGTCGAAGGATCCGGAGTTCCTGGCCCGGCTGACGCCGTTCGCCCGGGCCACCGGCGGCGGCTCGTTCTACGCGCTCTGGGCGGCCGGCGACGGCACGCTGCCGGTCGTGGTCTTCGGCGACGAGGGCGGCGAGCACGTGGTCGCCCGGGACGTGCGCGAGCTGTTCCAGTTGCTCACCTTCGACAGCGAGCCGATGGTCGACCACGACGGGGTGACCTTCTACCGTGACCCCGACGACGAGCACAGCGAGGCCCGCGACGAGTTCCTGGCCTGGCTGCAAACGCACTTCGGCCTGGCGGCCACCGACGACCCGGAGGGGATCGTCGGCGCCGCGCAGGCCGAGTACGGCGAGCGGTTCACCACCTGGAAGAGTGCCTACCTGGACTAGGAGCAGTAGGTCGCCTGCTTGCCGATGACCTTGTACGGGCAGTCCGCCGCCTCGGCGATCATCAGAGCCGCCGTCCGGTTGCGGGCCGTCTCGGTCGGGATCACGCTGGCCGGCGGGTAGAAGCCGCCGCCGCCCGAGCTGCCCGGGTAGAGCTCGAAGGTGTAGGCGAAGATCTTGTGCACGCCCCACAGCCAGTCGAGCGAGTCACCGTCGGTGATGTAGAGGTCGCTGGACTGCTGCGGGGTGTAGCCGTTGGTCGCCGCCATCTGCCGGCCCAGGGTGGCGAACGTGTTGGCCTGGTCGGCGTTCATGCCGGTCGCGGTGTTCGCGGTGGTGTGCCCGTACGGCCACAGCACCAGCTTCGAGTACGAGTGGAAGTCGATCGCCGCCTTGATCTGCTGGACGCCACCGACCACCCGGCTGTTCACGAAGTCCCGGATCACCCTGGTCTCCGGCGCGGAGAACGCCGACGGGCCGCGGTAGGTGGCCGACGACGTGCTGCCGGAGGAGCCGCCACAGCAGCCCCAGTTGTAGGCGTAGTTCCGGTTCAGGTCGGTGCCGACGTTGCTGGAGCCGCTGTTCGGCTGCCGGTTCTTGCGCCACGAGCGGTAGCTGCCGGTGGCGATGTCGTACTCGACACCGTCCGGGTTCACCATCGGGATGATCCAGATCTCCCGGGTGTCGACGATGTTCTTGACCCGGGTGTCCGTCGCGTACGTCTTGGTGAACTGTCCGAGCAGGTAGAGCGCCTGCTCCACGGTCAGGTGCTCACGGGCGTGGTGGTTGGCGTCGTAGAGGACCTCGGGCTCGGCCTCGTCGGTGCCGACGTTGTCGGAGATCTTCACGGCCACGATGTCGCGGCCCTCGTAGGACTTGCCGAGCACCCGCTTGCTGGCGATCGCCGGGTAGGCGGCCACCACCGCGTTGACCTCGGCGATCGTCTCCGCGTAGTTGTGGTAGGCCGAGTCGGCGGACGGGAAGTCGAAGGTCTGCAGCACCGGTTCGACCTTGAACCCGAGTTTCTGCAGCTTGGCCACCTCGCCGGTGGTCGCGGTGACGGTCGCGACGCCGTGCTCGAAGTCCTCGATGGCGACACCGGTACGCGCGATGGCGTTGCGCTGACCCAGCGTGCGAACGTCGTAGATCTCGTACTCACCGGGCGGGGCGGGCTCGGCGACGGCCTCCGCCCCGGCGGGGGAGGAGGCGGAGATGGCCGCGGCCGCGCAGAACGTGACCGCGGCGAGTGCCGCGAGGGACCGTCGTCTCATGAACGACCTCCGGATCTGGGGAAATGGTGCTCACAGCAAACCCCCAGGCATTGACGGCCAGCAATGCATCAGGTCATGTCAATATGCCCCTGACCCTGACGTGATGACCGCCGGAATTCGGCCGGAAGATCGTCGGGTGGGGGTGGTGCGCCCAGGTCGGACGGCTGATAGCCGGAAGGGTATCCGGGGTAGGTGTGGTTGCGCTTGGGTTTGCCCAGCACCGATTCGCGCCGTGGTGGGAAAAATCGCAACGCCCGGGCGCGACTCTTCAAAGCGGCCGCGGCCAGCCCACCGACCCACCGCGGCGCCGGGTCAAAACCGAAGGCGCTCAGCATCCGCTCGTCGAGCATGCCCCGGACGCCGAGCCGTACGGCGGGCCGGGCGACGCGAGGGAACCAGGCCGCGAACAGTTCGACGGTGTATCGGCCGATCTCCCGGTTCGTGTCGGAATATACGAAATATCGCTCCTCGTAAGAAGTCTTGAAGGCGAGGAACGATGGGTAAGTGTCAGGAATATCCCGGATTCCCATCCGGGTGCCGACCGCACGGTAGTAGTGGAACGCCGCCAGTTTCTCGTTCTCATGGAGGGGGCGCCACCCGTAGAGAGCGAGCCAGTCGATCGGGTCATAGATGAAGGTCGACAGAACGTACAGCATGTCGTCGTTGCTGATCGCATACCGGCCATGCGCCCGGTTCACCACCTTCAGGGCCTCCCGACCCCGCGCCGAGTCGTAGCCGTGCGCGGCCATCTCGGCCATCAGCAGCGCCGTGTCGTCATAACGCCGCTGCGGCCGGTCCCGGAACTCCCCGGTCGCCGCCAGCAGCTTCGAGATGCTCGGCACGCAGTACGTCCGGAACAGCGCGAACTCCAGCGCCCGCGTGTAGTCCCAGGGGAACTCCCGGCCGGACGAGATCTGGTAGATCTCCAGATGGTCCTTCTCCGGATCGAGTGCCGCGATCCGGTCCCGCAGTTCGTAACGGCCCATCTCAGCTGATCAGCTCCTTCACCTTGGACAGCAGGCGCTGCGGGTCGGCGTCGATCGGGGTCACGTTCAGCACGGTCACGCCGGCCTCCCGGAACGCGGCGATCCGGTCCCGCACGTACGACTCCGGACCGATCAGGCTGCTCAGCTCCAGCAGTTCGGCGGGGACCGCGGCGGCGGCCTCCTTCTTGCGGCCGGCCAGGTAGTGCTCCTGGATGAGGTCGGCCTCCTTCTCGAACCCGTACCGGCTGACCACGTCGTGGTAGAAGTTGCGGCCCTTCGCGCCCATGCCACCGACATAGAGGGCGATCAGCGGACGGGCGAGATCACGTAACCCGAGAACGTCGTCGCCGATCGCCACCGGGCCGCCCGCGACGATCTCCAGCGGGGGGAGCGCCGCGTCGCGTTTCGAGAAGCCGGCCGTCAGCGAGGCGCCCCACACGTCGGCGGCCCGCTCCGGCACGTACAGGAACGGCAGCCACCCGTCGGCCACCTCGGCCGTCATCCGGACGTTCGCCCCACCCAGCGCCGCCACGTAGACCGGGATCGAGTCCCGTACCGGATGAGTCAGGATCTTGAGGGGTTTGCCCAGGCCGGTGCCCTGGCCCTCGGGCAGCGGGAGCTGGTAGAGGCCGTCGTGGGTGACCACCTCGCGCCGCCAGATCGACCGGCAGATCTCGATGATCTCGCGGGTCCGGCCGATCGGCTTGTCGTAGACGACCCCGTGCCAGCCCTCGATCACCTGCGGGCCGGAGGCGCCCAGGCCGAGGATCGCCCGGCCGCCGGACATCGCGTCCAGGCCGGCCGCGGTCTGCGCGAGCAGCGCCGGAGTGCGCGAATAGATCGGCAGGATCGCCGAGCCGATCTGCACCCGCTCGGTCTTGGCGGCCAGATACCCCATGATCGTGGGAGCGTCGAAGCCGTACGCCTCGGCCACCCAGAGCACGTCGAGCCCGGCGTCCTCCCATCCGGCCACCGTGTCGGCGGTCGCCCGTGGATCTCCGGCATACATCAGCGTCGTTGCGAGGCGCATCGGTCACCTTTCCTCTTTTTTGATATTTGATACGGTGACGGCCCATAAAGCGAGAGGTGAGGGCTTTGCTTTCCGAGGAGGTCGCCGGCGCGCTGCGCGGCCGGATCATGTCCGGCGAGCTCCGCCCCGGTGCGCGCATCCGCCTCGAAGAGGTCGCCGCCGGTCTCGGCGTCAGCATCACCCCGGTCCGCGAGGCGCTGCTCACCCTGCGCGGCGAGGACATGGTCGAGCTCGAACCCCGCAAGGGGTACGTGGTGGCCCCGCTCTCCCGGCAGGACATCCTCGACGTCTTCCAGCTGCAGGGTGACATCGCCGGTGAGCTGGCCGCCCGGGTCGCCGCCGGGATCAGCGAAGCCCAGCTGGCCGAGCTGCGGGTGGCGCACAGCAAGGTGGCCCGGGCGCGGAAGGCCGCCGACGTGGAGACGTACGAGTACGAGTTCCACCGAGCCGTGAACCGGATGTCCCACTCGCGCAAGCTCAGCTGGTTCCTGCACACCGCCACCCGCTACACCCCGGCCCGGGTCTACTCGGCCGACCCGGGCTGGCGTGAGGGCATGCGCGCCGATCACGAGGCCGTGCTCGCCGCCTTCGCCGAGGCTGACGCGGACGCCGCGCGCACAGCGATGACCAGGCACTTCACCGATGGGGCGGAGCGCCTGGTCAAACATCTCGACGACCTGGGCATCTGGGCTTCCTGACCCGCGGGGCCCGTGCCCTCACCGCCCGCGCCTTCATCGGTCCGTGCCCTCACCGCCCGCGCCTTCATCGGTCCGTGCCCTCACCGCCCGCGGCTTCATCGGTCCGTGCCCTCACCGCCCGTGGCGGAAATGGAACAGCTTCAGCGCCCGCTGCATCACCTTCGGATCCCGGTCCAGCCGCATCAGGTCCATCGGCGCCGCGAACCGCTGCCGAGTCACCGACTGCGCCCGGGAGAACTCGCGCAGCCCGTCCGCCCCGTGGATCCGCCCGAAGCCGGAGTCGCCCACCCCACCGAACGGCAGTGCCGGCACGCCCGCGAACCCGAGGACCGCGTTGACCGAGGCCGCCCCGGTGCGCAACTGCCGGGCGACGCCGGTGGCCCCGTGCGAGTCCTTCGAGAAGATCGAGGCGGCAAGTCCGTATTTGGAGGCGTTGGTCAGGCGAATCGCCTCCTCCACGTTGTCCACCGGATTGACCACGATCGTCGGCCCGAACGTCTCCTCGGTGACCGCGATGCTGTCCTCGGGCACTTCGGCCAGGATCACCGCTGCGACGGCGGAGGTCTCCGATGGGCCGCCGACCACCGCCCGGCCACCACGGGCCAGCGCATCGTCCACGTGCGCCCGCACGATCGACGGCTGCTCCGGCGTGGTCATCCGCTGAGGCCCGGGGGTGAGGCCGCTCAGCCGGTTGAGGAACTCCGGATAGACCGAACGCTCCACATAGACCCGCTCCACCCCCGCACACGTCTGCCCCGCGTTGCCGAACCCGCCGAATGCCGCGGCCCGCGCCGCCGCGTCCAGATCGGCGTCCGCCGCCACGATCATCGCGTCCTTACCGCCGCCCTCGACGACCAGCGGGGTGAGCGTCTCCGCGCAGGTCGCCATCACCTTGCGGGCGGTCGCCGCCGACCCGGTGAACGCGATCTTGTCCACACCCGACCAGGTCAGCTCCGCGCCGACCGCCCCATCCCCGAGAACCGCCTGCAGCACCGGCTCACCCGGGACCGCGGTCGCCCACGCGTCGGCCAGCCACGCCCCGGTGCGCGGGGTGTGCTCGCTCGGCTTGAACACCACGGCGTTGCCGGCGGCCAGCGCGTAGGACACCGAGCCCAGCGGCGTGTAGACCGGATAGTTCCACGGCCCGATCACCCCGATCACGCCGAGCGGCAGGTATTCCAGCGTGGCGACGTGGTTGGCGGCCAGCATCCCGCTCGGCACCTTGTGCCGGCCCAGCACCTTGCCGGCGTTGCGGGCCGCCCAGTCCAGGTGCTCGACCGCGAGCATCACCTCGAGCGCGGCGTCGTCCTGCGGTTTGCCGGTCTCCTCGGCGATCAGTGCCGCCAGTTCCCCGATGTGCCGTGCGATGTGCCGCTTCCAGGCCAGCAGACGGCTGCGGCGTTCGTTATGGCTGAGCCCGCCCCACCATCGTGCGGCCGACCGGGCTTTCTCGACTGTTGCCTGAACCTCGGTCATCGTTGCTCCCGGGCTAAGATTTGATATTTGATATGTTACGGTCGCTGTCAACATAGCGATTCACCTGCGAGAACTCCCGAAGGGTGACGAAATGAGTATCGATCTCAGCGACGAACAGAAGGCGTTCACCGAGGCTGTCGACGACTTCTGCCGCCGCGAGGCCGGCACCCGCGAGCAGCGCGGCGACAGCCCTCACCACCCCGGCCTGTACCGCAAGATGGCCGACCTCGGCTGGCTCGGCGTCACCATTCCCGAGGA
Organism: Actinoplanes sichuanensis; assembly: GCF_033097365.1. Lineage (NCBI taxonomy): Bacteria > Bacillati > Actinomycetota > Actinomycetes > Micromonosporales > Micromonosporaceae > Actinoplanes > Actinoplanes sichuanensis. The sequence continues at coordinate 11,891,438 of NZ_AP028461.1, forward strand.
GTACGGCGGCTCCGGCGCCGGCATGCTCGACACCTGCCTGTTCCTGGAACACGTCGCCTACGGCCAGGCCCCCGTCGGCGGCTTCACCACCAGCGCGATCGTCGCCGCCGCGGTGCAGCGGTCCGGCTCCGACGAGCAGAAGAAGACAGTGCTCGGCGGCCTGGTCAACGGCCGGGTCTACTCGATCGCGATGTCCGAGCCGGAGGCCGGTTCGGACGTCGCCAACCTGTCCTGCCGGGCGGTCCGCACCGACGACGACTGGATCGTCAACGGCCAGAAGACGTGGTGCTCCAACGCCCACCTCGCCGACGCCATCCTGCTCGTCGCCCGTACCGGAGGCCGCCCCGGCGAACACGCCGGCCTCACCATGCTGATGGTCCCGGCCGATGCTCCCGGCCTGCGGATCAGTGGCATCGAGACGATGGGCGGCAAGGAGGTCAACGACCTCTACTTCACCGACGTCCGGCTGCCCGCCGACGCCGTCGTCGGCACCGTCGACAAGGGCTGGCAGCAGCTGATGGCCGGCTTGAACACCGAACGCCTGATCCTGGCCGCCCTGATGCTCGGCACCGCACAGCGCGCCTTCGACGACGCCCTCGACTTCATCCGGCAGCGCAAACAGTTCGGCCGCCCGGTCGGCTCCTTCCAGGCGCTACGCCACCGGGTCGCCGACCTGGCCACCGAGATCGAATGCTGCCGCCTGCTGGTGCACCGGGTCGCCACCCTCGCCGACCGCGACCCGGACAAGGTCCTGCCGCGCGAGAGCAGCATGGTCAAACTCAAGACCACCGAGGTGGCCCGGCAGGTCGCGCTGGCCGGCATGCAGATGATGGGCGGCTACGGCTACGCCACCGAATACGACATGGAACGCCACGTCCGGGCCACCCTGGTCTCGACCATCTACGGCGGCACCAGCGAGATCCAGCGAGACATCATCGGAAAAACCTACGGACTCTGATTCGGTACGGCCAGGGGCTCCCGACCGCATCCAAGCCGTCCCGTGAGCCATCCGGCGACGTCTTCCGGTGACCCGGCCCGCAGCGCCCGCTGCGGGCCGAATGCGGTGGTCACCAGGCAGGTAGTCTCCACCCATGCTGATCATCGGGAACGTCCTGGCCGCCTTCGTGGCACTGATCCACGTCTACATCGCGGTCCTGGAGATGTTCCTCTGGACCAAGCCGCAGGGCCGCAAGGCGTTCGGTTTCACGCCGGAGTTCGCCGAGCAGACCAGGGTGCTCGGCCTGAACCAGGGTCTCTACAACGGTTTCCTGGCCGCCGGCCTGATCTGGGGCCTGCTGGGCGGAGGCTTCGCCCCCATCGTCTTCTTCCTGATCTGCGTGGCGATCGCCGGCATCGTCGGAGCCTTGACCGCAAGCCGCCGCATCATCTACATCCAGACGGTCCCCGCGGTCCTGGCCCTGATCCCCACCATCCTGGCCCACTGACCCCACTCAACGCCTACCCGAACTCCTCTATCAGGCCGGTCAGTGCCTCGCGGAGGTCTTCCAGCGCGGCTTCCTCGGTGTCGCCCTCACCGTGAGCCCCGACTCCCGGAGGTAGTCGGGCATGGGCGCACCACACGCCGTCCTCGTCGCGCTCCACGACGACCGGCACAGTTACCGTGCGAGACTCGGCCATGCGGTCACGGTAGCGCGACTCCGGGGTCGACCATCAGCTCGTTCTCGGCGGGCGCGATCCCGACGGCCGAAGCAAGTTCCTCGGGCCCACACTTTCGATGGAACCGGAGTGGCTCTGCATCGCTGAGGAACATACGGCTGCGCTGAGGAGGACTTGGTCATGGGCGAGGGCGTCGATTGGGCGGCGATGCGAGACCGGCGGTTTGCCGAACCCGGCGCAGCCGAGGCGTATGACGCCGCTCGGCTGGATTACGAACGCACCCGGGCCGAACGACACGGCCTTTTCGATCAGGTCGACGCCGAGGACGCCGGGCCGCATGAAGCCCGAAATCGGTTTACATCGGCTGATGTTGATTGGTTGGATCCCCTGGTCTGATGTGGATCACGGGGGAGGCTTCATGTTCTTTGTCTCGGTCCGGCGTCTGCTGGCCACCGCACTCGCGGTGTTGCTGGCCGGCTTTCTTCTCACCACCGGGGCGGCGCCTGCTCTCGCCGACCCTGCGGCACCGACCGGCACGTTCGAGGGATGGGTCAAGGATCCTGGTGGGCTTCCGCTCGAAGGTGTGACGGTCACTCTGGAGCCGGGCGGCTACCAGCAGAACTCCGACGCCTCCGGCCGGGTCCTCTTCACGGACCTTCCGGTCGGTGAGTACCTGGTGTCCGCGTCCACGACGTTGAACGGCGACTGCCCGGTTTCGAGGAGCCAGCTGCTCTTCGTCGACCAGTACGGAATCACCTTCGGGCTGACCCTGTACACGGAGGACGGCGAGCCGTGCCCGCCGCCGGCCGAGCCGGAGGTTCCGGCGGCGACGCTGGGCGGCCTGGTGTGGGGCGAAGCCGTCGCCGGGGTCACCGTCACGCTCCAGCCGGGCGGTCTCCAGGCCACCACCAACGAGTGGGGCGGTTTCGAGTTCCCCGGCTTGGCCGCGGGCACCTACACGCTGACGGCCACCGCCGCCGGCGGTGACTGCGGTCTCACCGCGAGCCTGGAAGCCGTCCTCGGCGGCACGGACTCGTGGTACGACCTCTTCCTGGAGCCCACTGTCTGCCCCTGACCGGTCCTCGGTTGCTGGTCAGCGATCCGGAATGCTCACCAGCAACGAACGCCATATCGGCGTATGGTGTTTCTATGGCGGTCAAGAAGGTCACGGTAACGCTCCCCGAGGAACTGGTCGAGGCTCTCGGCTCGGCCGCACGTGAGGAAGGCGTCCCGCTGTCGCGACTGGTGGCGAGTGCGGCGGAGAACGAGCTGCGCCGAAGGGTCGGCCGAAAGCTCGTCGCCGATTGGCAGGCCGAGCACGGGGCGTTCACGCTCGAGGAGCTTGCGGCTGCACGGGCCGAGATGGCCGCGGCGGATGCGGAGGCCTTCGACGTCGCCGAGACGACGGCGGCATGACTATTCCGTACGTGTACGACGCCGGCGTGCTGCTGGCGATCGACGACAATGACCGGCGCATGTGGACGATTCATCACCTGGCGGTGGAGGAGGGGCGTCGTCTTCTGATTCCCGCTGTCATCGTGGCGCAGGCCTGGCGTGATGGGCGCCGCCAAGTGCAGCTCGGCAGGTTTCTGCACAGCTGCGAAGTCGTCCCGGTCGGCATGGAGACGGCGAAAGCAGCCGGGGTGCTGTGCGGAAAGGCGGGCACCCGTGATGTCGTCGACGCCACCGTGGTCGCGTTCGCTCTGGCCTATGGCGCGATCGTGTTCACCAGCGATCCGGACGACATCACACGACTGGGAGCCGCGGCAGAGGTCAAACCGGGACTGGTCGTCCGCCGGGTGTGACCCGGTCGGCTCGGTCCGTCTCGGCCGCCGATGTACGGCGAGTGGGTGTAGCGAGTCACCCCGGAAGGTCGTGGGGTGACTCGCCCGGGGCGGTCCCGTTGATCGGGTGACCCTATTCTGGGGGCCCCTTACTGGGGAGCCGAGGCGGACACGTGTCGGTCTCGGCTCGACCGGATCCGGAGTCACTCGGGATGTATGCGCTCGGTATCGACCTGGGAACCACCTACACGGCGGCGGCGGTGTGGCGCGACGGGCACGTCGAGATCGCGTCGCTGGGCAGCCGGTCGGCGGCTGTTCCGTCGGTGGTGTTGCTGCGGTCCGACGAGACGGTTCTGACCGGTGAGACCGCCAGTCGGCGTGGTCTGACCGAACCGAATCGGGTGGCCCGGGAGTTCAAGCGCCGCCTCGGCGACCCGACTCCGATCCTGCTCGGCGGGGTGCCGTACTCGGCGGAGTCCCTGATGGCCCGGATGCTGCGATCAGTGATCGACGAGGTGTCGTCGCGTGAGGGCGGTGAGCCGGAGCGGATCTGCGTGTCGCATCCGGCCAACTGGGGGCCGTACAAGATCGATCTGTTGTATCAGGTGATCCGGCTCGCCGGCATCGAAGGGCCGGTTCAGCTGGTTACCGAACCGCAGGCCGCGGCGGTCTTCTACGCCCGGCAGCAGCGGCTGGAGCCGGGTGCGACGGTGGCCGTCTACGACCTCGGTGGTGGCACCTTCGACGCGGCGGTGCTGCGTAAGACGGTCGGCGGCTTCGAGTTGATCGGCAAGCCGGAGGGGATCGAGCGGCTCGGCGGGATCGATTTCGACGCTGCGGTCTTCGCCCACGTCGCCGGGGCGCTCGGCGGCGCCCTCGACTCCCTCGACGAGGACGATCCGGCGGCGACCGCCGCCGTCGCCCGCCTCCGGGAGGAGTGCGTGCAGGCGAAGGAGGCGTTGTCGGCCGACACCGACGTGACGATTCCGGTGTCACTGCCGAACCTCACCACGGAGGTACGGCTCACCCGCGCCGAATTGGAGTCGATGGTCCGTCCGGTGCTGCACGGGCCGATCGACGTGTTGCGCCGCACGATCCGGTCGGCTGGTGTCGAGCCGGGCGACCTGGACGCGGTTCTGCTGGTCGGCGGCTCGTCCCGGATTCCGCTGGTGGGCCAGATGGTCGCCGCGGAGTTGGGTCGCCCGGTGGCGGTCGACGCGCACCCCAAACACGCGGTGGCCCTCGGCGCGGCGTGGCAGGCGGGCGCGGAGATCTCCGAGGCGGGCACCGCTCTGGTGCTGCCCGCGGCCGTCGACCCGTGGGCGACCGGCGCTGCCGAGGCGGTCCCCGCGGCCTGGCCCGACAACGCCCTGCCGATCCCCGCCACACCCGACGTCTCCGGTTCCTCCGCCGCCGTATCGACCCAGAACGCTCCGCGCGCCGTGGCTCAGAACGCCTCGAGTGCCGTGGCTCAGAGCGCCTCGAGTGCCGCGGCCCAGGACGCCTCGAGTGCCGCGGCCCAGGACGCCGCCGCCGCTGCCGTGTCCGGCCATTCCGGTTGGGGTGGGGGCCTGTCCGGCGAGGCCGGTTCGGGTGCGGGCCTGTCCAGCGAGGCCGGTTCGGGCGCGATGGATTCCGGTGCGGCCGAGGCGAGCGCGGCGATCCGGCCGGTCGACGGCGACGGCATGGCCGGACCGCACACGCCGATCCCCGGCGGGAGTCAGGCCGGACCGCACCCGCCGATCCCCGGCGGGAGTCAGGGTGGACCGCACCCGCCGATTCCCGGCGGGAATCAGGGTGGAGCCGCCGCCGAATCGGGGCGTTCGCTCGGCACGGTCCTGGTCGCCGCGCTGGTGGTGGTGATGATGGCGGGCGTCGCGGGCACGGCCTGGGCACTGGGCCGGCTCGACGACGGCGCGAAGAACCCGGAGACGCCGTCGGCCGGGGCGAGCCCGCAGCACAGCGGCGGGCAGCACAGCCAGGACCCGGCCGGTGTGACAGGTTCGCCGAGCGCGGCACCGAGCACCGCCGCCGCGCTGCTCCCGGCGGACGAGGCCTGCACCGATCAGATGCGGCAGAGTGCACGCTGGGTCTGCCTCACCCGGGCCACCATCCGGGACGGGAAGTTCACCCTCTGGTATGAAGCCGAGTGGAACGACGAGAAACCGGACACGGTGAACGGCTTCCACCTGCACATCTACGGCGGTGACGGGCAGTCGCCGAAGGAGTCGACGATGGGCAGCCAGGCGACCGCGCACGGGAAGTACTACTACGAGGACAAGCAGCCGTCGGTACGGAAGATCACCGACCAGGACTTCGAAGCGGTCGGTGACGCCGTGAAGGTCTGTGCCCGGATCGCCAAGTCCGGCCACGGTCTGGCCCTGGCCGCGGACGGCAGCTACCACACCGGCAACTGCATCCCGATCGTCCGCGAGTGAGGGGGTCGGGGTGGCGGTGACCGGGGGATTCCGCCCGAAAGGCGCGCTGGTGGGCCGGAACCGCGGTGACGTCGCGTCGTAGTCGGGGGGCGGCGTGGTTCGGCGGGGCGGGCGGCCCCGTACCGAATGAGTAGGGTGACCGCATGGTGTCAGCGACGTTCCTCGATGAAAAGGATCGGTGGATCGCCGGCGAAGCCGGGATCGCCGTTTTCGCTGACCGGCTGATCCTCGGGGCGCGGCCGCCGATCGACGACGAGACCCTGGAAGCGGTGGCGGCCCGGTGTGCCGGGCCGGTGCCGGCGGCGCTGGCCGCGCTGTGGCGGGTGAGTTTCGGTGGGCGGATCGACTATCAGCTGGATGGGCAGATCTCGTTCACCGAGTTGTTCTGGCCGGGCTCGGATGGATATCACGATCTGTGGGGCTGGATCGACCACGAGCAAGAGGCGGGAAATGTGCGGTTTCTGCCGTTCGGTGGGTTCGAGTACCTCGATCGGCTCTATGCGGACATCGAGACCGGGCGGGTCGTCTACTGGCAGCAGGGGCTCGCGCCGGGTTGGGAGCTGACCGACGGCGACCGGGCGGGCGGGCTCGCGGCGGACGTGCGGGCGCTGTTCAGGCAGTTGGCGCTGGAGGACGACCCGTGGGCGGGCGGTGACGCCGACGCCGGCGCCGATCTGCGGGACGCCGTCGACGAGCTGGCCGACGAGCATCCGGCGGTCGCGGACAAGCTGCGTGACCTGGTGCGGTCGGCGGTTCTGGACTGGCGGGCGGCGCTGGCCGCGGGAACGCTTGTCGAGTCGCCCCGGCTGCGGCGGCTGGCGCTGGACCGGGCCGCGTCCGCCGGTGACACCGGCCTGCTGGCACACCTGGCCGAGACCGGCTGCGACCTGACCGAACCGGTCCGCGGCGGATTGGCGCCGATCGACATCGCCCTGGTCAACGGCCGTCTGGAGGCGGCCCGGAGCCTGCTCGACCGGCGGGTCCCGGTGACGAACACGCTGCGTACCGGCGCGCACGCGGTGACCGCCGACCTGGCGCGGGCGCTGCTGGCCCGCGGCGCGCTGGTCACCGCCGACGCCGTGGGCGGGGCGATCGACAACCCCGACCCGGAGGTGTTACGGCTGGTCGCGGCACGTCTGCCGGCGTCGGTCGAGGCGCGGGCGCACGTGCCGCGGTTGCGGATGCTGGCGGCGCAGGCCGCGCACGCCGCGGACCGCTCGGGGGATCGGCTGATGCGCGACCGGGCGACCGTCCTGAGAGAACTCGCGGATATGATCACGGCCGGTGCGGGCTCGTAGCGCAGAGGTCGTCGCGTCGGCCTGCAAAGCCGAAGGACGCCGGTTCGAATCCGGCAGGGCCCGCACCCCGATCAGGTCGATGATGATCGTGCGCGCACCCATCCGGTGGTGATCAGGTACAGCGCCGCGGCGTAGGTGGTCATCACCAGGACGCCGTGGGCGGGCGGCCGCAATCCCGCCGCGCCGAGCCCGATCAGCAGGTCGGAGACGAGGAAGAGCAGACCACCGGCGGCGACCCGCCGGGAGACTCCGGCCGCTGCCGCCGCCATCATGGTCAGCGCGAGGCTGTAGATCAGCACGGGTACGGCCAGAGCACCCAGCCGAGACCAGAGCAGCAGGTTGGCCGGCACCCACAACAGGCCGTAGGGCACCGCGTACTTCGCGCGCAGTGGCCGGAACGCCGCGACGAAGCAGAGTTGCGCGACGAGGAAGAACCCCATCCCGATCAGGAACGCGACCTGCCCCGGCACGAGTAGCGCGACGTCCCCGGCGGTGGCGAACCCGAGCGCCACGGTGACGAGGTCGCGCCGCCCGCGCGTCAGCATGTAGAGGATCAGTAGCGGCCCGAGCAGCGGTTTGGTCATCCACTGGACGGCTGTCCAGTCGGCGGCCACGGCGACGATCTCGATCGCCGCGATCGCGAGATACAGGCGCAGGATCATGCGGTCGGCTGCCAGCCGGGCGGCCCGAACAGGTAGCCGGCCCGGTGCCGCCACGAACGCGCGCCCCGCAGGTCCCGCCAGATCGCCGCGTATTCGTGTGTCGCCACCTTGAGCGGGTTGTACGTCTGGATGTTGCTGGTCAGGCCGTACCGGACCGTCTCGCCCTCGGGTTCGAAGCTGCGGAACAGCCGGTCCCAGATGATCAGGATGCCGCCGTAGTTGCGGTCCAGGTACGGGTCGTTGGAGCCGTGGTGCACCCGGTGATGCGACGGTGTGTTGAAGAACCACTCGATCGGCCGCCACATCCGGTCGACCCGCTCGGTGTGCAGGAAGAACTGGTAGGCGAGGCTGATCGACTGCTGCAGGAAGATCATCCAGGGCGGGAAGCCGAGGGCGGCGAGCCCGAGCCAGAACGGCAGTGCGGTCATCGGGGTCCAGCTCTGCCGCAGCGCCGTCGACAGGTTGAAGAACTGGCTGGAGTGGTGCACCACGTGCCCGGCCCACAGCACCCGCACCTCGTGGTGCAGCCGGTGGAACCAGTAGTAGGCCAGGTCGTCGACGAAGAACAGCAGCACCCACACCCACCAGTCGTGTGGGTCGAGCTTGACCGGGCTGATCACGTAGAGCCCGGCGAACGCGACGGCGGTGAACAGTTTCCACGGCACGCCGATGATCTGGCTGCCCAGGCCCATGGACAGGCTGGTGGCGGTGTCGCGGGCCTCGTAGCCGCGTTCCTCGTCGTCCGGCAGGAACCGGAACGACAGGAATTCCATGACGATGAGCAGGAGGAACGCGGGGACCGCGTAGAGGACGGCGGGGATCATCGGCGGTCGGCCCTCCTGCTGGAGGCGGTGGAGTCGGACGCGGGCACCGACGGGGTGAGCAGCGCCCGGGCCGCCCGCTCGGCGCCGGTGGCGTCGCCGTCGGCGATCAGCGTGGCGAGGCGGCGGTGCAGGGCGACGTCGAGCAGCTCGGCGGCCCGCAGGTGCGGCGGGACGTGCCCGACGGCCAGGTCACCGGCGGTGAGGCTGTTGTACGCCAGCAGGTACGCGATGTTGCCGGAGCCCTCGATGATGCGCCGCCACACGGCCAGGTCGGCCACGCCCATCGCGGTGAGGTCGGGCACCACGGCGGCGTAATCCTCGACGGCGGCGGCGACCGCGGCCCGCGCCTGCGCATCCGCGCGCAGGGCGCAGAGCCGGGCCGCGTCGGCACCGATGCCGGCCCGCATCTCCATCACGTCGCGGGCCAGCGTCGGCACCGGCAGCACGTCGCCGGTCTGGGTGAGCGCCATGGCCAGGTCGAGGCCGGCGGTGGCCCGCCAGTCCTGCACCCGGGTGGCGCCGCCCTGGCTGACCCGGACCAGGCCGAGCTGCTGGAGGCGGCGTAGCGCCTCCCGGACGGCGTGCCGGTTGACTCCGAACGCGGCGGCCAGGTCACGCTCGCCGGGCAGGGCGTCGCCGGCTGCGTAACGGCCGCTGAGAACGGCGTCACGCAGCCGGCCGAACACCTGATCGGAGACGGACTGCCGGTCGAGTGGTGCGAACGTCATGGCGGCAGTGTGCCCGCCATCACGTCAACCCGTCAACTGGTTGGACCAGTCACCTGCTGTAGGGCGCGACTGTCACCCGGTCGATGACCGGCGCGTACTTCGAGCGGAGCAGCACGTCCGGCCAGGTCTGCGAGGCGTACGTGAGCCCGTCGAAGTTCGGCAGTTCCGCCGACGAGAAAGCGAGGGAGTTCATCCCGCGCTTCAGCGTCACCGGCACGGTCAGCTCCCAGAGGTTGTTGTCGTGGAAGCTGTGCGGGAACAGCACCCGCTTGACCGGCCCGCCGTTGATCGTCAGGTCGGCGTGCCTGGTCAGCGGGTCCGGGTTGTAGTGGGTGGCGACCGCCTGCTCCGGGTTCGAGTAGCGGATCCGTAGCGCGTACGTCCCGGCCCTGTCGGCCTTGACCGCGAAGGTCAGGGTGCTCGCCCCGGTCACCCCGGTGACCGCCGCCCCGCCGCCGGCCAGAGATTTCGCGGTGACCGTGGCGGTGCCGGCGAGAGTCGCGGCTTCGGCCTCGTAGGCGACCGACGGCAGCGACCCGGCACGGACCGTGAGCCGGTCGATCTTCGCGTTCGGGGAAGCCCCGGTGACGACGACCTTGTTGACGCCGCCGGACAGTGACACCGTCGCCTTGCGGTCGCCGACCACGATCCCGTTGACCGTCAGCTTGACGTCACGGCTGCCGACGGCCTCCACGATCGCCGCCGCGTCGGCCTTGGAGTAGACCCAGAACGTGGCGCTGCCACGGCGGCCCAACTCGGCGTGGCCGTCGGAGACCCGTGCCCGGTGCAGAGAAGCGAGCTCGGCCTCGTAGACCGCGGTGGCCGCGGCCGGGTTCGGCAGGGCCAGGGTGATCCGGTCGACGATCGCGTCGCCCTTCGTGACGCGCACACCGTCCAGGCTCTTGGCCGCGAGCGAGATCGTGTGCGTGCCCTTGGTCAGCGCGACCGTGGTGTCGGCGTGGTCCCAGACCACCCACTTGTAGCCGAGCGGCAGGTGGACCTCCTGCTCGGCGCCGCCGTCGACGCGCAGGAACACGTTCGTCGGCCCCTGCTCCTGCACCAGGTTGTAGGTGTTCAGCGAGTTGGCGAAGACGCTCAGGTCGTAGGTGCCGTCGGCGGGCACGTCGACGGTGAAGTCGAGGACGCCGTCACTGCCGGTGCGCAGGCCGCCGACGTTGAAGCCGCCCGAGGTGTAGAACTTCGACACGTCCGACGGCGAGCCCTCCGGCCCGTTGCGGCTGTAGCCGCCACCGGTGTACTTCGCGTCCTCGGCCTCGAACGAGCCCTGCCACAGCGTCGGCGTCTTCCCGGCGGCACTCTTGCTGCCGGGACCGAGCACGATCTCGTACGCCGACGACTCGATCAGCCTGTCGAACTCCACGGCGACCGAACCGTCGACGACCTTGAAGTCACGTTCGGCGAGCAGCCGGGGCTGGGCCGAGTCGCCGACCTGCCCGGTCCACGGGATCTCCCGGATCCACGCGTGCACGTTCTTCCCGAAGCTCTTCGGCACGTTGTCGAACCTGATGTACCCGGCACTGGTCGCGCCGCCGAAGATGGCCCGCGCCTGCTTCTTCGCCTTGTCCAGGCTGGCCACGCCCTGCAGCGAGTAGTTGCGGCCCGGGTACGGCGGGGTGACCCGCACGGTGTCGCCGGTCATGCCGCCGTACGCGTTGTACAGCCACCACTGCCCGTTGCCGCGGTTGGCCTGCACCGCCGAGTCGGACAGGTTGCCGTCGATGTTCCAGTACGCGATGTCGGCGTCGACCTTCGACTCCTCGATCGCCGAGATCCACTGGATCATCTGCCCCGGCACGCTGGTGTGGTAGTTGAAGGCGTACTCGTTGATGTTGATCGGCAGTTCCCGGCCGATGATCGTCTTCTCCCACTCGCGGTACTTCGCGACGCTGTCCCGGACCGCCTCGGGGTGGCTCAGCTCGTGCCAGGTGATCACGTCGGGCACGGTTCCGGCCGCGACGGTGTGCGTGAGGAAGCCCTTGACCTGGTCGAACAGGATGCTGGTGTTCGGACCGGCGATCCGCGCGGCGGGCATCCTGCCCTTGATCAGGGCGTAGACGTCGTCCCAGGCTTGGAAGTAGTCGTCCGGGTCGCTGAGCCAGCTGACCCCGTTGTAGCTCCATTCGCCGGTGCCGAACATGTTGCCCTCGGGCTCGTTGAACGGCACGAAGACGACGTTGTCCTGATATTCGGGCGCCAGCGTGAGCACCTGGTCGACCTGCTTGGCGATCTTCTCCTTGAAGAGGCTCAGTTTCTCCGCAGGCGTGCTGCCCGGCCACTGGTAGGGGAACCCGCGGTGGATGTCGGTCATGTAGATGTAGGTGTCGCCGCCGGTGCTGTCGGCCAGCGGTTTCACCACTTCGAGGGCGTCGGCGCCGGGATGCTGCGGGCCGTCCTGCGCCTTGGTCGAGACGGTACGCAGGCGCATGCCCTCGATCAGGTTGTTGGTCGGCACGCCGTCGCCGTAGAGACCGTAGAGGGTTCCGGAGGCGCCGCCGTGGAACGGGCCGGTCGAGTCGGCCAGGTCGATGACCAGTTCACCCTCGCGGATCACGGTCACGGTCGCCGTCACCGCCCGGCCGGCCGCGGTCCCGGCGACGGTGAACGTGCCGCGCTGGGCGTACCGGGCGGGGTCGACCGGCGCCCAGGAGATCGGGACGCTCCGGTCGTACCCATCGGTGAAGGTGCCGTTGACCGTGGCCGGCAGGGCCGGCGCCGTGCCGATCGTGGTGCGCACGTCGAACGCGGTCTCGGCGATGCCGGTGACGGACGGCGGGGTGACGCCGGATTCGGTGACGACCTGATCGGCGGTCAGCGCGGTGCCGTAGAGGCGGAACGAGTCGATCGCGCCGTCGAAGAGCGGGTCCGGGTAGAACGACTTGCCGACGAAACCCGCCGACGTGGTCCCGGCGTCCAGCAGGTCGGCGGCGGTCAGGGTGGTCGTCGTCGCGGCGACCGCCACCCCGTCGAGGTACGTGGTGAGCCGCCCTCCGCCGAGGGTGACCGTGAGCGACTTCCACGCGTTGGCGGGCAGCGCCGCCGAGCCGGTGACCTGCGATTCGGCACCGCCGCCGCCCTTGGTGATGGCGGTGCGCAGCCGCCCGTCACCGTTGTAGGGCGTGCTGAACAGGTAGCGGCCGTTGTCCTTGCCGAGCGCGTAGATCCACTGCCAGGGCGCGGTCGTCCCGTCCCACTTCACGCGGGTGGCGACGGTCAGTTCGGTGCGGCCTTCGAGGGCTTTGCGGGGGATGGTGACGTAGGCGCCGTTCGAGGTGGGCGCGCCGCCGGGCAGGGTCAGGGCGCCGTCGGCGAAGACCGCGGTGCCGGGGTTGACCAGCGTGCCGTCCAGGCCGTTGCCGGAACTGTCGGTGATCGTCGGGCCGGCGCTGTCGAACTCGTAGGCCAGCACCGGGGCGGGCAGATCGGCCGCGGCGAGCACGGGTGTCGCGGGCGTCGCGGCGAGTATCACGGCGAGGACGGGGACTTTCCAGGCTCTCATGCATCGCTCCGTAGCGTGATGTGAGCGTTAACAAGCGAACGCGGGCAAGCGATTGCGTTCTGTCAACGTGGGATTTCGCCCAGGTTACGAACCGCAGATACGCCAGTCAATGCCTCCGCAGGAAAACGTTTGCCTAGAGTCGCCGGCTGGCTCTCACCGCTGCCTTCCGGTGCGGCGCCGGTGCGGGCCGGCCGGGCTCAGACCGCCGTCGAGGAGCGGGGGATCAGGCGGCCCGGGCGGGCGTGCCGGCCGTGCGCCGGAGTGCCGTTGATCGCCGCGAGCAACATCTCCGCCGCCGACCGGCCGATCCCCTCCAGATCCATGTCGATGCTGGTCAGGGCCGGTTGGCAGCCCTCCACCATGACGTCCCAGTTGTCGAAACCGACCAGCGCCACGTCCCGCGGGATCTGCTTGCCGGCCTTGCTGAGCGCCTCGGCGAGACCCCGGGCGATCTGGTCGCTGCCGCAGAACACCGCGTCCACGTCGGCGCCGGTGTTCAGCAGGATCCCGGCGGCCTGGCGGCCCCAGGCCTCGCTCCACTCGCCGTACAGCGTCGGGACGGCCGGCCGGAAACCCTCGCCGGCCAGCGCCTCCTCGGCGGCCCGGGCCCGGACGCTGGCCGAGTGATGGTGCTCCGGGCCGGTGACGTGCGCGATCCGGCGGCGGCCGACGGCGAGCAGGTGGCGGATCGCGCGGCGGGCACCGTCGGCCTCGTCCGGCACGACCGAACAGTCCTGCGGGTCGGTCGAGCTGATGAACGCGTAGACCACCGGGACCGGCAGGCCGACCCCGATCGGCGCGCGGGCGTCGGTGCGGCGTCCGGTCACTATGATCCCGTCGACCTTGCGGCTGAGCAGCGTACGCAGGTAGTACTGCTCGCGGATCGGGTCATCGCGGGCGTCGCACAGGAAGATCGACATCTGGCCGGCGCCGAGCGCGTCCTCGGCGCCGATGAGCAGCGGGATGCTGAACCGGCCGATGCTGTCGGTGGTGATCATCCCGACCGTGTAGGTGCGGCCGGTCTGCAGGCTCCGGGCGGCCGCGTTGGCGACGAAGCCGAGCTGCTCAGCGGCCTGTTGCACGCGTAGCCGAGTCTCCGGCCGCAGCGCGCCCCGGCCGTTGAGCGCTTTCGACGCCGTGCCTGTGGAGACCCCCGCGAGCGCCGCCACCTGGCTGATGGTGACCGCGCGATCCATGGTGCTCAGCGTTTCCTCCCCAGTTTCCGGCACCGTTTCCGGCACCCTCGTCATGTGACCGTAACTTGCTCTTGACATGCGAGCAAGACGCTACCTAGCGTCTAGGCAATCGATTTCCTAGCGTTCCTGAATATGGACCGCCACCCCTCCCGCCATCCTCCTCCACGTGCAAGGGGATCCGATATGACCACTACCCGGGGACGTCTGCGTGCGGCAGCGGCTCTCGCCATCTCCGTCTGCCTGCTGGCCGGCTGCTCGAAGGGCTCCGAGCCCGGCGACACCGGTACCGGCGCGGCCGGCGGCGACTACACGATCTGGGACCCGTACCCGCAGTTCGACGACGGTTCGGACTGGGTGAAGCTGCTGACCAAGTGCGGCACCGACGCCGGGGTGACGGTCAAGCGCACCGGCTACGACACCACCGACCTGACCAACAAGGCGCTGCTCGCCGCCCAGCAGGGCAACTCGCCGGACGTGCTGATCGTCGACAACCCGGTGGTCTCCACCCTGGCCGACGCCGGGGTGCTCACCACCACCGACGAGCTGAAGGTGGACACCGCCGCGGTCGAGCCGAACCTGCTGGCGGCCGGGCAGATCGGCGGCAAGACCTACGGCATCCCGATCGGCGCCAACACGCTCGCGCTCTACTACAACAAGAAGGTCCTGGACGCGGCGAAGGTCGACCCGGCGGCGATCAAGGACTGGGCGTCGCTGACCGACGCGCTGAAGAAGGTCAAGGCGACCGGCAAGAAGGGCATCACCTTCTCGGCGATCGGTACCGAGGAGGGCTCGTTCCAGTTCCTGCCGTGGTTCTGGGGCTCCGGGGCGAACCTGACCCAGCTCGACTCGGCGCAGGGCGTCGCCTCCCTCGAGCTGTGGAACGGCTGGCTCAAGGACGGACTGGCGCCGAACTCGGTGCTCAACAACACCCAGACCACCAGCTGGCAGGAGTTCGCCGCCGGTGACTTCGCGTTCAGCGAGAACGGCACCTGGCAGCTGGCGAACGCGAAGAAGACCGGCTTCGAGTACGGCATCATCCCGATCCCGTCGCAGGCCGGCGGCACCGCACCGGCCCCGACCGGCGGTGAGTTCGTGACCGCCCCGGTCCAGACCGAGACCGCCCGCTACGCCGTCACCGAGAAGCTGATCGCCTGCCTGAGCAGCAGCGACAACGCGCTCACCACGGACACCACGCTGTCCTACATCGCCGCCACCGAGGCGGTGCAGCAGAAGCAGGTCGCCGCCAACCCGGAGCTGACGGTCTGGGTGCAGGCGGTCAAGGCGGCCAAGGGCCGGACCAGTGACGACCTGGGCACCAAGTACCCGAAGATCTCGCAGCCGATGTGGACCGCGTTCCAGGCCGCGCTCAGCGGGTCGGCGTCCCCGGCCGACGCACTGAAGACGGCGCAGACCACGGCCGCCGCGGCCACCAAGTGACGAGTCACGCGTCGACCCTCGTCCGGACCCGGGAATCCGCCCGGGTCCGGCGGGGCCGGGGGCACTGGACGGCGTGGGCGTTCCTCGCGCCGATCGTGATCTACCTGCTCGCGTTCTACGCCTACCCGCTCTACCGCAACCTGGACCTGAGCCTGCGCCACTACACGGTCCGCTCGTTCGTGCAGGGCAACGCCCCGTTCTCCGGGCTCGACAACTACCGCGAGGTGTTCGCCGATCCGGCGTTCGGGCCGGCGCTACTGCACACGTTGACGTTCACGGTCGTCAGCATCGCGTTCCAGTTCGCGATCGGGCTGGCCCTGGCCGTGTTCTTCGCGCAGAACTTCAAACTGTCCGCCACGCTGCGGGCGTTGTTCCTGGTGCCGTGGCTGCTGCCGCTGATCGTCAGCGCGTCGACGTGGTCGTGGATGCTCAACAGCGACTCCGGGATCGTCAACTTCGCCCTGAAGAGCGTCGGGCTCGACCCGGTCAACTGGCTGACCTCGCCGGACTGGGCGCTGACCAGCGTGATCATCGCGAACATCTGGATCGGCATCCCGTTCAACCTGGTCGTGCTCTACAGCGGACTGCAGGCGATCCCGGCCGAGGTGTACGAGGCCGCCTCGATCGACGGCGCCACCGGCTGGCAACGCTTCTGGCGGATCACCTTCCCGCTGCTGCGACCGGTCTCGGCGATCACGCTGCTGCTCGGACTGGTCTACACGCTCAAGGTGTTCGACCTGATCTGGATCATGACGAAGGGCGGCCCGGCGGACGCCTCGATCACCTTCGCCACCTGGTCGTACCGGTTCAGCTTCGGCAGCCTGCTGCCCGAGTTCGGCCCCGGCGCCGCGGTCGGCAACCTGCTGATCGTGATGGCGCTCGTCTTCGGCCTGCTCTACATCCGCTTCCAGAGGAGGCAGGCATGAGGTACGCCAAGACCGCGCTCGGCCTGTTCTTCACGGCGGTCATGCTGTTCCCGGTCTACTGGATGATCAACGTGTCGTTCACCAGGGACACCGACATGCGGGCCGACCCACCGCACCTGTTCCCGGTCAACGGCACGCTGGAGGGTTACCGCGCGGTCATCGATCAGCAGCTGCCGTACCTCGGCACGTCGTTGATCGTGGGTCTCGGCACGGTGATCCTGACCCTGGTGCTCTCCGCGCCGGCCGGATTCGCCCTGGCGAAGCTGCGCCCGAAGGGCGGCGGCGCGCTCGGTTTCGTGCTGCTGATCGCCCAGATGATCCCCGGAATCATCATGGCGATGGGGTTCTACGCCATCTACCTGCGACTCGGTGTCCTCAACACGGTCGGTGGCCTGATCCTGGCCGACTCGACGATCGCGGTGCCGTTCGGTGTGCTGATCTTCACGGCGTTCATGTCCGGCATCCCCGACGAGCTGATCAACGCCGCGATGATCGACGGCGCGACCAGGTGGCGGACCTTCGTCTCGGTGATCCTGCCGGTGTCGCGCAACGCGATCGTCACGGTCAGCCTGTTCGCGTTCCTGTGGGCGTGGTCGGACTTCGTCTTCGCGACGACGCTCGACGGCGGCGGCGACGCCCAGCCGATCACCCTCGGCATCTACCACTACATCGGCAACAACAACCAGCAGTGGAACGCGATCATGGCGACCGCCGTGATCGCGTCGATTCCCGCGACGCTGCTGCTCATCCTGGCCCAGCGTTACGTGGCCGCCGGTGTGACCGCCGGCGCCGTCAAGGACTAGAGGAACACCATGAGCTCTGATCTCCACGGCCCCGTCGCGCCCACCCCGCAGGCGCTCGGCACCCTGTGGCCGCTGCCCGCCAACCGGGTGCGGCTGGCACCGGACGGCCTGCTCGGCGGCTGGCAGGCCCGCAACGCCGAGGCCACCCTGCCGCACTGTGTCGCCCGGCTCGACACCTACGGCAACCTGGGCAATCTGCGCCGCGTCACCGGTGACGGCGAGCCCGCGTTCAAGGGTTTCTGGTTCGCCGACACCGACGTGCACAAGACGCTCGAAGCGGCGTTCTGGTCGGGTGCCGCACCGGAGTTCGCCGCCGAGGCGGCCGCCCTGCTGGAGAAGGCCCAGGACCCGGACGGCTACCTGGACTCCTACTACCAGGACCCGGACAAGCGCGACAGGCAGTGGAACGAGCTGCACTTCAGCCACGAGATGTACACCGCCGGCCATCTGATCCAGGCCGCGGTCGCGGCCGCGCGTTCCGCGCCCGGAGATGCGGTGGCCCAGCAGGTCGTCTCGGTCGCGCGCCGTTTCGCCGATCTTCTGGTGCAGCGGTACGGCGAATCGCCGGAGACCGACGGCCATCCGGAGGTGGAGACGGCGCTCGCCGAGCTGTACCGGGTCACCGGACACCGCCCGTACCTCGATCTCGCCGCCCGGCTGCTGGACAACCGTGGCCACGGGGTGATCGGCCCCGGCCGGTTCGGTCCCGCCTACTTCCAGGACCATCAGCCGCTGCGCGAGGCGACCGAGGTGACCGGCCACGTGGTGCGCCAGCTCTATCTGCTGGCCGGTGCGGTCGACGTGGCGGTGGAGACCCGCGACGAGGCGCTGCTCGCGAAGACCGAACAGCTGTGGGACTCGGCGCTGGACAGCCGTACCTACCTGACCGGCGGCCAGGGGTCACGGCACCGCGACGAGGCCTACGGCGACGCCTACGAACTGCCGCCGGACCGCGCCTACGCCGAGACGTGCGCCGCCATCGCCAGTTTCCAGCTCGCCTGGCGGCTGCTGCTGGCCACCGGCAAGGTCAAGTACGCCGACGAGATGGAACGGGTACTGCACAACGCGATCGCGGCCAGCACCGCCGTCGACGGGACGGCGTTCTTCTACTCCACCCCGCTGCAGCGGCGCACCGGCCACGACAGCGGCGACGAGAACGCGCCGGGCCACCGCCTCGACTGGTACGACTGCGCCTGCTGCCCGCCGAACCTGGCCCGGCTGATGGCGTCGCTGCACACGTACGCCGCCACCGGTGACGACAGCGGCCTCCAGCTGCACCTCTACGGTTCCGGTGCGTTCTTCTCAGGTGAGCGGGGCGTGCGGGTGGAGACCCGCTACCCGTGGGACGAGCAGGTCACCGTCACGATCGCCGACACCGGGGCCGAGCCGTGGACGCTGTCGTTGCGGGTGCCGGCCTGGTGCACCGACGTGCGGCTGACCGTCGACGGCACCCCGGCCCCGGCCCGCGCGCAGGACGGCTACCTGCGCCTGAACCGGATCTGGCACACCGGCGACGAGGTCGTGCTCACCCTCGCCATGCCGGCCCGCCTGGTCGCCGGACATCCGCGGGTGGACGCCGTCCGCGGGGCCGCCGCCCTGGTCCGCGGCCCGATCGTGTACTGCCTGGAACACGCCGACATGCCCGCCGACGGCACCCTCTTCGAGGACTACGAGCTCGACGCCCGGTCCCCGGCGGCGGTCGCCTTCCACAGCACCGGGCTCGCCCCGGTCACCCTCCAGGTCCGGGTCCGCGCCCGGGCCGCGGAGAACACCCCGCTCTACCGTGACCTGCGGTGGGACGGCGGCTCGGCGGCGGCCCTGACGGTCACCGCCATCCCCTACTTCCTGTGGGCCAACCGGGAACCCGGGCCCATGCGGGTCTGGATCCCGCTCGCCGCACAGGAGGACTAAGAATCCCCTATCACCCCCACCGAGGTGACACCGTGCGCCACCGCATCCCCGCCGCACTGTTGCTCGTCCTGGCCGGGCTGGCCGTCCCCAGCCCGGCGCAGGCCGCCGGCAACACCCTCACCGTCGACGTCGGCACCGTCGTCCGCCCGGTCACGCACGTCGCGGCCGGCGGCCTCTACGCCGTCGACACCGGCACCAAACCGCCGCTGGAGCAGATGTATCCACTGCGGCTCAACCACCTCACCCAGCCGCCGCCCGGCGTACAGCAGCTCGGCAACGGCGCGACCACCCCGTGCTGCGACGGTCACCTGGCCGCCGGCAAGGTGACCAGCGCCGGTGCACAGCAGTTCTGGCGGCTGCCGGACATCTACAAGGACTTCCCGTACAAGTGGGTCAGCTGGACCGACTGGGAGTCGAAGGTCCGCACCATGGTCAACACCCGGCTGGCCGCCACCGGCACCACCAACGTCGACGGCTACGAGCTGTGGAACGAGCCGGACTGGACCTGGAACACCAGCGCCGCCGGCACGTTCAACGCCGGGTGGACCCGGACCCACCGGCTGATCCGCACCCTCGACACGGTCACCCCGATCGTCGGGCCCAGCCACTCGATCTACAACCACGACTGGATGGTCGGTTTCCTCACCAACGCCCGCGACACCGCCACCCTGCCGGACGTGATCGTCTGGCACGAGCTGGACAACGACTCGTACCTCAACGTCCAGGCGCACGTCGCCGACTACCGGGCCATCGAGAGCTCGCTGGGCATCTCGCCGCGGCCCATCTCGATCAACGAGTACGCCTCGCCGTCCCAGGTCGACATCCCGAGCGTGGCCGTGCACTACATGGCGGTCTTCGAACGGCACGGGATCCGGTCGGCCGAACGCGCCTACTGGTACGAGGCGGGCACCCTTGACGGTCTGCTCCACAACAACGCGCCGACCAGCTCGTACTGGACCTACAAGTGGTACGGCGACATGGCCGGCAACGTCGTGCGGACCACCCCCGGCTCCTGGCTGGAGGGTGTCGCCGCCTACGACAGCACCCGCAAGATCGTGAACGTGGTGTTCGGCGGCGACAGCGGGAACAACACCGTCCGGGTGACCGGGCTCGGCGCGCTCGGCTCGCAGGTCCGGGCCACCGTCGTACGTAGCGGCATCACCGGCCGGACCACCAACCAGTCGGCGCCGATCGCGGTGTCGTCGGCGACCTACCCGGTGTCCGGCGGGGCGATCAGCGTCCCGGTCACCGGCATGCACGCCTGGGACTCCTACCAGCTGCTGATCACCCCGACCAGCGGTGTCCCGACGTGGCAGCAGCGCTACGAGGCGGAGAACGCCACGGTCGTCAACGCGAACCGGTTCTCCTCCGGGTCGGCGTCGAGCGGCGGATACGTCGGGCAGATCGACGGCACGGCCAATCCGCGCAACCAGTCGTTCGTCGACTTCCTGGTCAACGTGCCGACGGCCCGCAGCTACACGATGACCATCGGATACGCCAACGCCAGCGGGGCCACCGCCACACACGGCCTGGCCTACAACGGCGGCGCCTGGCAGACGGTCAGCTACCCGCAGACCGCGGCGTGGGGCGTCTTCGGCTCCACCGTCAGCACCTCGGTGACCCTGAAGGCCGGCTGGAACATGATCCGGCTGGCCAAGGGCTCCCCGAACTTCGCGGGTGGCACCGGCTACGCCGAACTCGACTACATCAACCTCGCCTGATCAGTGCGTGGGGGCGCCGCTGTCCGCGACGCCCCCGCGCCGCTACTTCAGGGCGACTCCGTCACCGGTGGCGGAGACCGACGCGACAGATCCGTTTCCGGCGTACGACCAGCGCCAGTACCCGGCGGCGGTGGCCTTCGTGGTGGTCCGCAGGTAGCCGTACCCATCGGTCCAGACGGTTTTGATCGTGGTGTACGTGCTGCTCCCGGCCCGCCGGAACTGCAGGCGCACGGGCTGGCGGGCATAGCCGGTGAACGTGGTGGCGGCGTCGGTGGTGGCCCGGGTGAGGCGTCCGGTCACGGTGAGCCTGCCGCCCTTGCGGACCGGCTCGGGTGTCGCGTTCGCGGTCAGGCGCGCCACCTTGTAGAGGGTGACCGCGTCGCCGCCGGAGACCGCGGCGGCCGAGGTGCCGCTGCCGCCGAAGTACCAGCGCCAGGTGCCCGAGAGATTCGCCGGGGCAGCCGCCTTCAACGCCCCGCCGGCGCCCGAGGTGACCGTCTTGACGGTGGTGTACGCCGTACTGCCGGCCCGGGCGAACTGCAGTCGTACCGGCTGGCCGGCGTAACCGACCGTCATCTTGGTGCTGCCGTCGGCCAGCAGGTAGCTCCAGTCGGGCTGGGTGAGCGTGCCGGTGACCGTCAGGTTCGAGCCCTTGCGAGCCGGTTCCGGGGTGGCGTTCGCCGTGGTCAGCCAGGTCTGCTTGAACAGCCGGACCGGGGCCGCGGTGTGCCCGTAGAGGACGTACTGCTCGGAGTCCATGGTGTAGCCGGAGATGTGCAGCCACAGCGCCTGACCGGCCGAGTTGTCATGTAGGTCGTACTGGTGGATGACCGCGGTCCCGGAGCAGAGCTGCGTGGTGGCCGTCTTCGCCACGCAGCGCATGTTGTCACCGTCGTTGTCCGGAATCTCCTCGAGGAAGTCGAAGAACGACAGGTTGACGCTCTTGAGCTGGGCGTCGATCGTCTCGACACCGCCCGAGTCGTCGTAGATCTCGACCGTGACCGGGACGGTCGCGGTCGCCGACCCGCTGGCGCCCATGACGATCGGCCGGCCGTTGTTGATCGTCGTGCTGAGGATCTTCGTGTCGTGATAGTCGGCCCGCGCGGGCGCCGAGGCCATCAGCGCGGCGGCACACATCGGCACCGAGAGCGCGGCGAGCATCCTGGTTCGTGCGGCAGTCATCCCTGTCCCGAGCAGTCGATTGAAAGATCATCGAAGCACGGGACGATACCGTATCGACGGGGGTGCCGTCAGGGGCCGCCCGGCGGCCGCCCCGACATGACGAAAGCGGTGATCACCACGGGGTGATCACCGCTTTCGGTGGGCCGTCGTCAGTAGCCGTATCCGCCTCGGCTTTGTCGCTGGCGGTATCGGCGGCGCGGGTCGTTCATCATCTTGCGGGTCACCAGCAGGCCGCCGGCCAGGGCCGCGATCACGACCGCGCCCACCACCGGCAGGCTCACCGACGGGGTGCCGCCGGTGGCGGTGTCGGAGGCCGACAGCACCGGGTTCGCCGCGGCGGTGGTGGCGGTGGCGGCGTTCGGCGGCGGGGCGGTGGGCAGCGCCGCGAAGTCGACGATGCCACTGCTCTCCAGCAGGGTCAGGTGGGTCATCACGAACTGGTTGGCGCGCTGGGCCAGCTTGCGGACGGTGTCGTTGCGGGTGCTGGTCCGGATGGTGGCGATGGCCGGGAAGATCTTGCCGTGCGCGGCGCGGAGCCGGTCGATGTAGATCTGGTCGAACTCCTGGCCGACGGCGGCGTCCTCCATCTCCTGCAACCAGCCCTGCTGATCCTCGTTCGGCTCGTTCGGCAGCGTGATCTTCAGTTTCTTCGCCGCGTCCCGGGTCAGCTGGTCGAGAACCTTGTGCTGCTCGGCGATGTCCGCGCCGATGCCCTTGACCCGGTTGCTCCTCGACTTGTCCTGCGCCATGTCGCCGGCCGGGATCTCCCACAGACCGGCCAGCCGAACCTTGATCACGAAGTCCTTGTCGGCGGCGGCCAGCTTGCCCTCGCCGGTGTCGGGGACCAGGTTGGTCGGCGGGTCCGGCACGCCCGGCTCGACGGCCAGTGCCGCTTGCGGGCTGAACAGGACGAGAGCCAGTGCGGCTATGAGCAACGCGGTCACCCTGCGGGGCAACGCGAACATGCGGACGACGGCGAGCACGTGTGCCTCCATGGCCTGGGTGGAAAACCTGCACGGAAATTCCTGTATCCAAGACCACGTATCGGGGGGCCGATCGGATCAACTGAATTCATCGGATCTTCACAGGTATGGGAGCGCGCCCGTCCGGAACCCGTCAGCACCCGACCGTCCGGTGTGGAATCGTCGGGGGCATGGTGAAACTCGGCGTCAGCCTTCCCCAGTTCAGTCAGTTCGCCCCCGGTGCGGACGTGGTCACCGCGGCGCGGGCGATGGAGGAGATCGGCTACGACAGTCTGTGGGTCTTCGAGCGGGTTCTCGTGCCCGAGGACCAGAGTGGTGTGCACGGCCTCTACGGGGTGCCCGGGCTGGAGTGGCCGCAGATCTACCGCGGGGTGGCGGATGCCCTGGTCACGCTCAGTACGGCGGCGGCCGTGACGGAGCGGATCACCCTCGCCACCGGGGTGCTCGTGGTGCCGTTGCACCTGCCGCTGCGGCTGGCCCGGGAGCTGGCGACGCTCGACGCGTTCAGTGGTGGCCGGCTGGTCGCCGGGCTGGGCACGGGCTGGTCGCCGGACGAGTTCGCGGCCGGTGCGCCGGTGCCGCTGAGCGAGCGGGGCCGGGCGCTGGACGATTTCCTGGACATCGCGGCGGCGGTCTGGGGACCGAATCCGGTCGGTTACTCCACCAGGCGGTACGAGGTGGGCGCGGCCGACATCGGCCCGAAGCCGGCCGGCCGGATCCCGGTGCTGCTGGGCGCGAGTGCCGGCGCCGACCGGGCGCTGCGCCGGGTGGTCGAGCGGGCCGACGGCTGGGTGGCCAGCGGGGTCACGCCCGAGCAGGTGGCGGCGACGTTGGCCCGGCTGGGGGAGCTCGCCGCCGGATCCGGCCGGACCACGCCGATCGAGTGCGTCGTGCAGATCGGTGTGCTCGGGGTGACCGAGACGTCGGTGGAGCCGCGACAGCCGTTCACCGCGAGCATCGAGCAGTTGGTCGCCGATGTGGCGGCGTTCGCCGAGGCGGGCGCCGACCAGGTGTACCTGACACTCCCGGCCGGGATGCGCGACGTGAAGGAACTGATCGGCCGGGCCGGGGAGCTGTACGAGGCGGTGCGCGCCGCCGGGATCTGAACCGGTCGCGGCGCCGGCACCAGGGAGGAGTGCCGGCGCCGTCCGCGGTCAGTACACGTACGGCCAGGCCGAGGAGTCCCAGCCGAGCAGGTTGATGCCGAGCTTGGCCGCGCCCGACGCGTTGTAGTAGTGGTAGACGAGCACATCGGCGTCGGTGTCGGTGAAGACCGCCGGGTGGCCGGGCCCGTGGACCGCGTCGTGCGAGGCGAGGATCTCGGTGCCGCCGCCGGAGGTGGTGTAGGTGCCGGCCCGGTCCCGATACGGCCCGGTGATGCTGGTCGAGCGGGCCACCATGGTGCGGTAGGTACTGGACGCGCCCTGGCAGCAGAAGTCGAACGACATGAACAGGTAGTAGTAGCCGTTGCGGTAGTGGATGAACGGCGCCTCGACCGACTTGCTGTTCACGAACCGCTCGGCGATGTTGTACAGCGTGGAGTCGGCGCGCAGGCCGGTGCCCGAGTTCAGCTTGACCATCTTGATGCCGGACCAGAACGAGCCGAAGGTCAGCCACCACTCGCCGGACGGGGTGACCGTCAGGTTCGGGTCGATGGCGTTCCAGTTGCTGCTGGTGGTCGACTCGATCACCTTGCCGACGTGGGTCCACGAGCCGGACGCGCCGGTGGTGCTGGTGGCCAGGAAGATCGCCGACTTGCTGGAGCCGAACGTCGAGGCCGAGTAGTAGAGCCAGTACTTGCCGTTGCGGTAGGACAGGTCGGGCGCCCACAGGTTGGCGCTGCCGCCGGTGTAGGAGCTCGCCCAGGAGGTACCACTGGGGAACGCCTTGCCGGCGTCGGCGAACGCGGTACGGTCGGCGGACGTCTTGAGGGTGATGCCGTCGCCGGTGGTGGCCAGCAGGTAGCCGCCGGTCGGGCGCTTGACGATGGTCGGGTCGTGGGCGCCGGTCGAGCCGGTCACCACACCCGGGTTGGGGTAGGCGGCCGCGGCCGGCGCGGTGCCGGCCACGGTCAGGGCGAGGATGCCGGTCACACCGGCGACGAGCAGTCTGCGGATGCGCATGGGGATGTCACCTTCGGGGGGATGCGCGGTCCCGTTCGGGGAAACGGAGTCCGCGGCCGAAAGGGGCTTCGTACTCATCGGTGTCTATCCGATTACCGGTATGTTAACGATCACAAGGGGTTAGTCAAGAGTGGACGTCGAGCTGCTCATGATCGACTGTGGTGCGTTCACAGCGGTGACCCACTGCGGCCGCCCGAAAGACGCGCTGGCGGCCCGGTGTCCGGCCTGCCTCGCGGGGACAGCCACAGTGGCCCCGGTAGGCCGTACGAAAGAGGTAAAAAGGCGGACCGGGCGGCCGAAGATCCCTCGGACGGTTCGCACCGCGGGCCGCGGATCTCAGGAGTGGACATGGGCGCGGATCGGTGGTTCGGAGTGGGACGCAGCCTGGCGGCGGACCCCGCGACAGCCGGCGCCGAGGCCTGCCGGGAAGCCCTTGGCGGGCGCCGCGCCGGCCTGCTGATCGTCTTCGCGTCGCTGACGCACGCCACGATCGAGATGGCGCGGGCCGTGCACGCCGAAGCCGGCGGCGACGTCCTCATGATCGGCTGCTCGACGTCGGGTGAGTTCACCGCCGACGGCCGCGGCGCCGGAGTCGTCGTCAACGCCCTCGGCGGCTACCAGGCGTCCGTGCGCGCCGTCCCCCGCGACGTCGACGACCTCTACGAAGCCGGCATCCGCGCCGCCTCCTGCCTCGACGACGTCGACGCCGAGAACCGCGTGGTCCTGCTCCTCGGCGACGGCCGCAGCAGCGACCAGCAGGAGATGGTCCGCGGCGCCTACAGCGTCGCCGGCGCCCTGATTCCGCTGGTCGGCGGCTGCGCCGGCGACAACGTCACCCAGACCGGGACGTTCCACTTCTTCAGCGACGGTACGGACGTGCAGCTGCTGCCGAACGCGGTGCTCGGCGCGGCCCTCGGCTCACCGGCCCCGTTCGGCATCGGCATCGCCCACGGCTGGCGCAAGACGGGCGACCCGATGGTCGTCTCCCGCAGCGAGTCGGGCACCATCTTCGAACTCGACGGCGAACCCGCCCTCGACGTCTACCTGCGCCGCACCGGCGCCGACCCGGCGCTCGCCGACGACCCGGCCGCCTTCCTCAACTTCGCCACCATCCGGCCGCTCGGCCTGGCCCGCCGCACCGGCGAGGACATCCGGGTCATCTTCGCCGCCGACCCGGCCACCAGGTCCATCTCCGGGCTCGCCGACACGCCCGAGGGCGCGATGGTCTGGTTCATGGAGGCCGACCCCGACCGGATCGTCGACGCCGCCTCGGCCGCCGCCGTCGAAGCCACCACCGACCTTCCTTCCGAAGCCCTCGGACTTCTGGTCTTCGACTGCTGCGTACGGTCGATCGCGCTCGGCCCCGACGCGACCGACCTCGCCGCGTCCCGCCTGCACGACGCTCTCAAGCCGATCCCGTACGGCGGGTTCTACTCCAACGGCGAGATCGTCCGGAAGCCGCAGGCCAAGGGCATGCACCACCTGACCGTCGTCGCGCTCGCCTTCGGTTGAGGTCATGTCCGGCTGGTCCACCCTGCAACTCACCGAGTTCTTCAGCGCGATCACCCGCGCCGGAAGCGTGTCCACCGCGACCCGCCTCGCCGTCCAACGCGCCACCGAGGCCACCGACGCCGAGGTGGCCGCGGTTATCTGCGACGACGAGGTGCCCGCGTCGGTCGGCCTCGGCCGGTCGCCGTCGCCGACGCTGTTCACCAGCCTCGAAACCGGATGCGACGAGACGACCTTCCCCGGCGTCGGGACCATGCACGTCACCGTGCACGTCCTGGACCGGGACGCCCCCACCGCCGACCGCCTGGTCATCGCCCGTACCGACGAACCGTTCGCCGCCGAGGAACGGCAGATGCTGCAGGGCATGGCCCGGGTCCTCGGGCTGGCACTGCGCGGCCTGCGCACCCTGGAGGCGGAACGTGAGCTGCGCCGCACCCAGGAACGGGAGGCGGCCGCCCGGCAGGAGTTGGTGGAAGCCCTGGAACGCCGGGAACGTCTCCTGGAGACCCTGCTCAGCGTGCAGCGTTCGGCCGGGCAACGCCCCCTCGCCGAGGTCCTCGACATGATCACCTCGGGTACGGCCGGCCTGCTCGACGGGGTGACGGTGGCGCTGGTCCTGCGGGGCGCGGTCGCCTCGGTCAGCGGACCGTCGTGCGAGGGGCTGACCTTCGCCGCCGACCGCGCGGTGACCGCCGGAGCCCCGGTGACCTGCGATGATCTCGAGGCCGCGCCGGTGCACATCAACGGCGACGTGGCCGGCGCCCTGGTCATCGCCATGCCCACCGATGCCGTCCCGGTCTCGCCGTCGGTTGTCGTCCCCGCCGGTGCCGCTGCCGGTGCCGGTGCTGGCCCCGGTGTCGGTGCCGGTGTCGCTGCTGGTGCTGGCGTCGGTTTCACTGACGGCTTCGCTGTCGCTGTCGCTGTCGGTGCCGGCTCCGGGGTTCGGTCGGCTGAGCGGCGGGACGTGCTGGCCGCTTTCGCCGAACAGGCCAGCCTCGCCCTGACCGGTGCGCACACCCTCGCCGCCGTGCACGAGGCCCAACACGACCCGCTGACCCGCCTGCCCAACCGGGCCCTGTTCCTGCACCGCGTCGAGGAGACCATCACCGCGGGCGCGGCCGCCCTGCTCTACCTCGACCTGGACCTGTTCAAGCAGGTCAACGACACCCTCGGCCACGCCGCAGGCGACGAACTGCTGCGCGCCGTGGCGGGCCGCCTACGGGCCGCCATCCGCGACACCGACATGCCGGCCCGCCTCGGCGGCGACGAGTTCGCCGTACTGCTGGAGCCGCTCACCCACCGGGGCCAGGCCCGCGACATCGCCCAGCGGGTGATCGACTCGATCGCCCGCCCCTACGACATCGCCGGCCGCACCGTGACCACCCGCGCCAGCGTGGGCGTCGCCTACAGCGGAGGCCGCTCCGCCGAACGCCTCCTCGAGGAGGCCGACCTGGCCATGTACCGGGCGAAGAAGACCAGAAAGGGCACCTACCAGGAGTTCGAGCCGGAGATGCGACTCGAACTCCCACAGGCTGTCTGAGTCAGGGACCATCGGGTTCGGGCGGCAGCCGGAGCGCGAGATCGGCCCGGCCGAAGTCGGCGAGCGCCTTGTGCAGCAGACCCATCATCACCTCCTTGTGTTCCGGCCCGAGGCCGGCCAGGAACTCCCGGATGACGTTGGCGACCGCCAGAGTCGACGGCTGCGGCCCGGACTCCAGTATCTCCGCCACCCGATCGAAGCGTTCCTCGAGGACGGCGTCCAGTGCCTCCGGATGCTTGTCCAGCCAGTACGTACGGGCGACATCGGGCTTGGTGAAGATGTCGTCGCGCAGATGCCGGAGCCGATCCAGCTCCAAATGATCATTCAGTCGGCGTACCTCGAGGTCACGCCGGAGTCTCTCCCAATCGGCCGCCGCCTCCTGGACCGCCGCGTCGGCGCTCAGCCGGACGGTGGCCGTCAGGTGCCGCGCCTCCGAATCGGACGGTGGCACCGCTCGGCTGAGACGTGCGTTGACGGCGATCTGAGCGGTGTCGAGATGAGCGGCGCTGTGTCTCGCCGACTCCGGCCGCGCGTACCGAAGAACGGTGTGCCGCAGTTTCTCCCGGTCCAGTTCCTTTCGGGCGGCCGGCCCCAGCCACTGAACTGTGCAATCGGCCCGGAAGTAGTCGCCCTCGATGAGGCTCGGCAGGTCGAGGACGAAATCGTCCACGATTTCGACGAGCTGCGGGGATTGCGGACTCATCGGCGGGAACACGCGTTCAAACAGCGACGCCATCGTCGACTCCTCTGCGTCTCGGCACCGTCTCCCATTCGAGAGCGGTGATGCGTTCGAGCAGGCGACCGCGGAAGGCGGAGCGGAACGGCACACCGTCGTCCCCCTGCCAGTCACGGGTGAAGACATGGATGGAGGTGATCGTCAGGGCCGGTGCCGTGCCCGGGACCGCGCCGGCCAGTTCCTCGATCAGCCAGTCGGCCAGGACGGGATCGGCGGCGGCGATGTCGAGCCAGCCGTACAGGGTGTTGCGAAGTCGTTCGTCGCGATCCGGCTCCCGGAACAGGTTGCACAGCGCGGCACCCGGCTCCAGGGAGTTCTCCCGCGCGATTCGGATGGCGTCGGTGCCGGCGCGGGTGAAGGCCGTGAGACCCACGATGAACGCAGGGGAGTCCTGTTCGGTGAGCCAGGCGAACAGCCGGGCCAGTACCGCAGGCCGGATCGCCGGCCGTTCCCACAGCTTCAGGACGGCATCAACCAGGGCGCGCTCGCCGAGGCCGGTCTCCCGTTCGGCCAGATTCCGGATCCGGGTCAGTGCGAACTCGGGATAGACGTCAGCGAACGGCCCGGCACATACCTCGGCGACCACCTTGCAGAGGTGGTAGCTGCGAGATCCGGCCGCCCACCGATAGAGGCGGAGCCGTACCGGGGCACCGATCTCGGCACTGAGCGCGGCAGCGGTCAGCAGCAGCACCAGGACGGGCCGCAGGTGGAATCGCGGCGCCCACTGGTTCGTCAGCGGGATCAGGTACGAGATGTCACGGTGCCGGCGCATGATGCCGAGCACCGCGGTGGCGACGGCCTCGGCGACGATCGGTCTCCGGACCGGGAAGGTGGCGAGGCTGTCCCGGAACGCCTCATGGAAGGATGCGGCGCGGTCGGTCAGGAAGTGGTCGATCACCGCCGCGGCGTAGGCCGGTCGCCGGAACCGCAACCGACCGCTCGGGTCGGCGGGCTCCACGCCGATCCCGTCGGTGAGTTCCCGGACTCCCGGAGAGGTGATGTCGTGCCCCTGCGGGGCGACACCACCCAGGCCGTCGCGCAGCGCTTCGGCGAAGTCGAGGACGTTTGTCGCGGGCATGTTCTCCAACACCGCGACGGACAGCAGGAACAGTCGTCGGATCATCTCCGGGTTCGCTGGGAACCAGTTGGTCAGCTCGGTCTCCCACTGTTGGAAGCCGCCGCACACATCGTCGATGACCAGGTCCAGCCACCCGGGTGTGTCCGGGGTGCCGCCCTGAGTCCCGATGACACCTTCGATCAGGTCGGCCAGTCGCATCGCCTCTTGCGGTGCGGCCCGCCGGAGCAACTCCCGGATCCGGCCGTCGTCCAGCAGCGCCCGCAGGTTCCGGCCCGGAGCCCGCGACTGCAGTTCCTTGATGAGCACCGCCCGGCCGTCCGGAGCATGCACAGTCAGGACGTTGCCGGCCATGGTTCCGTCGAGCCGCTGCCAGTCCGCCGCCGTCACCACGATCACCAAGAACGACTCCCGCGCGGGCAACCCGGCGGTGTAATCGCTGAGCTGTTCGCTGAAGTCCGTGGCGGCCGGCTGCCCTTCGGGATAGATGAACAGGAAGCCGGTCCGGTGGCCGGCGGGCAGATCCGAGGCGGTGAACTGGGTCGGCTGAGCGGGGTCCCAAGCCGGAATCTCCTGGAGGGGGAGTCCAAGGCGGCCCAGTATCCCGATGGCCGCGGTGCGCCTACCACTGCGCGGCTCGCCGATGAGTACGAGGTGGTGGTGCCTGCGCAACACCTGCTCGGCGCCCGCCTCGTCGAGGGTCTGCCGGAAAGCGGTGAACCGTCTTCCCACCAGGGCGTTCAGGGTACGTGTGACACCGTCCGCGTCGAGTGACCGGGCGTTGCGCAGGCGTGTCAGCTTTTCGTTGAAGTGCTGGTGCATGCCTCCGTACACGGTCGAGGCGACCTGACCGCTGTTGTCCGGGGCATCGATCGGCTGAGGCTCCAGCTCCTCGACGTCGGTGGTCGACTGTTCCTCGGCGGGTTCCGGCACCGGCTCCGGTTCTTCGTCGGCGGCCATCATCGGTCCCGCGAGCCCTGGTGCATGCCGCCATGCACGGTCGCGGCGACCTGACCGCTGTTGTCCGGGGCGTGCACGACCGTGCCGGGTCCGGGCTGCCTGGCGGGTGCGGTGCCGGTACCGGACGGGGTGGAGGGCGGTGGGGTGAGGTCCGGGAGGCTGAGCAGGTTGCCGGACGGCTGCGGGACGTACAGCCAGGCACGTTGCTGGAACTGCTTACCCTCGACGACCGCGGGCACCTCGATCAAGTGATCCGGGTGCACCCCCGCGTAACCCTGGGCGACGACGTCCCCGTACACGCGGTCGGAGATGATCGCGGCCACGAAGGTCACCTGCGGGCTGGCCGCGGCGAGGATCGCCCGGACCGGTTTGGAGTCCAGCAGACGGTGGGTGTCGTTGCGAGCCACACCGTTTCCACCCAGGTACGGGTTCTCGTGCTCCTTGACCGGTCCGACGTTGAGGCTGACCCGCAGCCGGATCTGCGGCTCGGAGGCGCGCCGCTCGTGGTTGTGGGCGGACAGCATCCGCTGCAGTTCCGGCAACAGCGGGTGGAGGAGGTACGGCAGAACGCGAGTGGGCAGGCCGATCGCGAAGCCGTCGCCGGTCGACCCGAAGAACGACGGCTGGTCCCAGAGATCGGCTCGGCCGATGGCGTCGAACGCGTCCCGGACGAGTTGGGGGATCAGCCCGCTGATCGACTGGTGCAGGCGGCCCGGGGTCTTGGTGTAGTCCTTGGCGTCGACCGCGAGGACGGCCCGGTACGGCGGAAGGTCCTCGGAAGTCACGAACGGTGTGCCGGTTTCCGTGGTCATCGGTTCTCCTTGACGTGATGCGGAAGGACGACGTCATCGTGCGGAGAACCGGCGGCGGGGAACTGCCCGCTGGTGGGCACATCGGCAGTGATGGAAGTGACTGTCGGGTGTGCGTCAGAGCGCGGCGATCTCGCGCATCGCCGGCAGGTCGCAGATCTGGATCACGCCCCGACGAGTACGGATGACCGCAGCGACGCGCAGCGCGGTCAGCTCCTCGACCACGGCGTTGCGTGACGCGCCGACGTAGAGGGCGACGTCCTGTTGTGACATCCGCACCGCGGTCCCGTCGGCGACGCGCAGCAGGGCGCGGGCAAGCCTGGTGCGAACCGGCAAGAGAGTGATCTCGCTGCGCTGGATGTCGGCCTGACGCAGTCGTTCGACGGTGTAGACGGCGTATCCGGCGGCGACATGTGGCCGGCTAAGGAAGGCCCGGAAGTCGGCGGCCGTCACGAGTTGCGCCCGCACCCGGTTCATCGCGATCACGGTGGCCGACCGGAATCCGCGGTCGAACGCCGCCATGTCGCCGAGCACGTCACCGGCGCCACGCAGAGTCAGGATGGTCTGTCGGCCGTCGTGCTCGGTACGGATGACTTTGACGGTTCCCTCGCGGATCGCATAGACATGCCGACCGGCGTCGCCTTGCAGGAAGAGGACCTGCCGGCTCAGGAAATGCACCGGAACGCCGAGCGACAGCAGGTCGGCCCACGCCGGTTCGGGGAGGTGGTCGCTGAGGCGCCTGCTCACGAAGTCCCCGAAACCCGACACGCACTCAAGGTAGTCGATCGAATACCGAAAGCAACGCCTGTGGTGTGTGCCGGGATCGTCTCGGTCAGCGGGCGTGGTGTCCGTTCAGCCGGTGAGCGCGGAAGAAGCGCCAGATGATCGGGGTCGCGTCGAGCACGCTCGGTACGTCCGAGTCCAGGTTCGGGGTGGTGCTCGGCCAGTCGTGGCCCAGGCCGTCGATCCGGAGGTGCTCCACCGCCGCGGCGCAGTGCTTCCACGTGTAGCGGGTCACCGTGGCGATCGGCGTCGAGGTCACCGGGGTGGCGGCGCACCCGTTGCGGCTCGCCCAGCCGGCCAGCCAGGTCGGGATCGGGGGCAGGCTCTTCGCGGTGCTGCCGTCGTACGGGATCGTGGTGTCGGCCGAACCGTGGATCTCCAGGACCGGGACCGGCCGGCGTGGCTCGCAGACACCGCCCTGCGGATAGAAAGCGCCACTGACCTGCGCCGACGCGGCGATCCGGCCGGACAGGCGGCAGGCCAGCACGCCCGCGAAGCCGCCGCCGTTCGACTTGCCGGAGACGTAGATCCGGGCCGGGTCGACACACAGCCGGCGCTGGAGTTGGTTCAACAGGTCGCTGGTGAAAAGCACATCGTCCACACCCGACGAGTATGGCGCGCCCTGGAACGACGGCTCACCGTCGTTGCCGATCGTGCCCTGCGGGTAGGCGACGATCGCGTCCAGCCGGTCCATCCGGGTCAGTTCCCGCTGGTACTCGCTGGTGCGGGTGCGCCCGTGGAAGGCCAGCACGACGGGGGTCGGCGTCCACCTGTGGTAGCCGGACGGGAGGTGCAGCAGATAGGTGCGGGTGATGCCGCCACTCACCACCGTCTGGGTGGTCGTGGCCGCCGGGGCCTTCGTGCCGCAGCCGGTGGTCGGGACCGGCCGGTCGACGACACCGCGGTGCGCCGCCGAGGCGGGCTGACCCGCGACGACGGTCAGCAACATCAGGACGGCGGCCGGAATGGCGACTCTTCGTCCGAACATGGGCGGTGGTCTCCTCTCTCGATGTGGCGCCCATCACTGTGCTCGGCCTCTGATCGAAGACCGCCGTTGTGTTCATTCTGTCGGGGTTCCGGAACTCTGCCGTACGCAGAAATGTTTTGACCTGATCTGAGCCGGTGGAAGGCTCGGACGGTGACCACGTTCGCGTTGCAGGCGCAGCCTGCCGATGCCGCCTCCTGGCTGGCGCTCGCCCGCCGCGCCGAAGCCGCCGGATTCGACACCCTGCAGGCCGCCGACCATCCCGGATCGTGCGCCGCCCCCTACGTCGCCCTCGCCGCGGCGGCCGCCGTGACCAGCCGCATCACCCTCGGCGCCTACGTCGCGAACGCCGGCATCCGCGAACCGCTCCTGCTCGCCGCCGACATCGCCACGCTCGACGTCGTCTCCGGCGGACGCGCCCGTGCCGGCCTCGGCGCCGGCCACACCCCCGCCGAATGGCTCGCCGTCGGCCGCGAACGCCCGGATGTCCAGGCCCGCGTCGACCGCTGCCTGGCCGTCGCCGCAGCGGTCCGCGCCCTGCTCGACGGCGAGACCGTCACCGTGCACACCCCGCAACTCGACGTCCAGGACGCGCGACTCGACAAACCACGGCCGGTCCAGGACCGGGTCCCGCTGCTGCTCGGCACGTCGAACGCCCGGATGCTGCGCTGGGCCGGCGCGCACGCCGACATCATCGGCATGTCCGGGCTCGGCCGCACCCTCGCCGACGGCCATCAGCACGACGTCCGCTGGCGCCCCGATCAGATCGACGCCCAGATCGAGCAGGTCCGGCAGGGTGTCGAGGGGCGTGACTCGCCGCCTCCGGCGCTGGAGGCGCTGGTCCAGGTCATGACCATCACCGACGATGCGGAATCGGTCGCGACTCCGCTCGCTTCTGAGTTCGGCATGTCCGTTTCTGATCTGCTGGCCGCCCCGTACGTCCTGATCGGTACCGCGGCCGAGATCCGGGCGAGTATCGAGCGTCACGAGAAGCGCTGGGGGATCACCCGCTACGCGGTCCGGACCCCCGCCTTCGAGGCCGTCGAAGCCCTCGGCCTGCTCTGACGCCTTCCCTCCCGCTTTCGCGCGCCCGTTCCGCTTCGCGGTCCGGTCCGCTTTCGCGTGCCTGTTCTGTTTCGCGGTCCGGTCCGCTTCTCGCGGACCTCTCCGCCAACGCCAGGTCCGATTTTCGCTAGCGCCCGGCCGCGAGACACGCTTGGCTTCCCTTCATGACCCCCGATTCGGTACGGCCATCGCGCGCCGCCATCACCGCGGCGACGGTCACGGTCGTCCTGTGGGCGTCCGCGTTCGTCGGTATCCGCGCCGCGGCCCCGCACTTCTCCCCGGGTTCGCTGGCGCTGGGGCGGCTGCTCGCCGGAGCCGTCACCCTGCTGATCTTCCTGGCGATCAGCCGGCAGGGCCTCCCGCCGCGCGCCGCCTGGCCGGGAATCATCATCTCCGGGGTGATCTGGTTCGGTCTCTACATGGTCGCCCTCAACTGGGGCGAACAGCTGGTGGACGCCGGCACCGCCGCGATGCTCGTCAACGTCGGCCCGGCGATCATGGCCCTGCTCGCCGGCTGGTTGCTGCACGAGGGCTTCCCGCCGCGCCTGCTCGCCGGAATCGTCGTCTCGTTCATCGGCACGATCGTGGTCGGCTTCTCGATGTCCGGCGGCGGCCGCACGTCGATCCTCGGCGTCGTGTTGTGTCTGGTGGCGGCGGTCACCTACGCCGCCGGAGTGGTCGCCCAGAAGCCCGCCCTGAAACACGCCACCGCCCTGCAGGCCACCACGTTCGGCTGTGTGATCGGCGCGCTCGCCTGCCTCCCGTTCGCCGGCCGGTTGATCTCGGACGTGGCCGCCGCCCCGCTGTCGGCCACCCTGAACGTCGTCTACCTGGGCGTCTTCCCGACCGCGATAGCGTTCACCACCTGGGCGTACGCGCTGGCCCGCACGACCGCCGGCAAGATGGGCTCCACGACATACGCGGTCCCGGCCGTAGTGGTCCTGCTGTCCTGGCTGATCCTGGGCGAGGTCCCCGGCTGGCTGACCCTGCTGGGCGGAGCCCTGTGCCTGGCCGGCGTGGCCGTCTCCCGCAGCCGCCCCACCCCCGCCCCGGTCACCTCCCGCTAGCCGGTGCCTCCCGCGGGCGGGTGCCTCCCACCGCCGGTTCCTCCTCCCATAGGCGGGTCCGCCCCACCCCACCGCCGGTCCCTCCCACGGGCGGTCCCACCCCAGCCCACCCCACCCCAGCCCGGTCCGGCTGGTCGGTCCGGTACGGCCCTTTTTCAGTGCTGTCGGACGGTGCTTCGGGCAGCACTGACGACCAGCTTCTCGGCTCCGGGATCGGCCTGGGTTCGGGCGGCGGAAAATGTCGTACCCGGCGGGCAGGATCTGGGCATGACGGTTCTGGTTGATGCGCGGGTTCTTCGGCTGGTCGGTGACATCGAGTGCCTGAGCTGGGAGTTCTCTCCACTGCCGGTGCCGCGCTGCCGGGGCGTCGGTGGTCGGCCGCGGGGCGGTGCGCGTTCGGGGGTGGTCCGTGGGTGTCGACATCGGGGCCGGGGGCTGCGTGTTTCGGGGTGCAGCCCCGGGCGCCGTGCCTGACATCAGCCGTGACGGGACGCGTGCCTGAGATCAGCGGCCGTGAAACCAGCCGTGCCTGAAACCCGGGGCCTTGCCTGAAACCCGGGGGCCTTGCCTGAAACCCGGGGGCCTTGCGTGAAACCAGGGGGCGGGGTCGATGCCTTTTGCGCTTGGTGGGGCGCGTGGCCGTACCGCTAAAGCTGGTTTGAGCGGAGGTGCTGCAGGACGTCGGGGTACAGGCGGGTTTTGATCGTGCCGAGCGTCGGGCCGGCTTTGCCGGCCTGGGATTGAGCGAGGGAGATCGCGGTGGAGAGGACCGATTCGGCCGGGACGGCCTGGTCGATGATGTGGCGTTCGGCGGCTTCCAGGCCGCCGTAACGGCGGGCGGTGACCATCGCCTCATGTGCGGTCTGCGGTGTGAGCCGGGCCTGGATCAGCGCGCTCATGCCGGGGGTGAAGGGCAGGTTGATGTCCGCTTCCGGCAGGCACCAGAAGCCGCGGTCGGCGCGCATGATCCGCAGGTCGTGGGCGAGCGACACCATGGCGCCTCCGGCGAACACGTGGCCCGGCATGGCGGCGACGGTCACCATGGGCAGCGTCAACAGGCGGGCGAGCAGTTCCTGTACGGAGGCGATGTACGTCCCCTGCTGATCGGCGTGCCCGACGAGCCAGTCGAGGTCGAGCCCCAGGCTGTAGTGCTTGCCGGTGGCGGTGGTCACGAGCGCGGCCGGGGACGGTGCCTTCTCGACCTCGTCGAGCAGGCCGTTGACGGCGGCGATCAGGTCGGGGTGCAGGCGGTTCTCGGTGTCGCCGAGGTCGAGGACATAGACGTCCTCGTTGCGGTCCAGGGTCGGCATGGCAGGCCTCCTTAGTTACTGATGAGTAACATAGCGGACCGGCCCCGGTTCGTCGATGGCCATGCCCTTCGGCACAATGGGAGGGTTGGTTCGGCGGTGGCAACCCTCAGGAGGCACGGTGGCACTTCAGGAACGGCCGGAGAAGTGCGTGGTGGCCGTCGACGGCCCCTCCGGTTCCGGCAAATCCACCGTGTCCCGACGCCTGGCCACCGCGGTCGACGGCGTCTACCTCGACACCGGGGCGATGTACCGGGCGGTCACCTGGGCCGTGCTCCAGGGCGGCGCCGACCTGGCCGACCCGGACGCGATCGCCAAGATCGCGCTGGAGACCGAGCTTTCGATCGGCACCGATCCGTCCGCGCCGCACTTCGCCGCCAACGGCACCAACGTCGACGTCGCGATCCGCGGTCCCGAGGTCACCGGCGCCGTCTCCGCGGTCGCCGCGGTCCCGGCCGTCCGCAAGCATCTGGTCGCCCTCCAGCAGGCCATCATCGCCGGCCAACCGCGCATCATCGTCGAGGGCCGCGACATCGCCTCCGTGGTCGCCCCCGACGCCGATCTCAAGGTCTACCTCACCGCGTCCGCCGCCGCCCGCGCCGCCCGGCGCAGCGCCGAGGACGCCACCGACGTCGCCGCCACCGAGGCCGACCTGGCCCGTCGCGACAAGCTCGACTCCAGCCGTGCCGTCGACCCCCTCAAGCAGGCGTCCGACGCCGTCGAGGTCGACACCACCGGCATGGGCATCGACGACGTCGTCGCCCACCTCCTGCATCTGCTGAACAGCAAGGTAAGTAAGTGACTGAACTTCCCGCCGGCCTCGATCTCAACGACTTCGAGGGCGGGTTCGACTTCTCCGGTCCCGACTCCTCCGACTCGTCCTCCGAGGAATTCGCCGGTCCCGTCCCGGTAGTAGCCGTCGTAGGACGGCCCAACGTCGGCAAGTCGACGCTGGTCAACCGCATCATCGGCCGCCGCCAGGCAGTCGTCGAGGACAAGCCGGGCGTGACCCGCGACCGTGTCCCCTACGACGCCCAGTGGAGCGGCCGCCGCTTCACCGTCGTCGACACCGGCGGCTGGGAACCTGACGCCAAGGACCGCGCCGCCGCCATCGCCGCGCAGGCCGAGATCGCCGTGCAGACCGCCGACGTGGTGATCTTCGTCGTCGACGTCTCGGTCGGCGCCACCGATGTCGACGAGGCCGCCGTCAAGATGCTCCGGCGTAGCCACAAGCCGGTGATCCTGGTCGCCAACAAGGCGGACAACCAGAATCTCGAGCTTGAGGCCGTACACCTGTGGTCGTTGGGTCTCGGTGAGCCGCACCCGATCTCCGCCCTGCACGGCCGCGGTTCCGGTGACCTGCTCGACGACATCCTGAACGCACTTCCGCCGACCCCGCCGGTGGTCGAGGGCGGCCCACGCGGCCCGCGCCGGGTGGCGCTGGTCGGCCGGCCGAACGTCGGCAAGTCCAGCCTCCTGAACCGGGTGGCCAAGGAGGAGCGCGCCGTCGTCGACTCGGTCGCCGGCACCACCGTCGACCCGGTCGACAGCCTGGTCGAGATGGACGGCGAGGTCTGGCAGTTCGTCGACACCGCCGGCCTGCGCAAGCGTGTCCACCAGGCGTCCGGCACCGAGTACTACGCGTCCCTGCGCACCGCCGGAGCGGTCGAGGCGGCCGAGGTGGCGGTCGTCCTGCTGGACTCCGGCGAGGTGATCAGCGAGCAGGATCAGCGCGTGATCACCCAGGTCATCGAGGCCGGCCGGGCCCTGGTGATCGCCTTCAACAAGTGGGACCTGGTCGACGCCGACCGCCGGTTCTACCTGGACAAGGAAATCGACCGCGACCTCAAGCGGGTGACCTGGGCGGTCCGGGTCAACATCTCGGCCAAGACCGGCCGCGCCGTCGACAAGCTGGCTCCCGCGATCCGGCGTGCGCTGGCCTCGTGGGAGACCCGTGTTCCGACCGGTGCGCTCAACCAGTGGCTGACCGCACTGACCCAGGCCACACCCCACCCGGTGCGCGGTGGGCGGGCTCCGCGGGTGCTCTTCGCGACCCAGGCCGGGGTTGCCCCGCCGCGGTTCGTGCTGTTCACGACGGGGCCGTTCGACGCCGGTTACCTGCGCTTCATCGAGCGCAAGCTGCGGGAGGAGTTCGGCTTCGAAGGCACCCCGATCGAGGTTTCGGTGAAGCCTCGGAAGAAGACGGGGCCGGGGGGTCGCGGAAAAGCCCACGGGTGAGGTTGGTAGTCTGTAGGAGATGTCGCGCGGGGCTGAGGCTCCGGGCGGGATCGGGCTGTAGCGCAGCTTGGTAGCGCACTTGACTGGGGGTCAAGGGGTCGCAGGTTCAAATCCTGTCAGCCCGACCAGCTTTTGAAGGCCGTTGGCAAGGACGAAAGTCCTGGTCAGCGGCTTTTT
Source organism: Actinoplanes sichuanensis (assembly GCF_033097365.1). Classification (NCBI taxonomy): domain Bacteria; kingdom Bacillati; phylum Actinomycetota; class Actinomycetes; order Micromonosporales; family Micromonosporaceae; genus Actinoplanes; species Actinoplanes sichuanensis. Next base: position 11,930,839 of record NZ_AP028461.1, read on the forward strand.
TCATGCACCAACACCGCTCGACCAAGATCGCTCTAGTGGATCTTGTGGTCACAGGCGTGGTCACAGAGGTGGCTACCGTGGATCTCACCTGCTCGAACGTGTGACCACGGGGAGACCTGATGACTGTCGGCTCGTACGAACTCTCCAACGGCAAGACCAACTGGTACTTCGTCATCGACCTCCCGGTCGGCGAAGACGGAAAACGACGCCAGCACAAGCGCCGCGGATTCCCCTCTATGGGTGCCGCTGAGAAAGCCGAAACCGAGGCGCGTAAGGCGTACGGGGAGGCGGCGATCGGCGCGGACGGCAGTGTCGCAGCCGAGCTGGCTGGCTGGTTGTCGGAGCGGGAGCTCGATGTCGAAGAGACCACGCTGGACAACTACCGCAACATCATCCGGATGTACGTCATCCCGCACATCGGCGGGCGCCAGCTTTACAACATCGACAAGCGCGTCATCCAAGACATGTACAAGACGCTGCTGAAAGAGGGCGGCGCGAAAAAGAATCCGTTGTCGGCGACGACGGTGCGTACCACGCACCGGGTGTTGCAGAAGGCGTTCAAGGATCTGGGGATCAACCTGGAGAACGTGCGTCAGCCTCGTCCGGTCGACCGGGAGGACCATGGGCGTAAGGGTGTGTGGTCGCCGATGCAGTCGAAGACGTTTCTGCGGTTCCATAAGGACGCCCGGTTGTATGCGGCGTGGGGACTCGCGATTGTCGCCGGGTTGCGGCGTGGTGAGCTGGCCGGCTTGAAGTGGGCGAAGGTTGATCTGGAGTTGGGGATCGTGTACGTCCACAATCAGCGCACGATCAGTGGCAAGAAGGTGATCGAGAAGTCGCCGAAGGGCAAGAGCCGGCGGGCGGTCGCGATCGGGCCGGCGATGGTGAAGGTGCTGCGTGCTCATAAGGCGCGGCAGGCGCAGGAGAAGGCGGAGGCCGGTCTTCTGTACCACGACTACGACTACGTGTTCCCTCGTGAGGATGGGGAGCCGTATTACCCGCGGTACTTCACGGACATGTGGGAGAAGGCCTGTGTTGAGGCCGGGGTGCCGGAGATCGTGTTGCACGATGCGCGGCATACGTCGGCGACGGCGGGCGCGGATGCGGGTGTGCCGGAGCATGTGATGCAGAAGCGGCTGGGTCATGCGGATGCGCGGACGACGCGTGAGGTGTACACGCATGTGTTGCCGGAGAGCGAGCGTCGGGCTGCGGAGTTGATGGACTCGGCGTTGGGGGAGTGGGACGAGGCGGCCTGACCGCTCGGGTGCTGGGTGTTCTGGAGCGTCCTGGAGTTGTCGTGGATCCGAGTGCTTGTGGGGCTGGGGTGGGCTGATCGGCCCGCCCCAGCCTCGTGCAGGTCTCAGCTGACTTCGTCGTGGCGTTCGGCTACCACGAAGCGGGTGCCGGCCAGGAGTTCACCGGTGGGTGTCTTGGCCCAGGTGGTGAGTATGTCGGGTTGGTTCGTACACAGCTTCAGGAAGTCGACGATCTGCTCGGGTGTCGGAGGCTTGGTCAGGTGGCAGTCCAGGATGTGTTCGTTGGTAGCTGTGCCGCCGTTCTCGTCGTAGTCGTCGTTGTCGGGGATCCACCGCTGCAGCTCGATGGTCCATCCGCTGCTGCTCCGCTTGTCGGGGTGCGGTGCGGCGACTTCGACGAAGTATCGCTCGCTGTTGTCGGGGTCTTCGCTGATCGAGAGGTATTCCGGCTCGAACCGGCAGAACAGGCTGTCGTGTAGGTGGTGGGCCGCGGCCAGCAGTCGGAGGTCTTCGATCCCGCGGTGCAGAAGCATCCTGGGGAAGCGTTGTTCGGCCTCGTCGAGCCGCTCTCGGTAGTTGTCGGTCAGTTCTTCCATGCCGCCGCCGATTAGCACCGCGGGATGGCTGTGGTCCCAGATCCTCTGGTTGTCGGCGCCGGCGACGCTGTGCTTCGACGGCTTGGCGCGCAGGTATACGACTTCGGTGTGCAGCTCTGTGGTGATGGCGGTGCGAATCGGGGCGGGTAGGTCGGCGGTGGCGTCGTCAAGGTCGGCCAGTGCGTGGTTGAGAAGGACTTTGACGTACTCGTACCAGAAGCTGTGGGTGCCTCGAAGGAGCGCGTTTCGCGTTTCGGGGTCGGCGAGCGCGTCGAGGTGGTCGGCTGGGTAGCGGCGGAAGTTGCCGTCGCGGTCGTCGTGGGTGTGCATCGGGATGGTCGCGCAGGCGGAGACGCGGTTGAGGGCGTCGACGATCGGTGTCGCGGTTGCGGTGTCGTTGACGCTGGTGACGGTCGAGGAGGCGAGGCCGCTGGCGGTGTGGTGGGTGGCCAGGATTTGGACTCTGCCGCGGGACGGGTGTTGCGAGTAGATGGCCATCGGGTTGCCTTCCGTACGGCGTGCCCGCGCACGGGCATGCCGAAGGTGAGTGAGGACGGTGGCGAGTGGTGGCGAGGGCGCGATCCGACGCTCCGTACCCGGTGAGAAGTGGTGGTGGCTCAGGTCCGATTCCGAGCTCCGTACCAGCGGCCACCGTACATCGATGTGCCCCGGACTGCCATCGACGTTGATGTCGAACCCGCCGAGCCGGCCTTGCCGCGACGGACGTCATGGCGTGGGTCAACGGTGCAGCGCGACAACCAGGGACAACCGGAGACAACTATCAGTTGGTCTCTTCCTGTGTTGCCCTTGATCCAGCAGATTCGCGGCGTGACGGCGGGTTCGTGAACCGTTGCGATCTGCATACTCGCGATCACTGGTGAGGGGGAGCCGGATGGCGAAACGAAAATGGACGGTGGCGGAGGTCCGCACGCTCGGCACCGTGACCGATGTCGAGACGGCTGCGTCGGTGCTGGGCATCGGACGTACGACGGCCTATCGGCTGGCGAGGTCGGCGTCTTTTCCCGTGCCTGTGCTGAGGGTCGGCCATCGCTACGTGGTCGCAGTGGAGAACCTTCTCAAAGCCATCGGTGCTGATAGCGGGGCTGATCCGGCTGTGTGACGGTCTTCCACGGCTGTCGAGTCACGTAGTGCATGTACGGGATGCGACCTTTCTTGCAGCCTATTCGACCTTTTTGGAGGACAGGCGAGGCGTGGCCCTGTCCCTCGAACGACTTAAGAGAGAGGTTTGAGAGATGAGCGGCTCTTATGATCCGGCTATGGGCGAACAAGAACCGACTGGCCGGTCCGGCGAGCGACGGCAGCCTGACGTCGGCGACTCGGAGGTCGACTGGCGCGTCGAAGTGCTTCGCCATGCGGTCTTGCTCCGTGCTTTTGAACCGGACGTCTTCGTTGTCGAGGAGGAGAAGGGGGAGGCCGCTGGCCTGGCCGCGGGGGCGTTGGTGCTCGCGTCGACTTATGTCATCGACGAGTTGTTCGAGGACCTCAGAACGCTGGCGGAGAACGGCGGCACAGTCGCGGACAACGATGGCTTCTTGGTCCTGGAGGACCTGCCTCCACGGTTCGCCCACCACTACGACGGCCGCTTCGCACGCAAGTTCCTCGTCGCGACGGTCGCCATCACCGGCCGTCTTTCCGCCGAGCAGTGGTCATCGCCGGCCTCCGTCGCCGAAGCGCTTGCCCTGCACGTGGTGACCGAACGTGCGAAGTACCTTCTGATCGACCACGGATTCGTCACGAAGGAACAGGTCAGGGACTTCTACAGCGGATTCCAGGACGCTGCATTCGACGACGTCGACCACGAGCTGCTCTATCAAGGGAACGCTGACGGGTTCGAGGAAGACGATGACATCTCGACCCAACTCGGCCTGGCGGACATGCGCATCGGATCGTGGTTTGAGGAATTCGACGGGTCTGACGCCAGCGTCCACCCCTTCACGATCGACGTCGCCGTGCCCGAACCTCACGGGAGCTGAACGTCGTTGACCGGTAGGGTCGGCCAGATTCATCCGGGCTCAAGCTGAAGTCGGTGCGCGGTGCGACGTCACGCACCTGATCGGGGGCTGCTTGAGCCCGGCTGGGTCGGTTACAATTAGGAGAGGCCTTCGGCCACCGGGTAACGGCGCGCCGCGTGACACACTGGCAGTGTGGGGGTCAGGGGTTCGAGTCCCCTCAGCTCCACCCTTTCTGAGCAGGGAAAACGCACCGTTCCTCTATCCTAAGAGGACGGTGCGGATTTTTTTGTGCACAGATGTGAACATCTGCAAGCCCCTGAAGGTGTGACACCCGTTCGAGGAAAACCGCCCCTAGATCGCGCCGAAATCGCTCTGAGCTGCGGAAACTCGCCAAAATCTGGGATGTTCGCACGTGTTCCCACGTCGGCCATTGTCGCCCAAAGGGCGGAATGTAGTGACGCGTATCACAGCAGGGCCGGGCGGGCGGCACTCGGTTGAGTGACCCAATCGCGCCCTGGTCGGACGGTGGGACAACCGGGGACCACCGCGGACAACTATCCCCTGTCCCAGCAGTCGATCACGCTGCTTTAAGTACCAGAGTTCCTGCCGGTGCCTCACGAGGTCTGTGAACGGCCTCTCCTCGGCGGCGGGCCACGACTTGACGCCTAACCGTGAGCCAGCATGCCCGAGTCCCACCGATCAGGTTCTGGTGCGTAGGCCACTCGAAGTGATCGGAGGACCTCGTGACGGAGAAGGGGCAGGCAAAGCCGGCAGCGAACCCGACTGCCGCAGACGACGAGCAATGGGAGTACACGGTCACGGAAGTGGCCCAGCGGCTCCGGGTCTCGAAGCGATGGCTGCTGGAGCAGTGCCGGACCGGCCGCGTCGAGCACGTGCACATGGCACGCAAGCGCAAGTTCACACGCGCCCAGGTCGACAAACTCCTGAGCAAGCACACGGTGATTCCTGCCGAGCAGAAGGCACGCGACAAGTCCGTCAATCGCATCGCGGCCAGGGTCCAGAGGGATCGCGGCCGACCGCGGTGATGACACCTTGCGCGGTTGAACGCCACAAGGGGTGATGTGGGGGTCGCCGGTCCTTCGCAGCTGATCGCTGCCACGATCCGGCGGCTCGATAGCGGCTGCCTCGTCGGCGACTCCCTCATCGTACCCGATCAGCTCATCCCGGATGGATACCTCACCGGGAGCACTCGATGGGGAACGGGTGAATCAACAACCAGATACACAAGCCGCTGCGCTTGCCTGGCACGATGCCGGCTGCGCAGTCATCCCGATCAGAGCCGACGGCAGCAAGGCACCCCTCGTGCCCTGGCGCCGCTACCAGAACGAACGCGCGAGCCGCGAGGAGGTCCAAGCCTGGTTCGCCGGCAGTCCGCCGGGCATGGCCGTGCTGTGCGGTGCCGCCTCCGGCAACCTGGAGATGCTGGAACTAGAAGGCCGGGCTGTCACCGAAGGATTGGCACGCCAGCTTGTCATGCTGGTGGAAGCAGCCGGGCTCAGCGAGCTCTGGCAGCGGATCGCCGTCGACGGCTACACGGAACGAACGCCATCAGGCGGAGTGCATCTGCTCTACCGCGTCGACGGTGGACCGGTCGGTCGGAACCTCAAGCTGACCCGCCGAGCCGCCACCGAGGGAGAACTCGCAGTCGATCCGGCCGACAAGATCAAAACCTTGGCCGAGACCCGCGGCGAGGGTGGCTACACGATCGTTGCACCATCGCACGGGACGGTCCATGAGAGCCGGCGGCCATGGGTCGCCATCGGTGACTCGGCGCCTGGCCGTATTCCTACTTTGACGACGGCCGAGCGTGATGCGCTACTGGCGGTGGTGCGGTCGCTGGATGCGATGCCGCCTCCCGCGCCGGTCCCGTCGCCCAGGCCGAAACCGTTGGACGCTTCCGGGTTGGCGCCGGGTGATGACTTCGAGAGCCGTACTGACTGGACAGCCATCTTGGAGCCGGCGGGGTGGGTGTTGGTATCGCAGCTCGGTCGTACGCGGTACTGGCGGCGTCCGGGAAAGGCCGCCGGGATCTCGGCGACGACCGGGCGCGCGGATGATCGCGACAGATTGTGGGTCTTCTCCAGCAGTACGGTCTTCGACGTTGAGCGTCCGATTACCAAGTTCCGGGCCTACGCGGTGCTGCACCACGGCGGTGACCACAGCGCTGCGGCGCGAGCGCTGCGGGCGGGCGGCTTCGGTGGCGCCCGAACAGTGGAACTAGCAGAGCCCGCGACGAGCAAAGGCGGTGCGGCCCCGAACGCTGGCACTGTTGGACGGGCCGTGCAGGTTGTTGCGGAGGCGGTACCGCATGTGGCGGCCTGGGGGCCGACAGAGGATGGCCTTGCCCGGGCTCTGGTGGCTCATCATGGGCACGAGTTGCGGTATTGCCCGCAGCGCGGGATGTGGCTGCGCTGGGTAGGGCATCGCTGGGCGTGGGATGACGAGGAGTGGCATCGGGAGCTGGTGCGAGCGCTGGCCCGAGAGCTGCCGTCAGTAGGGCCGTGGCGCCGGTTCCGGGCACAGGCGCTGTCGGCGGGCGGGGTGTCGGGTGTGATCCGGCTGGCACGGTCGGACCCGGGGATCACCGTCGGGATCGATCGGCTGGACGCGCGCCCGTACGAATTGAACACGCCAGGCGGGGTGGTGGATCTGCGCACCGCTGCGCTCACCCCCTCTGATCCGGCGCTGCTGCACACCAGGAGCACGGTCGCAGCCCCGGACTTTGATCGGCGTTCGGACGCGTTCGATCGGTTCCTCGAGGACACCTTCGCCGAGGACACGGCGTTGGCCGGCTATGTGCAGCGGCTGGTGGGTGTCTCCGCGATCGGTGTGGTGCTGGAGCAGTTGCTGCCGTTCGCGGTGGGCCCGGGAGCGAATGGCAAGAGCACCCTGCTGGAGGCGGGAATGCACGCGCTGGGCCGGGGCGAAGGCGGGTATGCGTCTGCCGCTTCGGCGGAGATGCTGATGGTGCGCAAGCACGCTGAGCATCCGGCGGAGTTGGCGCAGCTCGCGGGTACCCGGCTGGTGGTGTGTACGGAGCTTGATGAAGGTCAGCGGTTCGCGGAGGCTCGTGTCAAGCAGTTGACCGGCCGGGACTCGATCAACGCGCGGTTCATGCGCCGGGACTTTTTCACGTTCTTGCCGAGCCACACGCTGTGGTTGCTGGCTAACCATCTGCCTGCGGCGCGGGCTGGTGGGCCGGCGTTCTGGCGGCGGATCCGGGTACTTCCGTTCGTCAATATTGTGCCGCCTGAGCGACAGATCAAGAAGTTGGGCGAAATCCTGGCGCAGGACGCACCGGCGGTGCTGGCTTGGATCGTGGCGGGAGCGGCTGCCTATCACTCGGATGGGTTGCAGGAACCGGCGTCGGTATCCGCGGCAACCGCAGCCTACGCGCGTGACCAGGACACGGTCGGGCGTTTCGTGGAGGAGATGTGCCGCCACGGGGAGGCCGCAGAGACGCTGCGGGTGCCAACGACAGTGCTGCGTGACGCCTACGAGCAGTGGTGTGAGCAGGCCGGTGAGCGAGCGGTCTCGGCGAAACGGCTGACGCAGGAGCTGCGCCGATTCGGGGTGGTGGATGCGCGGGGTGGCAAGGGGCGCCGCTTCTACGAGGGGATCGCGCTGCTGGATTTCGAGGACGGGCAGCAGGCTCTGCTGGGGCGTGCGTCGTGAGCGGCGGGGTGACAGGTGACAGGTGTGCCGGCATTTCCCGGTTGACGGCCTTACGCGCGCGGGCGCGCGAGCGTGTGACGCGCGCACGGAGTCGAAGAACCGGCTTCTGGCGCCTCATCTGTCACCTGTCACCCATGGGTGTCGGCGGTAGGACGGGGTGGGCTGTTGCGCCTGGGTTCCAGATCGCCCCTCGCCGGTGACCTGGCGGGGACGACCAAGAGCGGCGTCGATGGTGGGTGCCCTGTGACGGTTAGGTGGGGTGGTCGTCGGCGGGGATGAGCAGCATAAAGCGGGTGCCGGGGGCGCGCATCGGTTCGAGCCCGACGATGTCGACCCGGGTCACCTTGCGATGGTGCGGCAGATAGAGGCAGCGCTGGTCGCCGTCAGGATGGAGGTATGTCAGCGGCTGATCCCAGATTTTTCGTGCTTCGTGATTGGTGTCGAGGATTTCAGTGAGGACTTGTTCGAGTCGTTTGTTGTCCGGGAAACGGGCGCGGGCAGCGCGCATTTGGCCGAGCATTTTCGGTGCCCAATCCGTTCGCCACTGGTGCAGCTGGGTGCGGGCTTCTGGATAGGTGAAAACCCACCGCATCACGTTGGTCTCATGGCCGTCGACCCAGGGGAACCACTGACGAGCGATGTCGTTGTAGGCGATGACATCCCACGCTGGATCGGTGATGTAGGCGGGCCAGGGTTGAGCCGCGAGGACGTGCTTGAACGTGGGGGTGGAGCTGACGGCGGAGGGCAGCCGGGGCGAGGTGGGTTCGTGGCCGGTGGAGAACCAGAACAGCAGTCGCCGTTCGTCGGGTGTCATCCGCAAGGTGTAGGCGACGCGGTCCAGGAAGTCGCCGGAGTAGTTCTTCGGTTCGCCGCGTTCCAGGCTGCTGTACCAGGCGGTGCTGTAGCCGACCAGGGTGGCGACGAGTTCTTGGCTTACGGTCCGGCGCCGTGGCCGGCGAGCTGAGTGGGCGCTGAGGCCTGGGATGTCGTCGATGTTGAGTCGTAGCCGGCAGGAGCGAACCAGCGCAGCCAGTTCCTCGTTCGCGCTGGGAGTGGGCCCGCCGGTCCCCCGTGGACCTGGTGTCATCTTGACCTCGCGGTACATGCTGCGTCGGCTCAAAGGTGAAGGTGGCTCTTGTTAGGCGCGTTAACTTAGCAGTGTCGATCATGACGGGGGTGGTCAATTGTGTTGCGGAACTATCTGGGGACGGCTTGCCTGTGTGTTCGCTGTGTATTGCGGATCCGCAACGGTGCACGCAGTGTGATTGACAATTCATCAACTGTCAGTTGCGGAATTCTCAATGGCTGGCTTCGGCGCTCCGTAGCGTGCAGGATATTGGCTTGATCTTGACGCGGGGGATGCGCTGCTGCTGTTCGTGCTGGTCAGCGACGGGTTGTACTCGGCTTGTCCCACTGCTCGCTCCGGGAGGCGAGGGATGGGGCAGACCAGGATGCCGACACAGCCAGGCCATGTTCGGCGGCGCATTGACGGGTGTGGGTGCGCCGCGAGGGGGCGTTCCGGATTAGTGACTCAGTGTCATGGTCAGCAATCGATGGCTCGACGTAATCGGCGAATGTGATCTCTGCTACAGCTGCGAGTGAGGTTCTCGGCACCTACCGTGGTCCTCGGCGCACAGAGGACGGAAGATCACCGTCGCTGTCACGCCAGCTGTCACACCCTCGTCGGTGACGACCTGGCGCGTGGCTCTACCTGGACCGGCGTCCCGCCAGCCGCGAGCCTCGCGATCTTGTGGGCGCGGCGAGGCGAAACATCAGGGTTCTGAGCTACCAGGGGGTTCAGCGGCCGGGATTGTTCCAACCTGGCGTGGAGAGCGCTCTTCAACCTGGGGACAAGCGGTTCGATAACTGGGGGCACTACGGAAAGGAGGTTGCGTACGCACGGTCGCGGCAATGCGGTTGATTGACCACTAACGACCATGGGGGATGCCGTGGTGACCATGCTCATGGCCGATTCTGCCGAATCGGCCCATCCGGAAAGGTACACAGAGTCTGCCGACGACTCGACACGGGTCACGCCAGCGGGGGGAGACGAATCAGCGATGCAGGCGTCCGGAAGCGAGGAGAACAACGCGCTCTCCGGGCTCAGCTTCGGACGCCGCCTGCGGCGGCTGCGCATGCGGCAGGGCTGGACGCAGTTGGTTCTCGCGCAACGGATGCGAGACATCGCCGTGGATCACGGAGGTACAGCCGAGCTGATCTCCCTCAAGGCGATGATCAGCAAGTGGGAGAACGGGCACAAAGAGCCTGACGAGTTCAACAGGCGGCTGCTCGCCGCAGCACTCGGTACCACTGTGGCTGATCTTGGCCTGACAGAGGACCCCGACTTCCTCTGGTGAGCTGTTTACCGGCGGTCCTTCAGCAGCCATAGGTGCCTCGGCGGCGCCAGTCCCCCAGTTATCCGGACGCGCGGGCTTTCCCCACCCGCGCACGACATGATCGAGGCGGCGCCGGTCTATCCGGCGTCGCCTTCGTCACGAAGTCCCATCACGACGCCGAGCGCCCACGCCACTGTCGCCGCGTAGCGGTGCAGTGTCTCGGGGAACGCCTCAGTGATCCCCTGCGGCTGGTCAGCGCCCGCCCTGACGGCGGCCAGATCGTCGTACGCCTGGGCGTTGTGGCCCCACAGTTGATGCGAGATCACCTGGCGCAATGCCTCGTGGGCGGCCCGGACCGCATCGTTCTGCTCCGCCAACCGCGGATCTTCACCCGAGGACAGAAACCGGACCTGCGGTACGAAGTGATCCAATGCGGCGATCAGGTCGGACGGCCTGATCTGTTCCGAGCCCGGCAGCGGCAGAGGTTCACCGGCGATAGCGGCAACCGCGACCTGCGTCGCGTAAGCAGCGTAGGAGGCGGCAACCCGCGCCAGCGCGACCAAGGTTTGCGTATGGAAGTTGTCAGCGACCGCTTCCAAATCGACGATGACCTGTGCCTGGGGTGAAGGCCTCCCCGATCCTGCCTGCGCCTCTGCTGGATCGTCCGCTGCCCGCATCTCCCGGGCGGTGGTGTATTGCACCGCAATGGTGAACGCCTGATTGACGGCTATCGCGGCCAGATTGCAGGCCCTGCCGTACTCATTCAGAGCCTGCCGTACCGGCTCCGGAAGTCCGGTGTCCCGCTGTAACAGGTCGTGCGTAATCGCACTCATGTCCTCGTCCCCCGGGGTACTCACAGTCGCGTCTGTGTTCGGCGCCAACACCACGCGCCGGCCGCTTCTTGACCAATGCCCGTGCCACTTCAGATCACGTCCGTTGTCTTCGCGGGACAACCCCAGACAACCGGAGACAACCGGAGTCATCTATCGATCGCGCCGCCATTGGCCGAGGGTCGAGACGTGATCAAAGTTCAACGAACTCTAAACGAGGCCACCGGAAGGGGCCAGACGTCGCCCCCGGCACCCGATGTGCCAAATTCCGGACACCAGCCGGGCGCGCGCGTCAACGCCAGTGTTCGGCGCCTACCGGCACCGGCTCGGCGCCAGGTGAGCCGGATCCGACTGGTCGTGGCGTGCCGCCGGGCCGAGCGGCAAGCCTGCGGCGCCGACAAGGCGCGACGGGCATGAAAACCGCAATCCGTTCCGGACAGCTCAGGCCGCCGGTCCGCCCTCTGCGGGGCCATCGGCTGACCCACGTCCTTCACCACCGCCTAGTGGCGCAGAGCCCATGGTCACGAACCGTGGTGTGCGCCGCCACCGGGCTCGCTCTGATCACCCCCCTGCTCCTGCGTCGCGGTATTAGCGCCCACCTCACCGGCATCGACCCGTATCGCAGGACGCCTTCGGAGACGCCGCCGTCGATACTGTCGACGGCTGAGATCGGCGACCTCGCGTCACTGCCAGAGGTAACGCCGTCGCAGAGGCTCGACGCTGCGCCACGTGATCTCGCCGCCCGCGGCACGGCGGGGGTCATCGCCCACAACCGGCAGCCGGTACACGTCTACGCGGCCCCGGCCGCTCCCGCGATCGCCTGGCTCGCACCCCAGCAGAACGGCATCGACACCTGGCTGCCTGTCATCGACCAGCAACCCGGCTGGGTGCAGGTCCTGCTGCCCTCACACCCCGGTGACGCCAGCGGCTGGATCCGCGCAGCCGAACTCGATCTCACGGTGACTCCGTACGAACTGCGACTGCACCGGAGGTCCCACAGGCTGCAGCTGTTCACCAACGGGAATCTGGCCCGCAGCTGGAAAGCCTGGCCAGGCACCTCAGAGACACCGACACCCGCCGGGCGCACCTTCCTTCTGGCCGGCACACCGGACGGCGCGCCGGCCAGGGTTCTCGCCCTCGGCATGCACGGCGCGACCCCGTCGGCCTGCACCGGCTCCCTCGGCACCGTAGCCATTCACTCCGCGGTAGCGCGGGCCGGCGACCGCGCCCCGGACTGCCGGACCTGCATTCGCGTACCGCCCGAGGCCATGGACGCACTGACCCGTGTCCGGCTCGGCTCGCTCGTGCGCGTCTACCGCTGACCCAGCCACTTTCACGAGAAGGAAGCCACTCGATGACTGTGTCCCCGTACGCCCTGCTCGCGGCCACCGCCCTCGCCGGCGGCGGTGCCCTGTTTGCCACTGTGCCCCCTGCGCCGGCGCCGTACGACGCCGCCTTCGTCGTCTTCGCCTACGGTGATCAGCCACTGTCTGCCGGGCCGAACGCCTACAGTTCCTCCAGCCGAACCAGCGAGAACACCGGCGGCGCGCGGTCGGCCGACGGCCGGATGGTCGTCGGATGGGGCCACGCCATCGCAGGCGAAGGGCACGCGGACGCTGTCGCCACCGACATCACCGTGCTCGGCGGCACCATCCGCGCAGCTGCCGTCATCGCGCACTGCCGTCAGGGAGCCGTGACATCGCGGGCTGTCGACGTCACCGGCGATGTGAACGGCGCGGCGACCGTCGCCTACGACGTGCGCACCAAGAACCAGGACGGCTCGACCACCGTCGTCGGCATGCAAATCCGGGTTCACTCCGGAGAGAGCACCGTCATCAACATCGCCTCGGCAAGCTGTGCACCGCAGCAGGACCGGCCGATGCCACCACCGACAGCCGCCGACCTGACCGGCCACACCGACGGCTGGTCAGGGCTCCCCGGCCGAATCTCGAACACCCGGCCCGACCAGAGCGGCGCCGTCACACAGGCCGGCGTTCTGTCGGCCGGAAGATGAGCTCGGCGTGCACACCGCCACGGAAGCCGCGGCGCAGCTGACCAGCCGCTTCCCTCCGCGGCAGCGCCCCATGATCGAGTACCCCGCGGCTCCCGCGCCGGCAATCACCTGCATCAACCGTGCCGACATTCCTGCGGTCGCCGCCGTGGCGGCGCACTACACCCAGGACGAGCCGGTGGCCGGCTGGCTGCTACCCGACCGCCGCCGCCGGCCTGCCGCCCTGCGCGCTGGCTTCGCGCTACTCATCGAGCAGGCCCTGCAGAACGGGTTCGTCGACCGGCTCGTAGGTGACCGGGCAGTGGCGATCTGGCTCGACCGCACCCGGCCGCTACCAGCGCCTGGCCAGCTGCGGCGCCTGCAAGAAGAATGCGGCCCCGACAGCGACGCCGTGCTGCTGCTCGCCGACATCGCCGCCCACCATGCGCCAACGGTCCCGCACCTGCACCTTGCCGTACTCGTCGCACCGGACCCGGCCGACGCGGCCGCCCTGCTGGCCCATCGCCAGCAGCGCCTGGACCGGGTAGGCGTCGCCTCGTTCGCCTACGCCGCCAACCAAGTGCAGCTCGGTGCGCTGATGGACGCGGGATTCCAGCCGAGCGAAGCACTCCGCCTACCGGCGGGGCCACCACTGTGGCCCGCCCTACGGCCCGCTGCTCAGCGTCTTGCTGTCGTCGGCCGCCCCGCCGCCGCCTGACCTGCTGACTCACACCGCATGCATTCATACGTCCCGGCACCGCGAGGAGAACTCTGGCATGGGTATCACCGGCTGGACCGACACCGCCCGCGACCTCCGCGACCAGCAAAAGATCCTGCGCGCCCTCGCCGACGCGCTCGCGCCCACCAGCGACGGGCTGGCTCATGCGACCCGGCATGCCGCCCTCGCCCGCCGCGGCCCCACGAGCGGCTACGCCGACTGGCGCCATCCTGAACGCCGCGACCCCGACCTGATGCTGCTCATCGACGGCCACCTGACCAACAGGATCCGCCTCGAGGAACAGCTGTACCAGCGGGCCCGCCCGTTGAGCAGCGACGCCGAGGTGCTGCTACACGCCTACCGCCAGTGGGGCGCCGCCCTGGTCGACCGCATCGACGGCACCTACACCATCGCGATCTGGGACAACCAGGCACGGCAACTACTGCTGATCCGCGACCCACTCGGCACCAAAACCCTCTACTGGATGCCCCAGCCGCACGGCCTGCTGTTCGCCAGCACGGCCACCGCCCTGCTAGCGCACCCCGACGTGCCTACGATCGTCGACGCCGACGGCCTCAACGAACTGCTCACCCTCGGCCCCACCCGCACGCCGGGTCACGGCGTCATCCGCAACGTCCGTGAGCTGCTGCCCGGCCAGCTGCTGCGCGCCACCCCGGCCGGTATCCGGCTGCACCGGTATTGGCAGTTGCAGGCCGACGAGCACGGCCAGGACCTCGACGGGACCGCCCACAGCCTGCGGCAGGCGCTGGCGGACAAGACCTTGCCGCTGCGGCAGCGCCCCGCCGGTGCGGTCCTGCTGTCCGGCGGTATCGCCTCCGCCGTCACCGCCGCGTTCCAGTCCCGGCCTGACGTCAACCGTGGCAGCGGCTACTCGCTCACGCTCGCCGAACCCGGCGACCAACCGCCGGGTGCCGGCGCCGACATCACCGCGGCCGCACGTACCGCAGCGCATCTCGGCATGGACTACACCATCATCACCACGGGCACGGACCGGCTGCTCGACGCCGCCGCGAGCGCCCGGCTGGCGCTCGACTTCCCAGGCCCGACGAACCTCGACGCCCCGCTGATGGCAGCGCTGCAGCATGTCGCCAGCCGCGGCCACACCAGCGCCGTCTGCGGCCTGGGCGCCGATGCCGTCGTCGGCGGCTACCGCTGGCTGCACGACCCGCAGGCACTAGCCCATGACGAGTTTCCGTGGCTGCCGTCGGGGCTTGCGGCCACCGATCTACTCAACGACGACGCCCGCTGGCACCTGATCCCCGGCGGCTACCGAACGATGCGTTTCCAGCAGGCCCTCGAGGACATCCCGGCCACCGACGGCGAAGACGTCATCGACCGCCGGCGCCGGATCATGCACCACCTGGCCATCACCCACTACCTGCCGTCACAGCTGGTCCGCCTCGACCAACTCGCCGCCGGGGCCGGCGTCACCGTGCACACCCCGATCGCGGACTGGCTGCTGGCTCAACTGCTGTGGAACACCCCATGGCCGCTACGGCACCTGCTCGGCATCCCCAACGGGCTGCTGCGCCACGCCACCGCCGACCTGCTGCCACCGTCGGTCAGCTGGCTACCGCAACGCCCGTTCCCGGGCGCGCATCTGCTGGCGGCCTGGGAGAAAACCCACCGTGAGCGCCTGCACGCGATCGTCACCGACCACGCTGCGCCTCTGCACGGGCTGCTGCACCGGGGGCGCGTCGAGCATCTGCTGACAGCGGCCGCGACCACCCCGGTCCGGGACTGGCACACCACCCTGGCCTACCTCATCGAGACCAACGCGTGGCTCGCCCGCCACCACATCACCATCAACTGAGCCGCCCTGCGCCCGAGCAGCGGGCGCTCATCATCCACGGGACACCTCACCATGCGCCTCGATCCCTGCGACACCCACGGCAGCACCGAGTTCGATCAGATACGGCACGCGCTGGACGGCTTCACCAGCAGCCGCATCTTCCACGATCCGGAGCTCGGTCTGTGGCTGATCGCCGGTCACGACAACGTCAGGATCGCCCTGACCTGTTTGTAAGAGCCTGTTCTGGCCCCACTGATCGAACTTCTTTCGGGACCATCGCTTGATCGAGTAGACCTTCTATTGGCCCCACTCGGGCGGTGACCGAGGGCGTCGACGGGTCGCGGCCGGAGGCCGCGATTCCAGCTTGTTTTGGCCCCACCCGGCCTTGGCGGGTGTCGCTCGAACGTGGGACGAGAACTTGTTTTGGCCCCACCTTGGCTCTCCTGATCGAGCTGCCTGGGGTCGTAGCATCGAAGTCAGGACCGGGTCGGTCTGGTTCGCCCCCGACAGGTGAATCGACAGGCCCGGCTTCTTCCTGTTCAGGGTCGATCGAGGGTTCTGGGGCCGGTCGGTTCGGCTCTCAGTGGGTATCGTCTAGAAGTGATCATGCCGGTCTTCTATGCGCGTCCTCATGCGGTCGGCAAGGCGCTCGATGTCACCACCGTTCTTGCCGGTCATGCTGAGGCCGGTAGTAGCCGCAAGGAGCGGCTGGCGGCGCTGGCTGGCGATGTCCGGCGGGTTGTCGCTGAGGACCTGCGGGCAACGCCTGATCCGCTCGGCCTGTCGCTGGACCTCGGGCTGCCCGACGGTGTGCCGTTGCTGACCTCCAACGACCTGGACACGTTCATCTGCCCGCTGGTGCCACGGCTCACCGCAGCAATCCGGCGCCCGTTCGTCTCGGTATGGGCCAGCAAACGACACGCGCCGACATCCTCGATCGCGGTCTTTCAAGCCCGCCCGGCTCGAGACCCAGGCGGCGCTCAGCAGTTTCAGGTCCGAACGACGGCCTCCATTGTCACCGACGCGTTCCGGCAGCAGATCCGCAACCAGATCGCTGCGGCCCGGGCGTTGCCGGACGGGGCGATCGCCGTCCAACTTTCGTTCGTAGTCGGACCGAGGCGCGCCTGGCCGAACCTGTGGAAGGTCACCATCGACTCGCTGGGTCCACTGCTGGGACACGCTGTCGATGCCCGCGTAGCAGATGGACCAGATGGCCGCATCACCGACCTCGGGCTGCACTGCGTTGTCGACCCGGACATGGGACACGACGTCGTCATCGCGATCCGCGTGAACGCAGCAGCGACGGCCTGATGGCATGGACCGAGGGCCCGCTGGGCCGTGCGTGACCAAGAGAGGCGACAGCAACGCTTGTCAGTCCGTCGGTGGCTGATCCTGCCCGGCGAGGGCATGCAGCAGTTCGGCGGCCTGGCTGAGCTGTTCGAGCAGCACGGCGGCTTCGGTGATCGAATCGGTGGTGTTCTCGTGGCCGTAACGGTCGACGAGGAAGCAGCCGAGCCGGGAGCGTGTCGCGGGGTCGGTGCTGGTGAAGAAGTCGCTGAGCAGGTCGAGCAGGTCGACGGTGGCGTCCAGGACGGCTGCGTGCACTGGCACTTCGGTGAGGGCGTCGGCTGGGCTGGGATCGTTCACGGTGCTCCTCGCCTGCCGGGCCGGGCGGCCGGACGCGGTTCGCGCCGCGGCCGCCGGGAGTGGGTGCGGGTGACTACTTCTTGCCGCGTTTGCGGGTGGTGGTGAGCAGCCGGAACGACTCGTTGCCGGTCTCGATGATGTGCGCGTTGAAGGTGAGCCGGTCGACGATGGCCTTGCAGAGCCGGGCGTCGGTGAAGGTGCGATGCCATTCCGAGAACGGGGCGTTGGATGCGACCGCGATGGCCCGGCGTTCCTCACGGTCGGTGAAGATCTGGAACAGCAGTTTCGCGCCGGCCTTGTCAAGATCGAGGTAGCCGAACTCGTCCAGACAAAGCAGATCACAGCGCCCGTAGCGAGCGATGACCTTGGTCAGCTGCCGTTCGTCGGCGGCCTCGGCCAGCTCGTTGACCAGGTTCGCCGCAGTGGTGTAGCGGACCTTGTAGCCGGCCTCGGCGATCGCGGTGCCGATTCCGATCAGCAGGTGACTCTTGCCGGTGCCGGAGTCACCGATCAGGCAAAGTGGCTGACCGGCGACGACCCAGCCGGGGTCGCAGAGCGTGTTGATCTGCTCGGGCAAGACGTTCGGGTTGGCGCTGTAGTCGAAGTCCTCGATGCGTTTGGGGCGGGAGAAGTTCGCCTCACGGACCAGCCGCAGCTTGCGGCGCTCATCGCGGTGATCGACCTCGGTGCCCAGCAGGTCGGCAAGGAACTGCTTGTAGGTGGACCGCTCCCGCAGCGCGTGTTCGACGGCCTCTTCATAGCCGTCGCGGATGGTCGGCAGGTGCAAGGTCCGGGCGGCCTGCTCGATCGCGGCGTCGACCGGATCCATGCCCGGGACAACGACCCGTTGCCGCGGCGTCTTGGCCGGTGGACGGGCGGGTGTTGCGGTGGGCGGTCGCGCCGCGTCAGTGGTGGCAGTCATGCGGTGCCTTTCGAGGATCGGAGCCTGAGCAGCTGGTCATAGGCGGCCACTGACGGCAACGGACGGTTGTCGTCGAGGACCGGGTTGCGGACGGGCAGGGTGATCACGTTCGTGCTGGCCGGCTTCCCGGCCGCGGCCTGCTCGCCCGGTCCGGGCTCGGCCAACTCGACCAGGTCCTCGTCGTCGAGCAGCGTCTCCGGCCGGCGTTCGGCTTTGCGGGCCTCGATCGCGACCAGCTCGGGGCTGCTGGACCCGGCGTTCAGCGTCGCGGTGATGCCCGCCAGGACCGCTTCGTGCGGCATCCGGCGGTGCAGCAGCAGCACCTCGATCAACGCGCGGGTGCCGGCGGCGTCGCCGTGCGCGGCGCGGGCCGCGGCCCAGAACGCGTCGTGGGTGTCGGTGAAGGTCCCCGCGGCGCGGGCCAGCGCCAGCCCGGTCGACCCGGCCAGGGCCCCGGGCTTGACCATCAGGATCTCCAGGTAGTGATCCAGCTCGTCGCGGTAGGCGTAACGGCGGGTCAACCGCGGATGCCGGGCCACGACCCGGTGGCGGTCGAAGACCAGCAGCTCGTTGGCGCGCAGGCTGACGCGCACCTGCCGGCCGATGAACCGGGCCGGCACCGAGTAGTAGCTCTGGCGCACCACGATGCGCGAGTCCCGGCGGACCGTCGGCGTCAGGGTGACCCCGCAGTCGAAGTCGTCGGCCGGCAGCGGCGCCAGCAGCGGCGCCTCCTCGGCGAAGTTGAACCCGATGCTGGTGTTGGCGCCGTGGATGTGCCGCTTGTCCTCAGCCTCGTCGATCGCCGCAAGGCGTTCGTTGAGCTCCTCGATGGTGTCGACCTCAGGGACGGGAACCAAGTGCGTGCGCCGGAAACGCCCGCCCTCGTGCTCGACGCCGCCCTTCTCGTGAGCCCCCTCTTGTCCCGGAATGCAATAAAAAGGATCAAAGCCGATCCCCGGTGAGTTCATGAAAACCGAGCCTGACGATGTGAGAACCCACGCCGTCGCTGAGGTGCCAGACCGCGGGTTCTCGGCGCGCGGACAGAGGTTGCCGGAGGCCGCGGCCTTCAGCGCACTACCCGACGCGTGCTCAGCGTCTAGGCTCGGTGGCCGCTTGGCTAAGTCCATATTGTCGTTGACGTGCCGCTTATGCTGGGCGCGTGTCGTGGTCTTTGAGTGTTCGAGCAACGCGCAACCCTGAACTGGTCGACGCAGTTCTTCTTGCTGCCGGGAAGAGTCTCTATATCGCTAATGCATTTGAAGCCAAGTGCAAGAGCGTTCTGCAGATTTTCAATCTCGTGACGGCGGTGGAGGCGGACTCCATCCGGTCCCTTGAGGACACGTTGGCGTCGCTCCCGCCGGACAGGAAGCTGCACCAGACCATCCAAGGAATCCTGGCGCACGAAGACTTCGGTGACCGGGCCTCTGTGAGCGAAGTCCTGGGAAAGGCTCGCGAGGCCAGGAACTTCATCGCTCACGAGGGGATGAACGTCGGCCTGCTCCCGGAACTGAGGGCGGTCTCCCTGGCCGAGCATGCAGCCCGGCTGCGATCGGCGGTCAGCGATCTTGCCGTGGGCGACAACCTTGTCTCGACGTGGTGTTACGAGATTAGTGAGAGAGAACCCGCTCCTTCAATCAGGAATCACTACCCCGAGATGGTTGACGGCTGGATCTTCGGAGAACTGGATCGACTCCTCGAATCTGTCGATTTCAGCCAGGATCGTGAGTTGACTATCCGTGAAGCCCTGCAGCGTCGAAAAGCTGCGTCGAGCGGCTCTTGAGGGAATCGTCGAGAGACCACACGGTCTTGGCGTAACGCAGGGCTGGCTTGGCGGTGAGGCCGAACATCGCGGCGATGTGCAGTGGGTCGCCGTCGGCGGCGCGGGCCTCTTCCAGAATTCGGTCTTCGCGGAGCTGGGCGGCGGTGGCTGGCAGGCCGTCGAAGAGGCGGGTGAGCCAGTAGGCGCTGACCGGTCCGCGTTCGTGGGCGGTGCGTCGGGTCAGCAACAGGTGCGGGTTCCCGGTGTCCGGCCAGCGCTCGTGCCGATAGTCCAGGTAGCCGGTTAGCGCGGTGGCGGTGAACGGGTCAAGGAGTCGGCGGCCAGCGCCGAGGTCGATGCGCTGGTTGGGCAGATCGACCTGGTCGAGCATCAAGTCACGGACCTGATGAGGGCGGAGGGCGTGGACGCCGATGAGCGCGACCACAGTCTGCAGGGCCGGGTCGTTGCGGGCCGCATCGCCGATGGCGTGCAGTGCTTCCGCAGTCAGCGCGGCCGGTGTGCTCGGGTTCCGGCCACTGACGTGTATCCGGGTTAGCGGATTGGCGAAGACGAGGCGTTGCGCTTTGAGCACGCCGAACAGATCGCGCAGGGCGTGGGCGTCGCCGGTCTGATGTTTGCGACCGTCGAGCCAGTCGAGCACGTCCTGGCGGGTAACCTGCCGCAGCGTGGTGTAGCGGTCGGCGATCTCGATCAGGAACGGATGGGCGGCCGCGAGCAGCGTGAAGGCGGTGATACGGGGCCGGGCCCGGCGGCGTGCGGTGCCGTGCCGCAGCATGGTGATCCAGGCGTCGAGCTCGTCGCGCATCCGCGGGGGCAGCGTGGCGAACTTGGCGTCGATCCAGACGGTGAGCGAGTCGATGCGGTCGTCGACGACGAGGTGGTCGCCGGCGGTGAACAAGACCTCGAGTACGCGCAGGCCGGGAACGCCGTGCGGGCTCATCGCGGTGACGGTGCTGGCTTTGACGGTCTCACCAGGTTCGTGACAGCTGGCGATCATGCGCAGGCCGCGGCGGACCTGTTGAAGGGTGCGTGGCGGCCAGCCGTTGTGCTCGGCCAGGACAGCGGCTTGGCGCAGCACCACGCGCAGAAAGCCGGGATCGCGAGGCGGGTCGAGGCTGCTGGCGTGTCGGCAGTCGCGCGGCGCGTCGACCAGGACCGGCTGCTCCCAGCCCGCCGACCGCGCCGGTGCAGCCACCGGGGGCGGTGGCGCCGCCGACGACATTGCCGGCCTTGAGCGCGTCCTGGCTGCGCGCGGAGAGAAGCCGGCGAGGAACAGTTGCTGCCCGGTCTCGGCCGCAACGGTCAGATCCAAGGCAGTCTTGTAGTGGGGTCCGGCGATCAAGCTGGCCTGCCGTCGGCAGAGCCGGCAGACTCCGTCCTCGACTGCGACGGCTCGCCGAGCGCAGGTCCGGCAGGTGCCGAGCGGATTCTTGCGGGCGAAAGCTTCGCAACCACGACAGACCCGCTGACGTAACACACCCCAGGCCAGGCACTGCTCGCAGCTGCGGGCCGGGCCCCGGTAGACACGTTTTCCGCGGCGACGCGGTGATCCTGCTGTCGTCGTCATACCGGGGGTTTGCTGCGGCCGGCGTGCCGCCGCTGGATCGGTGCCTCGCCCGCGACGGCCCGCAACGGCACCGCCTCGGCCGGACGCGATATGGAAAGCGGAATGTCTTCCAGCACCAGCAGGTCGTTCGGGGTGCAGCCGAGGACCGTGCAGATGATCTGCAGGTCTTCCAGCCGGATCGTCACCGGCTGACCCGACCACAGGTGCGACATCTTCCCGGCGCTGATCACCAGACCGGCGTCCGCGAGCATCGTTTGCAGCTGCGAGGCCTTCCAGATGTCGCGTTGCGCGGCGGCCAGGCGCAGATTCCACTTCATCGTCGGCTCCCGAAACGGTTCGCGGCCCGCTGGCCGGCACCGGCCCAGGCGTCTTCGATGTGGGTCTTGTCGACGTGAACGTAGATCATCGTCGTGTTGAGCCAGGCATGCCCCAAAATCTCCTGGATAGCGACCACGTCCATGCCGTTGCGGTAGAGGTCGGAGGCCGCGAAGTGACGCAGCAGGTGTGGCGACAACCGGCCGGTCTGCGTTGGCAGGTGGATAGCGACGGCCTCGGCGAGTCCGTCGCGCAGCGTGTCGGTGGTCGCGAAACCGCTGCTGCCGTCGGCCCGGCGGCGTTCGGACGGGAACAACGGCGCCATCGGGTCGTTGACCCGGTCGTCGAACTCCCACCGCGGTCCGTGCACCCACCAGTCCAGCAGTTCCCGGGAGCCGTTGATCAGTGGGACCAGACGTTCCTTCTTCCCGCGGCCGTTGCTGCCCTTGCCGCGCAGCAGTACCTTGCCGAACCGGCCCAGTTCCCAGCGCAGGTCACCCATGCGCAGCAGAGACAGTTCCGACACCCGCGGCCCGATCAAGCTGACCAGCCGAAATGCGGTGTAGTTGCGGACAGCCGGTGCGTACTTTCGCGCACTGTCCAGCCCGTGCTGCCAGCCGGTGAACAGCTGCGTGACCTCCCGCGGCGTCGGAGGGATCCGCAACCGGCCATGGGTGCCGCCGCGCGGCCGGTTCATCTCGTCCAGCGGTGACTCGACCACGAACCCGGTAGCCGCGTGGATGTCCGGCTTGTGCCGCAGCTCCAGGAACTCGAAGTAGACAGCGAACCCGGCCGCCTTGCGAACCTTCGTGCCCGGCATCGCCTGCCGCAGATGCCGACCGAAGAAGGTGTCGAGGTGCTGGGGCGTCATCTCCCATAGCGGCCGGCCGAACCACTCCCGCAGTTCCTCAACCGCGGCCACATCGGCTCGGATCGTCGCGTCGGTGATCCCCGCTGACGAGCGGGCCAGCACGAACTCGGCCAGCAGATCTTGCTCGAACGCCGCGATCTGGCCGGGTCCGTCCAGGCGCTGATGCGCCCGCAGGTCCCTGACCACTGCCACCGACACAGCGGCCTCCAGCTCGAGAATCCCCAACGACCATCGGCTTCCCGACGGATATCTCAGGAATTCCGAGACTGGATCATAGATTCATCGAAGATCAGGAGTCCAGCCCTGCGCCCAGGTCAGCCCGGTCACCAGGCTGCCCACGGTGGACATCCGGCTGCGGGAACTCACGGCAACACGGGTTTAGAACGATCTGAACGCCGTCTAGCGTTGTGACTCCACCCGGGTGCGGCCGAAGCAGACCCGGTTCACCGCCGGCTTGAGATTGTCGTAACGGATGTGCCGTGTCGGAACCCCGCCCAGCACCCGAAACGCTTCCACGTGGCCTTGCATGAACGCCTCTTGCGCCTCGGAAATGTAGACGCGGTGCACGGCCTTGCCGGAGTAGGACAACCGCAGCGTGAACAGGTGACACTGCATCGGCTCACCGGCCAGCCGCACCCACACGTCAGCGAAATCGACCTCGGCCTCGGCGCCAGGCGCGTGAAGCTGCGGGACCGTGCCTTCCAGGTGCACCCGGCCCTCACGAGCATCGGCCAGGATCTCCGCGCGCCGCTTGTTGACGTAGGTGCATACCGTCGAATAGCAGGCCAGGTTGAAGTCGTACTCGACCCGCAACCGGTCGTAGATCCGCCGGGCGGTGTGACGCTGCTTGCGCGGCGCGCTCAGATCCTCACGCAGCATCGCGTCGATCCAGTCCATCGCCGGCCCCAGCACCGAAGCCCGAGTCTTGGACGGCTTCTTGCGCGGCGGCGGCACCGGCGAGTGCAACGCCTCCCGCACGGTCCGGCGATGAACGCCATACCGGCGTGCCAACTCCCGCTGGGAAATCTCCGGCTCCAACCGGCGATCCCGGCGGATCCGCTCGAACAACTCCACACGCGACAACACCAACGGCCTCCCGACATGACCGACGGTGCACAGTCGCACCCACACCAATCGATGCGCCACCAAGTCACCCGGCCGAGGGAACGCCTCACCACCCGCACCCGGTGGGGCCAAACAAGCTCTCCGACCCGGATCAGTCCTTACCAACTTCATCGATGACCGTGTGGAGCCAACAGAAGTTGGAACACAATCCTCACGCTCGCCGGTGGAGCCAAAAGAAGTTGGACTGCTGGGGCCAGAACTACCTCTTCAAATCACCCTGACCGAACCGCAACTGTTCTTCACCTCCACGCACCTGGCACCGATCCGCCCGCTGGCTGACGCCGCCGCCGTGTGGGCCGGCCTCGACGTGCCCGCCCTGTTCGGCGGCGCCGATCCGGCACAACACACCCGCATCCGCGCTCTGCTACGCGAGATGTTCCCGAGCACCCCCGAGCGGGCCGGCCAGAAGTGGGCCGCCACAGTTACGGCCCACGCCGAACATCTCACCGCCAACCTCACCGGCAACCCCGTCGACCTGGTGTCGGGGGTCGCCGCCCGTCTGCCCCTGCTGGTGATCCTCGATGTCCTCGGGCTGCCCAGCGACACCGCCGACAGCCTTCCGGACTGGGCGAACTGGCTCCGGCAGCCGACCGCCGATGGTCTGGCAGCTGCGGCATCGCCGGGCAGGGCACACGCCCCACGCGGGTTCTTAGGCTGGTGCCGGACCGTCGTCACCGCCCGCGCTGACCTTGGCGACCCGGGCCCTGGACTTATCGGCGAGCTGCTGCGCCACCGCGACGGCGACGACACCCGGCTGAACGTCGACACGATCGCCGCGCTGGCCTTCCACCTGACCGTCGCGGGCTGGCACACCACCAGCAGCGCCCTCGCTTACGCCATCGACCACGCGCAGGCAGACCCGCACCGGTGGGCACGGCTCGCCGACGACGACCACTACCTGACCACCCACGTCGAAGAGAGCCTGCGACACACGTCCGCCCTCGCCGGTCTGCTGCGCGTCACCACCACCGACGTCACCCTCGACGAGACGACCATTCCCGCTGGCAGCCGCTGCCTGCTGCTGATCGGCAGCGCCAACCACGACCCGCGCATCTACCCCGGCCCCCACCAGTTCGATCCCGGACGGGCCAGGCTGTCGCAGCACCTGAGCTTCGGCGCCGGACCACATCACTGCCTCGGCGCAGCCCTGGCACGCCTGCAACTGCGAGCCACCCTGCGTGTCCTCGCCCGGCGGCTGCCGTACCAGCGGATCGCCGCCAGCCGCCACCGGTTCGCGCCGGACATCCGCCTGCTCAGCCATGCGGGCCTGCCGGCCGTCACCGTCTGCCCGTTCAGCCACGATCCCGATATCGGAGAACAGCCATGACCATCTACCTGAACCGGCCCCGTCGGTGGCCGCGGGCCGCCACGCATCAGCCCACGATGACGCCCCGCTTCGAGCTGCTGCTGCAACAGCTCACCACGGCCGCGCAGACCAGCATCGGATTCCCCGCCGCCACCGACATCGACTACCGGCCCCTGGGACCTCTGCTCGGCGTGCTGCTCAACAACCTCGGCGATCCCTGGACCGACGGCCTGCAGCCGATGCACGCCAAAGGCATCGAACGCGACCTGCTCGACTACTTCGCGCAGCTGTTCCGCGCCCCGCGGGGCTGGACCGGATACGTCACCAGCGGCGGCACCGAAGGCAACCACTACGGGTTGTGGCTCGGCCGGACCCGACTGCCCAACGCCGTCGCCTTCCACAGCGCCGCCGCCCACTACAGCGTCGCGAAAGCCGAACACCTGCTCGGCCTGCCCAGCGTCACCGTCGCCATCCTGCCCAACGGGGAAATCGACTACGCTGACCTGCAGCGCCAGGCCGGCCAGCGCCGCAGCCGACCGGCGATCGTGACGGCGAACATCGGCACCACTATGACCGAGGCCGTCGACGACGTGCACCGCATCCACTAGATGGTTGAGTCCTAAATCTGGGCTGGTGGAGGGCTTGGCCGTACCGATATAGGGAAGGGTGTCGTTGTCTGCTCGTGACTGCTGACATCGACACCCTTCTGACCGCACTGTACGTGTTCGTAGACGATCATCTGGTCCCGCACCGGCGCAGGCCTGGCAGGCCCCGGCAGTTGTCCGACGCCGAACTGGTCTGCCTGATGATCACGCAGGTCCTGTTCGATTTCCCTCGTGAACGGCACTGGATCCGTTACGCACACGCCCATCTGCGCGGCGCTTTCCCCTACCTTCCGACCGCGTCCGGGTACGGCAAACGCGTCCGGGCCAGCGGCCCACTCCTGGCGAGAGTGCTGCGGGCCCTGGCCGATGTCACCGGATCGGGTGTCCCGATCCTGCGGCTGATCGACTCGACCCCGGTGGCCTGCGGCACCTCGCGGGAGACGGTGAAACGCTCGGACCTGGCCGGTCACGCCGGCTACGGCTACAGCGCCAGCCACTCCCGATTCTTCTGGGGCATGCGCCTCTACCTCCTGGCCACCGCCGAGGGCATGCCCGTGCTGTGGTGTCTGGCCCACCCGAAACTCGACGAGCGTGAGGTGATGACCGCCCTGATCGAGGCCGATCACCACCTCATCGCCGACGGTCAGGTCATCCTGGCCGACCGCGGGTTCGCCAGTCCGGAGTTCGACCGGTTCTGCGACCTGACCGGCATTCACCTGGTCCGCCCGAAACGCGCCAACGCCAAGGCCGACGCCCCGCGCACCCCGGCCGAACAGGCGTTGCTGCGCTGCCGCCAATGGATCGAGTCGATCTTCCAAACCCTGAAAGGCCAGCTCTCCCTGGAACGCCACGGAGCCCGACGCCACGACGGCCTGTTCGCCCGCGTCGGTCAGCGTCTCCTGGCTCTGGCAGCGGTGATCTGGCACAACACCAACATCAACGCACCCAACCCACGATCACTCATCGCGTACGACCATTGACCAGCAAAGATTTAGGACTCAATCATCTAGGCGCTCGACGCCGCCGGGATCACCCACCGATACGTGCACAGCGACGCCGCCCTCGCCGGCGTCCCGCTGGCAGTCACCGCCAACCGCCCTGCCTTCGACCTCGCTGACGGCGCCGACAGCATCAGCATCAGCGGCCACAAATTCTTCGGCACACCCCTGGTCTGCGGCGTCGTCCTCACCCGGCGAGGCCCCGACGATCTGCCCGCGGCGATCCGTTACACCGGCGCACCCGACACCTCCATCAGCGGATCTCGCAACGGCCTCGGCGCGGTCATGCTGGCCTACGCCCTCGACACCCTCGGCACAGCAGGGCTGTCGGACCGCACCCACCGTGCGAGAGACGTCGCCACCTACGCCTGCCGACGCCTGCAACACCTCGGCTGGCCCCACTGGCGCAACCCCGGCGCGTTCACCGTGATGCTGCGCGAGCCGCCGGACGCCGTACGCACTCGATGGCGGCTGCCAAGCACCGCTGGATGGTCACACCTCATCTGCATGCCCGGAGTCACCATCCGCCAGATCGATGAGTTCGCCGATGAGCTCGGCGAGCAACGGTCTGCCACAAGACCTTGAAGGGGGTCCGATGAGTGGAATGCTAACCCACGTGCCGCTTCTGGAGCCCACCTTCAAGCTGACCGAACCTATCAGACCGTCAATTTCGGAATTGACGGACACGCTCGCAGCTGGCGACCGCGAAGGGGACTTGAAATGGGGATCGGAGATATCGCCAGCTTCATCACCGAGGAAGGCTGGAAGCTCACTCCTGTTCTGTTAGGTGGGGTGCTCGGCAGCATGCTCATCAGCTTGCTCCTGCCCGGCATTCTCAGACCGCCCGCAATCGCCCTCGTCATGCTCCCCTGGCCCCTACTGGCCGCGCTTGCCGTCTGTCTCATTCTAAGTATTAGGAGCACTCTCGCGAACGATCCTCCCTCAGTCGCCATCATGGATATGGGCGGATGGTTGATCTATTGGGGTCGGCCCGTTCTATCGTGGGTGTCGTTAGTTCTGCTTTGCGCAATCCGTTTCGCCATCCGGATAGAGGAAGCAACCCCAGCACAATGACGCCCCGCTCGTTGAGCCTTTCTCAATCTGATCTTGCAGGCAGTCCTTGCCGTTGTGGTGTGAGTGATCGATGAGGCGAGGCTCCAGGCAGGACAGTAAAACCTGGAGGATCCCGGTCAAGCAGCGTTGCTGCCCACGCCGAGCGACCGCAATCGTGCGGGTCATCATCGTCCTGTGCCACGTCGAAAACAACCGCTAAGCAGGATGAAGAGACGCGGTTTACATCGACGATTCGCCGCGTCGCCACGACACCCACGACGAGGGGTCACATTGCCCGCTGAGTAGGTGAGTTTCTTGCAGCGACAAGGCGGCGCATGGCAGGTAAATCAATCAGCCAGTCGAGGCCAACGGAACCCGCCGGTCGCGTACCGGGGGGCGTCGGCGATGGTCGCCGTGGTCGGCCTGGCCGTGACCGACAGCGCACACGGGACGACCGCTGCTGCTTCGATTCTGCATCCGGTACATCTTTCGCCTCGCTAGGTTCGGCGGAAGCCGCCGAACTCGCGTAATGGCTGTGTGCCGGCCGTTCCCTGCGTGAGGAAATCATCCATCGCCGGGAAGTGCGAATCGCGCCCACGGCGAAGCCGTTGATGAGTCGAATCATAGGGCCGGCGGCTCCTGCCCACTCGGTGAAGGGGCGTTTACCGGCCCCGCGCCATGGATGCCAGATAGTCGCCGTAAGAGCAGGTCAGAAGCGATACGGACGAGTGCGGGACAACCACAGACAACCGCAGACAACTATTCGCGAGCTGTTCCGAGCGGCATCGTCGATCACGTGATCAACGCCCGTTGATGGCGGTCACCGGACGCGCGGGGGGGCGCGCTGGCGGTGTGCCAGGTAGCTGTGCCGTATGGGTGCGCAGCTGCGCCGGGGCTGCCCGACGGGACGCCATGACGCGAGGAGGTTCGCCTCGGGCGTGCTGACAAAGCCGATCACCGGCCGCCGCTGAAGGCGGTCGTGCCAGGGAGTTGGCCGGCGGCATTCGACCCCATCGGAATGCTGCCGGCCCGCCACCGGTCATCGATCAGCTTCCGGGGGAAAACGCATGCCTTTGCCTGACCCGCCGTCTGAGTTCACCCGCGACCGCAATCTCGACCCCAGCGCTGGCGTCGGCGCGGCCACAACGACGCATCATCTTCCGACGGCAGTGCCGCCGGCACGCGCCGTCGCGGCTGTTCCCGCACCGCCGTTTCCCTTTAAGGCTGCGACGAGTGCCGGCGGTGTCTCGGACATTCCGGTGCAGCGAGCGACTGTGCACGAGCCCCGGCCGGTCCCGAATCAGTTCGGGCCCGCGGATGTCACCGAGCGGGCTTGGCGGCATGCTGCTGCACTGCGTCCTGGTGCGGCGATCGCCATCTCTTCCGCCGACGGCGGCGTAGGCCGTTCCACTCTGGCAGCGGCGCTGGGTGGGCTGCTTGCCTTGGCAGTGCCGGAACCGGTGCTGGCCGTGGACATGGTGTCGGCGCCGTGGAACGGTCTCGGTGCCCGGGTCGGCCGGCAGAACTGGGCCACTGTCTGGGACACCGTGCGCGACTTCGGCTCGCTCAACAGTCGGGCGGACGTCGAGCGGTGGGTCCAGCGCGGCCCGTCCGGGCTTCTGGCTTTGGTCGGTGAGATCGAAGGCAAGGAGCGGCGACCTCCGCGCCCGGACGAGGCCACCGCCCTGGCGGATCGGCTGCGGCAGCTGTTCGCGCTGACGATCTGGGATCTCGCCCCAGCGGCGACGGGTCTGGTGTGGCGCAGCCTCGCCGCGGCGACGGTGCCGGTGCTGGTCAGCCGGGCCACCACGGACGGTTTGCGGCATTCGCTGCGGCTGCTGACCCACCTGACCGCTACCGGTAACGCTCGCGTCGCCCGGGACAGCGTGCTGGTGATCATGGCCACCTCACCATCGGTACCGCGTCAGGTGCGCGCGGTGGCGCGGCAGGCCGATGACGTCGCGGGGGCGGTGCTCTGCGTGCCGTACGACCCGCGCCTTGCCCAACCGGAGCCGATCGATCCGCGGCTGCTGCGCCGGCGCACGCGTACCGCGCTGGTGCACGTCGCTGACGCCGTGCTGCAACGGTGCACCGCCGGTCGCCCTGTATTGGCTCCTTTCTCCGAGGAGCGTGCCTGATGCCGCTGACGACGATCGGTTACGACCTTGCTGCCCAGCTGCACACGGCTGTGGTGCAGGCACCGGCTGACCCGACGCCCACACCGACGGGCACGCCGTTCGACTTCGACTGGGACCAGATCCGGCCTGACCCGGGCGCGGTTCCGAAGACCGGGATCTTCTACGACATGGCTAACGCCCTGCTCTTCCTGGGCGTGATCGCGGCGCTGTCGGGGCTGCTCGCGGGCGCCATCGCCTTCGGCGTGGGGCCGATCTTCGGCGCCCACATCATCTCCGACCGCGGCAAAAGCATGATGTGGAAGGCCGGGCTGGTCGCGGTGATCGTGGGCTCGGCGACCACCATCGTCGCCGTGCTGCTGGCCAAGTGATGGCCGCGATGTCCACTCTCCAAAGCCGGTCCTGCCCGCCGGCGGGCAGCAGCGGGCCCGGCTCGGCGCGTGTGGTTGCGGGCCGACGCGTGTGGCGGGTGCTGCTGGCCGCGCTGGCCGGTGTGGCACTTCTCCTCGGGTCGGCCCAGGCCGTCGATGCGGCCCCCCGGGCGCCGGTGGACGCCGCGTGTGCGCAGAAAGCACCCGGATCGGTCGCCTGGTGCATGCCGTGGGCGGTCCGTGTCGAGACGCCGCCGGCTGGAAGTTCATCGCACTGGGTCACCCAGTGCAGCAAGGCGACCAGCGATGAGGACCGTGCCTCGTGTGCGGCCGCCTCAGTCACCGTGGACTCGCCGCCAGCAGATGGCACCGCGTCGGTGCTGATGGACGGCCCCAGCGACAAGGACGGTCTGACCGCCCTCGTCAAATGCGGGTTGTTCGGCGAGCAGATGAAGAACGAGAAGGACGCCACCCGCTTCGGCCTGTGGCGTGACAAACACACCCAATGCTCCCAGCAGGTTGCGACGTGGACGGCGGCAGCCTACGACCCCAATCCGCAGCCGAAGGAGTGCGGGAAGGTCGAAGTCGGCTGCCAGATCACCGAGGGCACCAAGGAAGCGATCTCCAACGGGATCCGATCCGGCATCCAAGGTCTGGTCGACGCAGTCGTACAGGCCGAGGTGTACCTGCTCAGCAAGCTAGCTGAGCTGGTCTTCACCGAAACGTCGATCGCCAGCCCGGACCGGGCCTTCTACGGCGTCTACAACTCCGTCGCCGGCACCCTCGTCATGTTGATCTTCGTGTTCTTCATCATCGCGACGATCGTCAACGGGTTGCGGCTACGCGGCGGACCAACGCCCTTGGCGACACTCGGCGGCCTGGTCAAAGCCGTACTCGGCATCACCTTCGCCGGAGGTCTGGCCTACGTCATCGTGGCGGCCTGGGACCAGGCAGCGGTGGCGGCACTCGAGGCCAACGCCCATAAGCCGTGGGACGCCTCCAAACCGGTCACTGCCCTTACCAACCTGACCGCCGGCACCGGGACACTGCTGCTGGCCGGACTGTTCGGGCTACTGGGCATCGTCGGGCTGATCCTGCTGTTCATCATCATGCTGTTCCGCGGCGTGCTCACCACCGGCGCTGCGCTGTTGGGTGCGATGGCGATGACCGGTTTCGTCATGGACGAGACCCGGCACTGGCCACGCCGCTGGTTCTGGACCGTCAACGCACTGGCCAGCAGCAAATACTGGATCGTCCAGCTGTGGATCTACGGAGGCCGCTCGACCTACGAGTCGGATGACCTCAGCACCGTCCTTCAGTCGATGCTGCTGATCTGGCTGATGGTGCTCGCACCGTTCATCCTGCTCAAGCTCACGTCGATGTGGGACGGCTACCTGTCCGACGTCAACGCACACGGAATGCTGTCCGCGCTCGGCGGACCGCTGATGATCGGCGCGAACGCCATCGACGGATTCCGCCAGGGCGCCCAGAGCGCCGGCGGAGGCGATGACAGCGGCGGCGGGGGCGGGGGCGGCGATGACGCCGCCGGCGTGATGGACGCGAACGCCTCCAGCATGCCGACCAACCCGGCCGGGCAGATGACCGGCATCGGCGCCGGTCCCGGCCGCGATGTGGCGCAAGCGGCCGGCCAGGGACAGGACGGCGGCGGCGTCGGTGAACCAGTGACCGACGCACCCGGCAGCCAAGACGACCAGTCCGGCGCGGAGTCCCAGCAGAACCCGAACGCTCAGGAAGCCGACGGCGTCCGAGCCGCCAACAGCAGCGCCCAACACACCCTGTCCAGCGGCCAGCTGACTCCACCTGGTGACGGCGGTGGCGGATCGATTCCGCTAACACCGCAGGCGGCCGCCGGGTCTGACCCGACGGGTGTGAGCTCCGGCGGTAACGGCGCTGACGGCAGCACCGATGCGGGCACCACCGCGGCCTCCGGTGATCCGGCTGCCAGCGGCAGTGGCCAGGCAGACGGGCAGTCCTCGGGTGCTGCGGCCAGCGGCGACCCGGCCGGGACAGCACCCCACGGGCACAACGACGACACGTCAGCACCGGCTTCCGGTGGCGAGCACAGCAACGAGCAGGCCTCCGGGTCCGGCGAGTCCGGTGGCGGGGCGGCGAAAGCAGGCGGTGCCCGGGGTGCCTCCGCAGTGGCGGACGCCCCGATCGTGCCCCTCTGACTTGGGAGACATCCATGACGAAGTTTGAGTTTCCGCCGCGCTCGTCGCGGGGCGCCGTACTGGGATTCACCTGGTCGCAGATCGGCATGGTGGTCGCAGGGCTGATCGCCACCGTCGCCGGCCTGAACCTGCTCGCGTTCAACAAGCCGGCGGCGATCGGCATGTTCGCCCTCGGTCTGCTGCTGGTCACCTTCGGTCTACTGCGGTTCAAAGGCCGACGGATCACTGAGTGGACGCCGGTCGTGATCGCTGCACTCATCCAGCGCTGGACCCGCCAGCACCAATTCCGCGGCGGCCCGTACGGGGCCAACACCGTCGGCGAGCACCTGGAGCTGCCCGGCCCGGCCGCCGCCTACCGGTGGCTGCCCGCGGTGGCGGCGGACGGCACCACCGAGATCGGCCTGCTGCACCACCGCAAGGAGAAGACGGTGACCGCGGCGCTGCTGTGCTTTGGCACCAACCTGATCCTTGCCGACAGCGACGTACAGACTCAGCGGCTGACCGACTGGGCACAGGTCCTCAACATCCTCGGCAGCGAGTACGCCGACTCCGGCCTGATCCGGTGGGCGGTCACCGCCCGCGCGGTCCCGGACTCCGGCAACCGCGCCCAGCGGTTCCTCATCCACAGGGCTGTGGATACCACCTCGGCCGCGTACGAGTCGCTGGCCGAGCTGACCGCAGCCGCCGCACCGGCCGCGCAACGCCACGAGATCCATCTCAGCGTGGTGTTCGACATCGCCCGGCTGTCCGGGGAGATCGCTGATGCCGGTGGCACCGACACCGCGATCGCCACGGTCATCCTGGACCGGCTCACCGGCATCGAGGCGGCCGTCGCCGAGGCCGGGGTCACCACCGGCGGCTGGCTCTCCCCGCGCGGCTACGCCGGGGTGATCCACACCCAGTTCGACCCCGACGACCAAGAAGTCATCGACCTGCGCGGCAGCACCCCCGCCGGTGGCGGACGTACCCCGGCCGGTGTCGCCCCACGCCTGGCCGGCCCGGTCGCCGCCCGCACCCTGGGCTGGCACACCTACCAGCACGACTCCGGCTACTCGCGAACGCTGTGGGTGGCGCAGATGCCCCGCCAGCAGGTGCCACCGACCTGGCTGACACCTCTCTATATGCGCACCACGTGCCGGCGGTCGGTCACGCTGGTCGCCCAGCCGGTCCCGGCGCAGCTCGCCGCGCTCGCGACCCGCCGGGAGAAGGTCGCCAAGGCCGGTGACGATCTCACCAAACGCAAGCTGCGACTGGTACAGACCGCCGCCGAACGCGAAGAGGCCCGCGCGGTTGAGCAGATCGACGCCGAACAGGCCCGCGGCCACGTCCGCTACCGGTACGCGCTGCTGGTCACCGTCACCGCCGCCAGCGAGAAGGACCTCGACCGCGACGTGCGCGCCGTCAAGCGGATCCTGTCGCGCTCCGGCTGCGAGGCCGTCTCGCTGGCCGGGGAACAGGACCAGGCCTTCCTGGCCGGAGCACTCCCGCTGGCCCGCGGCCTCAAGCCGATGCGGGGGTGGTTCGCATGAGCACCCGCCGGCTGCGCCGCGAAGGATCGCTCACCGACCAGATCCAGCAGGTCGCCGAAGCCCGCGACCTGGCCCACGCCGAACAGGCATACCAGCGGCAGCAACGCGCCGTCGACCGCGACACCGAACGACTGCTCGGCCCGGCCCGCACCGGCTGGCGCGGCCAAAGCGGCCGCGCGGCCGGCAGGGTCGCCTGGCGGCTGCGACTGCCGCCACTGGTCACCACCAGCGCTCAGCTGTGCTCGGTGTATCCGTTCGTCACCGATCCGGGCCTGCCGATCGACGGCCCCCTGATCGGCATGGAGGTCTACAGCCGCAGCGCCTTCACCTTCTCCCTGCACGAGCTGTACCGGCACAAAGCCCTGTCGGCGCCGAACATGGCGGTGACCGGCGAGATCGGCACGGCCAAGAGCAGCCTGCTCAAAACCCTCGCCTTCCGGGGGATACCGTTCGGCACGAAGTTCTACTGCTGCGACGTCAAAGGCGAATACGAACACCTCGCCACCGCCGCGGGCATCACCCCCGTCCGGCTCGGTCCCGGCCTCGGGGTGGTCATGAACCCCCTCGCCGGGATCCGCCGGCACCCTGAGCAGACCGAACAGCAGTGGCTGCAACTGCAACGCTCCCGGCGCCTGCTGCTGTTGGAAGGACTCCTTGAGATTCAGCTCGGCGGGCCGTTGCAGGAAGCCGAACGCAGCCTGATCGAGTACGCCGTCGACGCGGTCACCCGCGAAGGCGACGCCACCACCAGCCGCATGGCCACCCCCACCTTGAGCACGGTGCTCGCCGCGGCCGGGAACCCGCAGTTGTGGCAGCACCGCCTCGACCAGCTGCACTACCCGACGGACGTGTTTGTCGCCGACTCCCGCCGGGTGCGGCTTGCCCTGGAGCGGTTGATCGGCGGCGCGCTCGGCGGCGTCTTCGACGGTCCGGCCGAATCGTCGGCCAGGCTGGACTTCGGGCAGCCGGGAGCGGTGCTGGATCTGCGCACGATCCGCGCATCCGACGCGATGACCGCGATGGCGATGACGTGTGCCCAGTCGTGGCTGGAGACCGAACTGTCGGCGCCGGACGCGCCACCGAGGGTGTGCGTCTACGACGAATTCGCCCTCGTGGCCCGGCATCTGCCACTGATCCGCCGGATGCGCGAGCAGCTGAAACTCGCCCGCGCGTTCGGGATCGCCAACGTTTTGGCCTTCCACCGGTTCAGCGACTTGGCCGCCTCCGGGGCCGCGGACTCCGAGCAGGTCCGCATCGCGCGCGGGCTGATCGAGGACTGTGGTGTCCGGGTCTCCTACCGGCAGGCCACCGGCAGCCTGGAACAAGCCCGCGAATTCCTCGGCACCTCCGACACCGAAACCGGCCTGCTGCGTTACCTGCGCCAAGGCGTCGGCCTGTGGAAGATCGGCGTGCGTTCCTACGTGGTCAAGCACCAGCTGTCATCGATCGAAACGGCGATGGTGCACACCGACAGCCGCATGGAGGCCACCGAGCCCGCCGACGACCTCACCGCGCAGGATTTCGACGAGCGCCTCGAAGCGGTCGCCGCCGGCGAACGGACCGGCCGATGAGCAAAGCACCGCTGTCCGCGCCCGGACACCGCCCGCCGCAGCAAGGCCACATGCGCGCCGACATCTGGGTCCGCGTCGTGCTGCTGGTCATCACCGTCATCGTCACCACCACCGGGATGCTGTCGCTGTGGCTGGCCGGGCAGATCGGCGGTCTGCTGGCTCACCTGGCCTGGCCGGACTCCGGTCCGGCGGATGCGCCCGGCATCGCCTTCCGAATCCTGGTACACCTGGGCGACCCGGCACAGGCCTGGCCGGCACCGGCCCGTGCCGATGTCGCACCGGCCTGGCTGCTCTACCCGCTGTGGCTGCTGCTGTTGCTGAGCATGCTGCTCGGCTGGTTCTTCGGCCTGGCCCGGATCGCCCGGCCCCGGGTCCGGCGTGCCGGGTTCGCCCGCAAGAAGACCATCGACGCCTCCCTGACCGCCACAGCGGTCCTGGCCCGCGTCGACATCGTGCGGCCCGGCCTGACCATCACCGAAGCCGACGACGACACCACCCGCGCCGCCAAACAACAGCGGCGCACCGACCCCCTCGAGGTCGCCCGCTTCCTCGGCAACGATGCCGTATCAGGTGAGCCGCTCTACCTGGCGAACGAATACACCAGGTTCGCCGCCGCCGTCCCACGCTACGGCGGCAAGACCACCCGCCTGGTGATCCCGACCGTCGTCGACGCCCGCGGCGCGGTGCTGACCACCTCAACCCGGCTCGACGTCGCCTCCATCACCTACCAGCACCGGTCGAAGATCGGCCCAACGCACATCTTCGAACCACAAGGCGAGATCCCCGGCGTTCCCCGGCTGCGGTGGTCACCGATCGAGGGCGCCCAGGACCAGATCGTGGCGATGCTGCGCGCCCAGGGCTTCGCCGACGGGTCCGGCATCGGCGACGAGAGCGTGGAGAACGGCCGCTGGTTCCGCGACCAGGCCGCCACGATCCTGCGCGGCCTGCTGCACGCGGCGGCGCTCGACGAGAACGCCACCATGATCGACGTTCTGTCCTGGTCGCAGAACCCCAACAACGCCCGCCCCGAGCGGATCCTGCGCCACCACGGCGTACACAACTGGGCCGACCGGCTCACCCGACACCGCGAAACCACCGGCCGCGCCCGCGACACCATCCAATCAGTGGTATCCGGAGCACTGGACGCCTTCAACGACCCGCGCGTGCTGCTGGCCTGCTCCCCGCCGCGCGGCACCGAGTTCAAGCCGGTCGACTGGCTGCGCGAATCCGGCACCCTCTACCTGGTCGGCACCCGCGATGCGCAAGCCCTGATAGCGCCACTGATGGCCGCGGTCAGCGAAGACATCCTCTACCAGGCCCGCCGGCTCGCCCTGCGCAGCGACGGCGACCGCATCGAACCCGCCCTGTACTTCGTGGGCGACGAGATCGCCAACATCGCCCCGATCCCGTCGCTGCCGTCGCTGATGAGCGAGGGCGGCGGCTCCGGAATCTCGGTCGACGTGTTCGCGCAGAACCGGCATCAGCTGCGCCAGCGGTGGGGCGACAAAGGCGGCCAGGCCATCGCCGACTCCGCCAACGCGTGGCTGTTGATGGGCGCCTCCACCGATGCCGCCGCGCTGCGCGACGCCCAGGCGGTAGCCGGGCAGATCACCGACATCACCTCCGGCGCCTCCTGGGGCAGCGGCCGCGCCAGTGTCAACGAGTCCGCCCGCCGGGAGAACCTGTTCGACCTGGCGGACCTGCGCACCCTCGATGAAGGCCGGGCGATCGCGCTGATCGGCAACCTGCCGCCGATCGAGCTGACGATTCCCGCCTGGTACGAACGCCCCGACGCCGGCGAACTGAAGCAAGGGCGTGCGGCGTTTCGCCGGATGCTGGCCGACGGCGGCAGCCGATGAGCGGCTACGACTTCGAGCTGCCACCCGACGCCCCGCCGGACATGGTCGCCATCGCCGAACTCGGCGCAGGCCTCAACCGGCTCACCGCCGCCGTCGACACGCTGCACCGGCAGCACCTGGAACTACGCGACGCTGTCACCGCCCGCCCCGGCGGAGCCGGAGGCGGACAGCGCAAGGCACCCGCCGGGATGCCGTGGCCGCTGCGCTGGGACGACCTGGACCGCGACGCCGCCGCTCAAGCGTGGGCGTGGCTGATCGACTGGGTCGGCTGGCTCGTCGACCGCTACGAGATCGCCGAAGAGATCCCCACCTGCTGGTACCGGCACGGCCCACTCATTGAAGAGCTGACCGCGCTTGCGGCTGGGTGGCACACCGCTTACGACGACAACGCCCGCGGCGACGAACCGCTGATCTGGCACGAACGCCTCGCTCGCAGCCGGGCTCGGCTGCGGGACTGGGATGACTTCACGCGCTGCCGCAACGGCGAACACACCGATCACACCCTCGACCTGCGCTGGCCCGACGACTGGACGGACACCGCCACGACGGCCGCCAACGCCGATCTGGCCGGCCGGCCGCAAACCACTGCTGCCGGGCGACCGAGTGAGGAGGCGTCATGAGCCAGCCGGCGCCGGTCACCACCGAGCTCGACTGGGACCGCCTCAACGGCACCCTGCGGCTGATCGGCAGAGACATCAACAACCTCTACCAGCGCATCAGCGGCGACGAGGAACCCGAAACCGACCCCGAAACGACGGAGGACATCGTGCCCGAACCCGAGTACGAACTCGATCCAGCCGACGACACCGACACCCAGCACCTGGACGAGGACGAACGCCAGCAGCGCCTGGAATACGAAATCGACGGCGAGGCCGACGGCGACTACGACCGCGACCAGGCCGATCCCCAGGACCCGGAGATGGGCGCCTGATGACCGTCACCCATACAACCGTGGCCGCGCCGGACACCCCGAACGCGTACGGACCGCACAGTGTTAACGCGACCGCCGAGCACAGCGATCAACTGCCGGCCGACGGCGATGAGCGGTACTTCGCTGTGCTGAGGGCTCTCAGCGCTCGAGCGGTGGCTGCTAAGGCCGCCATGCTGGACGCGCACTTGGCCGTCACCCACCAGCAGCGGACAGCAGCCCTTGTCGACCTACACCACCTGCTGCGCGGCATGGCAGGCATCGTCAACGACGCCCTCGGCGCCATGAACGAGCGGCAGGAACCGCGATGAAAACCGCGTCGCTGTCGACATCAGGCGCGATCCTGACGCTGCTGCTCGCCGCCAGCTGTAGCAGCTCCGACACGCCACATCCCGTACCGGCCGACACGGCGGCGAGCAGCACCGTACCCGCGGTGGACGAGGGCGACCACGACCATGACGACGGGCCCGGCGCCGCACCCAGCGCCCCACCAGCACCAGCCGCGATCGACGCCGCGACCGGCTACGTGCAGGCGTGGGCACGGCCCACCCTCGACCAGCCGACCTGGCTCGCCGGAGTGCAACCGCTGGTCCTGCCGGCCTACGCCCCGATGCTCGCTGACACCGACCCGGCCAACGTCGCAGCCACCACACTGACCGGCGCACCCCGCCCCGTGTCCTCGACCACCGACACCGTAGTCGTGGACGTACCCACCGACGCCGGCCCGATCCGGGTCACCGTGGTCGCCGCCAGCGGCCGGTGGCTGATCGCCACCGCAGCCCCCGCCCCGGAGCCGTCATGAAAACGCTCAAGTGGATCGCGGTGATCGCGGTCCTGCCGCTGCTGCTGTGCGTGGGAGGCGTCCTGGTGGCCACCAGCGACGAACCCGCCGAAGCCAGCTGCGCCACGGTCGCCGCGTCCGGTCAGGCGAACATCCGCGACCATGTCGGTGCCGTCGGCACCTGGAACTCGGCCGCCGTCGACAACGCCGCGATCATCGTCGCCGTCGGCCAGCAGAAGCAGATCCCAGCCCGCGGCTGGGTCATCGCCGTCGCCACCGCCATGACCGAATCACGGCTGATCAACACCAGCAAGGTAACCGACCACGACTCGGTCGGGCTGTTCCAGCAGCGGCCCAGCCAAGGCTGGGGAACGCCACAGCAGCTCATCGACCCGGTCTACACCTCTACCAAGTTCTACAACGCGCTGGTCAAGGTCAAGGACTGGCAAACGCTGCCCCTGACGGTCGCCGCCCAGAAAGTGCAGCGCAGCGCCTTCCCCGACCGGTACGCGAACTTCGAGAACGACGCCGAAGACGTCGTCGCGGCAGTGACCGGTGCCGCCTCCATCACCGACCTTCCCGGCGCCAGCCTCGCCGACTGCGGCACACCCGCAATCATCACGTCCGGTGGCTGGACCCAGCCGGTACCCGACGGCGTCGTCTCCGGCTTCCGCACCTCGCAACGACCCACGCACCAAGGCGTCGATCTCGGCTCCGACCGCAACGACGTCATCCGCGCCGCCGCCGCGGGCAAAGTCGTCTACGCCGACTGCGACGGCTCGACCGGCAACTGCAACATCGACGGGAACCCGGACACCACCAAAGGCTGCGGATGGTTCGTTGAAATCCTGCACGCTGACAACGTCGCTACCCGCTATTGCCACATGGTCCGGCGACCGTCGGTCAAATACGGCCAGCAGGTCCAGGCCGGAGACACGCTCGGCCTGACCGGCAGCAGCGGCCACTCCTCCGGGCCCCACCTGCACTACGAGGTACACCTCGATGTCAGCTGCGGGAAAGTCCGCTGCCAGCTGCGGTCGTACAACGCGACGGACCCCGTCGAATTCATGAAGAACGCAGGCGCACCGCTAGGTAAATCCGAGTGACTGAACTCCACGACACAATTCCCTCACCGCCTATTCTGCTCCGCTCGACGCCCATTATCCAGAAGCATCGCTCACAAGGGCCAATAAGACCTCCTCAGAGACGAGCGGCTCGAGAGAAGAGTTCGCGATGCGGCTGAGCGTCGCGATGACCGACCGGCCGGCACGCTACAGCCGCATCCTCGCCGGTAATCCTGCCAACTCGTCACAGCGCAACACCGCACAGCGCTTACCCGTAGACCACCGACATCGCCGAAGCCGACGCACGCGGCGATAGAACTGCCCTCCGACGAGCACCGAATCAGATGACAACCCACAGCACACACCGTGGACACATACCAACCGAGCACCTACTTCAGCACACCGGTCTCGCCGTCAGCGCGGCATACCCCTTCAAGCAGGACGGAGCTCGACGTGCCTACCGGCCACCACACGGACCATGTCCCAGAAGCCGCCGACGCACCAGCCACATTGCGCGGCATCACCGCGCTGTGCCGGGCCAGCAACCTGATCCGCCGGGAACTGGAACGCGTCGTCCTCAGCGATGCTGAGCTGACTTGGAGCAGCTACGACGTTCTCCAACTCGCGATCAGCCGTCGCCCCATCGACACCCGCACCGTCGCCGAAATCTCCTGCCTGACCAAGGGCGCCGTCTCGATCTGCGCCAACGGCCTCGAGAATCGCGGCTTGATCCGACGCGGACGCCACGCTGAAGACCAACGGCGAATCCTGCTGCACCCAACCGCTGAAGGACTGCGCCTCATCACAGATGTCCGGCCCCGGCTCATCACCGAAGCGCAACGACTCCTCCAAAATCCACCCGATGGAGTCAGCCGCGATGCGGTCGCCTTGATCCTGCACATCACCCGAACGCTGGAATCCGCCGCGTAGCAGGGCAAGTCAACACAGCAGCGACCAAGGACGCGGCTCTTTGATCGCGAGGCCGCTGTCGGAGATTCGCCATCCCTCGGTTCCCAACCGACGTCACTGATGTGCTCGCGTTCATTGACCGGTCGACAACCTCGCTGGTACTGAGACCTAAAATCAACCACAGTCGAGGGACAACACGGCCGCCAGCGCGAAGGACTCACCACCGTGCACGTCGCCTCGATGATGGAGCCGGACCAGCGGTCAGCGCAGACAAACTCAAGCCGCTGACCGCAGAGGTCGCCGCGGCCGCCCGCGCCGATCAGCTCGGCGAGGTCATCCGCCACGCCCGGCAGGCCCGCCAGGTCGCCGCTCCACCGCCCTTCTGACCCACGGGCCTCACACCCCAAACCACCGTCACAGGGTGGACGACCTGGTTCGTAGCTGGGTGCACCTTGGCCGATACCGGCGATCCGCCGAGCCGGGCGCCGGGCTCGCCAACCCCGCACCCACATGCGCTCCAGGATCTCCTCGACGAAGTCCGTGGAACCCCGATTCGGCTCCCAGGCCAATATGTCGGCCCACGACGGCTGCTTCGGGCAATCTGATCTCGTCTGCGCTGACGTGCACCTCGACCCATTCGTCAGGTCTGACCATTTCGTTAGAAAAGCTGCTGACTGACGCAATCGCTTTGGGCGTTCATGGAGTCATTCAGGCCCAAAATCCGATATGCCGAGCGCTTATATCGAACATAGAACCTGCAGTTGGGGTGGGTGCTTTCGTTTGTGGACAACGACACCGAACGTCCGTAGGCCAGGCATTTTTGTCAGAGGGCGCTCCTAACATCTGCCGCCGTGTCAGGACAGGAAACGAACACAGGTGGCGGCGTTCCGCTGAGCGGGACGTTGCGCGCTTTCATGGCTGATTGGCAGCCACGGCAACGCGTCACGGCAGGTTTGCTCGCGGCGCTCTTCGACGCGCTCGGGGCTTTGCGGCGGGCGCATCCGGAGTGGGCGGACTACGACTTGCACACCCACCTGTTGGCGGCTCTGCATCTGGCGATCGAGAACAATCGGCTGACTGGGTCGCGGACGTTGAGTGAGCTGATCGCGGAGCTGGCGACGCTGTGTGCCTTCGAGTGCCCGGAGGACCCGCCGCAGCGGCATGCCGATATCGCTCAGGCGATTTTTGGTGTGCTTATGAATGCCCGGAATCGGGAGACCCGGTTCCGGGACCGGTACCTGTCGTTCGATGGCGACGGCCGGGCGGAGCACCCGGAGCAGACCTTCGCCTTCGTGCATGCGATCGGTGGGGATGACACCACGGACCCGCGGGTGAAGGTGACTCCCGAGGGCATCAACGTCTTCCAGAACCTGCATGACTTCGATCCGTTCGACCGGGCCGCGGCCGAGCGTTACCGGTCGGAACGGATGCTCAAGCGCGGCGACTACGAGGAGGTGGCCGCGTCGGTTCAGCGGCGGGCCACCAGCATCCATGCGGTGCAGGCGAACTTGGACCGGCTGCTGCGGCGCATGACCAGCAACGTCCGCGAAGTTAACTACTCCCGGGACGTCATCCCGCAGGTCGACGAGGCGCTCGTGCTGATCAGGGAGCAGATCCTCGCCGAGGAGAAGCTCGCCGCCGGTATCGACGACCACATGCACCACCGGGCGCCGGACGTGACGCGGCTGCAGCGGATCACCGAGCACCTCAACGACCTGCTGCGCGCACTTTCGCGTCTGTACTCGATGCTGTCGACGGTCAAGGAGACCTACGAGCAGGAGCAGGATCGCCAGCTGTTCACGTTCCGCCGGCTGACGATCAACCCGCAGGCTGATCTATTCGAGCCGCTGCTGCAGTACCCGCCGCACGCGGTCGTCCGACTGCTGGAGCAACGCCTGGCTGCTCTGCTCGGCCCGCGTGTTCCGCGGGTGCTGAACCTGCAGGCGGTCATCAACCGGACCCAACCCCAGGAACGCTCACCGGGCACCGGTGACCCCGTCGACCCGTTCGATCTGGGCGAGAGCCGCGACGAGAACGCCGACGACACGATGCTGATCGTCGCCGAGGTGACCGCGATCCTGGCGGAGATCACCACGCCGACGTCACTGTCACAGCTGATCACCGCGGCCGCCGGTCGGTCCATGCCGGAGCTCACGGCGGCCCAGCGCGCCCGGGTGCCGTGGGCGCTGGCGGTCGCGGTCGCCGGCGCTTACGGCGGCAACGACCCCGCCGAGAGCGATGCACCTCAGATCTTCGACCACACCCGTTTCGGCGTCGTGCGCCCCAGCACACCACTGGCAACCGACGCGGTGACTGGCGACGACCTCATCGTCGTCCCGCTGACCGCCCCCGACAAGGAGAAGGACCCCTCATGAACGGCATCGACGCAGGCCGGCTGCTCGTGTTCGCCCTCGACGTCACGGCGACACCCGGGCGCACCGGCCAGTCCGCCGAATACGCCCGCCTCGTGGCCCGCTACCTCGGCGAAGAGACGTTCCGGCAACTGTTCGACGACATCCTCGAAGGCACCGGCTGCAGCGTCACCCACGCCTCCGCGGAGACCGGGCTGGTCCTGCTCGCCGAGGCCGACAGCGCCTGGGCATGGCCCAGCAAATCCTCCGATCTGCCGTGGGGCAAGAAGCAGAAGGAAGAGCATCGCGCCGCCCGGATGCTGGTCGTGCCCGCCCTGCTGGCGTTTCTCGCACCCACCGCAGGCGACCTTGAGGACTACGTCGAGGACCACACCCGACTGGTGCCGGACGTGCCGGTCGCCGACCTTGAGGACTTCATCCGCCAGTTCGCGTTGCAGCAGGAGGCCGCCACCCCGAACCCGGTCGGTGAGGACCGGCCGTTGTGGTGGCACTGGGTGCAACTTCCCCAGGTCCGCTCCGCCGAGCGCACCGCCCGCACCACCACCACCTACCTGGTCGCCGACGTCCTGGACTTCCTGCAGCAGCAGTCACTGGCCGTCCGG
The DNA here is from genome assembly GCF_033097365.1 of Actinoplanes sichuanensis. NCBI lineage: Bacteria > Bacillati > Actinomycetota > Actinomycetes > Micromonosporales > Micromonosporaceae > Actinoplanes > Actinoplanes sichuanensis. The sequence goes on from NZ_AP028461.1 coordinate 11,974,549, forward strand.
CGCGACAGCCGCCCGCTGACCGAGACCGTCTACCGGCCGCGGCGGCGGCTGATGGCCCACTACCGCGACCTGTTCCTGGAGGAGCTGTTCGCCGACCTGCAGAACTTCGCGGCCACCGGCTACGAGCGCCCCGAGCACACCAGCATCAACGAGGAGAACCAGTCCTGACATGGGACCGATCACCGGCTTTCGCATCATTAACCTCCGCGTCCGGGACAAGGTCGCCTATCCCGACCTCGTCGTCGACCTCGGCAGCGGACGGCACGTCATCATCGGCTTGGAGAACGGCGGCGGGAAGTCCACCCTGCTCGGCTTCCTGATCCACGTCCTGCTCCCGGACAAGGCGCAGTTCCTGCCCAGGCTGTCGCTGCGCCGGCAGAACAAGAAGGGCGACGAAAAACGCGTCCAGCAGTACGTGCCCGGCGGCGACCCGACCCACGTCATCCTCGAGGTCGAGGTCCCGCACAACGACCCGTTCCGCGGACACCGGAAGGTCCTGCTCGGCGCCTGCCTGTGGAAGCCGGCCGGCGCCGGGCCCGACGAGGACGTCAAGGAACTGCTCTGGTCCGCCCATTCGATGCACGCCGACCTGACCCTTGCCGGACTCGCCGTCCGGGGCGAGGACGGCCAGCTGCGCGACGCCAAGCAGTGGGCGGCCTGGCTCAAAGAGCAGCGACTCGCGCACCCGGACGCCGAGATCACCACGCAGACCGATCAGGGCGAGTGGGGCAAGCACCTGCGGGAAACCCTGCGCATCGACGTCGACTTCGTGCGGACCTGGCTGCTGGCGATGAACCAGGACGAGGGCGCCGCGGACCACGTGTTCACCTACGCCTCCTCGCGGTCGTTCCTCAACAGCATCGTCGGGGCGGTCGCGGACCCGACGCTCAAGGAGGAGCTGGCGGCCAACCTGGTCCGGATGGGCAGGGACGCCGATTCGTTCAGCCTCGACCGGCGCCGGCAGCTGTTTTTCACCGACGTGGTCGGGCACACCGAGTTGTTGACGCAGTTCATGGGCACGCTCGACGAGCAGGACGGTCGCCGGCTCGCGATGCTGGACGCCCTGCTCGCTACCACTTCTCGTATCGAGAGCGAACAGCGCGTCGGAGACATCTCCCTGACGACCGCCAAAGAGCGGCAAGCCACCGCGACCGCCGAGCGAACCACCGCCGAACGTGAGTACCGGCGGGCCGTGGGCCGGCGGCGACAGGCCGAACTGCAACGCGACCGCGTCGTCTATGACCAAGCCGAAGCGCTACTGGAGGCCGAACGGGGCAACTACACCGCGGCGCAGCAGCGTGTCGAGGCGGCCCGGATCGCCGCCCTGATCGCGCAGAAACGAGCCCACGACACCAACATCGACGGCATCCAGCGGATGTTGCGGGAACGCGCCGGCGAGTCGGAACCCCTGCGCCGGGTTGCCGCAGCCGCCGTGCGTGCCTGGCACGCCCGGGTCACCGACGACATCGCCCAGGAACAGACGGCCGTCACCGCAGCGCGGGCCGGCCACCAGCAGGCCGACCGAGCCGTCGATCACGCCACCAAGGCCAGTGCCGCAGCAGGGGCCGCGATCAGCGACGCGAGCGCCCGCGAGACCAGCGCGATCAGCCAGCTCGACCGCATCCAGCGGCAGCGCGATGCCGCCGTCGCCAAAGGCGACCTGCGCGACGGTGAACCGGCAGCCGACGCTCTCGACCGGACGCGGCAGGAGTCCGAAGGCCTGCGCGACACGGGCGAGACCATCGAGGCCGCCCTTACCGAAGCCAAGAACGACTTCACGCAGGCCGACAGCGCCGTGCGTAAGCTGTCCGGTCAGCACAAGGACGCGAAATCGGCCCTCGATGCCGCGACCAAGATCCGGCAGCAGGTGCAGGACGCCACCGACAAACTCGCCCGCGACATCGAATCCAGCGGCTTGGTCGATCTCGATCCCGTCGTCCTGAACGATCACGCCGACACCGTCGTCTCCGTCCTGCAGGCGGTCGCTGAACGCGCCAACCAGGACCACCTGCGGGCCGCCGAACGGGTCGCCGCGGCCCGCCGGGCGACGCAGTCGCTGGAGAGCCGCGGACTGTTGCCCGCACGCGCCGACATCACCGAACTCTGCGAGGAACTGCGGGGCCGAGGGCTCGGCGCCCGGCCCGGCTGGGACTTCTTGGCCACCCTCGACGAGACGGTGGCGCTACGGGGCGCCACCGCCCATCCCGGGCTCGCCGACGGCATCGTGGTGGTGGTCCCGGAGGACCTCCCGAAGGTGGTCACCTACCTGCAAGGACACCGCGAGGCGCTCGGCGGCCCGATCGTGGTCGGCGCCCCAGACGCCTTCGGCCTCGACCTCAATGCTGGCGGGCAGGACCAGCAGCCCGAGACGGCGATCGAGGCCGTCCTCCCGCACGAGGCGTTCTGGTCGGCCGCCGCCGGTGCGCAGCAGCTCGCCGAGCGCCGAGATGACGAGTCCGCGCACGAGCGGGCAACGGTCACGTCGCGGCGCCTGTACGACCAGGCCGTCCAACTCAGGCGCGAGGTCAACCGATGGAAGTCCGAGATCGGCCCAGAAAGGCTCCAACAGGCCGAAGAAGGCGTCAGGACCGCCCAGGCCATCACCAACGACATCAAAGGCCAGCTCGACGAAGCGGAGACCCACCGCACCCGAGTGGGCAAGCACCGCGATGAAGTCGCCGCTCGCCTGAGCGAGGCGAGCAAACTGCAGCGGGCCTGCGATCTACGCCTGGAACGGCTGACGTCGCTGGCGAGTTCCCTCGCCGAGGAACCGTCGCTGCGCGCCGCGCTCGATAAGAGCCGTACCGATCTCGCCGAGGCGCGAAAGCTCCAGGACCAGGCGGCCCAAGACCTCGAAGCCGCCAAGGAGATGCGACAGGCCCGGTTCGCGGAGATCGAGGAACGCATCCTGGCCGTCGGCCAGCTCCGGCACGAGCTGGCCGAGGCCGACGCGGCGGCCACCGGTGTCCTGCAGCCCGGCGACGACGAGGGCGACGTCGAGGTGACCTTCGACCGTGCTGCCCTCGCCCAGCAGGCCCGCGACGCCATCGACCGGTGGAAGGGCGCCCTCACCGACGATCAGCTCACCGCACAGCTCAACCTGGCCACCCTCCAGCTGCGTACGGTCGAACAGCGGCTGCAGTCCGAACCCGAGGAGATCCGCGCCGCTGCCGCCGCCCTCATCGAGCAGCATCCCACCCGGACCTCGGCCGACTTCGACACCGAGACGGAGCGTCTGCGCAGAGACGTGGAACGCCTGGGCATCCTCGTCGGTAAACGCGAGAGCAACCGAGATCAGCGCAAGGCCCAGTTCGATACGACCACGGAGAAGTACCGCACGCTCTCCTTCCCGGACACGCTGACGGGCGAGGAGCGGTCGGACGATCCGGTCACCGCCGAAGCCATCCTGACAGCCTTGTCAGATCAGGAAACGGTGGCGAAGGACGCCGTCACGACGGCCGAGCAGATCGAGAAGCAGGTGGCGAATACCGTCACCACCATCGCGGCCCGACAGCAGGTGCTGGCGAACGTGGCGTCGGCGATCGACGGGAAGGTGTCGCTGCTGGCCGCGGGCCAGCTGCTGACCGAGACCATCGACCTGGAGGACCGCCGCTTCGCACTGAACGCGGAGGCGGTGCTCGCGACCGCCCCCACCGCGGTCGCCACCTTGATCAGCGCGGTGGGAGCCGGCGGCTCGACCGAGGACCTGCGCACCAGGACCCAGGCGAGCGTCGAGGCCGTAGCAGCGTCGGTGGAGACCATCGTCAAAGCCGTCCGTGAGGTCCACGCCCGTGCTGAGGACCGGCTCGGCCGGCTGGCCTACTCCCTCGACACCATCGCCGACGAGGTCGTGGCTGGCGAGAAGATCGCGCAAACCCTGCGTCGTAACCGCGGCGCCAGCCTCGCCCGGCTGGCCGTGCGCCACCATCATGACCTGGTCAACCGGCGTGACTCGACTGCCCACCACGTCGCGACGTTCGAGGAACGTCTCGGTCGTCTGGCGGACATCGCGCACAGCAGCATCGAACGGCTGCGCCGCTCGGTGATCGGAACCGTCCGGGACTCGGTTCTTCCCGACACCCCGGCCATGGGCAGGTGGGCGGGACTTCCGCTGCTCAGACTCTCAGGGCTCGACGCGCTGACCACCGAACAGCGCCGCGCTGCCATCCTCTCCACGCTGACCCGCTGGTTCGATCCCGAGCTGCACGGGCGACGGCGGGCGTTCGACACCGACGAGACGATGTTCGAACTGCTGGAAGCGATCACCCCCAGGTTCTCGGCGAAGATCCTGATCCCATCCGACCCGCTCGACCCGGAACACAAGCCGGTGGAACAGGTCGCCATGGAAACCTCCGGCGGCGAAGGCGTCACCGTCGCGCTGATCCTGGCCGGCCTCCTCGCAGCCCGCCGCGCGACCGCCCACGGCTACCGCCGCACCACCCTGCTGCTGGACAACGCGTTCGCGAAGCTGACCAAACCGGCGTTCCTGCGACTGGCCCGCGACGTCGCCACCTCGCTGAACGTATCCCTGGTCGTGCTCACCGGGATCAAGGACAACGGCGCGCTGACAGTGTTCCCCACCGTCGTACAGCTGAGGGTCTCCCGACGCTCGACCGCGAACTTCGTCGTCCCCGCCGGCGTCGACGACAGCCGCCTGCAGAACCTACTGCGCGACGGCGCCCTGTACGCCTCCGCCGTCGAATGGAATGCCGCCCACAACGACACGGGGGAAGCCGGCGTGTGGCCGGTGATGTCGAGTGCCACCGTCGCGTTCGACGAACAGCTCACCCTCGACCTGGCCGATCCGACGGACACCGGCATGGTCCCGAACGACGAGCTCACCGAGGACGAGGACGCCGCGTGACGACGGCCGACGGCGCCCCACCGCCAGGCGCCGAACAGGTGAACGGCTTGAGCGCCGCACTGCTCGGCGCCAGGGCGGTGCGCGTGGATAACCGCACACTGTGGCAGCTATGGAATCGGGTCGACGCCCCCTGGGCCGGCACGTGGGCCAGCCGGGCACGCCTGGCCCACGCCCTCCAGCAGCTCGCTGAACAGGGCGTCATCACGCTGCCCACCGTCACCGGCCGGCTGTGGGACCGCTCGTTGCCACCGCTTCCCGCCCGCATCGACGTCCCCGCGAACCGACGCGGTTCGGTCACCCAGATCGACCCCGCCGACGTGCTCTGGGTACCGGTGATGCGCCGCTGGGCACCCCAATGGATGCGCACCTCACGGCCGCCCGCGGGACTGCGGGAGGCGGCAGTGGAGATCAACCGATGGCTACAGAGCACCCTCGGCGCCGCCCCCGGCTGGGTGGCCCGCGAGGAACGCTCGCTGCATATCTTCGGCGACGAGAAGCGACTGGCCCACCTGACCGACGGCGCGCTCTTCGCCCCCGGCCGGCTGACGCTGCAGGACTTGGCCTGCGACGCGCCAGCGGGCCACCTGCGCGTCGCCCGATTCGCCTCGACCGGCCCCGTGCTCGTCGTGGAGAACAAGGCCACCTTCGACTCCGCCTGGAGAGCGCTGCGAGCAATAGCGGAATCCCCGTATGCGGCGATCCTGTTCGGTAGCGGGGACGCGGTCGGTCCTCTGGTCCACGATTTGGCGATGCTTAACGAGCTGGTCGGGGTACGACCGACCACCTGCTTCTACGCCGGCGACGTCGACATCGCCGGTATAGAGGCCGCGCACCTGTTCACCACCAAGGCTGCAGCAGTTGGGCTTGAAGCCTCGATGGCGATTCCGCTGTGGGAAGCAGTGGCCCAAGCCGAGCCCACCGGTGAGGACACCACAGCAGATCCCTCCAGAACATCCGGCGCCGTAGCCACCGCCGAATCGCTTCGTCTTCCCGAAATCGTCCTTCACCGGCTACGGACACGAGTACGAGTGCCCCAGGAACGGATCGATCGCCTGGGCTTGGCTGATGTGGCGTGGTGGGCGCCAGGCTGAGCTCGGCTAGATGCACGAAGAGGGTTCCCGGCCGCGAAAAGCGGCCGGGAACACCGAGCCGATCAGCCTATGGAGAGACAGATTTCTGTCGGTGAGTCATCTTTGGGCGTACGGGTTCCATTGGCTCTGGCAAGCGGTCGCGTGACGGCGCCCTGATTCAGGACGGATGCCGCTCTAAATGATCTTCCGATACTAAAAATCTTGCCAGAGTCACTGCAACGAGGACCCCGACACCTTCGACTCGCCGAGCGCGCCGGGCATCATCAGGTATGCGCCCGGACGGCTGGCACCTCACCGAAGACATCGGCGACTTCCTCGCTCACGCCGGAGACTTCCTACGCTCTCGACCCGCCCTGCACACCATGGCACTCACGGTGACCGAGAAACTGCGCAGGCTCGGGCCGGCACGAGACGGAACTCCGGCCCCTATCTTCGGCTACCTGGAGCAGGCCGGCGAGGTCCAGGCCGCGTTCTACCGTCTCCCCCCTCGCGGCCTGAGCGTCACCTCCCTCACGCCTGAACAAGCAGAGATCCTCGTCGCCCAGTTGACTTCCTTCGGGCACTCGCTTCCTTCCGTCAGCGCGGAGCACCACACCGCCGCTGCCTTTGCCGAGGCCTGGCGGCAGCAGACAGGTGTCAAATCGACACTGCGTGCCCAGCTTCGCTTGCACCGTCTCAGCGTCCTGGCGCCGCCAGAATCCACACCAGTCGGCCGCGGCCGACTCGCGGGTGAACGGGACCACGAGCACATCATCGGCTGGTGCCGAGAGTTCGCCGCAGACGTCGGGGAAGTTGTTACCATCAACGCCGCTTCCTGGCCCAGTACCCGCTTCGCTGAGAAGCGCTATACCTTCTGGGTAACTCCGGATGGCACGCCTGTCTCCATGGCGGGCGTGACCCCGATGGTCGCTGGCCAGGTTCGAGTGGACCCCGTCTACACCCCGGCGGATCTGCGCGGTCACGGCTACGCGGCCGCCGTGACGGTCGAGGTGAGCAGAGCCGCGCTCGCCGCCGGTGCGACGGACGTCGTCCTCTTCACGGACGCCGCCAACCCCACCAGCAACGCTCTTTACCAGCGCATCGGATACGTTCCGATCGCAGACTGGACTGCCTACGACCTCACGTCGACCAGCCCAAACGCCAGCTAGGGGACCCGCGCTCGAGGTCAGGTGCGAGGGCCTGGCCGCGCTCTGGCATTGACGATGCGCTGGAAGCCCGTACCGAACGCCTTCGCAATCTCCTTGGAGACCACTGGCTGGCCGCCGAGACCCTAACCGAAGGACGGGAAACACCGATCACGAAACGGATCATGCCACTTTCCGATTGCCTTCTCGGGTGGCGATGCTGCGTGGAAGCTCTCGATTGTCGTTGCCGCATGTTGCCTATTCGATGGTCAAGTCGGCGTCGACGGCTGCGGCCGAAGGCTCCAGTCCGGGGTCGGGCGTGCGCGGTGGAGGAGCGGGCCGTGGTGGCATCGACTGCGTGGAGGCGTCGACGGCGTCGGCTACGGCGGTGATGACGCGGTTGAGGCTGCGGATGCTGCGGATCATCTGTTGCTGGGTGTGGTGGGTGGCGGCTGCTTCGATTTGGCGTAGCAGATTGGCCAGGGGGTGGATGGGCGTGGTCTGTTGGTTCGCTGGTCGGTGAGATTGCGGATAGGGTGGTGATGACAACAAGGATGCTTGAGCACTCTGGCTCAGGTGTTCGGGGCCGCGCTCGCCACTTGTAGGTTGTGGTGGAGCGGCCCTGTTGCTTTCCACGGTCAGTTCGCGGCCGGTGTGTGCGTCGATGATGGTGGCGGTATCGGTGATCCGGGACCACCATTGCGGGTCGTCGTGGGCGACGGCGCGTTGCAGGGCCCAGGCGGCGGCGTCGGCCATCCATAGGCCGGGGTGCTGCCGGTCGTCACGGTGCAGCATCCGCATGCGGGCGTTGATCTGCCGGCTGCGGACCAGCCGCTTGTACGTGTCGATGTCGGGTGTGTCGGCGACGGTGACTTTGCGTCCTTCCCTCTGGGTCTGGGCTTGTTCGTCGGGGCCGGCGCGGGTGTCGGCGATGACGTCGTGGACTTTCTGCTCGTCGAGTTGGTGCAGCATCCGCGAGAGTGCCTGTTGTCGTGACTGTTCGCGGTCGCGGGGGCCGATGGGTTGGGCGACGTAGAAGGTCCAGCCGGCGTGCTCGGTGATGGTGTCGAGCAGCGCGGTGATCCGGGAGTGGAAGCCGCGCCGGTACAGGTCGGTGGCGTGGAAGCTGTTGTTGCCGGTGGCCTGCCGCACGGCGGTGATGGTGCCGGGGAGGTCGGTGCCATCGATGACGACGCCGGCGAAGAGGTAAACGCCGGTGCGGTTGCGGCGTTCGATGACGGTTTCGTCAACGAACGCGAGACGGTAGTCCGCCATCAGCGCACCTCACCGGGAGGCGGGTTGCCTGGTTCGCGGTGTTGGTCAGTCATGGCCAAGGTCCAGGTCCGGTGTTTCGGTCTGCGGCATATCCGGGTCGGTGGTGTCGGTGACGCGGCGCTGGCTGTTGACGGCCTGGTCGGCGAGCTGCTCACGGACGGCGGTGGTGTGCCGGTTAGGACGGTTGGCGTCGACGGCGTGGACGCGGTCGGCGGTTTGGCGGGCGGCGTCGGCTAGGCGCCGGGTGCTGGTGGCCAGGTTGTGGGCGCGGCGTGCGGATTCGGCGGCGGCGGCGAGGCCGGCGTAGCGGATCGGTAGGGCCTGCTGGTACCAGGTGTTCCAGTCGCGGTGGCGTTCCTCGAGGACGGCGACGTCGTCGGCGGCCGCGGTGACGCGGGCGCGGGCGTGGTCGAGACGGGCGCTGAGCTCGTCGACAAGGACCTGGGCGCGCAGTGAGTCGACCGCGGCGGCGTGCTGTTCGGTGGCGGTGCGGGCCCGGGTTGCCGTGGGTCGCCACCAGGCCGGTGTCGGGGTGGCCGGTGGCGGGGCGGTGAGGGTGGTGGCGTGGTGCTGGGCGGCGGCGAGGGCGATGCGGCTGTCGCGCAGGTGCTGTTCGGCGGCGACGAGACGGGTGTGGGCGTTGCGGAGCTCGCCGCTGACATAGGGCGGGGCGGCGCGGTCGGCGGCGCGTTGCGCTTCCATGAGGGTGCGCAGCTGGCTGTCGGAGGCGGCGGTGACTTTGCCGGCGAGGGTGGCGATGCCGAGGACGAGTTGGGCGCGGTGCCAGGCTCCCCACCGTGCCGGGTCACGGTCGGAGGGTTCGGGGCCGATCGGGTCGTCGCCGGTGATGGTGTAGCGGTCGCGGTAGGCGGCGACGACGGCGGCGCCGGAGAGCCAGTGGCGGCGTCCGGCTTCGTCTTCTGGCAGGGGTCCGAGAGCGCGGCTCCAGGCGGGTTGGTGTTGCGCGGCGTTCTCGGCGAGGGCTTTGATACGGCGGTCGCAGATGGCCGCGACGTCGGCGAGGGCGGTGCCGAGGTCGCCGTCGATGTCGGGTAGCCGGTCGGTGTAGGTGCCGGTTTGGGGGCCGCTGATGGCGATGGTCGGGTCGGGCCGGATGTCGCGGTAGGCGTTGTCGATGCGCCAGGCGAGCACGGCGGCGGTGTCGCGGGCGCTGTGCAGTTCTCGTTCGGAGGCGACCGCGACGAGGACCTGTTCGGGGTCGTATCCGGCGGCGGCGAGGCCCTGCAGGCGGGCGGCGAGGGCGGGCATGGCGGGGTCGGCGGCCAGGTTCGCGGCGACGGTGTCGCCGGCCACGCGGCGGATGACGCTGGTGTAGCGGGGGGTGGCGGCGCGGGCGGTGAGGTCGTCGTAGATCGCATCCCAGCGGGCCAGGGCGTCGACGTCGGCCCACAGGGTTTGCTCGGTTTCGGTGGCGGAGCGGTCGGTGGTGTCGGTGCGCAGGATGTCGGCGAGCACGGTGATCCCGGCGGTGGGCGGCTGCGGAGGATGGCTTTCCGGTGGTTCTTCGCTGGTGATGACCGCGATTTGGTTGAGCAGCCGACCGCGGGTGGCCATGACGTAGAGACGGGCCCGGTTGGTCGCGGAGTCGACCAGAGCGCGGCCGACGTCGACAGTGCGGCCCTGGGCGGAGTCGACGGTGGCGGCGTAGGCGAGCTGGACGTGCTCGGCAACATATTCGGTCGGCAGCATGAGGGTGGCCTGGGTGGTGGTGTGCCGGACCTGCAGGGCGCCGCCTTCGCTCACGTCGACGACCTGCCACTGGTCTCGGTTGGCGACGAACCGACCGTCGGCGATCAGGTCGCGGTTATTGCGCCTCGTCACGATCAGATCGCCTACGCTGGCGCGGGTGCCGTTGGCCAGCGTGACCGCCTGGCCGTCCTGGACGAGTCCGGCGCTGATGAGGATGCGGCGGGCCTGCGCGGCGAGGTCGGCGGCTTCAGCTTCGGTTTCGACCATGATGAGACTGGAGCGGCCTTGGATGATGTCGGCGGCCCACCCGTCGAGGACCTGCCGGGTGAGGTGCTGGCGGTCGCCGCCGAGGATGCGGCCGCGCCGGTCGTATTCGGCGAGCACGGTGGTGTCCGCGTCACGCAGCCGCAGCGATGCGGGGCCTTCCCACGTTTCGGCGAAGCGGCGGACCTCGGTCAGGGTGGTGGTGTTGCCGAGCGAGGCGAGGTAGCGGAACATGCCGCCGGGCCCGATGGCGGAGATCTGCTCGGGGTCACCGACCAGGATCAGTTTCCCGCCGACGGCGTCGAGTAGCTGGGTGAGGCGCACGAGGTCGAGGGTGGACGCCTGGGATGCCTCGTCGACGATGACCCACTGCCCTGGGGCGAAGGTCCAATCCGCGGGTGTGGTGCCTTCGGGTGGGGTGTGCTGGGCGTGCAGCCACATGGCGATGTTCTCGGTCCGGATCCCCGGCGATCCGCCTTCGCGGGTGGCTTCGGCGAGCACGTACGCGGCGTTCTGCGACACGGTCAGGCCGAGCACCGGGATGTTCGCCCGGTGCGCGGCGACGCCGACGGCCCGCTGCAGATAGGTCTTGCCTGTGCCGGCCGGCCCGACGATGCCGGTGACGCGCCGGTCGTCGCCGACGGCGAACAGCAGCGCTTCCCGCTTCTCCGGGCTCAAGTCGAGTTCCCCGGCCACCTCGGCGAGCAGCGCGCGGGCGGCCGGGGTGGCGCCGCGGCGGGTGGCGTAGGCGATGAGTTCCTTTTCGGCGGCCAGGACCGGCTGGGTAGACAGTTGCAGGTCGCGGTGGCGGGTGTAGATGCTCTGCCGGTCGCTGCCGCGCACGAGGGTGTCGCCCCATTCCATCAGCGCTGGCGGCGTGAGGACGCGCAGTCCGGCCGCGTGGGTGCGTACGGCGTGGGCGGCGAGGTGCTGTACGTGCTGCCAGTCGGCGGTGCGTGCGGTGCCGGCAGGCACGTGCAGGACCCGGCCGATGGCCAGCTCGAGGTGGTCGAGGGTGAACACCGCCCGTTCGGTGCTGAGGTCGTGGATCGCCTGCTCGACCGCCAGGTGAGGAACCCGCCGGGCCGCGGCATCGACTACAAGCTGGCGCTGCGCATCGTCGCGGATCCCGAGGTGAACAGCGGCGTGATGCAGGGTGTCGAGGTCCAGGCGGCGTCCGGCCAGGGTGCGTTCGGCCTCGCGCAGGATCTGAAGCGCAGCGTGGCCGATGTGGTCGCTGACCGTGCCGGCGACGATGTGCCGGACCGCGGTCGAGGTGTTCAGACCGGCGGCTCGGTCTTCGCGATGCCAGCGAGCCACGGCGTCGCGGGTCGATTCAGGGCCGTCCTTGAGCTGGCGGGTACGCAGGGTGGCGTCTTGTGCGCGGCGCCGCCACCGGCCGGCCCGTACGCGTTCTCGACCGGCTGCCGGGTCGGTGAGCCGTTCGTCCATCTCGGTTTCGATGGCGGCGCGGCGCTTGGAGTAGTGCGCCAGCATGCGCGGGGTGAACCCGATGATCTCGCGGATCGGGGAGCCTTCGCGGGCGGCGAACCGCACGCCGAGCCGGCGGCCGAGTTCGGTTTCGACGGCGCGTTCGTAGGCGATGCGGGCGGCGATGCTGGCCTGGTAGAAGGCGCGGCTGTCGAGTGACAGCCAGTCTTGGCGGCCGTTGCGGGTGACGCGGACTTTCGCGCTGACGATGATGTGCGAGTGCAGTTGCGGGTCTTTCTCCCGGGACATGCGGTGGTCCCAGACGCTGGCGGCGAGGCCGTCGGTGTCGACCTGCACCAGGCCGTTGGTGCCGAGCCGGGTGAACGCGCCGTGGGCACGCAGGTGTTCGAGGGTGGCGCGGACCCCTTCGTGGTGGGCGGCCATCACCTGCTGCTTGACGGTGTCGTCGCCGAAAGCCCACAGCAGGCTGACGCTTTTCACCGGGGAAACGGTGACGTCGAAACCGGCTACGGGTCGCCGTTCCGGGGCGGTCCATATGTTGAGCCACACGCGGGCGATTTGCTCGTAGGTGGCGTCCGCTGGGAGTTTGGCCCATGCTTTTTCGACGGCGGCTTGGCGGGCGGTGTCGTCCATCGGTTGGTATTGCCGCCACAGGCGGCCGAGTTGTTCACCGGTGACGGGGTTCTTTCCCTCGGCGAGCAGTCGTTGTAGTTGCTGTTCGGTGACGTCGCCGTGGACTCCGAACAATGCGTTGCTTTGCCCGGCCCACCAGCCGGGTGCTTCGCTGTGGGCGGCCGGGTCGGCGTGGTAGGCGACGACGGAGTGGGGTTGAGCTGGTCGGAAGTCGTGCCGGCCGGTGGCTACCTGCCGGGTCAGGTAGGTGATCCCGGCCCCGGGTGCGATGCGGGTAACCGTGAGCATGCCGCCAAGGGTAGGGCGCTGGTCGGCTCTTTTCGACATTTGAATGCCAGGGGGTGTGCTAAGTCGTGGAAGGAGTAAGAGGGTGAGCTCTCGTTTGTGCAGCATGCATATGGTGCGACGATTGTTAAACGATGGAGGAACTTTTTAGGACGATGGTTAAACCATTCTAGAGAATGGCGTGATGGTTGTATGTGAAGGTACTTTGAACAGCATGGCTAGTAAGACGAGCAATGAGGCAGTGCAGGCACTCCGGCGGCAGCAGAAGGCGGAAGAAACCGCGCTGCTTGCCGTGCTCGGCGCGAGCGGCACGGTGGAGCAAACGCGCCAGCGCCGGGCGGCGGAGCTCGCGGCGCTCGACGCTGCCGTGAGTGAGGCTGAGGCGGGCGAGGATCTGGCGCTGGCGGTGCTAGGCGCGCTGATGCCTGCTGATCGTGCGGGCCGCCTAGCGGGCGTTACTCCTGCCCGGATGCAGCAGGCGTTGCGCCGTGCCGCGACGGATGCCGTAACCGGAAGGTTGGAGGCGCTGACGGGTGAGACTGCGGTCGTGCGGCGGCGGGGTCGTCCACCTGGAACGGGTGCGCCTCGTCAGGCGCGGCGAAGTGGGGTCCGCGTAGAGGGAGGATCAGCGACCGATGATGAGCATCACGACCAGCAGGACGGCGAAAGCGGCCAGAGTGACGCCGATGATCGCGAGAGTCCCGCCGCATCCGACGACGGAGCGGCCTAAGCGGTCGTTGTTGATGAGCGGCATGGTGGGCGGGCCTCCCGGGGGTGCTCGGGTGAGGGTGTCATCCTGCGGGTAGAGCGTTGATCGCGGCCAATGCGCGCGCTACGGTTGGACTCAGCCTTCCTCGGCGTTCGCGCCGATGTGCTGGCCAGTGTTGGGCCGACGGACTTGGTCGTGCATTCCCTTCCGGGGGAATGTTCCCCCTTGTGGGGCCGTCGGCCCATCTTTATGCGCGCGGGGGTTTCCTGGCCGTGGCGGTGCGGGCGGGAGCGGCGAGCGCGGCAGCCCGGGGCGGCGTGCTCGATGCGCGCCGACGCGGACGCCATGCGGCGCGCGGCTCACTGATGGTGCCCCGGGGCGCGCTGCGTGCGCGCCCCGGGATCGCAGTGGTTAGAACGGTGGCTCGAAGTTGTCCCAGTCGATCGGGGCGGGTGCGTAGCCGCTCATGATCTGGACAGCGGCGGGAACCTCACACATGCCTTCGCGTGCGGCGTCGGCGTTGAGCGTGTCGACGAGGCCATCGGGGATCTCGGCGTACTCGCTGAGCATGTCGATGATGACTTTCGCCTCGGTGATCTCCCGGAAGTCGCATCCGAGGTCGTGGTCGGGGGCGTCGTCTTCGTTGTTGTTGCTGGTGAGCCAGACCTGAGCGAAGAAGGTGCCGAACGTGCGTTCCCATCCGGCGACGGCACAGGACACGCTCGGGTCCACGGGCTTGAATTCGTAACGGCTCACGATTAAGCCTTCCCTGTTGAATTGTTCTGACCAGTGGTAGTCGGGGCTTGGTCTCCCTGACTGCATTAATGGTATAACACTAAACGACTGATATCTATGGTTGGCGCATTTAAGAATGAGCATTTTTTGGGTTTCGCGCGCCCGCTGAGACGCATTGCGTAAGCGTTCCCGCTGGTCACGGGCGCGCGCACGGCGGCTGGCCGCTTTTTCGGCCGTGGGGGGCGAGCTTGCTCGCCAGGTCGGGAGCGGCTGGAGCCAAATGCAGTGCGGGGGTTTCGATTAAAACATCATGCGGGTTCTGCATGATGTTTTATGAGCCCGCACTGCATTTGGTGGAGGCCGTGAGCGACCTACACTCGTAGCGTCAGCCGACGGCCGGAAAAGGGGCTTTGACAGCGCGGCCGTAGGCCGCTCCTTTCTACCGGCCGGCCACGGCCGGCCGGGTTGAGCCCGCACCGGACCGCCAGTCCTGCGACAACAAATGCGGAGGACCCGCAGGTCCTCCGCACCCCGAGCTCTACCGCTGGTTGTAGTCGCGGACGATCCGGTACTCCCGGTAGTCGGCGGGGCTGGCGGTGTCGTAGAACTCCTTCTCCCCGACCAGGACGAACTTACGGGCGGCGCGGGGGCGGTTGAGGCCGGTGTCGCGGCGCGTGCGGCGGTCGGTGAAGTCGAGGTGCTGGAACATGGCGCTTCCTCCCTGCGGTGAACCGGTGCGGCTGCCGCCGGTGTTTGCCGGGCAGCCGCGCTGACGGGCCCAGGTGGGGCCGGCGCGGCCTGCCGGTGGGCAAGCCAGACTTCGGGTCAAAAGATCTTTGGCCGGTGCAGCGAAGCAATCCGGCCAAGATGTTTTGCCGGTTTGACCGCCGCCGGACGGGTCGGCCATCCATGAGGACTGGCATGTGCGTCTGTCTGGCATCGGCGGCCAGTCCGCATCCGTTCCCGCCAGGGGCGCCATGTTCGGCCCTCGACGCACGACCGCCGCGGTTACGCGTTGCGGCGCCGGCCGGGTCAACCGCCACCGTGCCGCCAACCTCTTCCCGGGGCAACGCCGGACGGCAACGCTGCCCGGCACAAGTAGGTCGCGCGCTACCGGTGTTGTCCGCTGGTGCGGCAGCTAGTGGATTCGATGCGCCGGGCAGTTCCCAAGCTCAACGTTCTTGGTGTGGCGGGCCCGGGTGGTGCCGGTCCAGGTGGGGTTGCACCTGGACCGGCACCATCCAGGGTTAGGCGCCGAGACCGTGCTGACGGGCGAGGGCCGGACCGAGTTCCACCGCGGCGACAGCGGCGGGTAGGTGGCGGTGCTGCCAGCCGTGCAGGGCGGTCGCCAGGTCAGCGCCGTACTTACGGTGCTGAGTGAGAGCGGCGGCCAGGCCAGCGGCTTGTTCGATGCCGTTGTTGGCGCCGCGGGCGGTGTGCGGGCGCACCGGGGCGAGCGCGTCGCCGATGAGCACGGCGTGCCCGTCGCCGACCGGCCAGGCCATGCGGGTCGGCGGGTCGATGTCCATGACCGCGGCGGCCATTCGGGTGCCGGTGGCGTGGACGAGGGCGGCTTGCTCGTCGGGCAGGTAGCGCTGGGCGCTGTCGTCGACGGCGGCGCGGGCCGTGCCGGTGACGTGCTGCGGCAGGGCGAAGACTCTGCGGGTCGGTGCGGCGCCGAAGAAGTCGGTGTACTGGGCGGCGGTGGCGCCGAGGTAGAAGGTCCAGTCGGTGCCGCCGGGGATCGGCGCTACGTTGAACTGCATCCCGCTGCGGTCCGGTTCGAAGCGCAGGAAGTCGGCCAGACCCGGCAGGATGGTGTCGGTCTGGCCGCGATGGGCGACGTAGCCGGCGTAGTGCAGCTGCCGGTCCGGGTCGAGCAGCCGCCGCCCGGTGGAGGCGCGGCCGTCGGCGAAGACCACCAGATCGGCGGGCGCCGTGTCGCCGTCAGCGAAGTGCAGCAGCGGCCGGCCGTGCGCGGTGTCCAGACCGGTGACCCGTTTGCCGGTGTGCAGCACCTCGGCGGGCAGGCGGCGGGTCAGCGCCGGGTGCAGCAACGACCAGGTGGTGTTACGGCCGGCGTAGAGATGGCGCTGCTCGGCGCCGGGCCGGCGCCCGTGGACGGCGAACTCCACCACGGCCTCGGAGTTGTAGCGGACGAACTCGTCCTGCGGCACGCCGAGCTGGTCGAGGACGTCGAGCGCCGAGTGTTCCAGGCCGATCAGCCCGCCGCCGAGCGGGGCGCTGGCGGGCACGGCCTCGTAGAGGGCGACGTTGTCGAAGCCGGCGTGCAACAGCAGCAGCGCGGTGGTGGGGCCGGTCAGTGATCCGCCGACGACGGCGATCCGCAGCTTGGGGTTGAGACGGCTGGGAGTAGGCGTGTTCATAGGCGTGGCCTCCGTGGTGCGAGCCCTGGGCGGCTCGCGCCGGTTGCACCGGCGCTGCCGCGTTGACGAGGCCACGGGGGGATCGGCCCGGCGGGTGGCGGGCAAGCCAGACTCTGCGGTCAAAAGATCTTGGAAGCGCAGCGCTGCTGCCGCTCGTTGACCATGGGTGCTGCGCTTCCAAGATGTTTTGCCGGGTTTGCCGGTCGCGGCCGGGTCGGTCATCACTGAGGACCGGCGAACGCGGCGGCCCGCAGTGATGGCCGCCGCGTTCGCCGGTCCGGCTGGCATCTCGAAGGTGCGGTGCACGCGCATCATCGGCTGACCCCCTGGGTGCAGGTGACGGCTGCCGGGATCGGCCCGGTGCGTGGCACCACGTTGCTTGCTGGGCGGCGGAGAGAGACTGCCTGGCTGCCGTGAGTGGAACGACGCGATGTTGATGGATTCACAGCGCTACTCGCCGGTCATCCTTCGACGGTGGCTGTTGGTTTCGCCGTACATGGCCTCGAGTGCGGCGATGAGGGATGCGCGGTCGGTTGTCGCCGCGATGGCTTCACCGATGTCGGCGAATGAGCGCACCACCTCGCCGGTGTTGGTGCAGGCAGCCTCGAAGTCACCGGCACCGGGGGCATAGCGCAGTAGCGTGCCGAGCGCCTCGTGGTGCGGCTCTTCGTAGACGGTGAAGCTGAACTGGTGCGCCGGCAGGGTGCCGCCCTTCATCAGCAAGCACAGGTCGTCGGCGATGTCGTTGCGGGTACCGACGAAGGCGACACCACTGATGTCGTCCAGCGAGGGATCGTCAGTGACGTCGCTCGCGTGCTCGTCGAAGATGGCGCCGATGGCGTCGGCGTAGCCTTCGGGCAGCGTCTCGGGTTTGTCGATGTGAAGGTGTATGGCGATGCTGTCGGACATGGCAGATGGCGGCTTTCTGGCGCGGGTCAGTTCGTGTAGGAGTTCGCGGACTGGAGGTAGATGAGTGGAGCTAGAGGCAGAGCGGCCGGTCCGTCGTCACGCCGGAAGAGCTGCTGGCCGCGGTCCCGCCCGGTAGGCACCTGGTGGTGAGACGTTGGGTGCAGGCTGGTGACGGCTCCGAGGTATCGGCTCGGCTGTTGCGGCCAGCTCGATCTCGGACGGGTCACCGCTCGTCGCTCGCATCGGCCTGCTGTATGACGTTGCCGTACTGGTCTTTCGGCACAGTCGGATCGATGAGGTCGGCGGCCCACGCCACGCCTTCGCGCCGGTACCGCGACGGCAACGACACCTCGTTGCAGCGGGCTCGCAGGAGATCCGCGAAGTCCTTGCCGGCTTCCCGGTAGACGCGCCGGGTCTCGGCTCGCGCCTCCTTGACCTGCTGCTCGGCGGACTCGCGCTGCATGCGGTCGAGCGCGCTGGTGTCGTAGAGGTGGCGGGCGTAGCTGTCGGTGGTGAGTCCTTCGCCGCGTACCAGGTGCTCCCGGAAGTTCCCCTCAGCCGGCCGGAATCCCAGCGCTCGGCGCAAGGCTTCGGCGTAGAAGTCGTTGCCGTACCGCTTCTCCTGCTCGTGGTGGATCAGGTTGGCCATCTCGGCTTGGAGTCGTTCGGCGATGCGATTCCAGTTCACGGGATCGTGCGACATGGCGGTCATGTCCTTACTGGTTCAGTGGTGGTCGAAGGGCGCTGGTGGTGTTGCACGGACGGCAGATCGGGCCGAGGTCGGCCCGATAGCCGGCGTCGCAGGCCTCGCACACGATGCGCAGGCAGTTCCGGCATTCGCCGGAAGCAACGCTGTCGAGTGGGATGCCGCAGAAACCACAGGCGCCGGTCAGGCAGGCATCGGTGTGGCGACCCGGCGGGTGCTGGCTGCACGGATGATCACTCATCGTCGCCGTGGCGCAGGTGGTCGTAGACGGTGGCGGCGCTGAGCGCTGTGCCGGTGCGATGTTGCGGTATGGCGATGCGTCGCCAGCCGATCGGGTCGCACGCCAGCCAGGTGGTGCACTCGGCGGTGGTGACGGCGACGACGTCACCTACGGACAGTGATCGCAGGTGGAGCAGCCGGTAGGTACAGGCGAGCAGGAAGTCCAGCTCGTCGGCGTCGGTCTTGCCGCGGCTGGCTTGCAGATCGCCGAGGTCAGCGTTGAACAGATGGAACGCCCAGCCGGCGATCTGCTCCGGTGTTGTTGCGGCGGGCAGGTGGCGGCGGTGGCTGATGACCTTGGTCAGCGCGTGGTGAGGCTGGTAGGGGCGAAACTGGCTGTCGGTGTTGTGGTAAATCGCGATGTAGTACAGCGTCACGACGATGCCCTTCGGCGAGGGGTGAGCGGCGTTTATGCCGGGATCGGCGGGAGGGCCGACGGCTTGCAGACCGGGCCATGGCGTCACAGCGGAGCCGGTCGAGGCCAAGCAGCATGCCGGGTCCCGGTGCCGCAAAAGACGAGGCAACACCGCGGGCGCCGGCCACTGCGCGGCGAAGATCACCCGTGTGAATCCGGGAATGCTCCGGTTTGGGTGACCTCTGTTGAGCCCAAAGCGTTTGGTGCTGATCGCCGCCCCGAGGCGGTGAGGCCGGCGGTGGGATGCGGGATTGTTCAGGCACAATGCTGCCCGGCCGATTCAGATCGGCCGGGCAGCGTGTCATGACTACCGCATCAGGGTGGCGGTAGCCTCCTCGGTGGACTCGACCGAGACCGCGAAGTCCGCCGCGCGCGCGTTGCGCAGGACGTACGCCATGCCCGCCTCGTCAGCCGCTCGCCCGCGCAGCTGCTCCTCGGTGACGGTGAAGGTGACCGTGTACGTGCGGACCGGAAGCGGGACCGCGTCCAGGTCGTAGGCCTCGACGAACTCGCGGTACAGGGCGCAGTATTCGTCGTAGTCGTAGCCGAGGTTGATGGCCTTGCGGATGGCCGTCTTCAGGCGGGCTTTGGTGATGAACGGATCGGTGGAGTCAGCCGGGGTGAACCGCTCGTCGGCCAGGTCAGCGACAGCGTCGCAGGTCTGGCAGGACGGGTCGCTGCATCCCTGGTTGACCCGGCGCAGCGGCTTGAACGACAGCCCGTCGTTGAGCGCCTGCAGGGTGATGGACTCGGCGGTGCTGCACCAGTGGTTGTCGGCGGCGTGCTGGCGGATGCGGGCGAGGACGTCGGAGAGGTAGACCGAGCCCTCCGGAGCGGCCGGCCGCTCGGCGCCGGTGGAGTCCTGGGCGTCCGCAGTGGCGCTGGTGATCTGGGCGATGACGTTGTCCGTCATGGTGCATGCCTCCATCAGGCTGTTGCTGATGCGGCAGCCCCGCGCCGGGATCGGGTGATCCCGGCGCTGGGGTGCCGCGCTGACGGGGCCGGTCAGAGCCCGCCCATGTGCCTGGGGGTGCAAGCCCCCGGTTAGCGGAAGATCTTGGCGGTCGAGCGCAGCGCTGACCTGGGTGCCAAGATGTTCTGCTGGGGGCTTAGCGCCCTCGGCGCGGGTGGGCTGACCTCGGGTCCCTCAGCAAGCGGCTCCAGACGCCGTAGTAATCGATCACCGGAGCACGACCGGCGTCGTGATGAGTACGCGCGACGGCGGCGGATGAGAATCACGCTTGTGACGCGGACAACGGTCACCGCCGTGGCCAATTGCGCTCCACGGGCGTCGGCAACGTACGCGAAGGCGTCCACGGCATTCCGGCGGTGCGCCCGGGCCCGGCCGGGTTTCCCGTCCACGCCGACGACCACGGTCGTGGACTGGCCCGGCGCGATTGGCCGCGACAGGTTGCACCACCGGTGACGTGGCCGGAGGACTGCCTGGCACTGCCCCGTTCCGGCGGCGGCAGAGTGCTGGCTTCCGATCCGAACGTCGCGCTGGCCGGCTCGACGGCACCGCTGTTCGCCCCGCTCGGTCGCCGTCCGGGCTGCGGGCGAGGCTACGGGTTGTCTGAAGAGACCCTGTGTTGAATCGCGTCAGGCAGGGGCCTGCGGCAGAGCTGCTCGGCGACGCAGCTCGCTGAGTGGTAACGGATAGCTCACGCCTTGGCGTTGTTCCTTGAGGATCGCGACGTCGCCGAGTTGGGTGCGCAGCTTTTCCTCCTCGGCTTCGGCGGCCGCGAATCGTTCGGGGGCTACGGTGAGCAGGTGCCGCCACTGGCGCTGGCCGGCGCGGACACAGACGCCGAAGCAGTTGTTGTGGGCGAAGCCCTGCTCATAAAGGCGAGGCGGCCGCAGCCCTTCGGCGCGAGCCCAGTCGAGCATGTCCTGCTTGCTCAGGTGCGGCGGTTCGCACATCGGGAACCGCACCGGCCACGGTGCCCAGCCCTTCTCGATGGCAGGCACCCGCCGCTGTTCGCTCCAGTCGATGCCGACGTAGAGCATCGTGGTCGCCGGGTCGGCGTTCGCGGTCAGCCACGCGCGGCAGGGCCGCTGCTTCAAGTGGACTGAGCTTATCTGCACCTGGTTCTGGGCGGAAGCAGCGGTGCCCCGCGGGGTTGATGTGGGCGGATTGATGTGGGTGTGACTTGCGGTCAAGAGCAAACTCCCGTTGGAGATGGAAAGCGCCGCGCACCCTGGTTGGGTGCGCGGCGCTGGATGGCCGAGATGTGTGGTTGTAGTGAGAGCCGAAGCGGCGGTGCCCGGTAGGGCACCGCCGCTTGTATTCGGTGGAGGATCAGAGACTGACGGAGCTGGTGGTGACGAGCACCCTCCGTCCGGTGCTGGTCGTGAGGCGAGGGACCTGGGTTGGCCTGGTGGTTGGCACCTTGGTGATCAGGAGGCCGGTCTTGTTGGCTAGGCTGGTTTCGAGGATTTGGCGAACTGTGCTGCTTTGATGCGTTCGGGCAGGATGCGCTGGCGGATGGCGGCGCGCCAGGTGGCGCGGTCGCCGCCGATCACGTGGTCGCGGCCTGCCATGAGACCGGCGAAGCCTTTGCGGGCGACGAGTTCGGGGTCGTTCTTCCAGGAGTTGTCGCCGAAGCGGGTGCCGCCCATGCCGGCTCGTTCGTGGAATTCGGTGGCGGTGGCGCCGGGCAGCAGCGCGGTGACGGTGACTCCGGTGTCCAGCAGTTCCTGCCGCAGGGATTGGGCGAATGAGTAGACGAATGCCCTGGTCGGGCCGTACACCGTTTCGTATGGCGTGGGTGTGGTCGCGGACAGCGAACTGGTGAACAGGATCCGGCCGGTGCGGCGGGCGGCCATGTCGCGGGCGATCGGTTTGGCGAGCCGGACCTGGGAGATGACGTTGAGGTTGATCTCGTTTAGTTCGTCGTCGAGGTCGGTGTCGATGAAGGCGGCTCCGCCGAGGCTGACGCCGGCGTTGAGCATGGCGATGGCCAGCGGTTGCCCGGTGCTGGTGACGGCGGCCCAGACCTGGTCGACGCCGTCGGCGGTGCGCAGGTCGGACTGCACCGGGGTGACGGTGACGCCGGTCGCGTCGGCGAGGCGGTCGGCGGATTCGTGCACCCGGGGCCCGGCGCCGGTGATGATGACGTCGTGGCCGTGCTGTGCGGCCTGCCGGGCCAGGGCGTAGCCGATGCCGGCGGATCCGCCGGTCACCAGTGCCAGGGGTCGTTGAGCGGTCATGAGAGGTCCTTACCCGTTTCAGGCGGCGCGGTCAGCGCCGGTGTCGGTGGTGGCGGTGTCGAACAGGGGCGCGAGGGCCAGCGCTGCCGCGCCCGTCGCGATGGCGTCGGTGGGGTCGGCGGCGAGGGTGACGCTGATGCGCTGCCAGTCCGGTTCGGGGAGAAGCGCGTTGATCGTGGTCGCCACCTGCGACAGGTATTGCTCTGGGTCGGTGAGCACTACCGGGCCGCCGGCGACGATGTGATCGATGTCGAGCAGGTGGATCAGGTTGGCGGCGGCGATGCCCACCAGGTGCGCCGCGTGGGCCGGGTCGCCGGTGTCGAGGGCGGCTCGGGACAGTGCTTCGAGGCAGCCGCGGTTGCCGCACCGACAGGGTGGCCCGTTGAGATCGAGGACTTGGTGGCCGAACTCGCCGGCGTTGGTCCGCCGGCCTCGGTAGACCCGGCCGCCGAGCACGAGACCGGCACCGAGTCCTCGCCCGTGGTAGAGATACGCGAAGTCGTTCGGCCCATCCGGGACGGACAGGGTTTGGCCGAGCGCGGCGGCGTTGGTGTCCTTGTCCACGATGACTGGCACGCCGAGCCGGTCGGCCGCTTCGGCGCCGAGGCGGTAGCCGTTCCATTGTGGTAGCCCGGTCACCCGGTGCAAGACACCGGTGGTGTGGTCGAGTGGCCCGGGGCAGGCGATACCCACGCCGACCAGACGGCTGGTGTCGGCGATGCCGGTCACGACGGCGCGGACCGCATCGGCGACCCGATCGAGGGTGCCGGCGGGGTCGCCGGTCATGCCGTGGGGCAGGTGGTGGCGGGTCACCTTCTGGGCGGTCAGGTCGGTGAGCACGACGGTGGTGTCGTCGCGGTCCAGGTGCACGCCGACGGCGTAGCGGGCGGTCGGGTCCAGCCGGAGCAGGGTGCGTGGTTTGCCGCCAGTGGAGCCGGTGCGGCCGGCGTCGGTGACCAGTCCGTCGGCCTGCAGCCGTTGCACGATCTTGGTAATGGCTTGGGCCGTGAGACCGCTCTGTGCGGCCAGTTCGACGCGGCTGATGGCGCCGCCCCGGCGGACCAGGTCGAGCACCAGGGCGGTGTTGTGGTCGCGTACCTGGGGCAGGTTCGCGCCCGCGGCGCGTCGTGCGGAACTGGGCATGTGGTCATTCTCGCGGATCTCTTGCCATAAGTAAACGCTGTTGATTAAGTTCGGCTCATGAACGAGCCGCTACGGGTCGGTCTGATCGGTTACGGTCTGGCCGGCTCGATGTTTCACGCCCCCCTGATCAGTACGACCCCCGGCCTGACCCTCGGCGCAGTGGTCACGTCGCAACCGGACCGGCAGAACCAGGTCCGCCGTGACCGTCCCGGCGCCGAGGTGCTGGCACGAGCCGACGAGTTGTGGGCCCACGCCGGCGATTTCGACCTGGTCGTGGTCGCCACCCCCAACAGCAGTCACGTCCCGCTGTCCACCTCCGCCGTCGAGGCCGGCCTGCCCGTCGTGGTGGACAAACCGCTGGCGGCAACCGCCGCCGAAGCCTCGAAACTGGCCCGGCTCGCCGCAGAACGCGGCGTGCCGCTGACGGTCTTCCAGAACCGGCGGTGGGACAGCGACTTCCGCACCGCCCAACGCCTGGTGGCCGACGGCAGACTCGGCGACGTGCTGCGCCTGGAATCCCGATACGAACGATGGCGGCCGGTACTCAAGGCGGGATGGCGCGAACACGACGACCCGGCCGAGGCCGGCGGCCTGCTGTACGACCTCGGCAGCCACCTGGTCGATCAAGCCCTTCAACTGCTGGGACCCGTCACGCAGGTCTACGCCGAACTCGACCAGCGGCGGCCCGCAGCCCGCGTCGACGACGACGCGTTCGTGGCCTTGCACCATGCCGGAGGCGCCCGCTCACACCTGTGGATGAACGTCGTCGCCGCCGAGCCCGGACCACGACTGCGCCTGCTGGGCAACCGCGGCACCTTCGTGATCCACGGCATGGACAGCCAGGAGGAGGCCCTGCGTGCTGGCGGGCTGCCGACCGGGCCGGACTGGGGACGCGAACCCGCCGAGCGGTGGGGCCGGCTGATCGTCGACGGCCAGAGCGAGCCGGTGCCGAGCGAGCCCGGGGCGTACCCGGCCTTCTACGAGGGCGTCGTTGCGATGCTGCGTCACAACGCCCCGCCGCCGGTCGATCCCGCCGAGGCGATCGCCGCCCTCGCCGTCCTGGAAGCCGCCCGCCGATCCGCCCGTGAGCAGCGCGTGGTCACTCTCGGAGACGCCCGATGACCCGAGCCGACAACCCGTCCACGCCTACCGAGCTGATCGCCCAGCTCGAAGCCGAGCAGCGGGAACTGGTTCTCACCCACTTCGATCACGACGACGCGTGGCAGCTCGGTCAGCTCCTGGTCGACCTGGCCCACGAGCGGCGAGCTCCGGTGACCATCGACATCCGGCACGGCAGCCACCAGTTGTTCCACTACGCGCTGCCTGGCACCTCGGCCGACAACGACGCCTGGATCGAACGCAAGAGCAGGGTCGTCGCCCGCTTCGGCGACAGCTCCTACCTCGTCGGCGCACGAGGCAGACTGGCCGGCCGATCGTTGCAGGAACGGGGAATGGACCCCCTGCATCACGCCGATCACGGCGGATCGTTCCCGATCACCATCGCCGGAGTCGGTGCCATCGGTGCCGTGACGGTGTCTGGTCTGCCGCAGGCCGAGGACCATGCACTGGTCGTCGAGGCGTTACGCCGCTTCGCCGCACACAGTGACCGAATCGCTGGATGAGTTGTGTCCGTTCTCGGGGAGCGTGGCAGCCTGGTGGACGGATTTGAGGCTCCGGCCACCAGGCTGTGGCGGCCTATGGGGTGAGTGGGCGTAGGCCAGGCATGCCGAGTCCGACAGTGCCGGTGACCTGGTTGAGTCGGGTGGCTTGCTGCCGTTTGTCGGTGAGGAATCGCAGGGTCAAGTCGAGGCCTTCGATCTCGCCGAGCCAGCCCTCGGCCTGGGCGCGTTCCCGCCGGGCTTTCAAGTCCTCCTCAAGTTCGGCGAGCCGGTCGAGCATCTTCGGGTTGATATTGAGCATCGGGCAGCGGATACAGGCGTGTTCGTGCTGGCACGGCGTGCCGTAAGGCCGTGCGCACGAGCCGAGTTCAACGCGGCGCTTGTCGAAGTGTTCCTCGAACTCGGTCCATTCGGTGGCGGTGGCGTCGCGGTATTCGTCGGCGGGCCGGTGGGTCCGACGCTGCTGGAGATAGTGCTGGTAGTGACGGACAACGTCGTCGTCGAACACGGCGACGTAGCCGCGGGTGGTCTGGATGTTGAGGTGCCCGAGCAGAGCGGCGCCGATGTGGATCGGCAGGCCGCTGTTGACCAGCTCGGTGGCGAAGATACGCCGGAAGTCGTGCGGCGTGATGTTCAGCCCGCGGAAGGCGGGATGGTGCTCGGCGACGGCTTCACACAGGCGCCGCAGCATGAGACCGATCGTGGCCGGGGTGATGACGTGCCGGCTGGTGCCGCGTTGACGTTGGAACAAGAACGGCAGTGGGGTGCTCCAGAGCTTGTCGTGGGCGTCGAACCGGCTCAGCCGGGCGATCGGCTGCCCGTCGTGAGTGTGCCGGCGCACGACCTGGGCGATAACGTGGAATAGCTCGGCGGACATCGGGATGACGCGTTCCCGGTCGGTCTTCGACGGGGCGATCACCAGCAGGGCGATGACCTCGCCGTTGGCGCGCTGGTACTGGCGGATGCTCAGGTGAGACAGCTCGACGAGCTCTTCAATGCGAACACCGGAGTGTCGCAGGGTCTCGATGATCGCCCACTGCCAGAAGGTCGCCTGCTCGAGAGTGCTCAGATGCAGGATCGCGCCCGTGCTCTCGTCGATCGCCCGGATCGGTCGGTCTTCGTACCGGGCCCGTTTGTGATCGGCCTTGGAGACGTAGCGGCGGTAGACACGGCCGGCGACCGAGAACGCCTCACCTTCGGCGACGGCGGCCGCGTGTTCGAGCAGGGTCTTGGCGCGCTGGTGCTGGCTCTCGACGTGATCGACGAGCACCGGCAGCAAGGGTTGGCGCAGGCGGGTGCGGTCGGCGGAGCGTTCCTCGATTCGGCGGCGGCGTTTGCCGCCGCCGCGGAACTCGGTCGGCGAGATGGGGCACGGCGCGACCCATACCGCCCACCGCTCGGGTTCCTCCGCGGCCCAGGTGTGCAGATCAAGGTAGAAGCTGCGGATCGCGATGGTGATGTCGTCGACGTTCGTACGAGGCTGGCCGTCGTCGCGGGTGCGCAGCTGCTCACGCCAGACGGTGTACACCTGCGGATCGATGCGCAAGTCGGCCTGGCCCGGGCTGAGCCGTTCGATCTTGGCCCAGAAGTGGTGGGTCAGCGACCGGGCGAGATTGTTGATGGTGGCGTAGTCGGTCTCGGCTCGGCGGCGGGTGATGTAGTCGATCAGCAGTTGCCGCACGCCCTGGTGGGCGATGGGGTAGCGGTCGACCAGCTCGGTGGTGCTGAGCTGCCCGCGCAGCATCGCGGCGCGCATGGTGGCCGGTGTGCTGGCTGGGAAGTGGCCCATCGCGTGCAGGACGTTCCACAGGCCGATGCCCCAGAACAGATTGGCGTCCTTCTTGCCTTCGCGCAGCACGGTGAGCACCCGGCGGGTCTCGTGGGCGTAGTGGAGGATCGCGGCCGGGGTGACGTCGGCGAGAGTGACGCCTTGAACGGTGAGCAGGCAGCACGCGTCGAACAGGGTCCGGCGCCGGTGGACCCAGCTGGCCTCGTGCCCGTCGACATACGCGACGTACTTGTCCAGCAGCGAATCGGACTGGGCGGCGACGAACGGCGACGGGAAGTCCCGGAACTTATTGCGTCGAAAGGCCATGAGTGACGGCTGGACGGTTCGCAGGCAGAACAGCATCTTGACGCCCGGGCTGATCGTCTGGCTCGGCTCCAGTTCAGACAGGATGCTGCAGGCAGGCAGCGCTCCGGTGCCGAGAGGGCTGGCGTCCCATCGCTGCTGCCACGTTGATCCCGGGAAGGTCTGCAGGTACCGCAGGGCTGCCAGCACCTGGGTGCGGCGCTGGGCGCGTTCGCGCGGGCCGCCGTCCCAGGCCGTCAGGGCGACCTCGCCGACGTGTCCGGCCGGTGCCGTGGCGAGCTCACCAAACGGGCGTGCAGGCACCGCCGCGGTCGCCGGCTGCGCGGAAATCCGGCCGGAAACGAACCGGCTCGGGAAGCCGAGTTCCTCCAGGACCGGGCCGATGCGGTGATGACGACGGCTCAGCCCGGTCGTGGACGTAGACGCGGATTTAGGCACCGAACACCGCCGCGATGTCGGCCGCGTCATATCCAGCGGTGTAGGTGACGGGCGGCCGTGGCCGGCTGTAGTGCTCGGCCAGTTTCTCGACCAGGTCCTCGACGCGTGCGGTGAGATAGCGGCCGGTGACGCGGATGTCGGCGTGCCGCAGGATCGCCTGAACCTCCGCCAACGTCAGCTTGCCACCGTTGACCATGCGTGTCGCCGCGGTATGCCGCAGGTCGTGCAACGTCCAGTTGGTGCCCAGCGTCGCGTTGGCCCTTTGCAGGATCCGCCGCAGCGCCCAGTAGGCCAGCGGGCGGGTGTCACCCCGCCGGGTACGCCAGAGCCGCTCGCCCGCAGCTGGGACGCCAGCCTCGTCCAGGTAGCGGGCCAGATAGACGAACGCCTGCGGTGAGGCGGGCACCATCTGCCGGGCCCGCGTGCCCTTCGAGATCACCCATATCCGCTGGCCGGCCCAGTCCAGATCCTCGACCGTCAGGCCGAGCAGTTCCGCCGCCCGGGCACCGCTGGAGACGAAGAACTCCAGCAGCGCGCGGTCCCGGTCGCACCCCATCGCCGCGAACAGCTCATCCCAGAGCCTGTCCGGGATCGAGCGCGGCAACGGATCGATGACTCGCTGCCGCAACCGTGCCCGCCCGAATCGCGCTGGCGTCTCCAGCGCGCTGCGATGTGCCAGGACCCGGCGGCGCTGCGAGGCGACCGGGACCGGATTACGCACCGGCCCACGACCTTCGTGGGCGTGAAAGAGGTAGAAACCGCTGACTACCGACAGGCCATGGTTGATCGTCGAGGGTGCGTAGCCTGCACGCAGAGCAGGCTTGCCCGTCCGCGCGTTCACCGAACCAGCGGGTTGTGTCCTGGGGTCCGAGCGGCGGCGCTGAGGGTTCTGCGCCGACCGCAGCCAGCCCACCATCACCGCGACCTCAGCCTCGGTCGCCCGGTCCCAGTCAATCTGCAACAGCCACAACAGCCGGAACCAGCGCAGCATCCCGAACGCGTAACTGCGGCAAGTGAGCTGGCTGCAGTCGCTGAGAGCGAGTTGGCGCAGGTAGCCGGTCACCGGCTCGATCTCGGCTCCCGCATCGTCACGAACGACGAACGGCGGATGCAGTAGGCCGGTATCGACCACCGATCCCGCCGAGGGCACGGTGCCTCGCCCTTCCACCAACAGAACACGCAGATCCACGCCTGGCTCCCTGAGTCATCATCGACAGCACCGGAAACCTATGAGGGCTCCTCGGTGCAGATAACTCAGCACGGGGCGATGCGAGAGTTTCCGACGAAGCGCTGGTCGGCGAAGACCTGCCACGGGGTGCGGCCGTCGGCGACCACGATCGGCTCGACCCCGAGTAGCGAACCGACGTCGGCAACAAATCTCCACAGGTCAGGATCTTCAGCCTTCGTGTCGGCGGCCAGAAGGATGAGGTTGTCCGTGCCGTATTCGGCGGCGACGCGCATCGCGGCGGCCCAGCTGCCGATGCCACCGGAGAACTGCACGACATGCTTCATCGCCGCGGCATTCGGTGGCGCGGATTCCGGGCCACGGGTCATGTCGTGGTCACGGGGCTGATGCGTTGCACCGGAGGTTGGCACCGCGCCGGCACTGAGGGTCATGGCGTAGCCCCGGTACGCAGTGCGGCGGCGCGGTGCAGGACATCGCGGTCGGGGACGCTCCAGCCGTCGGCGGATCGGGTTTGCCGCTTTCCGGCGAGGTCGATGAGCACATACCAGCCTGTTTCGTCGGGTGCTTGCCGTCGTGGGTCGACGGGGCCGTGTTCGGTCAGGTAGGCGGGGATGCGGTCAGCGGCGAGCTGGTGCAGGCGGTTCACCCACTGTGCGGAGGTGCTGTCGTGCCAGCCAGGGTGCTCGCACGATTGGTACCGCAGCGAGGCAGCGGCGGCCTCAATGACTTCAGGGTCGATGCGGCCGGGGTAGGGCCGGTACCGGTAGGTGTCGACGTCGCGGTCGCGGAAGCCGTGCGGGCCCGGCCTGCCGCCGTCGCGGTCGTGTG
Source organism: Actinoplanes sichuanensis (assembly GCF_033097365.1). Lineage (NCBI taxonomy): Bacteria > Bacillati > Actinomycetota > Actinomycetes > Micromonosporales > Micromonosporaceae > Actinoplanes > Actinoplanes sichuanensis. The sequence continues at coordinate 12,003,903 of NZ_AP028461.1, forward strand.
GATAGCGGTAGGCGACGCTGGCGAGGTTTTCCTTCCACAGCATCCGGCCGGTGTCGTCGGCCTGGTCGGCAGTGATGAGGTCCCATTGCACGGCGGCGGTGAGGAGAAGGTCGAGGTGGTCGCGGTCGACGATCCAGGCACTCATGTCTAGTTGTCCTTGCTGAGAAGCGCGGTGTGCTGAGGCGAGACGCTGGTGGGCCACCCCCACCGGGGTGGCCCACCAGCGAAGGGCTCAGTGCAGGCCGATGATCGTCAGCGCCGGGGAGTGCTCGAGGATGGCGAGGGCGACGACGTGCAGGCCGATCAGACCGGAGACGTGGGCGATGTCGTGGGTGAGGTGCTCGCGGACCTTACGCAGAACGCTCTTGGGCTCGTTGCCGTCGTTCTCGGGCATGGACGTCACCTTTCGATCGATGAAAAGCAATGAGTGAGGTCAGTAGTCCTCGGGCTGGTTGTCGTATGCACGGCCTGGCCATCGGGCCGCGTCGGGGCTCATCCCGATGAAGGCGCTCGTGTCGTCGTCGCTCCAGTACCAGGAGCAGGTGTGCGGGTTGTGGTTGGTGCCGGGATCGGCGCCGCAGTCACTGCAGGGCCGGGCCGGCCCGGGGTCGGGGCATTCGGTGGTGTGCTCGAAGTACCAGCCGGTGCAGCAGTCAGGTGGTGAGCGGACATGAATCGGTGTCGCGCAGCGAGGGGCTCCTTTATGCGCGGGGGAGGTCGCCCGGTCCCGGGGCTGTGCCCGGGACCGGGCCATGCACGGCCCGCGTCAGCGGGGGCGGTGGACGGTTTCGAGGTTGCCGACGACCTCGGGCCACGCCTCGGCGGTAATCTGCTCGCCTTCAGGGCTGGTGACGAGGTGACCACTGCGCTCGCCGGTGGTGGAGCGGTTCCCGAGGTCGCCGACGTCGACGCTCAGCCCACGGGCGAACATCTTCAGCCCGAGGACACCGTTGTTGTCGAACGGCTGCGGGGCGTTGCCGTGCACGGTGACGGTGGTCCGCAGGCTCAACTTGCGGGCCTGCTGAGCCAGCCGGCCCCAGCAGAGGATGTCGAGCACCTGCGGAGGGGATTTGCGGGTCGTGTTGCCGTCCATCCACGTGCGGTAGTGGGTGATCTCGAACTGGGTGTACTCGCGGCCGTCACGGGTGACACCGGTTTCGGGGCGGCGGGTGATGATGCCTTCGACGATGAACTGCGCGAACATGGGCGGCTCCTGCCATGACGAGGAATGTGCGAGAGGCCGGGCCGGGGCCGGCGGTGCCGGCCCCGGGCGAGAATCGGTCAGGCGTACTCGGGCTCCGGGACATTGAGGTCGCTGATGGACCACGGAGCGTTCTCCGGCTGGAGCGACTCGGCGCTCTTGAACCGCATGCTCAGGGCGATGTTGCTGGCGGTGACCTGAAGCGCGGCGTCGGCCTCGCCGTTGTCGCGGCGGGTGTAGGCCCAGGGCCGAAGGTCGTCGCGGCCGGTGATGACGACGGTGTCGCCCTTCTTCAGCGACATGCAGCGCTCCGCCAGGCCCTCCCAGGCAGTGACGGTGACCCAGGTGGTGTGCGCATCCACCCATTCGCCGTCCTTGACGCGGCGGCTGGTGCGGCCGACGCGGATCTGAGCGACCTTCTTGCCGTCGCGGGTTTCGCGCAGCTCGGGGTCTTCGCCGAGGTTGCCCTCGAACGTGAAGTTGAACAACATGGGGTGGCTCCCGTCGTGTGGTGCGGTGCGGCTGAGCCCCCGGTTCTCGGATCGGGTGATCCGGAGCGCCGGGGTGCCGCGCTGACGGGGCCGGTCAGAGCCCGCCCATGTGCCTGGGGGTGCAAGCCCCCGGTCAGCAGAAGATCTTGGCGGTCGAGCGCAGCGCTGACCTGGTTGCCAAGATGTTCTGCTGGGGGCTTAGCGCCCTCGGCGCGGGTGGGCTGACCTACGGGCCATCTCAGCGGCGGACATCTCCGGCCGCCGCCGGATCTCGCGCCGAACTCGTGAGCAAGCTGGTGAACGCACGCCGGCGGCCAGTACCCCGGACGACAGCGTGGCCGTCCGGGGCCGGTGGATCGAGGACCAGGCAGGCGCCGACATGACGGCGGTGGCGGCTCTTGGCCGCTGCGAAGCGGTTCGGAGGTGCGACCCGATAGCGCCCCACTCCCATGGGCGTTCACGGCGCCGCCCGCCCGCGGGGCAAGGCGGCCTGGCCGGCGCTGAGCGTCGTCGGCAAGGTGGCTGCTCTGCTTCCGCCGGGGCTGCGGCGCGCGTCGCTTATGCCGGAACTGGCGAACATCTGGCCATGTGCGAGGAGATCGCAACACGCCGAGCGCCGTGGTTGCGTGGGGAGCGGGTGTGCCGTCGGTGCTTGCGTCGCGCCGTACCGGCGGCGCCACTCCTGACGTTGATCCCGCCGGAGGGCTGCTGAGGCGTCGCAGCGACCGAGGGATGGCACAAAGCAGGACGGCTTACCTGACCGCTGCTCTGTCGGAGGTAGCAGCACAGCTGCGGGTTACAGCGGTGTCTGCCTCTTCGCGTCGGACAGTCGAGGAGACCCGTTGGCATCGGGCGGTGCTGGAGCAAGGGTGCATGGTCCGGTGAGCTGGGCGAGTGTCACCGCGATGGCGTTACCGTCGCCGACGGTGCGGGCGTAGCCGAGCATTTGCGAGACCGCGCTGCGGGTGGTGCCGTCGACGGCGCAGCGAATGAAGTGTCGGCAGGAGTTCTGCGCTGCGCGGTGGGCGTCGCTGTCGAAGCGGCTCCAGTCGATCGGCTCGTCGTCGCTGCCAGCGGATGCGATGGCCGTCATCAGCGGACCAGCCCTTCGCGGTGCAGCCGGGCGATGAGTGCTGCGAAAGCTCGGCCGGTAGGGCTGTCGGCGTCGATTTCGGCGCGCATCGCCTGGCGCGCTCGATCGAGTAGCTCCTGCAGCGACAGCTGTTCAGCGGTCCGCGCGTCGACGATCTCGCTGCGCGGCGGTTGCCGGTCGGCCACCGTCGATGCTGCCGTCCGCAGCTCGGCGGCGGCTGGCCCGATGAGGTCGAGCAGTAGGGCCGGATCGGCGTCGGTGCCTACGGTCGTGCGGGCCTGAATCTCGCGTGCGATGACCTGGCATGCGTCGTGGCCGAGCTCGAACCCCACCCGGTGCAGGACCGCGGCGGCGTCCGCGCCGACATGGCCGCCTAGGGCGTCGATGATGAGTTGGGCGTAGCGGTGGGCGTATTGCTGCGCCAGCTGACGGAAGTCAGGATGGCTGTTGCCGTCAGTCATGTGATTCCTCGGGGCGTCCGGAGACGATAGGTGGCTGCTGGCTTGAGCGGAGGAGTTGGGTGATTCCGCCGGGCCTGGGCCGTCCGGGAGAGAGTCCGCAGGTCGGGTCAGCGGTTCGGTGTTCTGCTGCGCGCCGATGAAGACGGTGACGGCGCGTACCGCGGGTCGCCCGTGTGAGCGGCCCGGGGCGTTCTGCCGGAAGGCGGGGTAGATGCTGCCGTCTTCCAGGCCCATCACGCTGGAGCGCGCCACCTGGCCGTCGACGAATGCGTAGATATCCGCGCTCAGATACTCGTTGCGGTCGCCGGCGGCCACGCCCGCGAGCTCCACGATTGCCTTCTTCACGCCACCGGCGAAGGAGACGATCACGATGTGGCGCTGCTGATCGGCGGTGTCGAGATCGATGGTGGGGTGGTGGCCGATGCGGTCGAGGTAGTCGGCGAAGGTCTCTGCCATGAGAAGGGCACTTCCAGGGGGGCGAGTGTGGGCATGCCACAGGTGAGAGGAAGGGAGAGCCGGGGTGCCGATGCGGGACGGGGTGAGAACCGCGGTGACCGGCGGCCTGTCACGGTGTTTGCCTAGCAGGGTCAGGCTGGTTCCGGCCGCGGACCTGTGCCGGCCAGCGGCCGGTCGTCGCGCTGTCCGCCCAGGCAGAGCGCTTCCGGCGGCAGGGAGCACGCCAGCCGGTACAGCGACGAGCCGTCGGGGTAGCGGTTGTAGAAGTCCTGATGCGCGGAGCGGGCCGCCGCTTCGGTGTAGGGCTGGGCGGCGAGCCGGTGTACCGAGGTGATGATGTGGTTGAGGAAGTAGGCCGGCCAGGTGAACATGCGCATCGCGGCGGTGCGGCCGGTGTCGGCGTGGACCAGGAACGTCGACACTCGGGTGTGTGTGCCGCGGGGTGCCGGCTGCAGGGTGAACGGTTCGGTGAGCCGTTGCGGGTTGAACGGTGCGTCGTTCCACGGCGAGTCGCCGTACTGGAACAGCAGGAATCCGTTGATGCCCTGTTCGGTCCACCCGAATCGGGCCTTGCCGGTGTGTACGGCGGCTATCTCGCGCAGGGTCGGGCGGGTCAGGAAGATCGCCAGCCGGATGTGGTCGGCGTCCATCCACAGGTGCGGTCCTTGCGGCCAGACAGACCGGTCGGGATCGAACGGGCCGTCGACGCGGTAGGCGTGGCCGTCGGTGAACGTCGCCTCCACCTCGCGCCGATGTGCAGCGCACGCGGCGCCCCGGCCGCCGGCCCAGCCGCGGCCGGCGTCGGTGATCAGCCACCACTGCTCGCGCTGGTTCAAGCTATGCCGGCCGACATCGCAATGGCGCACGGTAGGTGAGGCGGGGAAAGGGCCACTGACGGTTACTACGTTGTCCATATCGGGATTCCCTCGAGGAGTCGTGGATATCGAGCCCGCTAGACCTGCGTGGTGTTGTGCTTGCCACTGGGCGATGCGGGTGCCGTCGGCGTAGACCTGTGTCGGTGTGCGCCGGATCGCATGTCACCCACCGGGGGCGCCGAGTCCGCACGTACGCGCGGCGCAGTGCAGCGTGGCAGTCTGGGTGACCGAGCCCGAAGAGCGGCCGGATGTGCGACCGCCGTAGGACCAATAACGTCGTGCCGGGCGCCGAGCGGTCTGCAAGAGCAGTCGTCCCGGGCGTCGCGAGAGGTCAGAACAATGTCAGCTGCTCATGGCCGCCAGACGGCATCGGTCGGGCTCGCCTGCACGAAGTCGTGCGCCGCAGGTGCGGATCGCGGCGCAGCAGGTTGTCGACGTGGATGCGGTGGCCGGGGCCGGTCTGCGGGTAGCGGATGCCGTTGGTGCCGGGTCGGCGCGAGATGCGGCGCACCTCCACGTACGGCCAGTGCAAGGCGATGATGGCGCATCGCGGCCGCTGATAGCAGATCGGTGGGGCCAGGAGGGTTCGTGCGGTGGGCCACACGTGCATGCCCACCCAGAGCTCACCAGGAACGATCTTGGGAGCCATGGAGCTGGAGCCGTCCTTCCACGGGTGTGGGTGGGTCGGTCAGCTGTTGCCGAAGCGGCAGGTGACGCGACTGCCGTGATGCAATCCCCGGCACTGGATGCCGCCGAGTTGCCGGGCGGGGTCGGCGGCTTTGCGTCGCAGCATGGCCTCCAACTCGTCGATCTCTGAGCCGTGCAGCTGCTGATAGGCGCTCTGGTCACCCATGAGTTCAGCGAAGAGCGGATGGTCGCCGAAAGCGGCCTGCCCCATCCGGAAGTACAGGCCGGCGCCTGCGCCGTGTATCGGAACCTGCAGGCTGACCTTCGACAGCAGAAGGCAGATCTCGGCAGCGGTTGCCGGGCGTAGGTCTGTGTCGGCGGCGACGCGTTCTAGGAGTTCGCGGGCGTGGCCGCGGTAGACGAATTCGGTGCCCATGCCGGAGCCGATGTTGCGGGACTTCAGGAGGCCGAACGTGTGGAAGAGAAGGTCGGCCTGGCCGGGGTGGCGGCGGCTCGCTGCGGCGATTTCGTCTTCGGCCCACTCGACGGGAGTCAGCAGCGAGGCGACCTCCGTCTGAAGTGCGGTTGCCAGGACTGCCGGGTCGACCCCGAGGGATTGGTGACGGGAAGCGTCGAGGACAGTCATATGCGGACTTCCTTATGTGTGGATACTGGTGGCTCACCGTTCGGTTCGGCGTGAGCGGCGGGATCCGCTGAAGCCCTTGCGGACGAGGGCGGCTGGCGTTGTAGCCGTTCTGGCCTGTGCCGGGGGCCGTTGATCTCCGGTATCGGCGGGGCCGTCATCGGCGTCGCCCTGGAGTTCGGCGGCGACAAGAGGTGGTCATGAAGCGCGGCCGTCAGGCGGTGGTGTGCCGCGCGCCGCTGTCGTGTCTGCCGCCGGTCGGCGCCCGGCGTGCCGCTGTGCATGCTGATGCTGTGAGGCGGCCAGCTGTCATCGGCGTGGTCGATCGCGCCCGGCCCGCCAGCCGGAGTCGATGGTGCGCTGCGCCTCGGCGAGGCTCAGTCCGGTCTGCACGGCCGCCGCGGTGAGTTCGTGGCGTATGGCGGCTTCGTCGACGTGGCCGCGAGCCGATAGTTGTCCCAGGCGGAATGCCGCCAGGTGCAGGGTGTTGTTGCGTTCTCCGCCGGTGATGCGGGTGCCGCCGGAGTACACCGGCGCTGGTGCCTGGCGGATGCGTTGTAGTTCACCGTCGAGCGCTGATCGTGTGTACCGGTCGAACCGCGTGATCGTCTCGGCGGTGAGTGTGACGGGGGTGGCTGGTGCGGCGACGAGGGCACGCAGCGGTGGCGGGCAGTCGGGAAGGGCGCGTCCGTTCCAGGGTTGCTGGAAGCGGTAGGTGGCGCCGCTGACGTGGACCGATGGTGGGGCGACGACCAGGCCGCCGGTGCCGCGCCAGTCGACGCCGGGTAGCAGGCCGACCCGGTTCGGCAGGTCGGTGGAGGCGTACCACAGGTGCCAGCCGTTGCCGGTGCGGACCAGCGGCGCGGCCGGTTTGATCACGTCGAGGGTGTCGAGTACGGCGGCGAGCCCGGCGCCGGTGTCCATGTCGCAGACGTCGAGGGCGGTTCCGGTGACGAGACCGACGTTGGCGTCGGGCCATTGGCGCCACCAGGAGTCGATCAGGCCGGGGTCGCGGGAGGCGTCGTGCAGGCCGTGTCGCAGCCGTGGATGCTTGCCTGCGGACTCACAGCTGTCGGCGTTGCGGCAGGTGCAGGTGCCGTCGGCTGCCGGGGTGTGCAGGGGCAGCACAGGGATGCCTGCGCGGGCGTACCACAGGGCTGCTTTACGTAGGTTCGGATCGGCCGGTCGGCCTGTGAGCCTGGAGCGTCGGCGGGAGTTGGTCGCGGTAGCCATCGGCGGTCACCGGCGCTGGCGACGTGACGCGACACCGGCAGCGCCGGAGACATCCAGGAGTGGCCGGTGGCTGTTTAGGGGCGCGGGATGCCGCGACATGGCCGGGATGGCAGCAGAGTTCGGGGGTGGCCAGGAGACGGTCATGATCGTGGTCCTTGAGCGGAAAGGGATTCGCACCCGGAAGGGAACGGATCGTCATGGTGAGTACGACGGCCGCCGGACCTCGAACGCGTTGCCCGGGTCGGCCGGTCCGTGGGGTTAGCACGGGTGCAGCAGTGGCGGTTCGAGGGCTGCTGCCGTGGTGTTGGTCGGCGAGGTGTTGTCACAGGCCGAGGAGTTGCTCGACGGTGAGCCCTGCTGTCGTGTCGGTCAGCGGCACGCGGTCGGTGTCGTGGCCGAAGAGGTGCTGAACGAGACTGCGGGCCGGTCGCCAGTCGCGGTGCCAGGAGCCGTCTCCGCCGATGACGAACGTGTCCGGTGCCAGCAGGTGGCAGCGCAGCAGCGTCGCGGTGACAGCCAGGTCGTACGGCAGCCGACGGGTGTTGCAGTAGAACCAGTGCCGTCGCTGGGGGCCCGGTGCGGGGAGCAGGAAGCTGTCGCAGCCGGCGTCGTCGGCGCCGTTGAACGCGATGCCGGACATCGCATCGATCACCGGTCGGCCGTTGCGGCCGGGGCCGGCCAGGGCGACGGTGCGCGACACCTCCTGCACGATCCGGGTTGTGTCGTGGATCAGGGACGGCCAGACCGCGGCCCAGGCGGGATCGTTCGGCTGGTAGCGCCAGTGGTGGGTGTGGCCCACGGCGGATCAACTCCAGTGAGAAGTGCGGTCAGGGTGGGAGTGGGGCGTGATCGCCCGTGGCAGGGAGTAACGGGCGATCACGCCCCTGGTGGCCCGGACCCTGGGGAAAGAAGGACCGGGCAGGCGGAGCAAAGTCAGTGCGGCGCGGCCGGGCGCGGCGGTTCGGCGTCGATGGCGCGCAGAGCGGTCACCGCGCTGTGCAGGTCGGTCTGCACCCTGGCGAGGGTGGCGCCGGCCTGAACGAGACCGCTGGTCAGGCTGTGGTGGCGGTCGGCCGGGCTCGTGCCGTCGAGGCTGGTGACGAACCGGCCGTGCAGGCGCTGGTCGATCGTCGTAGCCCACGAGGAGACGACGGTCCGGGTGCGGCCGGTGAACAGGGAGAGGTTCTGGACCAGGCAGATCGCGTGGTGGGCGGCCGGAACCGGCGCCACGGCGGCGATCGCCTCCCGCAGAGCGGTGTCGAACGCGGCCAGCGGTAGATCGTGCGGCTCATCGGGGGCCGCGGTGATGCTGCGGGGACGCACGCAGCGCAGATCGTCGAGATCGTCCAGCAGCAGCGACAGGCGCAGGCGGTCGCCGCGGTGCTGGTGATGCCGGCAACCGCAGGGGCCGGCGAGGACGTGGGGTCCGTGCCGTGACGGGATGCTGCCGCGGTAGTGCACCGGTTCCATGTCGGTGACCAGAAGCAGCGCCTCGGCTGCCAGCCCGGTGAGCTGGTCGGCGAGCCCGGAGGTACGTTCGGCGGCCAGGTCACACGCGTGACGGACGTCGCGCCAGTGCGCGCCGGTACGGCGCCGACTGGGGTCGGCCCGCAGCGTGCAGATGGTGTCGGCGACGTCGGTGATCGCCGAGGCGAGCGACTGCGTAGCGGCAGCTGCCGCAGCAATCCCCGTGCTGCGCCCGGCCGCGGTGGCGGTCAGTTCAGGGTTGCGGTCGGCCCGCAAACCGTTGAGAAGGTCGATGACGGTGGCGGTGTTCAGCCCGCGCACAAGATTCCTCCTGCAGATCCGAGACCAACCGTTGAGGGCGTCCGACGGCGTACGCCGTGGTGAGGTGCGCACCGTGACGACGTGAAGGCCGTTGTCGGGTGCGCACCGTCGCCGCGTTCAGCGGGGTGAGATGTCGAACGTGCCGGGGTCCGGGACGGTGGTGGTGACTCCCGGGAACCGGCTGAGAACGGTCGCGGCCTCAGCGAGCAGCGGCACGGCTTCGGTGCGGGCGCACCGCTCGTTGGTGGCGATCAGGTCGATCCTCAGCTGCACGTCGGCCGTGACCGAGGCCGACCGGAGCCTGGCGGTGACGGTGAGGTCCTCCGGATGGGTGTAGTAGACGTGGACGCCCTTGACCTGGCGAAGCTGGTCCTCGGCCTGCCGGAGCGTGACGAGCGCTGCCTCACGTGCGGCAAGGTCACCGCGGGCGGCGACCTCAAGATTGACGGTGAGGGTGGTGTCGACGAGGAATGGCCAGCCACGATGGGTGAGTTCGACGGTCAGCTGCTCGTTGAGGGCGTCGACCACCTCCTCGAATTCATGGCACCAGCGGCGGCTGTCGGCTTCGGCGCGTAGCCGCTCGCCGATGCGCGCGATGTCCGCCTCGTGAAGCCGAAGACGCTCGTCGGCCAGCTGCCGGTGCTGCTCTGACTCTGCGGTGACTACCGCCAGCTGCGCATGCAGTCGTGCGACGTCGTTACTGGTGGAAGCGGTGGTATGCCGCCGGAGAAGCGGAAGCATGGAGTGCTCGCTTTCGGTGATGCAGGGATGGAAAGGGGGGCGGATCCGACCGCCGGCCCGGTCGATCCGTGGCCGCCGGAAGCTGCGTGCGCCGGTGCTGGACTAGCGATTCGCCGTCCTCACCGGGACGGTGAATCGTGTCGGTGAGCTGACGTGGACGCGGCTGGAGCCAGGACACGGTGGGGCTCTGCCCGGACAGCGCAGAGCCCCCACCGTGGGTCAGCGGCAACGGTCACGCAGCAGTTGCGTACTCCGCGTCGTCGTCCTGCTCGGTGTCGAGCATCGTGAATCGCGGAGCCAGAGGATCGGATGCCTGCGCACCCTCGGGACCGTCGTCGGAGACAGTCGGCGGCGTCTCACCATCGAGCTCCGCGTCGCCGCCGATGTGATCGTCGTCGGCGTCCGCGTCCGGTTCGTCCGCGGCGGTGGCCTGCGCGTCGTCCTCGTCCTCGTCCTCGTCGGCGGCGGCTACGGTGGCTGGCAGCAGCTTCTGGTAGAGCTCCTTCTCCGCCTCGGACATCGGGTAGCCGTCGGCAGTGAGTCGGTCGAACCAGGCGACCGCGGGTTCCTTGCTGATCCAGCTCAGGTTGCGCCGCAGCGCGTCGTCGAGGTTGTTCTCCTGGGCGCACGCGTACTTCGCGATCAGGCTGCGGCGCAGCCGGTCCTCACCCGCCGTGGCGATCTCGGCGCTGGTGAGACCACCGAGGGCCCGGTACAGGTCCTCGAGACCGCCGCCGCGGTACATGGAATGGCCGTTGTTGGCCGCCCGCAGCGCCATGGTGGCCAGCTTGCGGCAGCCCTTCACGGTGCCATAGCTGCGCTGCACGAACTCGTGCCGCACCGTGACGGCCGCGCGGAGCCCGTCGAGCAGCTCCTCGCGGCGCCGCTCCGTCTCCTGCTGCTCGGCGATCTCCTCCGGGCTCATGCCCTCGTGCTCGTCGGCCTCCAGGCGCTGGTAGCCGAACTTGGCCGGGTCCTCGCAGTAGACGACGGTGCGGGCCTGACCGCCGTTCTTCTCCACGAACGCGTGGAACCCCGGCAAGGTCTTGACCTTGTCGACGTCCAGGGGCTGGCCGTCGGCGTCGACGAGCCGGTCTGCGGCCACCGCCGGGCTGTCGTAGCCGAACCCGCGCGGCTTGGGCGTGACGTCGACGCTGTCGAGCAGAAGCTGAGCTTTCGCCAGGTCCCGGTTGCGGCGGTACGTGCGCTTGTCGCGCAGCGCGCTGAGGGTGTGCTTGAACTCGTACTCGCCCTTGCCGATCTTGTCGAGCAGCCGCTGCTGGTCCTCCGGGGAGTCCGCGAACTCCTCCAGGCCCTGCGCCATGTCGAACGTCAGCGCGCCCGAATTGAGGGCACGCTGCGCCCGGGCCGGCAGCGTCAAGGCTTTGACCGCTGTCTGGACCTGCTCCACCGCGATGTTGCGGGCCTGGGCGATGGCGTCGACGTCCCAGTTGAGTTCCAGCAGCATCTGGTAGGCGCCGGCCTCCTCGATGGCTTCGAGGTCCTTACGGTGGGCATTGGCTTCCAGGATGGCCAGGATCTCGAACGCGGCGCCGGCGTCCTCGACAATGATGGCCGGCACCAGAGCCTGGCCGGCTTCGATCGCCGCGTAGTGGCGGCGCTTACCGCCGAGAACCTCGAAAACCTCAGTGACCGGCTCATCCGTCTCGCCGCTGTCGGCAAAGTTCGTCGGCTCGGCGGAAAGCTCGTTGACCGGTGCCGGGCGGCCAACGACCACCAGCGGATCACGAACACCGAACATGCTGATCGATGCGACCAGTTCGGCGAGGTCACCGAGTTCCTTGCGAGGGTGCAGCGGGCTGTCACGCAGGTGCCGCGGATCGAGGTAGCCGGCCCGAAACGGCGGCAGTTGGACGTCCTCACCGGTGTTGAGCCGGATCGTGCCGGTGACGATCTCCCCGACAACGACGGGCGATGCCGGTTCGAGGCCGGTCTCCACCGATACCTCATCGATGCCGGTGTCCGGTCGCTCAGCGACCTCGCTGGAGTTCTCCGTGCTGATAGCGACAGTAGTCACGATGGATCCGTCCTCCCATGCAGAGAAAGAAAAGGGCCAAATACGTCCGCCGAGGGCTGGGTGGCCCTGAGCGGTGCTGGCACGATCCGTTCGGGCCGGCCGATCGGCGCAGACCCGCAAGACCCACCGGGCGGCAACAGCGCAGCCCGGTGGGCGCGGTGACCGGTGGGTCTTGCGGGGCCAGACGCGGTCGGCCAGGATCAAGGGCCAGCGCCAGCCCGGGGCCGCCGCCACGGCGGCGAGCCTGAAAAGGGCCAGCGAAAATGCCGAAAAGGCGTTCGTGCCGAAGAATTGCTTTCTCGGCAAACGCGAATTCAAAACGCTCGAAAAGCTGCGCCATACCGCTGTTCGGCGCCCAGGTCGAGCCATCTCCTGGCAGCTCGATGAGCTGTTCGGAACTGAGATGCTGAGTGGGGAACTACCGTTGGTTAAGCGTCAGCGGTTGGGTCGACGTGCACGGGGGTATCGGTGCCTCGCCGCGTGGTCCTGCAGCGCGGTGATCGCCGATGGTGTGCCGGGCGGTGTGCGTCGTTGTTCGGCCATCAGCCGGGCGGCGAGCAGCGGAGCCAGTTCGGTGATCGGCCACCGCACCTGCCAGCCGTCATGAACCGGCCCGACACCGGTGTCGTCGACGACTTCTCGCAGCAGTTCGGTGACCCGGTGCGGCCAGGTGCGGTCCCACACCCGCCGACAGGCGGGCGGTAGCCGCGAGTACACGTCGACGGCGGCTCCCAGCGCCCAGGACTCGATGATGTCGTCCTCGTGGACTGACCGGTGATCGTCGGCGTCGAGGACTGTTTCCCGGCCGGTCAATGAGCACAGGGCGTCGATGGCAGCAGCGGGCAGGTCGGCGACGAACGCGCCGAGCTCGGTCAGGTCGTCGGCGACGGTGTCGGTCCACACCGCAGGGAACCGGCGGTGAAGGGTGCGGAAGTTGCTGCGCCGGACCAGATGAGCCAGTCCGATGTCCGCATCACCGCAGGCGAGCTGGCCGCAGTTGACGTAAACGCCCTGCCCCGGATCGCGACGCCAGTCGGTGACCTCCAACGGCGGCACGTACCCGGACCGGCGATGGCGGGGGCCGGTGAACCCGATGCGACAGCCCGCGGCGCGTAGCCGGTCGAGAACGGGCGCAGCGGTGTTCTCGAACAGGTGGACAACGTGCTGCTCACCGTCCGGCAACCGGAGCACGGGCCGCCCGCTTACTGCCTGGTCCGCGGTGACCGGCGATGTCCCCGCCGCGACGATGATCATCTGATCCGGGGATACCGGCTGCTCGTCGATGGCGGTGACCTGATCGGCGCCGACGACGATCAGCGCCGACGTGTCCCGCTTCGCCATGAGGTCGTGCTGCTGGTGCACGCTCAGGGGAAGGCCGGCGCGGATCGCCAGCTCACGCACCGCCGTGGTGATGTCGGGGTCGCCTGTGATCAGCACGGCGCCGCTCACGAGTGGTTCCCCGACGACGGTGCGTCCAGACGCGGGGTGAGCGGCCAGCGCAGCCGGTGTGCGGGCAGGTGCGCGTCGACGAGATACCCGACAATGCGGGTGAACCCGTGATCGGGGGCGACCGCGCGGGCCCGGTCGAGGGCGGCCTCGGCCAGCGCCTCCTGGCCGCGGCACCAGGCCGACCAGACGACCAGAGCAGCCGGCGCACCAGCGTGCTGCTCGGGGGCACGGCGGGTGACGTCGAGCCACAACTCGAGGTGCCGGCGGCGCCCGCGGGTACGGTGCCACGCGGTGACCAGGTTGTCCTGGTCGTGCAGTGCCAGGCACAGCCGCGCGACCTGCTCGTCGGTGAGCCGATCGCCAGCGGGGGCGGGCACCATCAGCGACGCCAGGTCCGCCGGGCCAGACGCGACGGCCGTGTCGAGGCTGTCGAGTGCCGCCTCGGTCGCAGCCTGGGCAGTGGGGTCGGCGGCAACGAGCGTGTGCACGTCTTGCCGCGAGGGCAAGGCCACCCGACCGGTCATGGCCAGTTCGGCAGCGAGGCGGGTACTGCGAGGGTCGACAGCCACACCTCCGGCGGCCGAGCAGGTGCACTCCGGGGTCAGGCAGGTCAGGATGCCGTCGGTGTACAGGAACCGGCCGACGACGGGCGCCAGAAGCTGGAGGACTTCGCTGACGGCGGCGATCTTCGCCCGGTGGGCGGCCGGGCCGTAACCGATCAGCACGATGCCGGACGCCTTCTCGGGTATCTGCAACATCAGGTGGTTCAGCAGCACCGTGCTGGGCTCGCTCAGCGGCAAGCTGACGACCCGCGGCAAGGGCCGATCAGGCCGTTTGATGATCGCGACCAGTGCTTCGGTCGGGTGGTAGCCGAGCAGATACGGCACCATCCCGAGCAGCTGATCAGCGCCGCCTTGTCGCCGAGGAAAAGCGGATTCCAACATGATGGTGGGCTCCTTCGGGCAGGGTCGGGTGCCCGCCGGGGCACCATCAGCGCCCGGCGGGACCCAGTGATGGGGGAAGCGATCAAGAAGGTGCCCTCGGCCAGGACACAGCGCCGGTCGCAGGCGATGCGGCACCGCTGAAGACGACGGCGAAAGGTGTTGTGCGCCGGTAGCGAAACGCCGGGATCGTCCTGGTCACGACAGCTGGCCGGAGAGGCGTCGCCAGTGAGGAGCCGGCATACGGGCGGCGCCGTGAGACGCGGCTGAGGCTATGCGGCCGGGCAGCCGTGGCGTATCACCCTTCTGAGGTTCCTGGATCTATCAGCCCGTCGTCCTCCTCGGCTGGATCCGCGCCTGCGGAAGCAGACTCGCCGAGCAGAAAGGCCGCCAGCAGCCGGGCCTCTCCGAGCCCGTAGACGTCCCACCAGGAGTCCGCCTTGACCCACAGGCCGTGCTGGTCAGAGCCGCAGTACGGGCACGCCGGGAGATTCAGACGTTGCTGCAGGATGACCCCGTACACCTCGCCGGTGAGCCAGCACCGCCACTGCCGTACATCGTCGGCCAGGTGCGGCGCACCGGACCGGGCCCGGTACTCGCGAGTGTCGAACAGGGCGACGGTGCTCTGCCCGTCACGCAGCCACGCCACGCTCGTGGTGCCGTGCCACTGCCGCAGATAGCGTTCAAACCGGCCCGGATCGGCGAGACGTTCGTACGCTGTCACCACCCGGGCCCCGCCGGCCGGCTGAAACACGTCGCCGGCCAGTCGAGCCCGCCCGTTGAGATCGATCAGCAAGGCGGGAGCGAACGCGTCACCCCAGGGCGCAGCAGGGTCACCGTCGACGACGATCAGCGCACGCCGGTCCGGCAGCAGCCCATCGGTGACAATCTCCACCGCGTGTGCCTGCGTCCACGTAGACGGGCAGCCGGTAGACGGTGGTGTGCTCGCCGCGCTCACCTCTGGTCCCGCGATAGCTCGGCGGCGGTGGACAGCAGGGTGCGGTAGATGCTGTTCGCGGTGGACAGGACGGCACCCAGCACGTGCGCGGCGATGTCGTCGGCGTCGCGGAACAGGTCGGCGCCGAGCCGGCCGGAGGCCACGGTGGTGGATTCGCCGACGGTGACCAGGATCAGAAATCCGCCGTCCCGACTTTCGCCGAGCACGGTCGGCTCGATGCGGATCCCGGTAATCGGGGCGTCGAAGGTGAGGACCTGCGCACCGATGCAGGCCTCGACGAAATCGGCCACATCGCCGCCGAAACTGCGCGTCATGGGGTCGAGCGTGTCTACGGCCGCCTGAAGC
This sequence comes from Actinoplanes sichuanensis, assembly GCF_033097365.1. Lineage (NCBI taxonomy): Bacteria > Bacillati > Actinomycetota > Actinomycetes > Micromonosporales > Micromonosporaceae > Actinoplanes > Actinoplanes sichuanensis. The sequence goes on from NZ_AP028461.1 coordinate 12,019,243, forward strand.
ACATCGGCGGCCTCCGGCTCCGAATCAGCCTGCCGGGGTGCGGGGAGCTTGGTGTCATCAGCATGCACGAATGACCAGGTCTGTCGGCGACGGTCGCGTCGCGAGGAGAAGAACCCCACCAGGGAGAAAGGCATCAACGTCTCCAGAGACAGCGAAAGGGCGCCCACCCGCAGGTGAGCGCCCGGAACCAGTGAGGGAAAGAAGTGCGAAGGGACGGGTGTGGTGTGTCAGCTCGCGCGGCTGATGGTGATGGCCTCGCGACCGCCGTCGGCGCTGTGTACCCAGACGGTGAGGTCGACCGGGACGTCCGGTGCGCCGACCACGATGTCGAACGCGGTGTTCGCGGCGTGCGCGACCGACGCGGCCCACACCGGGAACGGCCCGAACCGTTGGCGGCCGACAGCGGCCTCACCGCGGTGTACGTCGGCGGTCACGGTGAACGGCTTGATGAAGGAGGGCCGGTCGTAGCCGGCGGCGTTGATCACCTCATCGGCGTCGGTGACCATCTGCGCGCAGCCTTCCCCGATGAGCTGGTGACAGCCGGCTGACAGGGCCGAGGTGACCGGTCCCGGCACCGCGAAGACATGAAAGCCGGCGCGCGCCGCGTGCCGGGCGGCCAGCATGATCTGACTGCCCAGCGCTGCTTCCACCACGACGGTGCCAGCGGCGATCCGGAACAGCAGCTGGTCGGTGAAGATTCTGCGGGACGGCGTGGGGCTCGAGCCGGGCGGGAACGGGCTGATCACCGCCCCACGGGCCACTGCCCGCGCTACTACCTCGGCGACCGGGGGACCGAAACGCTGGTCGAGCCCCCGGTCACTGACCACGACCGTCCTGCCGCCTGGCATCGACAGCGCCGCGGACAGCACGCGCCGGTCAGTTCCAGGTGCAGGGCTCGTGACGATCGTCTGCCGCCCGTCGATGAGAGCGGCCGTGAACTCTTCGGCGACCCGCAGGCCGTACTCGCTGCCGGCGTGGGAGCCGGTGAGTGCTACCGATTGATCGAGACGGGCAGCGAGATCCCGGTTGCCCTTGATCCACAGGCACGGCAGGTCGTCGCAGCCGGCGCCGGCCGGCCAGCCAGGATCGTCCGGGACGATCAGGCTGGCTGAGGCCTCCGCGGCACGCTCGCGCAGCGAGCTACCCAAAGCCTGGAGGTTGTCCAGTGCTTGCTGCCGGCTGACGGGAAGCCCGGCAGCGGGCTTCGGAAACGCCCAGGACCCCGGCTGTAAACCCAGGGCATGGACGGCGTCGATCAGGTGGTCGGGCAGGGCGCGTCCGGTGTAGTAGGACAGACCCGCTCGGATGGTGCGATCATCGTCGGTGCTCATGCGGCCTCCGCGTCACCACTGGCGGTGGACCCGGCGGAGCCGGTGATGCGGGCGCCGCCGGGAGGGACGGCACGAGATCGGCCCACCCGGTGCCCAGCCGGTGTCCAGCCCCGGCCCCGTTCACCCCGATCCGCGGCGACATCGCACGATGAGAAACGAAGTTGCTGTGGCGGCCGGTGGCTTGACGACGGAGGGGCCCGGGCGGGACCGTGCCCCGTCCCATACCGGCCGGCGCGACACCTGCTCGTTCTCGCGAACATGCCGATCGTGAGGCGCACCGCGATCGGCGACGACTCGCTGGCTTGCCCTCCGGCGTCTGCCTTGAGGGCACTCCACCACGTCGATCACCACCGGGGCCGGGCCCGCTCTACCACCGCGAGGAACGGCGGCATCGGGAATAGCTCCTGCCCACGTAGAAGAGCAGCTTCTCGGAGCCGGCTCCTGTTAGGTGAAGCTCACCGGCTCGTCCTCAGCAAGATGGCCGTCGGTGACCGTCTGGGTCTGTCCGTCGAACGTTGACGTACCGGCATCGACCACTGGCCGGTCAGGACAACGCAGCGTCAACCTTTGTGACGGCCCGGCGGGCCACCTCTTCGGTCAGGGCGGTATCGATCGTCTCACTGGCCTGCTGCACGATGAAGGCCAGCACGCCACCGCGCCGCGCCATTGCCATGTCGAGATTCATGGTCCGGCCGAGAACGGTGGCGGTCGTGCGGAACGCGAACGTCTCATCTGCGAGCTGAGGAAACGACAGCGCCACGAAATGCATGTCGAAAGTGACGCCGCTGTCCGTCTTGGTCGTGAGCTTCTTACATGCCGTCACGGCGGCCGAGAATTCGGTGAACAGGTCTTTAGCGTCGTCCTCGGCAAGCGGGAGCAGCGCCTCGCTGAAGTCGGATCCGTCGGGGGCGGTGAAGTCAGCAGCGATGTCGTCGGCCCGGCTCACCTTCTGCATGGCGGCGTCGTACGCAGGACACTCGTCGTAGTCCCCGGACGAGTCTTTTTTGACCGCGCCGGTATCGGGCTCGGCCACCCAGCCAGTCGGCAGATCGCTCGCGGCCAGAAGCGCACCTTTTGCCTGCTCGGCGGTCAGCGTTCGCAGTGGCGCCTGCCCGGCGGGTGCGACGGGGACAGTGTCATCGACGGTGCGGGCACGCTCGTCCCCGGCGTCGCTGCATCCGGCGAGAACGGTCGCTGTCACCGCTGCCGCGATCATCCAACGTCCTGCGCGCATCATTCCTCCCCGTAGGAAATCGCTCGACGACATCGGCGATCATCGTAGCGTTCGGTATGGCCCCCTTGTGGATGGTCGAAAGGCGTTCCGGCGGTCAGCCGCATCATGGACGCCGGCCTTCAGCCTCCGGCGGAGTGCCGAGGCCGGCGTCGTCGAACCGGGAGTCTCAGTAGAATCAGGCTGCAGCCGCAGCCGGCGTCGAGCGCAGAATCCACCGTGGCCTCGGCCAGTACCGGCTTCACCAGTCCCACGACGGCAACGCGTCGACGCGGTCTGCGTCGCGGTCGAGCCGAATGTAGAGGGCTCCGAAGGTGTTCGCGTACTCCCACAGCCGCCATACCGCGTCAGGCACGGTGTCCGCATGATGATCGCGGTGCTCGGGCAGCGTGCTCGGGACGTGCAGGAACCAGCCGTACTCAGTGTCATGGGCGGTGACACCGTAGTAGGAGTCGAGGGCGTCGCAGACGTTGCGGGGCAGGTGGTTGGTGGAAAGGTCGAGCACACACAGGATTCGCGGGCCGCCGGTCTTGGCGGTCAGGTGGTCCTGGGCGCGGTGGAGCCAGTCGTGGAGTGCGGTCGCGGTGCCGGCGATCTGGATGCCGTCTTCACCGTTGAGGGTGATGATCGACAATGTGCCCTCGGGCTCAGGCGCGTCACCGTCTTTGGACATTTCGAACGTCTCGGCGCTGTCCAGGACACGGACGTCATGAGCTGCTTCGACGCGTTCCAACCTGATCGACATGCTGGTGTTCTCCTTGCGGCGTGGAGGGGGAATCGGCGACGGCCAGCGCCGGGCATCGCAGTGAGCGCCGTGCCCGGCGACGGCCGGTGCGCGTGGCCCTAGGTCAGCCGTGGTCGTCGGCCTCGGCGACGGCGGGCCCGGCACCGTTGGCATCGGAAGGCGGAGGACTGTCGAGACCGAGTCGGCGACGTTCCGCCGCGATCAGGGACCGGGCCGGGGCATGCCAACTGTCGTCGTCCATAACCGTCGGGGTCCGGCCTTCGGCCAGATCGCGTAGGGCCGGGATGTGCTGCGCGTAGGGTTCGCCGAGCTTCTCCAGGTCGATGCAGGCCTGCTCCATGGCGTCGCGCATCTTCTTCGCCCAGCGTCCGGGCTGGCCCCACTTGGCGCGGGGACGGCCGTGCAGGGGTCCTTCGCACAGGTGATAGCCGAGCCAGACGACCGGCGGGTGCAGCCCGGCCGCGGTGGCGAGCAGCGCGTTCTTGTCGTAGTCCCAGGCCCGGCCGCCGCGCTGCTGACGGTGTCCGGCGACCTTCGGGTGGGTGAGGGTGCGCCAGTAGTCCGGGTGGACTCCGGTGGAGGCGACCAGGTCCTGGGCGTCGCGGAAGCCGCCATCGGCGAGGGCGCCAGGTAGCCGGTCGGCCAGCAGGTGTGCCAGCTCGCGGCGCACCCCGGGTACCGCGGGATCGTCGGCCGGTGCCAGGCGGGGTTGCCGGCCGGTGCGCGCCGGTTCGTCGACGGCGGCGGGGAGGGGTGTGTTGTCGGCGAGGTAGCCGAGCAGCAGCGCGGCGAAGTCGCTGAGCCGGTACTCGAAGCCGCGGGTGCGGTCCTGGTAGTCCGCGGTCGGCAGCCAGGGTCCGCCGCCCCGGTGGGCGACGCGGTGGGCGGCCTCGTGGATCAGCACCAGTAGGGTGCGATGCCGGTCGGCGAGAACATCGCGGTGGATCGCTGTGTCGCCGGTGCTGGGAGTGTAGAAGCCGTCGGCGCACGGTGACTTCTCGCTGGCGGAGTAGACACGGACCCGGTCCAGGGCGAACGGCCCGATGGCCTGGCGCACGAGGTCCCTGCCCGCGGTGAGGGTGGCGCGTTCGGCGGCGGTGAGCTCTCGGTCGGGCACCCACGTGGTCTTGTTGCGGGCGCGTTCGTAGTGGCGGGTCTGCTGCGTCTTGGCCACTTCGACGCCGAGCAGATCCATCAGGGACCGTTGCAGGTAGCTGGACAGGCCGTTCGCGGTGATCTCGGTGTAGCCGTTGTCGATCAGGCTCAGCGCCGCCTGCTCGTTGCCGGTGGTGGTGTAGTACGTGTTCTCGGGCAGATGGGTCCGGGCCCAGCGGCGCCAGGCGGCCCGCGGGTAGGGCTGGTGAACGTCGCCGAAGAACTGCTCAGGCTCTGCCAGCTTTCCACCGGCCAGCACGTGCTGCGCGAAACGGCCGATGATCTGCTCGTCCTGGCTGGTGGCGAGCATCGTGCGTACGGCGGTGCGCAGAGCACCGGCGTCGACGACGGTCCGGTCGCGGTTCTGCATGCCTTTGGCATCCAGCGGCAAATCGTAGGAGGCCAGCAGGTCCGGTTGAACGTTGACGAGGACCCCACCGATCCAGACCCGGCCGGGTTCACCGTCGAGCACGCACTGGCCTGGAGCCGCAGGTGGCCGGTAGCCGGGCTCGTTCAGCGCCCGGAACCGGCTGCGTGCCTCCTCGGCGAGTTCCCGGGCACATTCGACGGTGAAGACCGTTCCTTTGACTCGGCCGGTGCGGTACAGGTGGTAGACCAGCAGTTCCGCGCCCTGCTGCGACAGCGACGGGACCAGGCCGTCGAGCAGCCGGTGCCGCTGCACGCTCGGGGTGAAGCCGTACCCGACCGTTTCGCACCTGACTTCGCCGATCTGCGGGCTGCGGGCCAGGACGAGCGCGGCCAGCTTTTTGCCTTCACCGAACTGGCCGATCTGCCCGGCGGTCTTCGTGGAGTGGCCGAGCACGAGGCCTTCCTCCGGGATGCCGGGTCCGTCGTCGGCGATGATCAGTACGCCGTCGGCCCAGCTGACCCGAGCGTCGGGGTCCTCGTCGAAGGCATTGGAGATCAACTCGCAGAGGGCCCGAACCGGAGTCCAGGACCTCACGTAATCCGGAGAAATGGGGTAGGTCAGGGTGCTGACGGTTGATCCGTCCGCGCTGCTGGTGGTGTGGGGGCGGTCGCCGGTGACGGCGGTGGCCGTGGAGTTGTCCACGGATGCTCTCCTTCGGTAATGCGAGAGGTGGGCTGCGCGGGACATCGCTGTTCGCTGAAGGCAGGCGGTGTGTCCCGGCGAGGGAAGCAACAGCCGGCGAGAAACGGCGCGGCGGTGGCCGGTGCCCCGGCATGCGCGGGGCACCGGCCTGGTCGGGCGGTCAGCCCAGGAGCCGCTCGATCGGGAAGTTCTCCGGCAGCGGCCAGGGCAGCTGCTCCGGCTTGAGTGGCGTGGTCAGGATCGTGGCGATCAGCACGGACAGGGCGTTGTCCGGTGACGCGGTCGCCGCCTTGGTCAGCGCGGTCCACGCGAGCAGTGACTCGCGGCGCCGCCAGGCGTTCCAGGCCAGCAGGTTCGCCGGCGTCGTCACGTAGGCGTCGGGAACCCGGCGGGTCAGATCCCGCCACAGGTCGTGCTGCCACTGCTGATCCGTGGTGGCCCGCCAGGCCGCGCAACAGCCGTCGAGGGCAGTGAGCGCCACCGCCAGCTCGGCTACCTGCTGATCGGCGAGCTGGCCGCCGGCTCGCGCGATCGCCAGGCTGGCAGACACGACGTCAACCGGATCCGCAAGCTGTTCCGGCAGTGCCGCGAGCGCCGCGGTGGTGCGCTGTTGGGCGTCGGTGTCGGCGGCCACCATGGCGTCCAGGTCCTGCGCCGACGGCAGCACCGCCCGGCCGCGCAGTGTCATCTCCGCGGGGATGACACTGCTGTCGGGATCGAGAACGGCGCCGTGTTCCGGCGTGCAGGGACAGCCGGAGCCGAGACAGTAGTAGCGGCCGTCACAGACCAGCAGGCAGTGGCCGACCCGCACCGCCGTGTGTAGTTTGTCCGCGATCTCGGTGAGCGTGTCGGCGTCTGACAGCGGCCCGTATCCCACCACGAACGCCGCGGCGGCGTCCGTGGCCGAGGCCATGGCGATGCTCTGTTCGAGCATCAAAGCCAGCGAGGCGTCCCGGTCGAAGACCAAGCCGTCGGTGAGCCGGCCGTCCAGGTTGAGGAACAGCACGAGCACGCACTGCTCGGGATGAACACCGACCACGTACGGCAGGGCGGCGAGCAGATCGGCAGGGCCACGGGCGACAGGCGGCGCCGATTCGAGCATGTGATCACCCCTAGGGATCGCAAACGGGCTGCGGCCCGAGGCATCAACCCACCGGGGGTGCGCCGCGATCGGGAGAGGCCACCGATCGCGGGACACCGGTCCGGGATGGGCGCGGGGCCGCACTGACCCCGGGCGCGGACCGGCCCTGGCGGCCCAAGGGCCGGCCAGGGCCAAGCCCCCGGGCGGCCCCAGCGGCAACAGCGCCCCTGTGGTGGGAACGCCGGGGCCGCCACGGGGCGCCGTGCCCTTGCCCGGTCCGGGACGGGGCCGGTATAAGCGCTTGCGGGCAGTGCGGCCACCGCCCCTCTGGCCGGCCGCGACCGAGCAACCTGACGGCCCTTCGAGTAACTGCCCTGCACCTATGGCAGCCGCATCAGCACCTACCGACACCGCTGACGGGCGTTTTCGTCGGCGCGAATGCAGTAGAGGCTCAAACCGCGGGCTGGCCGATGTCCTCGAGGACGTCGTCGACCGAGGTGACCAGCCGGGTGGCGGAGTAGCGGCGCAGCAATACGTGGCAGCCCTGGGACAACACGGACTCCACCGAGCCGGGGACGATCATCGCCGGGCGTTGCAGGTCGAGGGCGCAGCCCAGCATCGTGCTGGTACCGCTGCGCGGCGCGGCCTCCACCACGACCGTGCCCGCGGTCACCGCGGCGACGATTCTGTTCCGCAGGAGAAATCTGTGACGCAGCGGCTCGGCGCCGACCGGCCACTCACTGACCAGCAGGCCGCGGTCGGCGATCAAGTCGAACAAGGCGGCATTCCCGGCCGGATACGGCCGGTCCAGTCCGCCGGCGAGCACCGCGACGGTGCGCCCACCAGGGACAGTCAGCGCGCCTCTGTGCGCCGCAGCGTCAACGCCGTGCGCGCCTCCCGAGGTCACAGTCCATCCGCGCTCGGCCAGACCGAAGGCGAGATCGGTGCTGATGCGAATGCCGTAATCGGTGGCGGCACGGGCACCGACGAGGGCCACGGACCGGGTGACAGCATCGCCCAGCGACCAGGCACCCCGCACCCACAGGCACAGCGGCGGCATGACGTCGCGACGACTAACGCCGAGTGTTGCTACGTCCGTGGTGGCCAGATCGTCGAGGGACGTGGGCCAGTCACTGTCCGACGGTGTGACCAGCCGAATGCCTGAACGATCCGCGCGCCGCATCGCGATCTCGGCGGCCCGCCGGGCATCGACCGTGCGCGTGCGCGCTGCGACGGCGGCCCGCAGCACGGGGTCGGCGACGTCCCCGGCGAGCAGCCGGTCCAACGTGGCGATCGCGCCGAACTGCTGAACCATCGACCAGACGCTGCGGTTGCCGGGGTCGGAGAGACAGGTCAGCGCCACCCGCGCAGACCGGTCCGCGTCGGCCGCAGACGAGTTCGTCGCCGAGCTGTCGTGCTGAGTCATGTGAACCTCCCAAAGGCGGTGAGCAGAAGTGGAGCAGCGGCGCTTCACGCTGCTGGCCTGGCCTGCGGCGATCCCGGCGACCGTGACCGGGGCGATGGCTGCCGGCGGCGTGGGGTTCTGGCGGCGTCCGCCTCGATCTGCCAGCTACGGAACGTGTGCTGGCCCTGCAGCTTGAGAAGGTGCGGGATGCGGTTGGCGGGAATGCCGACCGGTGCCGGGCCGTCGACGGCGAGCAGGTCGGATGCCGACTGGTCGTGATAGCCGGCCGCGCGTAGTGCCTCGACGGTCGGGAAGACGTCGGCGACCCGGTCCCGGTACTGGTCGAGCAGGTCGTCCTGGGTGCCGCCGTAGCTGTAAACCCAGCAGAAGTTGGACGGCGGGCACGGTTCCACGAGCTTCTTGAAGCGGCGGATTTCTTTGGTGTAGCAGTAGAACCTGCTGCCGGGGTGGGCTTGCATGATCGTCAGCCACGCTTGCAGGTAGGCGTCGGAGAAGAAGTCGCCGGCGTCATGGACGCGCACGATGATGCCGCGGCGCTTACGGCCGATCTCGTCGATCATCTGCTGGGTGAAACCGGGCAGGTCGTCGAGCACGTACGCGAGGTTGCGTTCGTGGCGTTCCCGGACAGGCCGGAACCGGTACGAACCTGCCCGCGCGTAACAGACCTTCGCGCAGATTCCCGCGCTGGGGCAGGCGTTGTAGGTGCGCCCGTCGGCCATCCGGCCTGCCCAGGCGGGCAGGCACCAGTTGAAGATGCCGTCACGGCGCAGGTTGCGATTCTGGGTCAGGAGCCGGTCTGGGCGCACAGCGAGACGCTGGGCAGCAGACAAGCCGGAGTCCATGGGCAGTGAAACCCTTCTCGTGTATCGGCCAGCAGGCTGATCGCCGGTCCGGGGCGTGCGCTGTGCCAGGTCGGGTGGCGACTCAGCGGCGGAGGCGTTGGCGGGTCGGGTGACGCCGTGCGAGCCGGCCCGCCGTTACTGCTCGGTGGTGTCGCGGGCTCGGCGGCGGTCGGTTTCTGGTCGCGGGTAGGTCATCCCGGCCGCGAAGACGACCGGCTTGCCGGCGTGGTTGCCGTGGTAGAGAGCGATGTCGGCGTTGGTCAGCGCGCTGTCCCACGGGTAGCCGGCGGGTACGGATGCCAGGCCGGCGCTGCCGGACACGGTCAGCGGGCCGGTCGGCAGGTCAGTGATGGTGATGGCGGCGGTTGCCGCGGTGGCAACCGCCTCGGCTGTCGCGCTGGTCGCCGTAGGCAGGATGACGGTGAATTCGTCACCGCCGAGGCGTCCTGCCCAGCCACCGTGCTGGGATGCCAGGGTGGCCAGTCGGCGGCCGAGGGCGGACAGGATGTGATCGCCGACGGGATGCCCGTGCTGGTCGTTGGCCAGCTTGAAGGCGTTGAGATCGACCAGGATCACCTGGCGGGGTTCTCCGGCTGCGCGGGTGTAGGCGTCCTGTAGCCCGGAGCGGTTCAGCAGCCCGGACAGTGGGTCACGCAGAACGCGGTGGGTCAGCGTGTCGACTTGGGCGTGTAGTCGCCGGATTGCCGGCGTCGCGGTGAGTCGTCCGGCGACGACGCCGATCGCCCCGGCGGCCAGGTACGGCACGGCGGCGCGGATCCAGTGCATGAGTGGCGCCTCCACACGGGAACACCCGGATCCCGCGGCCGCAGCCGGCCGCGGGATCCGGGAAAGGGACTGAAGTGAATGCCGGGTGAGCGCGCCGGCTACGGGGTCGACGGTGTCAGGCCGCGGCGGCCTTGGCTGCCAGGTGCAGCGCCTGGGTGGCGGTGGTCTCCATCCGGTAGGCGACGTCGGCGTCAGCGACGCTGCGGCCGAAGGAGGTGACGGCCTGCATGATTCCGCCGGCGCTCAGGTCGGCGCCGGTGATGAAGTGCGCCAGGATCTCCTTCTGCTGCTCCTCGGTGTACTTGAGCTCCTTGCCCACGATCTTGATCGTCTCGTCCGGCCGGGCGACCACGATCCCGGCGGCTGCCTCCATCTCGCGCACGGCCCGGGTGACGAAGTCGACGTCCAGGTAGGCGCGGACGGCGTCCTTGGTCTGCGCGGTGATCAGCTCGAGGAGCTTGACCAGCGTTTCCGGTGACGGGTCGATGATCCCGTCATTGTCAGTGATCTTGGCGCCCTTGTGGGTGCGGGCGAGCAGAGGCTTGTCGATGGTCTGGCCGTTCATACAGACCTGGACCCGGATGAACGGGGCGAGGCTGTACCGGCCGAACCCGGTCTCGGAGTTGGTGAGGATGAATCCGCCGTTGATGACCGGCAGGTCACTGCCGCGCCGGCCGTCGAACGGCGAGCGATAGTTGCGCAGCAACTCCGGCGCTAGGACCTCGATCTCCGGCGAGATGAACCGGACATACATCCGCCGGTCGGTGAGGTCGCACGAATCGATATTGACCGAGACGCCGGTGTCGCGGATGCCGGCCAGGACGGCAAGCAGCACTTCGAGGTTGTCCAGCCGCAGGAAACTGTCGGACAGGAACGCCCGCGCGATCCCGCCGTCACTGCCACCGGCAGTGTGCCGCAGGCAGCGCACGAGGAAACGCCGGTGGTCACGCTCCATCCAGGTGTTGACGTTGTAATCGAGCGCCGGAACGTTCTCCTCAGCCATCCGCCGCATGTACTGCAACGGGATGTTGAGCTTCTCGCTGACCCCGCCGAGCGCGATGTCGCTGAGCGTGTAAGCGCCCGTCGTCAGGGTGACGCCGTCGTCGCCGAGAACCGGCTCCGTGCCGTCGAGCAGCAACATGCCGTCCTGGCAATGTAGGGAGCCGGCCCCGGCGATCACGTCGATCGCCCGGGTGTTCTGGTCGTTCAAGATCTCCATCAGACGGGGCAGTCGGATGTGACGGTTCGGTGCGACGGTCAGAGTCGTCTGAGACATGAGGCACGTCCTCCACGAACACAGAAGCCACCACCGCGGCGGTGGCTGACGGGACGCTCCCGCCCCGAGCCGGGTTCGAGACGACCGGCGGGCGAGCGCGTGCTGGCCCCGGTGCCCGTGGCCGGCCCGGCTGGACGGACGGCACGGCGAGAACGAGAAGATCTCTGGCCGAAGGCCAAGATGTTCTCGGGCGCGCCTTGCGGACGGCGCCGGGCCGAGCCAACGTGCCCGGCCAGCACCGCCGCCCAGCCGGGCCAGCTCGGCCCGCTCGGCGTGGTCTCACCCCCGGCGCCTCGCCGGACAGGACGCCGGGTCCTCAACTGATCCCGCGACAGGCGCGCGGAGCCGGGCGGCAGTTGCCGGGGCTGTGACCGGGCCAGCCTCCCGGGGCAGGTCTCGAGCTGAGGTGGTCGGCCAAGGACAACCGCAGACACCCGCAGACAACTATTCGAGCTGATTTGCGCCCGGCATCCTCAACTGCGGAGGAGCGGATCAAATATCTCGAAAGCAAAGGCCAGCGGTTGAGGTCACGCGGACTACCAGTCTCCGCATCCGACACTCGAAATCACTGAAACTACCGATTCGGAATTGAAAGATGCACTTCCCGAATCGTCATATCGCGTGGCTTCGATCGATGTTCCTGATGCTTTCAAAAGCTGCTGAGGAGGCATCCCATGTCCCATGGAGCGGTAACCACGGCGAGACGCTCGCGCAGAACGATTCTGATGGCAGTGGTCACGGCGGTCGCCGTGGGTATCGGCGTTCTGGCCGTTACCAGCCCGGCGTCCGCGAGCGTGTCGAAGTACCACGGCAAGTGGATGAGTCAGGTCTCGGGCTGTAAGTCCAACTACCGGATCGGGAAGACCGCGCGGCTCGTTGCCGAGAACGGAGCGGACTACGGCTGGGTGGAGTGGCGGGCGAGCCGGACCGGTGCGTGCGCTGGCTATCAGTGGGTCCGCATGCATTTCACCCGCAACCTCGGCTTCACGACGCATGAGTCGAACTACAAGTCCTGGGAGATCTACTACAAGAAAGATCCGTGGGGGCGCGGAATCAGTAGCTTCCACAAGTACAACATGAAGGTTCGCGGGCTGCGCTACTTCAAGGCCGGGGCCTACAACTCGCGGATCTTCTACGCGCCGAACGAGAAAGCATGTGCGCAGCTCTACACCTACGCCAACCGGTATGGCATCGGTCTGGAGATCAAAGGCCAGGGCGACCTGCCCCGGCTGAAGTTTTGCGCCTGATCTCAAGTTGATCCGCTCGTAGAAACCCTCCAGGGGCTCTGGCTGCCTCCGAGAAGGCCGATCCGCTGGAGGGCTGCACCTCGCGGGGCCGCAAGCGTTCGCTGCGAGACAGCCTGACGCTGCCACGCCGACCGGACGCAGCTAGCACCAGTGACCGCCGGCCGCGGTCAACAGTTCGGTGGCCGGCGCGCTGGTGGTCAGGACATGGCGGTGAGGTCGCGGCAGCCACCCAGCGAACACGGCGGGGATGCCCGCTCGACCGGACTCATGGCACCTGCCGTTGCTGATCAACCGTTGACTGACGGTATTAGAAGCATCCCGTATATGCCGGGACCTGCGAGGACAACCAGAGTCAACCAGGGACGACCGGAGACAACCGCAGACAACTATCCCGCCATTCACCTATTCGGCAGCATCGAATCATCGAGCGGTTCCTCCGCGCATGAGAGCACTCGCCGCGCTGGAAGAAAATGTCGGCACAGTCCTACCGCAGCTTGGGAAGCTGTGGGCAATAAAGAACAGTCGCAAGCGTCAATAGGTAGAAATGGCTGTTATTTGATGCGATGCGTCAGTAGAGGCGCCGGCCGTTCGACGACCCATCGGTTTGACGCAATGCCGTCATCGCGAAATGGAGCGGACGTTGAATGTTCTGAAGAAGACTCTGATGGTGATGGCCGCTTCCACAGTGGCGGCCACGGCGCTCATCGGCGGAGGCGCCTCCCCGGCCTTCGCGGCCGGCACATCGTGCACCGCCCCGTACTGGTACAAGCCCTGGTATCGGACATGCACGACCGGCACGATCTCAGCCAACAGCAAGCACGAGATCTCCATCTCCACCTCGGCCTGCAAGGGCAGCCCGTGGAAGGTCTGGGACACCGGAACCGGCGTGACGATCGCCTCCGGCACCGGTACCGACAGCCGCAAAGTCGGCGGCCTTTACGGCACGTACAAGGCCAAGCTGACCGACGCGTGCTGGCGCGACAGCATCTACATCAGCAACTGAGCCGCTGTGCTCCGGCCGGCACGGGTGAACGTGTCGGCCGGGAGCGCCAGGGCGGGGTACCACCGCACCCCGGTCATTTCCTGGCCCCGCGTCCTCACTCCGTGGTCCGCCTGACCTACAGCGTTGTCGGGCTCCGACGTTCCGGGTGCACGAAGAAACGACGCCAAGGCCGCCCCCATTTCTGTCTGAGACTGCACGGAGGAATCGTGCGCATCCTGCTGCTTGTCAGCGCTTTCAACGGCCTCAGCCAGCGCGTTTGGCTCACGCTGCGTGACCTCGGGCACGACGTCGGCGTGCACCTCGCCGGCGACGGCCCGGACATCATCGCCGGGGTCACCGCGGCACAACCAGACCTGATTCTCTGCCCCTACCTGACCAAGCGGGTGTCGGCCGAAGTATGGCAGCGCTGGCCGACCGTGATCCTGCATCCGGGCCCGGTCGGTGACCGGGGCCCGTCGTCGCTGGACTGGGCGATCAGCGACGGGATGGCCCGCTGGGGTGTGACCGCCCTGCAGGCGGTCGAAGAGATGGACTCCGGCCCGGTCTGGGCGACACGCACCTTCGCCATGCCGGCGACCGCGATGCGTAAGTCAGCGCTGTATGCGGGGCCGGTCGCTGACGCCGCCCTGGAGTGCGTCCTCGAGGTAGTCGAGAAGGCGAGCGATCCGATGTTCATCGCGACGCCCGCGAAGGACCTTCCGGCCGAGATCCCCGGCGCCCGACCACGGCCGGCGATGCGGCAGGCCGACCGGGCCATCGACTGGGCAGGCCCGGTCGAGCACATTCTGCGCCGGGTCCGGGCCGCCGACGGGGCACCGGGGGTACTGACCGAGATCGCCGGCCTGCCGGTGTACGCCTACGACGCTCATCGCGGTCCCGTCCGCAAGGGCCGGCCCGGCGAGGTTCTGCTGCGCCGCGAAGGTGCAGTGCTGATCGCTGCCGGTGGCGGCAGCGTGTGGCTGGGACACCTGCGGCCGGTCACCGCCGATGGACGGCCCGGTATCAAGCTGCCCGCGGTGACAGCACTCGGCTCGCTCGTGCGCGGGGTGGCACACGCGGCCGCGAAGTCAGGCCGTGCCCCGGACACGGTCTCCGGGTACGGGCAGATCCGCTACCGGCGCGACGACGCGGTGGGCTGGCTGCGGTTCGACTTCTACAACGGAGCCATGGCCGCGGGGCACTGCCGCCGCCTGCTGTCCGGGCTGCGGCACGCCGTGGAGCAGGACACCCGAGTCGTGGTGCTGTGCAGCGGCACCGAGGCCTTCAGCACCGGCATCCACCTCAACGTGATCGATAACGCGCCGGACCCGGCCGCCGAGGGCTGGGCGAACATCCGGGCCATCAACGAAGTCTGCAAGGAGATCATCACCTGCACCAGGCAGACGGTGGTCTCCGCGTACAACGGTTCCGCCGGAGCAGGCGGAGCCATGCTCGGGCTCGGCGCCGACGTGGTGGCCGCCCGCGACGGCATCGTCTTGAACCCCTACTACGACATCGGCCTCTTCGGGTCCGAACTGCACACCTACACTCTGCCGGCCCGAGTCGGCGTCGAACACGCGCGACGCCTGTTGTCCGACAAGGTCCCGATCAGTGCCGACCACGCATCCCGGATCGGACTCGTTGACGACGTCGGACCCCGACACCCCGGCCGCTTCCTCGAATGGCTGGCCACCTTGGCGGCGGAGGAAGCAGACCCGGCCCTGGTTCGCGCTCGGGCTGAGGCCAAGCAGCGCCGACTTGCCGCGTCACCACCCCTCGGTGTCTTCGAGGCCCGGGAACTCGGGGAAATGAGTTACGACCTTTTCAACGATCGATCGGGCTTCGCCGCTGCCCGCCGTGTGTTCGTGTCGAAGCTCGGCAAACCCGTGCCTGACCTTCTGGCCCCGTGAGTGACCGCTTGCGCTGTTGTGGTCAGGGTTTGCGTGCCAGTGCGCCAACCACAGGGAAGTCGCCGATATCGGTGCCGGTATCCGCCCCAGGACGCCAGGCGGCGACCGAGGCCAGGCCCGGCGGCACGAGATCCCACCCTTCGTAGAACCTCGCTATCTGCGTACGATCGCGGCAGCTCAGGATCGGAGTGGTCGTGCGCCGGTACACCTGGACAATCGAGGCGCTGTACTCGGCGGCGGCTGGAGTTGCGACGGGATGCGACAGGGCGAGGTAACTGCCGGGAGCCAGGGCATCTCGCAAGGTGGCGACCGCGGGGTAGGCGTCGCTGTCGGCGACGAACTGAAGCACAGCCATGAGCAGCAGAGCTACCGGCTGGTCGAAGTCGATCACGTCGCGCACGCCGTCGTTGGAGAGCAGATCGTCGGGGTACCGGAGGTCGCAGCGCACGGCCGTGGCGTCCCACCGGTTGTACAGGGCGAAGGTGTTGTGGGCGACCGCGGTGGGGTCGCGGTCGACGTAGACGATGCGGGCGTCGACGGCGATCTCGTGGATGGGCTGGACGGCGGAGATACCGGAGCCGATGTCGAGGAACTGCCGGATGCCGAGGTCCAGCAGGTGCCGGACGACGGTTGTCAGGAAGGCGCGGTTGGCGCGGGCGATGCTGCGGGCCTGCGGTAACGCGGTGAGGATGTCTTCGGCGGCCTCGCGGTCGTAGATGAAGTTGCTGGCGCCGCCGAGCAGGTGGTCGTAGATTCGGCCGGCGTTGGGCACCGTCGTGTTCCAGTCTTCGATGGATTCATACATCCTGTGCAGTCCCGGGTGTGTACGCGCCGGCCTCGGGGGCGGCCGGCGCGGAGGCTGGAGGTGATGCGGCGGGGGGTGTGTGGTCGCCGGCTGGTTGATGCGCCGATCGCAGACGGGCAACAGCGGCGAGCACACTGGGCGCAGGCTGGCCGTCGAGCCAGCGCAGGTGGTGGTAGCCGCCGGGTTCGGCCTGCCACTGGTCTGCAGTGACGATGCCGGGCGAAAGCAGGGTGAACCGGGGATCGATGAGGGCGGCGAGTTGGCCGGCGGTGCGCAGGACGGCGGGTGTCGGGGTGTGTTGCTCGAACAGCTGGTAGGCGACTTCTTGACGTCGCCGCTGGTCGGGATCGGGTGTTGCGTGGGTGATGACCAGCAGGCTGCCGGGAGCCAGGGCCTCGACGAGGCCGGTGATGCTGTGGGCGGCGGTCGCGTCGTCGGTGATGAACTGCAGGACCGTTCCGAGGACTACGGCGACCGGCTCGCCGAAGTCGAGGAAGCTCATGACGGCGTCGTGGTAGACGATGTGGTCCGGGTCGAGCAGGTCACCGCGGACGGCGTGGGCGCGCGGGTGGTCGCGGAGTAGCTGCCGGGCCTGTTCGACTGCGATGGGGTCGATGTCGATGTAGACCACGCGAGCGTCCGGGTCGAGATCGTGGAGGGTCTCGTGGGTGGCGCCGAGAACGGGGATCCCCGCCCCGATGTCGAGGAACTGGCGGATGCCGCACGTGCTCAGCCATTCGGTGACGCGTTCGAGGACTTCACGGTTGGCGCGGGCCGCCCGCCGGGCCGGTGGGTAGACGCCTTCGATGCGGTCCCACAGGTCCCGGTCGGCCTGGAAGTTGTGCATGCCGCCCACCGCGTAGTTGTAGATCCGCGCTGGTGCTGCGGCGACGATTTCCGTCTCCTCCGGAATCCAGCGGGGCTCGGCCGACCCCGGTTGGCGTCGAGGTGCTGTGTCGTGGCTCGGGTCGCCGGAGGCGTGGGGTCCAGGCGGTGGAGCTTCGGTCATCGGTCGATTCCTCGAGATCGGATGGTCGCTAGGGTCGGACAGCGGGGTGTGGCACGGGCCGGTCGCTTTGCTGCCGGCCCTGCGGTGTCGGTCAAGGGATGGCCGCGACGGTGTCGGCCTGCCGGTAGGTGCGGTAGCTGAGCACGGCCGGATAGGTGAGCTTGAGGGCGGGCGCACCGCCAGTGGAGATCTGTTCGGAGGCCAGGAACCGGCCGGTGGCCGCCTCGATCAGGAACACGTACTGGCTTTGGCCGCCGGACGCGGTGCTGGCTGCGGTGAAGGCGACGCCGGGGCGGCCGGCGCGGTCGGTGCTGGTGCCGGCATAGGTCAGCGTGGTGTGGCCGTCGAGGACGGTGAGGACGGCGGCGCGTTCGCGGCCGGTCAGGACCCTCTCCAGGAGAAGGTCGGTGACGCCGACGATGACCGCGTCGTCGCGGGTGGAGTTGCGGGCCAGCCAATCGGCGAGTTCGTCAGGGTCGGTCGGTGGCCGGCCAGCGAACGCCACCGCGAAGGTCCCCGCCGCGTAGTCGTTGCGGACGGAGCGGCCGGTGGGGGCGTCGGGGCCGACGAAGGCGTGGATGTCGGCGGTGGAGGCGCCCGGAGCCAGCAAGAGGTCGATCGTTCGGGCCCGGCCGTCGCTCGCGCGCCACAACTCTCGCCGGGACGGGAACATGGCCGAGGTGACGTCTCCGTCGGCGACTGCTGAGTGCACGTCCCAGCGCTCGGTGATGAGGTGATCCACAGTCCCGGCCGAGCCGGTGGTGTCGGTCAGGGCCGTACGCGCGAGGTCGGTGAGGGTGACCGGGGCGACGCCCGCCGCGGCGGTGGTGATCGGAAGCGGGGCGGGCGTGGCGGCGTGGGCGGGCTCCTGGTGCGGCAGAACGACGATGAGCAGGCCGACGGCGACAGCTGTCACCATGCCGATTCCGGCGATCCAGAGCAGTCGGTGCCTTGTAGTCGTGCCGGTGGTGGTCATGATGTCTCTCGGTTGGCGGTGCTTTGCTGAGGGCGGGCCTCGGGCCGGGCGGCTCGGGTAAGGGCTGAGGTTCAGCAGCGGTGGTGCAGCCAGTCGATGTCCGGCGGCGCGTTCTCTGCGGTGCGGGTGCTCGCGGTGAGCGTGAGGAGCAGATGCTCGGTCGCCTCGCTGGGCGGGCCGCCGCCGGCATCGGAGCGGAAGAAGCCGACGGTCTCGTTCGGGTGGCCACCGGGGGGCAGGTTGTTGTGGATGGAACGCGGGCGGCGTTCCCATCCGATCCAGCGCAAATCGATGTGTCCGCATGCTGTGGTGGTGACCCGGGGATAGCCGAAGTCGGGGGCTGCGTACAGGCACAGGGTGTCGGCCGGGCAGTCAGGCCTTGCCGTGGTGGCCGGTGCGTTGGTGACGGTCAGCAGGGGCGCACCGTCCTTGCGGTGGAAGGTGCCTTGTCCGGTGCTGTCGAGCTGCGAGGCCGGCGGCGGCGTAGGCCGAGGAGTGGGCCAGGCCGCGTACGCGGCGGAGGCGAGCGATGCCGCGACGATGAGTGCGGCGACGACGGCAGTGCGACGGTTCATCGACGGAGTCGCCTTCCCTTTGTCATGCGAGTGCAGAGCAAGCTGTGGGCCTGGTGATCGTGTGGTCAGATCAGGCGCGGCGTTGTCCGGCGTCGGCTGCCAGCGACGGGAGCGGGTGACAATTCGCCGGCGTGCAGGACTTCTCGGTGCTGGATCGGATCGCCGCCGCAAAGCAGGACGTCGCCCTCCGGGACGAGACGTGAGATGACGCGTCGGCTGGCGATCGGCGCACTGCTGACGGCCCGGGCGACGTGGGACGGCGGCGATTGGCGGACCGGTGGGGCATGTCAGGTGCTCCATTGCGGGGTGATGTCGCGGCTGGTGGTGCCGGGTTCGCGGGGGCGGCGTGGTGCGGGGATCGCGGCGACCACCGGAAGGGTGGGGTGCCGGGTGATACGCCGGGCCGGGTACAGCACCGCGAGCAGGTAGGCGATGCCGAACGCCCACAACGTGCCCGTCAGCGTGGCGGCGTTGACCGCTGTGATGGCGAGCAGGCCGGCGATGGGCAGGCCGATCCAGCTGAGCGCGTCGACCAGCGCGAACACCCGCCCCCGCAGTTCAGCGGGGGCGACCTCCGCGATGGTGGCTCTCAGCGCGGGGTTGAAGATCCCGCTTCCCACGCCGGCTATCACGTAGACCGCGATGATGACCGCGGGGGGGCAGTCCACGGCGAGCACGATGATGCGGGTGGGACCGCTGATGATCACGCCGGCCAGGTAGGCGGCTTGGCGGGGTAGCCGGGCGCCGAGCCAGGCGGCAGCGATGGCGGAGCAGACCGCCGCGCCGCCGGCGGCGCTCAGCAAGAGGCCCGTGAACGTGGGATCGTGCCCGTTTTCTCGCGCCCATAGGGGGATGAGAATGACGATCAGGCCGCTGTCGAGGCAGTTGGTGACGACATACATGACGGTGATGGCGCGCAGTGGCCGATCGCGGAAGACCACTCGGACACCCGCCCATAGTTGTCGCAGGTAGGAGTCCGGTTTGCTGGCGACGGTCCGGCGGTCGGCGACTCGGATGCGCCAGGCGAGCGCGGAGGCGACGCTGAACAGCAGGCTGACCAGCCACAGGGTGCGCGAGGTGCCGTAGAGGCTGATCAGCACACCGGCCACGGCGGGGCCGAGGGTGCTGGCGGCACTTTCAGCGACGACGGCGAGGGCCTGCCCACGATCGGACGGCTGACGTGCGGCAACGGTGACGTCCGGCAACAGCACGTTCTTGGCAGCAGCGGCCGGGCCGTCCGCGGCGCCGACGACCGCCATCGCGGTCATCAGCAGCCACAGGGGCGGTGTCCCGGCGGCGGCGAGCGTCGCGACTGCGGCCGCGCCGATTAGGTCTCCGCCGGCAGCGACCCGGGCTGCTGGGACGCGGTCGAGTAGCGGTCCGGACAGTCCTTGCATGATCACGTACGGCAGGGTGTGGGACAACGCCACCGTGCCGGCCTCGGTGAGCGTTCCGGTGGTGATGACCAGCCACGGGACGGCGAGCATCAGCAGCCGGTGTCCGGTCAGCGCCCCGGACCGGGAGACGAGCAGCGCGGCCAGCGGCCGCCACGCCCTGGTCATGGCAGATCCTGCGGCTCGGCGTGTCCGGCGCCGCGCGGGCGGTGGACCGGGATGCCGGAGGCGGGCGTCCTGGCTGTCGGCCGACTGGGACGGCCGCATCGGGTGGTCGTCGTGAGGTGTGGGAGCGGCGACCACCCGATGCCGCGGTGTCGTGGCATGCGACCGGTGCGCTGGTGCGGATCCATCAACTCCTCCGATCAGATGTGCGGGAAGAGGGTGCGGGAACAGCGCCCGCCGTGTGTGGCGGTGGTCGTCACGTGACGAGATGCAGGACGAGGGCGAGGGCCGGCAGCAAGATCGCAGCCGCGCGGAGTACGGGGTGCCAGCTCGGTCGCTGGTAGGCCACCGAACCGGTGCCGGGTCTGGCTCGCGGGTCGGTGCCTGCTGGCGATGAACCGCCGGCCCGGAGATTGCTGGCCGCCGCGGCTGATGTGCGGGTGACCTGCTGGGGCGTGTGGGTGCACAACGTGCCGCGGTGAGTGTCGATGTAATCCGCATCGGCCGCGGCGAGCGTGGTGGTGTGGGTGATGACCAGGTCGTCCCAGGCCGGTGTGTCACGGGCTTGACAGATCACGGCGATCAGGTCGAGGTCGCGGCGACAGGACCGCAGGAGGCGGATGATCGCGCGCAGGAGGGTCGTGCCGGTGCTGAGGTCGCCGTCGGGGTGGTGGCGCCAGGTGTCCCAGGCCTCGCAAACGGTGAGTTGCGCTTGGCGGCAGTGGCCGGCAGCGTGCAGGCTGGCGGCAAACCCGACGGCCGCAGACAACGACGCTTGAGGCTGGTGAACGCGGTAGCCGGCGAGCAGTCGGCGCCGGACCGCGACGGCCTGGGTGTAACGGCCGTGCTGGTGCAGGGCGATGCCGTAGGCGTCGGCGGCGGCCAGGCGGCGGGGATGCCCGCACTGGTAGAGGCGGTGGCTGGCGTGGTAGGCGTAGTGCGCCGCGCGCAGCTGTGCGGGGCCGGTGGTGAGCGTGGCGTACAGGATGCTGACGTCGATCAGCGCCGGGGAGGGAACTTCCGTGTGGTCCAGGGTTTTGACCGCGGGGGCGAGCAGGGCGGCGGCGTCGGCGGGGTGTCCTGTGACGGCCAGGCCGAACGCGGTCATGGCGAGGCTGCCGAGCTCGTCGACGGTGGTGCCGTCATGCGGGGTGCTGGGGCCGGTCATGGGGTGGTGCGCTTGTGGCCGTGGGCGGGTCGGCGCGGCACGCCGGCTTCGTTGAGCAGGTTCCAGACAAATCCGTAGGGGCGTTTCAGCTGCTTCGCGATGGCCCGGATCGACAGCGGCCGGTCCTCCGAGCCCGGGGCGGGCTGGTAGAGCCGAACGACGCGCTGGCGGATCTCCTCGCGGGCATCTCCGGTGACCGGGGGCGATACGTGGCGGGGACGGGACCGTGGTGACTCGGTGGCGGGTGCCGGGACAGGTTCGCTGGCGATTGATGTCATCACGAGGGCTCCTGACGTGGGTGAGGCGGACCACGGTGGCGCGTTCCGGCTCGGGGCGTCGTGGCAGGACTGGTGGGCGGTGCGCTGGGTTCTGGGGAGACGTCAGCGCACCGCCCCGGCAACGCGACCGGGAAGGTCGTGCTGCCGGGACCGCGCAACGCCGGACGGCGCATGGGTGAGGCCGGCATGGCGGTCGTCGAGGGAGCGCAGTGGGATCGCTGGTGGTGGTGCGACCCGGTGCGCCGGTCGGGTTAGGGGTTGGGTGGTTGCTCGCGGGTGGTGGTGCGGTCGCGTTCGAGGTAGAGGGTGATACGCCGGGGATGACGGGCGTTGGCCTCGGCGGTGGCCGCGGTCAGCGGAACGCCGGTGGCGGGGTCGATGACGATCGTGTCGGTGGTGTGCTGGCCGGGCCGGGTGAGTACGAAAGCCCAGCCGGTACGCCCGAGCAGGTCGCGGGCGATGCCGTCGAAAGTGAGGTCGGGGATGGTGGCGAGCAGGCGCAGGGTGGCGGCGCGGGCCGGCTGGTCGAGGTAGAAGCCGTCGGCGAGCTGGAGGTATCGGTCGAATAGAACGTGCCGCCGGCAGACGGTGCCGTGCTGGGTGGAGAGGGCGTCGGCCATGGCTCGTGGGTCGTGGGGTACGGGTTCGGTGATGACAGCGTCGAGCCGGGCGCCGTTGGCCAGCGGGTAGTCGACGATCTGAGCCGGTGCTGTGGCGAGGCGCTGCCGTTCGGCCCGGTCCGGGAAGTGGGCGGGATCGCGGTGCAGGGCCAGCTTGCGGGTGTTGGTGCGTGCGGTGCCGTCGGCGGCTCGCCAGATGATGACGTCGTGGGCTTCGATGGTGTCGCCGGTGATGGACCACTGCTGGGTGTGTACGGCGGAGTACGGGTAGGCGGCGGCCGTTCGTGTGTCGGCGGGTATGGCCGTGATCGTGTCTGCCATCGCGGCCAGCCGCGCCTGCGTGCTGACGATGCCGTCCACCGCCGTGGTACTCGGTGACGGCTGATCGACCGAACAGGGGTGTCGCTGCGACTCAGGCCTCGGCGCTTCGGTGGTGGCGCACGCCGTCAGGGTCACCAGTGTGGCGGCGAGCACGACGATGGGCCGGCGTCGGCCCGGGCTCGGGCGTGTCCTGCTCATCGGCGGCCTTTCGCGCATCGGTGGGTGATGGCGGTGTGCCGCAGGAGCTGGGCCAGGGCGGCGGGCGCCAGCTGGGTGAGGTCGGGGGTGAGCAGCCCGCCCGGCAGCGGGTCCGGTTCGCCGGGGTAGGGGTGGCGACGGTGCCGGCAGATGTCGTGCATCACGGTGTAGGCATGGAAGATCGCGACCGCGACGGGATGGTCGCGGTACTTGCGGTCGTCGGTGATCTGGAGGAGCCGGGCGAGGCGGGTGCCTCCCTCGACGCAGTTGATGAGGCCGTAGGTGGCGACGGCGTAGACGGCTCCGGCGAGGACGATCCGGGCGGGGTCGCTCTGCCGGGCGCCGAGGCGGGCGTAGTCGTGACACGCTGTCATTGCCGTGGGGTCGCCGAGCCGGCAGGCCAGGTCGGCCCGGACCGCGCGGGCGGCGAGGAGGCGGACGGTGTCGGCGCGCGAGACGGCGGTGACGGCCTGCCCGGCGACGGTGTAGGCGACCTGGTGCTGGCCGAGCCGGTGGTAGGTCTCGGCGAGCAGGATCTGGGTGTCCACGGTGTCGAGGCCGGGGTTGTCCTGCAACGTCTGCAACCCGTGGCGGGGGTCGGTGCGGATCCGCTCCCGTAAAGCCTGCAGCCGGGAGACGGCCGCCGCGGCGGTGCTGATGGGTGTGACGGTCACCAGAGGATGTCCTTTGATCGGTAGCGTGCCTGGCGACACGGTGGGACTTGGCGAATTGGGCCGAGGCGTGGCTCCGTGGCCGGGGCGGGATACGGCCGCTCGGCGCTGTCCGCCGGGCGGCGGTCGCGGCAGGCACCCGGTGGGGTATGTCTGCGGGGCGGCTCGCGGCGTGCACCGGCGGCCTGCTGCGCAGCTCGATCACGGGGAGCTGCTCGGTGGTGGGCGCGGAGTGCTGCTGCCACCTGGCAAGGGTGCGATCCCGCGGGCCGTGATCTTCTGGAGCAGCACCAGCCATCCGTCACGGCGTTGCGGGCCGGGGGCGGGGTCGCCGGTGCGGTCGCGGCTGCAGATGCGCCGGTGGTCGCGTTCGGTTCGGGCGAGCAGCTCGGCGGCCGCCTCGGGCGGGTAGTCGCGCCAGTCGAGTTGAGGGCCGTGGATTTGCAGCAGCTGTACGGCCTCGCGGAAGCGGCCGCAGCCGGCGCGAACCGCTGCGGCGGCGGTCAGGACGTCCTCGGTCCCGCGGTGGGTACCGCGGCCGACGGCGAGGCGCAGGCTCAGCGCCGCGGTGCTGTGTTCGTCGGCTTCGGCGCACTGGCCGTCGGCGTGCAGCGCCTGGGCGAGCAGGTAGTGGATGTTGATGATCTGCTCGTTGTCGCTGCCGTTGCGCAGCCAAGCGCCGAGAACCGCCTCGTACAGGGTGATGGCCGGATACGCCAAGCCCTGGGCGATGAGGATGTCGGCATAGTCCTCGGCCAGGAGAAAGTAGCGGGGGTGCTCGGTGCCGTAGAGGGCCCGGCCGGCGCGTTCGGCGTAGCGGGCCCAGGTCAGCTGGTCTTGCGGATCGGTGACCCACGTGGCGTACTGACTGGCCACGGCGATCAGATCGGCGTCGGCCGGTGCGGTGATCGGGTCGATGGTTGCCAGGGCATCGGTGAGCATCAGAAGGGCCTGCTCGGGACCGTTGTCGCCGCCGCTCAGATGCACTACGCGGGCGCGGTGCGCCAGCCGACGAAGTCGGTTCACGGCAGGCCTCCGGGTGGGGAAACGTCCTCGGCCGGTATCACGGATGCCAACCGGTCCTCGCCGGCCTGCGCCGTATTGCCGACGGGGCCGGCGACGCCGAGCAGGGTGTGCAGGCGGTGCAGCTGCTCGGGTGCGGCTAGGCGGTGGGTGGTGCTGCGCATGGCGACGTGCCCGCTGTTCAGGACGATGACCCGGTGGGCGACGGCGGTGGCCAGGGCGAGGTTCTGCTCGGCGATGAGTACGGCCAGCCCGCCGGTGGTCAGGTCGGTGAGGATGGTGGCGAGTTCGGCAATGACGGCGGGGGCGAGTCCTTCGCTGGGCTCGTCGAGAATGAGCAGCCGCGGGTTGGTGAGCAGGGCGCGGGCCAAGGCGAGCATTTGTTGTTCGCCGCCGGACAGCTGCCGGGCCTGGTGGCGGGTGCGGCCGGCCAGTGCGGGCAGCAGCGTCAGGATGCGCTCGATGGTCCACACGTCGCCGGGTGATGGCGGCGGCATCACCCGGCGCGAGACCGCGTGGGCGGCGGTGAGGTGCTCGGCGACGGTCAGCGGGCCGAACAGGCGGCGGCCTTGGGGGACGATGGCGAGTCCGGCGCGGGCGAGCTGGTGGGGTCGCCGGCCGGTCGGGTGGCCGAGCAGTTCGACGCGGCCGCCGTGCGCGGGCAGCAGCCCGGCGATCGTGTTGAGCAGGGTCGTCTTACCGGTGCCGTTGCGGCCGAGGACAGCCACGGCCTCTCCCTGCCGGATGTCGACATCAACGCCGGCGAGTACCGGTGCACCGTCGTGGCCGGCGCGGAGATCGCGCACCTGCAGCAGGATCGGCCCGGCCGGCGCGTCGCGGCGGCGGGCAGTGTTGGGCCGGTCGGTGGTGAGGTAGGCGTCGGCGACCTGGGTGTCGCTGCGGATCTGCTCGGGGTTGCCGGTGGCCAGGTGCTGGCCGTGGTGCAGGACGGTGACGGTGTGCGCGAGGTCCCAGATGAGGTCGAGGTTGTGGTCGACGAGCAGCACGGTCACGTCATCGTCGAGGGCGGAAATAAGGTGGGTGAGGCGGCTGATCTCGTCGGGGTCGAGTCCGGCGGACGGCTCGTCGAGCAGTAGCAGCCGGGGTCGCGTGGCCAGGGCCATGGCGAGTTCCAGCTGCCGTTGGAGGCCGTAGGGCAGCTGTCCGGCGCGGGTGGTGGCGTCACCGGTCAGGCCAGCGTCGTCGATGAGCTCGTCGACGCGGGCGTGCAAGGCGCGGCGGCGCAGCACCGTGCGGGCGGCGCGGTCGCTGGGGTGGGTGAGGGCGAGCTCGAGGTTCGCGGCGACGGCGAGCCGGCCGCAGACGGCAGGGTGCTGCCAGGTCCGGCCGATGCCGTGCCGGGCGCGGGCCGCTGGCGACAGCCGGGTGATGTCACGGCCGGCGAAGGTGATGCGTCCGCCGGTGGGACGCAGTGTCCCGGCGATGAGGTTGAGCAGGGTGGACTTTCCGGCGCCGTTGGGGCCGATGACGGCGTGCCGGCTGCCGGCGGTGACGTCGAGGTCGATGGGGTGCAGGGCGGTGAGCCCACCGAATCGGCGGCTGATGCCGTTCAGCTGCAGCAGCGTGGTCATGGGTGCCTCCGTGCGGTCCGGGCGTGCAGCCATGCGGTCACGGGGCGGCGGTAGGCGATCACCACGAACGCCGCCCCGACCAGGGCGTGGGCGTGGCCGCCGGTCTCCGCACCGAGCAGGTCACGGATCGCGACGATGGCGACCGCGCCGGCCACCGCGCCGCGCATCGAGCCGACGCCGATGGCGGCGGCGAGCAGGGCCAGCGCCGACACGTCGAGATGCATGTCGGCCGGGGAGACGTAGTGGTTCGCCGCGATCAGGAGCGCTCCGCCGGCGCCGGCCAGCGCGCCGGCGGCGGCCCACCCGGCGAGCAGGGACCGGGTGACGTGGTGGCCGAGGGCCCGCACCCGCGCTTCGTGGTCGGCGGCGCCGTGCAGGACGAGCGCGAGCCGGGTCCGCAGCAGCACCGCGACGGCGGCGGCGAGGCACAGGAAGCAGGCGAGCACGTACAGGTAGATGTAGCCCTCGGCGCGCAACGGGGCGGTGCCGGGCCAGACGGTGACCGGTGGGGTGTGCAGGCCGTCGTCGCCGCCGGTGACGGTGGCCCACTGGCTGGCCACGGTGCGGGCCAGCTCGCCGAGCGCGAAAGTGACCATCAGGACGGTGGTGCCTCGAGCGCGCAGCACCAGCGGCGCGGTGAGCACGGCGGCGACGGCTCCGGCACCGGCGGCGGCGAGCAGCTGCAGCGGGCCGTTGCTGAGTCCGGTGCTGGCCAGCAGCGCGGCGGTGTAGGCGCCGACGCCCAGATAGGTGGCCTGGCCCAGCGTCGGCAGTCCGGCGATCCCGGTGACGAGCTGGGCGCTCATCGCCAGGGTGGCCAGCACCAGCGCGGTGGAGGCGATGGAGACGGTGTAGGCGTCGACGGTCCAGGGCAACGCCGCGGCGGCCAGCACGACGCCGGCTAGCAGGGCCGCCGCGCGAGGGCTGGGGCGCCGGGTGCCGGGGGCCGGTGTGGTGTCGGCGGTGGGCGGACCGGTGAGTGTGGTGGGAGTCGTCATGCGTGCACCACTGTCTGGGTACGGCTGCGGAGGGTCAGCACGGCGAGCAGGACGGCGAGCAGCGCGAACGGCGCGGTGGTGGGCGCGAGGATCACGCCCACGGTCTGGACCTGGCCGACCAGCACGGCGGCGACGAAGGCTCCGCCGATCGAGCCGGGCCCGCCAATCACGACGACGATCAGCGAGAGCACCAGGACGGTGGAGTCCACGCCGGGCGCCGGTCCGAGCAGCGGGGCACCGAGGACCCCACCGGTGACGGCGAGCGCGCCGCCCGCGCCCATCGCCAGGGCTTGGACCCGGCGGGTGTTGACGCCGGTGGCTGCCGCCATCGCCCGGTCGGCGACGGTGGCGCGCAGGATCACGCCGTAGCGGGAGCGGGTGACGCTCAGGTGCAGCGCCAGTGCGAGCAGGGCGGCGACGGCGATGAACACGAGCCGGTACGTCGGGTAGGCGTGGTCGGCGAGGGTGATGCTGCCATCGAGCAGGTCGGGCGGCTCGATCGGCAGCGGGGCTCCGCCGAAGCCGGTGGTGTAGGCGTCGGCGGCGAGGAACGCGATGCCGAGGGTGGCCAGGGCTTGGTCGAGGTGCCCGTGGCCGGCCAGCGGGCGCAGAGCCGCGCCGAGGGTCGTGCCGGCGGCAGTGCCGAGAACGACGCCGACGCCGAGCGCCACGGCGAGGCCGGGCAGGCCGCCGTCGCTGAACAGGTAGGCCACGTAGGCGCCGCCGAGGTAGAGGCTGCCGTGAGCGAGATTGAGCAGGTTCATCACGCCGAAGATCAGCGTGAGGCCGGTGGCGACGACGAACAGCAGCAGCCCGAAGGCCAGCCCGTCGAGGGCGGTCACCGCGGCGGTCACGCCCATCGCGGACCTCCCGCCTGGCCGGGCCGGCTGTCGCTGACGTGCGGCCACGGTCGGCGTCGCTGCGGGCGGTGGTGCGGGTTGTCTCCTCGAGCGCCCGGCCGGGGTCGGCTGGTGCACGAGGCAACGGCCACACCCGCGTGAGGGGGGTCGGTATCAGCCCGGAGGTGGCTGGTGTCGGCCAGAGCCCAGACCGGCCCGGACCGGGCTGCAGCGGTCGCGGTGATGCTGGCGGCATCACCCGGGGACAGCGGCGGCTGCCGCTGGTCATCGGGGTGTGGCATGGCCGTCCTCACGCGGGTGGGAAACCGTTCTCGGGGGTTAGTTCTCGGCCCGGCGGCCGGTGGTGGTGAACGTCCAGTAGCAGTAGGCGCGCGTCGCGGGGTCACGCATGGTCGCCTCCAGCACGGCGAGCTGCTGGGCGGTGAGACCCCTGGCCGCCAGGGCGTCCTGGAGTTGCTGGGCGTTGGACAGGTGCAGCAGGCAGCCAGGCTCACCGCCGGCCCACAACTGGCTGTGGACTCCGGCCCTGACGTCGCTCAGCCCGGCGGTCTCCATCGCGGACGGCACCCGCCGTGCCCAGCCGAGGTCCGCGCCGTGCGCCGTGAGCTCGGCGAGCAGCGCGTCCTGGAAGGCGTCGAACGCTTCGGCGCCTTCCGGGGTGGGGGCGTGCAGCATCCAGTCGCGGCGCTGCCCGTCCCATTCGGAGAGCACCAGCACCCCGCCGGGCGCGAGTGCGGCGACCAGCCGCCGCAGGACGGCCTCGCGTTCGGCGATGTGCAGCAGCACCAGGCGGGCGTGGATGAGGTCGTAGTGCGCCTCGGGCAGCTCCAGGGTGCGGACGTCGCCCTGTCGGACCGCGACGTTGCCGCCGCCGCGGATGTGCTGGGGGTCGGTGTCCAGGGCGGTGACGTGGCCGTCCGGCCCGACCTGGTCCGCCATCCACGCGGTGATGGTGCCGGCGCCGGCGCCGACGTCCAGGCACTTCCAGCCGGGTTCGATACCGGTCTCCGTGAGGACGGCTTCGGTGTGCTGATCGAGGATGGCGGCCAGCAGCTGCAGCTGGGCTCCGGCGTCGAAGGTGTTGCTGAAGGTGTACTGCGAGGGCGTGCCGACGGCCTCGGTGGTGGCGCTGGTCATGGGGGTTCTCCTCAAGGTCTATTTGCCGAGGGTGGTGAGGTCCTGCACCCGGACGTTGGCCCGGCCCCGCTCGAACTCGCTGCGGACCTGGCGCAGGTACCAGGGTTGGATGGGGGTGTGTTCGGTGCCGAACTTCCACTCGCCGCGGGGGCTGGGCAGCGCGCCGAGGTTCTTGATCGCCTCGTTGATCGAGGCTGAGGTGGGGTTGGGTCCGGCGGCGGCGATGGCCCGGTCGAGGACGAGGGCCGCGTCGTAGGCGGTGACGTTGTAGAGGTCGGGGATGGTCTTGTAGGCGGCATCGAACGCCGTCGCGAAGTCCCGGTTGGCCTGGTTGTCCAGGTCCGGGGCGTAGTTGAGCGAGGAGTAGATGCCGTCGGCGGCGCTGCCTTGGGCGGTCAGGACGGCGCCTTCGGTCAGGAACCCACCCGCGTACAGCGGCACCTTGCCCTTCAACCCCGATGTTGCGTACTGCTTGACGAAGTCGATGGCGTTGGTGCCGCCGAAGAACGCGAAAACCGCCTTGGCGTCGGTGGCCTGGATCGCGTTGAGGTAGGGCACGAAATTGGTGGTGTTCGGGAACGGCGTGAAGGTGGCCTTGCCGCCCGGGTTGGCCAGCGTGCCGCCGCCGGCCTTGTACGCGTCGACGAACCCGGCGACCTGGTCCCAGCCGCCCTTGTAGTCCGGACCGATCGCGTAGACCGGGCCGTCGACGTTGGTTCTGATGTAGTCGGCGATGGCCTGGCCGGCGTCACGGTTCTGCCAGGACGTGTGCCAGGTGTAGGTGAGGTCCTTGAGGGTGTCGGGTCGGCCGCCGGTCGCGATGTAGGGAATCTTCTTCTCGGTGATGACCGGGTGGACGTTCTCGACGGCGTCGGAGCTGATGGTGCCGACCACGACGTCGACGCGATCCTGGTTGACGAGCTTCTTGATCCCGTTCTGGGCGGCCTGCTTGCCGTCGGCCTCGTCGACGAAGGTGGTCGTGATCTCGTGGCCGCCGAGTTTGCCACCGTGGGTGTCCAGATACAGCTTCCAGCCCTGAGCGAAGTCGTCGCCGACGGTCTTCAGGACCCCGGACTGGGGCCACATCAGGCCGATGCGGATCGGTCCGCCGGCGCGCTCTTGATCGTCGTCCAGGCTCGAGCCGGAACAGCCAGCGGCGGTCAGCACCGCCGCGACCGTGAACGCTGCGGCCAGTCGGCGAGGTATTCGTCGTCGGATCACGGTTCTCCTCCGTCAGGAAATCGGTAGTGCCAGCGCCGGCCGGCGGCGCCGGTCGAGGACGTGCTCGACCAGGTCGATCAGGGTCAGGCGAACGTCGTCGCGGTTGCGGGCGTCACAGGTCACCAGCGGTACGGGGTCGGGTACGCGCAGCGCTTGACGCACTTCGTCCAGGTCATAGGTGGGGGCGCCGGGGAACTGGTTGAGCGCGACGACGTACGGCAGGCGCCGCGCCTCGGCGTAGTCGACGGCGGCGAAGCAGTCCTCCAGCCGGCGGGTATCAGCGAGGACCACGGCGCCGATCGCGCCGTGGAACAGCTCGTCCCACATGAACGCGAACCGGTCCTGGCCCGGGGTGCCGAACAGGTAGAGGATCAGCGTGGGGTCGATGGTGATCCGGCCGAAGTCCATCGCCACCGTGGTCGTGGTCTTGTCCGGTACGAGCCGGGTGTCGTCGACCGCCGCACTGGGTGCCGTCATGACTTCCTCGGTCGTGAGCGGCGTGATCTCGCTGATCGCGCCGACCAGAGTCGTCTTGCCCACGCCGAACCCACCCGCGACGATGATCTTCGCGGAGGTCGCCCGTGGGGTGGCGTCGGCGCCGGTGGTGATGCTGGCGGCGTCACCGGTGGCGTGAGGTGGCGTGCTCATGCGTGTTGCGGCTGCCGCAGGTCGGGGGTCAGGGCCGCACCGCTGCTGTTGATGAGCATGGCCATCTCGTAGGAGACCTGCCCGAGGTCGCAGTCCTTCGCGGCCAGGACGGTCAGCGACGATCCGTCACCGATCGCCATCACGATCAGGTAGCCCAGGGCCATCTCGGTGACGTTCTGTTCGACCGCGCCACCCCGCATGATCCTGGAGGCGCCGACGGTCAGCGAGGCGATGCCACTGGTGAACGCCGCCAGCTTGTCGGCGTCGTCCTTGTTCAGGTGGCGGCTGGCGGCGATCGTCAGCCCGTCGGCGGAGACGGCCAGCGCGTGACTGATTCCGGGCACTTGGTCGCAGAGTTGGTCGAGCAGCCAGCCCCAGTTGCGTGTGGCGGTCATCGTGGGTTGCCTTCCGGTGTCAAGGGGACAGAGTGGAAATTGCGTCGGCCGGCCTGGCTGAGCCCGCTCTGGAACGCGTTCATCTGCCGCCGGACTTGAGCCGGCACCCGTTGCACCGGAGCCATTGGCTGTGTCACCGGTTCCGGCGCGGCCACGTCGAGCCGGCGGGGCCGGATCGGAAGCCCCGATGCGGTGATCTTTACCGGCTCGGCGGCGCCTTGCGGCCGCACGACCGGGGCTGGCCCGCGGGCCGGCGCGACCGACGGTTGCGGACT
Source organism: Actinoplanes sichuanensis (assembly GCF_033097365.1). Classification (NCBI taxonomy): domain Bacteria; kingdom Bacillati; phylum Actinomycetota; class Actinomycetes; order Micromonosporales; family Micromonosporaceae; genus Actinoplanes; species Actinoplanes sichuanensis. The sequence continues at coordinate 12,050,656 of NZ_AP028461.1, forward strand.
CGGCCTGGTCGGGTCGAACCACGACTGGTGCAGCCGGTCGAAGATCACCGTCTCGGCGGGGGCCGCGGTCGCCGCGCCGTGGCCGGCCGGCAACGGCCACGGCGGCGGCTGCCGGGTCACGCCTGCGGCCGGGACCGTGGCCAGCTCCCGGGTCACTTGGTGAGCAGATGGCAGCACTCTGGCCAGGGCCGGGGCCGGTTGCTCCGGAAGCGGTGCCTCGATGTGCTCGAACAGCGCGCCGGGCACGGTCAGATCCACCGTGGTACCGGCTTCCGGGCGCGTCCGGAAGTCGACCTTGAGGCCGTGCCGCATCGCGATGGCACCGACGACGGGCAGCCCCATCTGCTGGGTGACGCGCTCGTCGAGCCGGCGGGGATGGGCGATCCGATCGCGGGCCGCGGCAAGTTGGGCCTCGGACATGCCGATGCCCGTGTCGCTGATCTGGACATGGAGCAGGTCACCCACATGCCGTGCGTCGACCACCACCGCGGAGTGCGGCGGCGAAAATCGGGTGGCGTTCTCGAGCAGCTCGGCAAGCAGGTGCATCAGTTCATCGGCGACCTCACCGGAGATGTGGACACCGTGCTCGACGTCGCTGAGCTGCACCCGGGTGTAGTCCTGGATCTCCCCCAGGGCGCCGCGCAGCAGGTCCGCCAGCGGCACCCTCCCGTCGCGGGGACGTCCGCCCCGCCCACCCGCGAGGATCTGCAGGTTGAAGATGAGCCGGCGGATCAACGTCGCGGTGTGGTCCAGCGCGAACAGCTTCTCCAGCCGATCGGGGTTCATTTCCTTCTGCTCCAGCTTGTCCAGGCTGGCCATCATCGCGTCGGCGCGCCTCTGCAGACGCCGCGACAGCGACACCAGGATCGCGCCGACCCCGGCGCGTAGTGCCGCCTGTTCACCGGCGATCTGCACAGCGGACGCGGCAACGATGTTGAAGGCGGTGGCGACCTGGGCCACCTCGTCGTCGCCGTCGACGGGGATCGGCTCGGCCGCGGTGGCGAGCAGCCGGGCGACCGCGGACGGGTCGGCGTTGTCCACGTCCAGGTGCTCCACCATGCGCGGCAGCCGGCTCGTGGCCACCTCCAGCGCGGCGGCCTGCAGCCGCGACAGCGACCCGGCGAGCGACCGGGCCACCACCAACCCGAGCAGCACGACGACCAGCAGCAATACGGTGACAACGCTCGACGAGACGATGACGGTGCGTACCTCGGCGTCGCGGTCGGCGGTGACGTCAGCCAGTAGCTGATTGTCGAGCTCGGCTTCGACCCCGTGCATCCTGCTGATCCGGGTGCCGACTGCCGCCGACCAGCCTCGCGCGTCGGTGCCCAACTCCAGGGCCGCGCCGGGCTGTGCCCTGGTGACCAGGCCCTGCAGCCGCTCTGCGGCCAGGATCTGCGGCCCGCCACCGATCCGGCTGTTGAGCAGACCTGGCCACGACGGATCACCAAGATCAACAAAGCTCTGCAGTGCCTCGGTCGATCCGACACCCGCCGCGACGATCTCTCGGTGCACGGCGGGCGTCAACTTCTCGTTGGCCAAGGCCCGCACCGCCACCACCTGAAGCTGGCTGGTGGACTCGATCGCCGTACTCAACGCTGCCACCGACCGCAAACCGTTCGCGCTGGCCGTCGAGACACCGATCTGCCCGAGCGCCTGGCGATAGGTGAGCAAGTCGGCGATGACCGCCCGGTACGCGAAGGCGACCGTGCTGAGCACGGCGTCCGGGGACGTGGTCACCTTCTTGCGCAGCGCCGGCAGCCCGGCCAGCTCACGGTCGATACGTTTCATCACCGGCACCAGGCTGACCGGCAACTCGGTGTCTGCCCGCTCGGCGATATATGCCGCGCTCGCCGCGTCCGTGACGCTCGACTGGCGCTGGTAATCAGCCAGGGCGGCCTTGCCGCTGGCCTCGGCGAACACCAGCGCGGCGGCAGCCCGCTCCTGTTGCAGCGCCATGACCAGGTGGGCGCTGCGTCCACCGAGAGCGACGAGTGCGCGGGCTTGGCTGGCATTTGCGGCGCGGTCGGCGGCCGACATGATGCTCACCCCCGCCAATGCCCCAATTGCGAGCATCGGCAAGACCAGGATGATCGCCAGCTTGGTGCGGATACGTCTATCGCGCAGCCACCGGCGGCGAGACGAGCGGGGCACGGTGCCAGCACGCGGCGTGCCGGTCCCCACCGGGTCCGGCTGCAACGCCGACTGGCGGCGGCGTGACCACATCACGATCGGTCCTCCCGGAGCATCGACGCTCCTTCGCGGCCGGACTGCACAGCAACGCGGTGACCGGCAGAAACGCAGTCCTCGACATCACGGATCGGGTCGGCCGCGCGGCGGGTCATGGTGGGGAGCTGATCGGCAGGCCGCCTATCGCGGCCGACGCGCGCGCCACACCCGATGCTCCAGGCCGCATCGGCCCGGGCGCCTGTGCCGCGCTGGAGGTCCGGCTGGCGGGCGCGGCTGCGCGCGATCATCGGGATCACCGCCGGCAGATGCGGCACCGAAGCCCGGAAAGTTAGGTCCATCAGGAGATATCCCTTGCAGGGCCGACCGATTTCGCGTTCGGTCGGACAGAGGCGGTAGCCCGGTCTGGCCGGTACGGGCCTGACCTCTGGGCCGGCTCGTCGAAGGAGCCGGGGGCATGAACAGGCCCGAGGGCCGATGTTGCAGTGGCGCATCGTGTGTCGTGGAACCCAGCAAGGGTTCCGGCTTCCCGCGCATGCGGGGACGGGCGGGTGCAGCCTGCTTTGTCGGCGACGGGAGGTCGCGACGTCTGACCGGGGGTACGTCGTCAAACAGGATCTTCTGCTCCACGCGCCTCCGCGGCATACGACGGTACGGCGCGGGCAGAGCGCCTCACCGCAGCAGGGAAACACGAAGAACCTCTCAATAAACGGTGCCGGTCGGACACGACGAGCTTCGGGTGCTTTCTTACGTCAGCGTCCGTGGACCGATTAACTACGTCGGCTTCACGGGACACCGGCATGAGGAACACTGCCTTGCTCGGAGTCGTATCAGCTGTCCAACACTTCGTGCCGACATAATCCCAAGCGCATTTAAGGATCACAGTTGCATCGACTATAGGAAATACCAAAATGAGGTGCATCCACGATGCCAGATCAACATCCATATAGCCTTGAGCGGCAACTTAACGAGGCTGAAGCCCTCTCTAGTGCCGCTCAGCTGGGCATGGAAGTTCACTTCATGTAGCCGCGCCTCGACATCCTCTCTCGCGGACCAGTCCGAAAACGACCGCCGGTAAAGCTCTGGCGGTCTCGGGTTGCTATCGACGCTGGCGGCCATAGGGAAACCATCGGGAAGTGGCGGCATGCTGATGACTCGCCGGAAGCCGAAAACGGAGGGATCCAGGGGATACCGTCATTCGCGCGGAGGCCATCCACCGCATATATGGGACGCCGATGAAAGCGGCGCAGCGATCCTTGCCGTACCTAAGCCGCGCTCGCCCCTACGGCGCTGGCCGCGGCCGCAGGTGCCCGACCACGCCGTAGAGGCCTGCGTGTCGAGGCGAGGGCCGCTTGGCCGGCTCGTCGTCCGGGCGCCAGTCGCTGACGGCGACGAGCCCTGGCTCCAGGATCTGTAGGCCGTAGGCGAAGGTCGCGATCTGATCTTTCGTGCGGGTGCGGACGTCGATCTCGCCAGCGGCGTAGATCGCCTTGTAGGCGGCGGCGTCATCGGCGCACATGAAGTCGTGTGTGCCGTGCGAGATGATCAGGAAGCTGCCGGGGGCAGCGGCGTCCAGCAGGGCACGGACAGCCCGCTGCGCCTCGGCCAGGTCAGGGAGGTAGTGCAGCACCGCTGCCAGCACGATGCACAGCGGTTCGCGGGGGTCGAGGATCGCGCCGAAGTCCGGGTGTTGCAGGATCTGTTCGGGATGGCGCAGGTCCGCCTCGAGGTAGGCGGTGTGCCCGGCCGGGTGTCCGACGGTCAAGGCGCGGGCGTGCGTTCCGACGATCGGGTCGTTGTCGACGTAGAGCACCCGGGCGTCCGGCGTGATCTGCTGCGCGATCTCGTGGGTGTTGCCGGGAGCAGGCAGGCCGGTTCCGATGTCCAGGAACTGGCGCACACCCGTTTGAGCGATCGCGCGGACCGCGCGGCCCAGGAAGGCGCGGTTCGCCTGCGCGGCTGTCCTCACCCACGGGAAGCGTTGCTCGATCGCGTCGCCGGAGTCCCGGTCGGCGGGAAAGTTGTCCTTGCCACCGAGCCAGTAGTCGTATCGACGGGCAGAATGCGGCCGGCTCACGTCCAGTTTGCTTGGCCGCCAAGGCCATGGCCGCGCACTTTCCCTGTCCCCGGGCACCGTAGTGTCGTCGACGCCTGAGCGCGTCGGCGGATTGGTCCGCGGCGCCGGGATGCGCCGTAGCTGGGCGATGTGGGCGCTCCCGGCGTCACGATGATCGGCGCGTCCGGATTCGCCGATCTCTGGTGCGCCCTGCTGACGCCGGGAGATTGGCGCATCACCGGCCTGATCGCTTACTGGTACCAGATCCGTGTCGTCGAGCACCGGTTCCAACACTCGTGCACGGTAGAAGCCGAGGTCGGCGTCGGACGCGACGTTGAAGAACGCGCGGAAGGCCGCCCGTCGATACCTCGACGGCCAGAAGACCTCGCCCCGTTCGTAGCGGCCGAGTTCTCGTTCGTCGAGGAAGCCACCGTTGACCACGGCGAGGTCCACGCCAGGGAACAGCTTGGTCATGATCTTGTTGACGGCGGCGACCACTTCCGGCCGCTGGATGCGTGCTGGCCGGCCGTCGGGAAGCGTTTCGGTCGCGGAGGCCATGCGCAGCAGCCGCCCCACCAGTTTCTGGTTCGGCGTGGCTTTGGCCTTCCCCGTACCGGAAGCGTCCGGGCGTGCCGGGGTGGGGTAGGTGACGGCGGTCTGGCTCGGCATGGTGTTCCCCGTCTCATACCTGCCGGTGGAGTTGGCTCAGCTCCACCGGCGGGCCTGCGATGAACAAGGTCTCGTTTGCGACGTTGTGGGCCACGCGCCCGCTCGGCGCGGCCGTGCATTTGATCCGGGCCCGAGAAAGCAGGCTCCGCCAAGTGCCATCCGGTGACAGCGCACAGACCGAAGCTCGCGCTGAGGCCGGCAACGGTTGACGCCTATCGCCGGAAGGCCGGGTGCTACCGGCCGCTGGCGGACGTCGCCAGCGCCTGAAGCAGTGTTTCCACTTCGTCGCCGTGAGTTCCGCGGCAGACAGCACACAGATAGTCGAGGGAATCGTCCGGCTTCACCGTCGACGGCCGGTACAGGTGGTCCCCGAAGGCGATGGGCTCGACCACGATGTACGGCATGATCTCCGCGATCCCGACGACGTCCAGCAATCCCTCGGGAACCATCCCCCCGAAGCAGAAGTGCAGCTCACGCGTGGGAAAGGTCGTATATGCGCTGTCGATCGGGATCGCCGCGCGGTTGCCACCCTCAAGGCAGTGCGGCGCATGGAACACCACGCCCGGCGGGTAGTGCCGACGCTCGCCTGACGTGCTGGCCGGTGTGCCGGCCGGCAGCTCGCTCATCGCGTCCTCCTTCTTCATCATGCTCGCCGCCGAAGGGCGCGCTTCAGGATGTGTGAGTTATGGCTTACGGGCCACGCCGGCCCAGTAGTACGCGGCGTGGGGATCATCGACGGGATGATCGGGTTGCCACGCCGACACGGGCACCAGTCCCGGCTCTACGAGTTCCCAATCACCGAAGAGCCGGGCCACCTCCCGCTGCGTCCGGGCGACCAGCGTCATCCCGGCGCTCGTGGCGGCCGCCACCGCCGCGTCGACCTCGGCTGCGTTGAAGTCCGCGGTCGGATGGGTGATCGCCAGGAAGCTTCCCGGGGCAACGGCGTCGCGCAGCTCGGCGACGCGAGCCCAGGGATCCTCGGCATCAGCGAGAAGCATCAGAACCGCGATCAGGGTCAACCCGATCGGCTCAGTGAGATCGAGGGTGTCCTTCACCGCCGGGCTGTCCAGAATCGACTGCGACCTGCGCAGGTCGGCGGCAACATACTCGCAACGCCCCTCGGCGGTGCTGACCATCAGAGCTCGAGCGTGCACAAGCACGAGCGGGTCATTGTCGACGTAGACGACTCGGGCCTGCGGGTCGACCTGCTGGGCGACCTGGTGCAGGTTCGGCTCGGTCGGGATGCCGGTGCCGACGTCCAGGAACTGCCGGACTCCCCGGCCGGCCAGGTGGCGCACGACGCGATGGACGAACTTGCGGTTCTCCCCGGCCATGTAACGCATGCCGGGAATCGCTGCGATCATCGCCTCGCCGACCGCACGGTCGACGGCGAAGTTGTCCTTGCCGCCCAGCCAGTAGTCGTAGATCCGGGCGGAGTGCGGCACGTCGGTCTTAAGGGTCAGGTGATCGTCTTGCTCCGACAGGGTGCCGGACCCATGATCGAGGTTCATGCCGGCACCGCTTTCACGGTTGGCCGGCTGCAGGAAGGCCGGTCGGCTCGGGCCGATGTGCGCCTATTCCGGTGTGGGCGATGGGTGCCGGCGGTGGGGGTCGCTGCGGCGTTCACCGTGCCTCCCGCCCCGGCGTGCCCACTGTGCTCAAGGTGCGGGCGGTGTCACGACCTGCACAACCGGCGCGGCCCCTTCCGGCGAACGTTTCTGCATGAACATGCACGGCACGGGCGTCGGCGGTACGGAGCATCGGCTGGACGGTCGCTGCCCCGGCGAGAGGAACCGGATCGCCATACGGGCGATAACCGCACTGCGCGGCCACCGCGGTGACGGCGTCATCGGCCGCGAGCAGACAGCGTGTCCGCGCTGCAACAGGCGCCAGAACCTCGGTGAGCAGCGTGCTGGCGATACCGTGCCGCTGCCAACGCGGCAAAACCCCCAGGCCGGCCAGCCGCAGATGTGGCTGGTGTTCGTGTGCCTGCCCCGATGCGGCATTGAGCTCGCCGAGCCTTGCGGCGAAAGCGCCTCCGTCGGTAGAGGTCACCGCACGAGGGGGGCCGGGAGTGACACAGGGCAGCCACAGCGCTGCAGCGATCACCTGATCGCCGTCCTCGACTATGCGCGCGGCGCCATACTGCATCGCCTCCGCGGTCCGGCCCACATGATGATGAAACAGCTGCCTGCCGCGAGCGACCGGCTCAGCCTCCAGCCAACGGCCCAACAGCGTGGGAAGCGCGGCGGCCGCAAGCACACCCGACAGAGGCCGGATGTCCCAATAGGTTGCCTCCCGAACGGTCCACATCAGCTGAACCTCGTCCTTGGACCAGCAGCAGGAGCGGCTGCTCGGGTGGAGCAACTCGCGGGATCGCTCGGCCGCAGGGCGTGGCGCCGGCGAGCACCCGGCTGTCCGCCGTAGACGGCGACACCGACAGGCAGCCGCGGACCATCAAAGACGCGGGCGTCGCTGGTGCCTGACTGCCCGGTAGGACCGGTGCTCGCTGCGACCTCAGCCATGATCGGTTCCTCGCGTCGTCTTGTGGCCGGCGGTAGTGGGTCGTTCTGGCATCTGACCGGCAGGGGCGGTGCGAGGCGCGGCACCGCGGAATCTGCAAAATCGGGGTGATGCCCAATCTGTGTAGCTCCACAATCGCCTAGCTGTGAGGGGAGAGGAATCCCTGTTTCATGGGAATCGAGGGGAATTTAAAAGGGAATCGGCGCAGGAACTATGTCCTGTGACCTGCGGAAACTTCGCTGACGTGGATTCCGGGCGGCGCGGATGCGGGTCCGGGGTGGGTTACGATGCCGACATTGCCGCCTCTTGCTGAGCGGCGTAATCGAATGCGGCGCAGAGGGAAGGTCGCGTTGTGAACTTCAGCCCGTATGTGAATCGACTGTGGCTTGCCGCGGCGATCCTCGATGCGCGGAGGCAAGCGGGATACACCACTGACAGGCTGTCGCAGGAGACCGGCATACAGCGGCAGAAGATCAGTCACATCGAGACTGCTAATCGGCCGGTCGATCCTGCTGCCATCCGACTCATCCTGGATGTCCTCGGCGTGGGGGCTGCTAGCCACACCAAGATCATGCGGGCCGCAGAACGGGCCGCAGCACAAGGGTGGTGGAAGCGCTATGACGACGAGATGGGTCCTCGTCAGGCGCAGACCGCCGACCTGGAGGCGGGCGCCGCCTCGATCTTCGAGTACCAGCCGTTTCTCATTCCCGGGCTTCTGCAGACACCGGACTTCGCGCGGGCTCGCGCTGAGGCGGCTCGCACCGCCCGCAGTCGCCGCTTCTCCACAGCTCGCGCTCTCGAAGCGCGCAAGCAACGCCAGGCCATCCTGGCCGGGCCGGACGCGACACCGTACGAGGTGGTGATCGACGAGACGGCTCTTCGCCGGCGTACGGTACCCGCCGACGTCATGCACGGCCAATTGGAACACCTGATCGGTGCGACGCTGAATATGCGAGCGGTGACCGTGCGTGCGTTGCCGCTCGATGTCGCACTCGCGGAGCGGTTGCAGGCCCGTAGCGCGTTCTCGTACTACACCTATTCCGATCCTGCCGATCTTGAGATCGTCACGGTCGACACCAATATCGACGACATTATCCTCACCGACGAGACCCAAGTAGGGATTTACTCCAACTTGCGATCGGAATTGCAGGACGACGCGTTAAACGCGGCCGATTCCCTCGATCTTCTCGCCACCCTGGCGCAGGAGTGCTTAACAAGGAGATGAGTATGCAAACCTCTGCTGCGTCAGCGGCTCCCCGCCCGGCAGGAGTGTGGTTCAAGTCCGGCCGTTCGGCCCCGGATGCTAACTGCGTCGAGGTCCGATACCTTGCCGGCGGTGGCGTGGAGGTGCGCAACTCCAAGCGTCCGGAGGGCGGGTCCCTGATTTTCACCGACGAGGAGTTCGATGCCTGGGTCGGCGGCGCCAAGGACGGCGACTTCGACCGCTGATCGCAGCCCGAGCATTGACATCGATGGGTGGCCGGCCTGGCCGAACCTTGCGGACCGGGGAGGCCGCCCATCACCATACGTATGCCTTAGGTGCTGCAGCCCACCCCCGCCGCGCAGGAGGAGATGGCGATGCCCGAGTCGGACACGGTGCCAAATGAGCGGTTCCGTGATGCACGAATCCGGCTGTTCGGCGGCAGACAGGCCCTCGCCGACGCCGTCAACCAGCTCGTCCCGGATGGCTACCGGGTATCGGACAACGACATCGGCAAGATCGAGCGTGGTCAGGTCACCTGGCCCCGGCAACCACGCCGCGACGCGTTCCGGCAAACGCTGCGGGCTGCCACCGATGAAGATCTCGGCTTCTTTGACAAGAGGAACCACCAGGCAATCGCCGTTGCTCGCCCGCAGCTCAATGTTGTCGTCGGAGAGGTTGGGTCCAACCGTGCAGACACTGCACGCACCTCAGCCCCAGCGGCTCGTTCCGCCAAGGCTGGAACGTTGCCATCCACCGAGCACTTTCCCGGTGATGTGGAATCGGTGCCCGAGCGGGACGACACTGGCGAGATGATCCGTCGAACAGTCCTCCTCGCCTTGGCCGCTGCCGCTGGCAGCCCAATGATTGGTGCGGTACGGCCCACGTCGCTCGCGTTCGGCGGCGAACGAGACGTTCTCACCGCCGATGTCGATCACTGGCGGGAGGCTGTCTGGGAGTACGGATACGACTACCACCTTGCTCCCAGAGAGAAGCTCCTTGCCGACATTGGCCGTGACCAAGAGGCACTGAGGCGTCAACTAGCCGGTCACCTCGCCGAGGGGAATACGGTGGCCGAACCGACGGCCGCCGTAGCAGCGCAGCTCACCTCACTGATGGCGCTGATCTGTACGGACCTCGGGTATGCCCGAGAAGCCCGTCATCTATGGCGTTTCGCGCGACGGTACGCTGACCTCTCTAAGGACAGCGCTGTACGCCTATGGGTCAGCGGACACGAGGTCACGTCCGGCATCTACCAGAGGCGCCCTCTTCCCGTTCTTGCAGAGCTTGCGCGGCGGGCTATGTCCAGTAACCCCGATAGCCCGCCAAGCGCGGGTAAGGCGGAACTCCTTGGCGGCCAAGCCCAGGTGCTTTCTCTGCTCGGCCGACCGCGCGAGGCGCAAGCTGCGCTAGAAGATCTTCGGGAAACGTACGCGCGACTTCCCTCTACCTGCACAACGCTGCGGGACTCCTTCTTCGGGTGGCCCGAACACCGTCTGCACCATGCAGCATCGTTCACCTACTCGATGATCGGCATGACTGCCGAGTCGATCGATGCGCAGCAGGCCGCGTTGCAGCTCTATCCAGAAAGCCGCCGGATAGCTAGAGGTCAGATAGGTCTGCACCGAGCCCGATGTCTCATCGCCAACGGTGAAGTCGCAGAGGGACTGGGTCAGGCGAATACCGTGGTGTCAAGCACTGATCTGACCAATCGTAAAGAATTCGTGTTAGCTATAGCTGATCGCGTCTATGAGGCAGTCCCCGGCAACGAGCGACGACGTGTCGAGGCAAAAGAATTCACCGACCTGCTCCGGAACTCGCGATCAACGCCGAAGGGATGACGGGCGCTATGCCTTCATATGAGATCGAACCGTGGCCGGGTTCGACAGTTGAAGCAAGAATCGACCAGCTCGCTGAAGTCTACGCCGAAGTCTATTCCGAGCCCCCATACAGCAGTGGTCAACTTTGGTCACGGTCCGCGTTCGTTGAACGTACCCGCAGGCAGATAAGGCGAGAGGGATTCTCATTCTATGCAGCTCGGGACGAACAACAGATAATCGGATTCTCCTTCGGATTGTCGTTCGCAGAAGGATCCTGGTGGGCAGGGGGCGCCACCGAGCCCTCAACAGAATTACGTAGAGCGTCAAAATTTGCAGTCATCGAGTTGATAGTTCGGAAAAACTGGCGCCGACTGGGGATCGGTAGACAACTGCTGTCTACGCTCTTGTCCACACGAGCCGAACAATACGCGATTCTCACGGCCATGCCTAACGCCGAAGCTCGCGCCTTGTATGAACGTTGGGGATGGATCCAGACCGGAACCGCGCAGCACAGTCCAGATTCACCTGTACTAGACGCTCTTGCACTGCCGCTGACTACTGCGGCAGAGCCGGATAGCGGCCTTGTCTAACCAATCTGCGACGTGGATGATCCGGTTCACGGCGGCTGGCGCCGCGACGTCGCTGCGGGGCGCTCGCCGTGGCAGACACCGGCCAACTGTTCCTACATGCCAACCGCTCGGCAGGATTCGTGCAAACCCACTGCAGGGCGGGCTGTGCCAGTTGGAGCCGTGGCTCGACGAGCCGGCAGCAGAGACGCTGGCGCTTACACGTTCGTATCACCTTGTGTGACGCAGGTCGTCCAGGGAGTCACGGAGGTAAACGTCGAAGACGGGTGCCGCTGCGGTGGGGCCGCCTTCCATTTGGCTCACCTGGCGCCAGCCCCAATGCTGGTAGATGGACTTGGTATCAGCTGCTGTCGGCTGGACGGTGAGCGTTGCACGTTCCTCGACTCGACTGGCCAGCAGCTTGTCATGCAGCGTTCTGCCCACACCATGGCCCCGCGCCTCCGGCAGGACGGCGAAGTCGAACAGCATGAAGGTTCGCCCGGGCCATTCTCTGGTGGTCTCCTCCGGCAGCGGCTCGGTCAGGCTACTCCAGCGTTGGGTAGTGGCCCGAAGCGTGAACCCATAGGCAAAGCCGACCAAGACTTGGCCCGCGAAGGCCGCCGTAATACCGAAGGTGGCATCGGTAAGCAACTGATCAAGGCGTTCACGATGCAGCACGGACTCTACGTCGCGCCAGAAGAAGGGCGGACGGGAAAACACGTCGTCGTAAATCGTGCAGATGCCGTCGAGATACGCAGCCGCCAGATCGGCCTTTCCGACGTGAACGGCGAACCTCTGATCGAGCATGTCCGTCAGCGTACGTCGAGAGTGAGGCGCTCCCGACGGCTAGCCTCCGCCCATCGTGATGACCGGTGCGGCGGAGTCGACGCATCTAAGATCGCTGGTGCTGGCGGCTACCTCTGAACCACAGGCCGCGCGGACCACGCCCTGTTCGGTGGCCAACGATAGTAGGTACAGTCGCTCCTTACCTCGAGGCGGTACTGCAGGTGACACGCAGCTGGCAGGCCACTGTCGGACGGACCATCGTCGCGGTCTTCGACCATGGCGACGACTTCTACACTGCCCTCAACGAGGTGTGCATCGAGCACAAGATCCGTCAGGGCTATATCCCCATGTTCGTCGCCGGCTTCGCCACTGCCGATCTCGTCGGCACCTGCGAACGGCTCGAGGACCCTCAAGCCCCAGTCTGGTTGAAGGTCCAGTTGTCCAACCTCGAAGCTGTCGGCGGCGGAACCCTCGCCTGGGACGAAGCCACGGACCGAGTAGCGCCCCACATCCACGTTGCCGTCGGACTCAAGGAACACAGCGCCACTGGCCACACCAGCCACCTGCTCGGCGCAACGGTCCAGTTCCTGACGGAGATGATCATTGTCGAGGTTACCGAGCCCCGGATGTTTCGGCGCAAGCAGTCCGACCTCTACGACGTGCCACTCCTTCGTATCTGATGGTGGGAGGACCATCGGTCGTCACCCGGCGCGGGTACCCTACCGACGACATCCCCTGTGGCTGGAGGACTGCCGAGTGAGCGACGAGAACGACACCAAAGGGGTCACACTGACCAGCTTTCGCAGCTGCGACGGGTTGCTTCTGAAGGGCTCCTTCCAATCTCCCCTTGAGGCCCCGGCAACCAGCATTGTTCTGGTCCACGGTGGTGGTGTAACACGCGAAGAAGGTGGCTTCTTCACGAGGCTTGCGGCCGGCCTCGCTGATCGCGGCGTGGCATCGTTGCGGTTCGACCTACGCGGTCACGGCGAGAGCAGCGGTCGCCAGGAGGACCTGACGTTGTCCGGAGTGCTGAACGACATTCATGCCGCGGTTACCCATCTCCGTCAACTAACAGGAAACGCCCCGGCCAGCCTTCTGGGCGCCAGTTTCGGTGGCGGCATCAGCGCCTACTACGCTGCTTCACATGCGCGCGAACTTTCGAAGCTAGTGTTGATTAATCCGCTGATCAACTACAAGAAGCGCTTCGTTGACGACAAGCCTTACTGGTCGAACGGTCAGATTGATGAGTCGGCTGGCCGAGAACTCGACGAGAACGGCTTCTTGCCTCACTCGCCGACTTTCAAGCTGGGGCGACCTTTGCTCAACGAAGTTTTCTACCTGCGGCCCGACCAGGTGTTCGAGAAGATAAATACGACCACGCTCGTGGTGCACGGTACTCTGGACACTTTCATTCCAGTGCAGAGCTCACGCGATTATGCCGCACGAATCCCTGCGACTAGCCGGCTTATTGAGATTGAGGGAGCGCAACACGGCATCGCAGTACACGACGATCCACAGTATCTGCACCCTCAGACGCAGCAGTGGCAGTCGGCCGCAATTAGGGACATCGGCGACTGGCTGCTTACCTAATGAACGCTTGACTAAAGCGTACGCATCAGTCGCATGAAGGACGCGACTGCTGGCCGGTTTCGCCACGGGTGTAAGCCAGCGCTCAACCGTGCGAGTTCTCGAACAGTGCGAGCGGAACCAGCGGTGACCGCGACAGGAACGATCGAGGATCCAAGCGACGCGGCAGCGTCTGGCAGTGAAGCAGCCGTCAACGTCTGCGCCCGCAACGTTGAGAAGTAGGCGTAATCCCTCGCCGAAAAAACGTCCGGCCTGACGACCGCCTCGAAAATTTCGGCTGCTTCCTCGGGGCGGCCAGACTCGCCATAACAAATTGCTACTTGCGCCTCGAATAGTGCCTTGTCGTAATGAGCCGCGAGGGGGGTCGATCCCGCAGAGACCTCGGCAAGGAGGCCGCGTGCCTTCATCAACGTGTCATCAACATGCTGGCGTTTCGACTTGAGCATGGCCAAGCCCCTGGCCTGCTGCTGCACGGCCTCGGCCATGACCCGTGGGGGTAGACGCCATGGTCCTGCCTGAACCGCCTCGGCAAGGCCGAGCATCCGGGACGCATCTCGGGCATCCCATGCCGCCTGGCTCTTCTTGATCAGTATGTAGCCGGGCATGGCGAAGTCAGTGGCTTCCATAGCCCACTCTGAAGCACGATCACGCCAGTATTCGGCTGCTGGGGGATGCCCGGCGTCGCGGTATAGCCATCCAGTGAATTCCGCAGCGCGGGCACCAACTTGCAACAAGGGTTGATGCACGGACCATTTCACCACTCGGACATTCTGCTGAACAAGGGATAGGACGCCGAGAGCGCGGGGCAGAGCACCCCGAGGCCCAGACTTGCCGTCATCGGCTATACATCGGTTGAGTTCTTTGTCCAGGAAGGCAACGAGCGTCTCATCGAGATAGCGGCGAGCGTCACGTTTGACGGCATCGATGCGGTCGAGGTCGTCTAGTGTCAGACCTGGCGCACTAGATCCATAATCCTGAAATGCGGCCATTGGCCAGGCTGACGGCCCAGGCTGAAGTGCCTTGCCAGGCGTCGGTGGGGAGGAGAAGCCAAGGGCTTCGATGGATTCTTCTGTAACCGCATCCGGGTGGCTGACAATCATAGTGTCGGCCGGCCGGATTCTGCGATTCACCAGGCCGATTTCGGCGTCCGTCTTGGCACCCAAGACGGCCCGGTATGCCTGCCGTCGGTGTTCACGCGGGTAGGACACAAGTCCCCGCTCGATTTTGCCGATGTCGTTTGCGGTTATGGGCCCCTCTTTGCTTCGAGGATCTATGAGGCTGTTGACTCGATCCGCGAACTCTTCCCGCGAAGGAGGACCTTCACCGAATGCAGATTTGAGGCGTAGGCGTGCCGCGCGGAAGAGCTCGTTAGGGGGCTGCCGCAACGGGATCATGACTCCTTCTCGCATCCGGACGAAGTCTCGTGAAGCCTGAGTGTAAACGTCCTCTCACCATATGAGAACCAGCGTTGCTCCGGCTTCGCGGAGCAGGCCCCAGCTGACGTAGTGCAGAGCAGCGCTGGAGGCTCGCCGAAGTGGCCGGTGCGGTCGCGGCATTGATGATCACGGCCACCATCCGCTGTTGGCCAAGACCCGTGCCTAGACCCAGTCCTCTGCCGTCCCATGCTCGAAGCCTCAATCCCCCCTCGATTCCCTTTAGATTCCCTCGCCGATGGCGTTCCGCAGCGTAGCGGTGGGTGTGAATGTGGAGCGGCGATATCCGACGTGGAGGCCCGGTCGACCTGCGACTTCGGCATCCACGCCCAGCCCGGCGGGACGGCAGTGACGACATGTGCTGTCCAGCCAAAAGGAGGCCCGGATGGACGCCAATAGGTCGGATAGACCCGCCTGGCATTGATCACCTATTCGATGGCCGGCGCGAAAACCACCGTAGAAGCGGCCGCAACCAGGACGAGGAGCAGCATGTGAATTCCGCCGACGTCGAGCAGGCCGCCCTCCCGGTCCGATGCCTAGACCAAGTCGCGTTCCCAGAGCTGTCCGCCAGTGCGCAGTACAGCTGTTGGAACGGCGTGGGGCGATCGTTCAGCGTCGGCTCCTGTCGCCTGCCGGACACGCTGTTGCCCGGCGAAGTGCTCGTGTCCGTCGATGTGGCCACGATCTGCGGCAGCGACGTGAAAACCGTTTCCGGGCAGCGGCGCGTTGCCGAGCCCAGTGTCCTCGGACACGAACAGGTTGGCACGGTTGTCGCCACCGGCGTCGGCGCCTCCGTCGCAGTGGGGCAGCGTGTGGTGTGGTCGGTGACCAGCTCCTGTGGCCGGTGCTCGCGGTGCTCGACGATGCCGCAAAAGTGCCTGAGCCTGCGCAAGTACGGGCATGAGCCGCTCGATGAGTTCCGGCCGCTGACCGGAGGTTTCGCCAGCCACTGCCTGTTGTGGCCCGGCACGACGATCGTGCCGGTTCCCGACAGCGTTCCGAATGAGGTAGCCAGTCCGGCTGGGTGCGCTTGGGCTACGGCGGTGGCGGCGGTGGCCGCCGCAAGCCCGATCCGGGTGGGAGGCCGTGCCCTGGTTGTCGGCACGGGGATGCTCGCGATCGCGGTGACCGCCTTGCTGGCGCAACGCGGGATCCATGTCATCGTGCTCAGCCACGATCACGAGCGTGGGCGACGGCTGCTGCGCTTCGGTGCCGCCAAGGTGACCGATGCCGCGGCCGACATCGACGTGGCGTTCGAGATGTCCGGCCGCGCCACCTCGGTAGCGGTCGCGGCCGGTTCTCTGGCGGTCGGGGGCACGCTCGTCCTAGCCGGATCGGTGTCGCCCGGGCCGGCAGTGGCGATCGACCCGGAGCACATCGTGCGTAGCCTGCTCACGATCACCGGGGTGCACAACTACCGGCCTGCTGATCTGCGTACCGCGGTCAGCTTTCTCACCGAGCACCAGGATCAGTATCCGTTCGCCGAGCTGGTTGCCGGCCGATGGCGCCTCACCGAGATGGACGAAGCCTTCGCCGCTGCCCGGACCGGGGGTGTCCGGCAGTGTGTTGTGCCCAGCGTTTGACCTCGCCTGACCGCCGGTGCCGTCGCGAATGGCATTCAGCACGATCGCGCCCGGTGGCCCATGCAAATGCCGAATCGATCCGCCGGTCGAAAGCAATCCGGTTCGGAGATCCACCGATGTCAGCACGTCCCGCGACAGTCCGTGGCGCGGCGTGGTGCTGGGGCGTGACAGCGGCGGGGCCCATCCGGTCGCTTCGGGCCGACGAAACCAGCGCCGTCCCCTCTCGGAGGAGTGTTCATGATTCGGGTTCAGGTATTCGCCCGTCGGCTCACCTGCACAGGAAGGCCGTCGCTGTGGTGACGGCCGCACTGAGTGCCCGTCTGCTGCGGGTCATGGAGGCGACACGGCCAACACCACTGATCCAGCTCGATCATCCGACGGTGAATCTGTTCTGCAAGCTCGAGTCGAGCAACATCACCGGTAGCACCAAGGACCGGTCCGCGTATGCGATCTTGACTGAAGCGGTCGAGGCGGGGCTGGTCACGGGCCGCACGACCTTGGTCGAGTCGTCCTCCGGCAACTTCGCGGTGTCTCTGGCCATGCTGTGCCGGCTGCTGGGGGTGCCGTTCATCCCGGTCATCGACCCGAGCATCAACGTCCAGACCGAACAGGTCTTGCGGGCCGGCTGCGAGCGGGTG
Source organism: Actinoplanes sichuanensis (assembly GCF_033097365.1). Classification (NCBI taxonomy): domain Bacteria; kingdom Bacillati; phylum Actinomycetota; class Actinomycetes; order Micromonosporales; family Micromonosporaceae; genus Actinoplanes; species Actinoplanes sichuanensis. The sequence continues at coordinate 12,067,705 of NZ_AP028461.1, forward strand.
GAGAAGGTCGTCAACCCGGACGGGCATGGTCACCTGCCCGCACGCATCGACCGCGTGCAGCAGCTGCGGGCGCAGATTCCCGGCGCTTACTGGCCCAATCAGTACGCCAACCCCGCCGCGGCGCGCGGGCATTTCACCTTCACCGGCGCCGAACTGTGCGCGGATCTTCCTGACGTCGACTACGTGTTCGTCGGGGTCGGCACCGGCGCGTGTCTCGCCGGGATCTCCCAGCGGGTCAAACAACACCGGCCCCGGGCGAAGGTGATCGCCGTCGACGTCGAGGGATCGGTCATCTTCGGCGGGCCCGCCGGCCGGCGCCGTATTCCCGGTATCGGATCGCTGATCCAGCCGAGCCTGGTCAAGGCGGCGATCGTCGACGAGGTCGTCGTCGTGGCCGAAGCCGATACGGTCCGCGCCTGCTGGCAGCTGCTACGCCACGGTGTGCACGCCGGCGGGTCCACCGGCAGCGTGCTGGCCGCGATCAACACCTACTTCGCCGACTATCGCGGTCCGCGGCCCACCGTCGCCTTCCTGTGTGCCGACCGAGGCAGCGCCTACACGCAGACGATCTACAACCCCCGCTGGGTGCACGACGAGTTCGACATCCGCGTCACCGGTCCGGACGCCTTCGTACCGGTCCGCGCAGCCACCACCTGAGCAGGCACCAGCGACGTCGAGGAGCGCAGCAGCACGATGAACGGACCCCCTGAACCGGCCTTCGCCGTCATCGCGGCCGACGCCGTCACCGACGCGGTGAACGGTCACCACGCCGCATGCCTGGACGTGATCCGCCGCGCCTACCTGGCACACGCCCACGGTGAAACGGTGCTGCCCCACAGCACGTTCGTCCGGCCCGATCCGCCACGCCCGGAACGGTTCATCGCCCTACCGGGATACCTCGGCGGGGAATTCGGGGTGGCCGGGATGAAGTGGATCGGCAGCTATCCGGACAACGTCGCCGCCGGCCTCGACCGGGCCTCGGCCGTGCTCGTGCTCAACGACACCGGCACGGGGTATCCGTTCGCGGTTCTCGAGGGGTCGGTGATCTCTGCAACCCGGACGGCCGCGTCGGCGGTGCTCGCCGCGGAGCAGCTCGCCGGCCGGCGTAAAGCCTCCCGGGTGGGCGTTGTCGGCACCGGCCTGATCGCCTCGCACGTTTGCGCGTTCCTGCGCGAGCTCGGCTGGGAGATCGGTGGCTACACCCTCAAGGACGTCTCCCGAGACCGCGCCGGCGCCTTCAAACGCGAGCTGCTCGACAAGGGTGCAGCCGCGGTCCGGATCACCGGAGACGTCGTGGACCTGTTCGACGAATGCGACCTGGTCCTGCTGGCCACGACCGCGAGCACCCCATACCTGCTCGACCCGGCTCTGCTGGCCAATTCCCCGGTCGTGTTGCACCTGTCGCTGCGTGACCTCGGCCCGAACCTCATCGCGGTGAGCCAGAACGTCACCGACGACGTCGAGCATGCCGTCCGGGAACGGACTTCGCTGCACCTGACCGAGCAGATGCTCGGCAACCGCGACTTCGTCAGCGGCACCATCGCCGACTTGCTCGAGGGACGGCTGCGCCGTGACGGCCGACCGGCCGTCTACTCACCGTTCGGCCTGGGGGTGCTCGACCTCGCCCTCGGCCAGTGGATCTACCAGCGGTGCCGCGACCACAGTCCGGTCGCCACCATCCCGGGCTTCTTCCCCACACCGGGCGCCCGATGACCGCCGCAGTACCGGCAGCACCCCGGTGGCCGAGTCCTCCCGTTACCTCATGCACCGAAAGGCGGTGATGTCGATGCCCGACACCGACATACTGCAGGATCCTGCGGTCCAGGCGCGGCTGTCAGCGCTGCTGCGCTCGACGGCGAACGACCTGAAACGCCCTGACGCGTACGCCGACACCGACCTCGGACTGCCCACGGGCACGTTCGCGCGGCTGGTCGACGGCGCCGAGCCGGTCAGCTGGCAGGTCCTGGTCGCTGCGGCCGCGGCCTGGCCGGTCAACCTGCGTGACCTGCTGCCGTTGCAGGACGACACCGACCGAGACGTACGGATCTTCCACGCCGCCGAGTCCGAGGCCAGCTCCCGCATCCTCGACCGGGCCGGCCGCCCGTACTACGAGTACCGCGACACCGTCATGTCACGGCTCGGCTCGTTTCGGCCCGAGTGGATCCGGATGCTGTGCACGGTCGCGGACAACGAACCGGACAACCGGGCCGTGCAGTGGAACCGCGGCCACCTGCTCTACCAGCTCACCTACGTCGTCGGACCGGTCAACTACTACTGCAGCTGGAACGGCACCCGCCGGTGCATCCCGATGCGCACCGGTGACTCGGTCTTCGGGCTGCCGTACGCGCCACACTCGTTCACCAGCCGCGACCCCGACGAGCCCGCCTACATCCTCGCGCTGACCTACGGCGGGGACCTGACCGGCGACCCGCAACGCGAACTGGCCGTGCTGGGCGAGCAAGCCGCTCACGACCTCGCCTACCACCCGGACGGCCACCTGTTCGCCCAGCTGCTCACCTCGTTCCTGCACGCGAAGATGCTCAGCCCGGCCGAACTCGCCGGGCGCGCCGGGCTGGATCCGCGTCGCGTCGAGGCGCTGCTGACCGGCAAGGTGTCCCCGCCGCCGACGGAACTGGCGCAGCTGGCCGCGGGGCTGCGCGTCAACGTGCGCGACCTGATGCCGGTCACCAGCGCCACCACCGACGGCATCAGCGTGCAGTTCGCCGCCGACGCCCGTCGGTGGCGCACCGGCGCCGACGGCGCGGCCGCGTACGAGATCACCGAGCTGGCCGGCGACCCGCTGCACCCGCACACCACCGCCGTCGAAGTCCGGCCGCTGCTCCCGCAGCCGACCGATGCGGCCTGGACGCGCACGTACCAGCACCAATACGTGTACGTGCTCGAGGCCGACGGCACCCAGATGAGCTGGGACAGCGGCGGCCGGCAGCACGATGCCGAACTGCACGCCGGCGACTCGGTCTACCTCAAACCGCAGGTGCCGGTCGCGTTCACCGGCACCGGGCGGCTGCTCGTGCTGCGTATCGGCGGCGCCGTGCGCGCCGACGTCCGGTTCGCGCTCGGCCACATGGCCGGCGGCGGACAGGACCGCTACGTCCGCGACACGCAGCTCTGGTACAGCAACGAAGGGAAATGACGTGAACCGACTCGCGCACCGATCCACCCAGCTGCGGCAGCTGCTGGCAGGGCCGGCGATCGTGCGGGCGGTCGGCGGGCACGACGCGCTGACCGCCAAACTCGCCCACGCCGCCGGGTTCGAGACCATGTGGGCGTCCAGCCTCGCCGCGTCCGCCAGCCACGGCGTGCCGGATGCGAGCCTGCTGACGATGACGCAGTTCCTCGACATCGCCGAGTCGATGACCCAGGCGTCACCGCTGCCGGTCATCGCCGACTGCGACACTGGCTTCGGGGACGCCCGCAACGTCGCCTACGCGGTCGCCCGGTATGAGGCCCGCGGGATCGCCGCGATGTGCATCGAGGACAAGCGGTTCCCCAAGCTGAACAGCTTCGCCGACGGCGGGCAGGATCTGCTGCCCGCTGCAGAGTTCGCCGCCAAGATCCGCGCCGGCAAGCAGGCCCAAACCGATCCGGCGTTTCTGCTCATCGCCCGCACCGAAGCGTTCATCGCCGGCCGGGACCTCGCCGAGGCGCTGGACCGCGCGCACCAGTACGCCGATGCGGGCGCCGACGCGATCCTCGTGCACAGCAAGAGCGTGCACCCGGACCAGGTGCTCAAGTTCGCCGCCGCGTGGGACCGAGACCTGCCCCTGATCGCGATCCCGACGACCTACCCGCAGGTCACCGAAGCGGAGCTGCTCGCCGCCGGGTACCGGGTCGTCATCTACGCCAACCAGGGGCTGCGGGCGACCGTCAGCAGCGTGCAGGACATGCTGCGCGTGCTGAGCCAGGCCGGGAATGCCGCCGCGCTGGAGGAGCGGCTCGCGCCGATGCAGGCGGTGTTCGACCTGCAAGGCATGCCCGACGCCTACCGGACCGCGCCATGACCAGCGCCGCGGCGTTCCTGGACGCGCTGGCCGGCATCGGTGTGCGGTTCGTGTCCGGCGTCCCGTGCTCCTACTTCAGCGCACCGCTGCAGCTCATCGACACCCACCCCGACCTGACCTATGTTCCCGCCGCGAACGAAGGCGGTGCGCTGGCCGCCGCGGCCGGGGCTCAGCTGGCCGGCACCGGCAGCGCCGTGCTCATCCAGAACTCCGGGTTCGGCAACCTGATCAACCCGTTGACGTCGCTGCTGCTGCCGTACCGGATCCCGGTGCTGATCGTCATGAGCATGCGCGGCTGGCCGTCGGCGACGGCCGGGGAACCCCAGCACCGGATCATGGGGCAAGTCGTCCCGAGCTGGTTGCGCACCATCGACGTGCCGTTCGCCGAACTCACCGCCGGCGGTCCGCAGGTGACCGACGTGTTCGACCGCGCCGTACAACACCTGCAGCAGGGCGACCCGGTCGTGCTGCTCGTCGGCAAAGGCGCCATCGAAGCGGCACCAGGCCCCGCAACGGCGCCGCCGCAGGGGACCACCGGCACCACGCTTGTCACCACCGTGCTGGAGCAGCTGCGCAGCGACGAACCGGTCCTGTCGACCACCGGATACCTGTCCCGGGCACTGTTTCAGGCCGGCGACCGGCCCGGCAACTTCTACATGCAGGGCTCGATGGGACACGTGGCCGCCGTCGCGCTCGGCGTCGCCCTGCAACACCCGACACAGCGGGTCGTCGCCCTCGACGGCGACGGCGCCGCCCTGATGCACCTCGGCACCTTCGCCGCCGTCGGCGGTGCCGCACCGTCGAACCTGGTGCACATCGTGTTCGACAACGGCGGCTACGAATCCACCGGCGGTCAGCCGGTCCCCGCCACCGTCGACTTCGCCGCCGTGGCGGCGGCGTGCGGCTACCGCACCACCCTGACCGCCGACGACGAACCCGGTCTGCGCGACACGGTCACGCACGCGCTGTCCGCGCCCGGCCCCGTCCTGCTCACCGTCCGCGGGGTGCCTGGCGGCGCCGCAGGCGGGACACGCGCCTCCGAAGGCATCACCGTGGACGCGATCGCCACCCGGTTCCAGACTCAGCTGACCGGACCAGCCCCGCACCACTCTCAACGGAGCGACCGATGACATCACCTGCGGTGCTGTACACCGATCCCGCCTGGCTGATCACGGCGGCCGGCCACCCGGATCCGGTACTGGCCGGCATCGAGCAGCAGATCCTGACCGGCGTCGACCTGCGATTCGGGCCACACGACGGCCACCGCTACCTGCACGACGACTCCGCACTGCACGCCGCGGCCGACGGTGTCCAGGTCCTGGTCGTCTACCGCTGCCAGGTCACCCGGGAGCTGCTCGACGCGGCCGGCCCCGGTCTGAAAGCGGTGATCCGGCAAGGCGTCGGGGTCGACAACCTGAACCCCGCACTACTGGCCGAGCGCCGGATCCCGGCCTACAACATCCCGGACTACTGCGTCGGGGAGGTGTCCGCGCACACCGCCACGCTCGCCCTGGCCCTGGAACGGCGCCTGATCCCGCAGCACCAGGGCCTGACCGGGGGCACCTTCGACATCTACGCCGGCGGTGTCCCACGTCGATTGTCCGAGCACACCCTCGGCATCGTCGGATTCGGCCGCATCGGCCGGGCCGTCGCCCGTCACCTCGGCGCCTTCTACGGCCAGACGCTGGTCTTCGACCCATACCTCGGTGCGGACCTGCCGGCAGGCTACGGCGCCCGCGCCGTAGCGACCCTGCACGATCTGCTGGCCGCATCGGACCTGGTGACCCTGCACTGCCCCCTCGACCCCAGCACCGACGGCATGCTCGACGTCGAGGCGTTCCGGCACATGCGGGCCGGCGCCTACCTGGTCAACGCCGCACGCGGCCGCCTGATCGACCCGGACGCCCTCGCGGGCGCGCTCGCCGACGGCCGGATCGGCGGCGCTGCACTCGACGTGTTCTCCCCGGAGAACCCGCACACCGATCCTCGCTGGAAACCGGTCCTCGAGCACCCCGCCGTACTCGTCACCAGCCACCGGGCGTTCCTGTCCACCGAGGCCGAGCTCAGCAGCCGCCGCCGGGTGGCGCAGATCGCCCGCGACGTCCTCGACGGCCGGCCCGTCACCGTCGGCCGCGTCCTGCCGGGGCTGCGATGACCAGCGTGCCGCTGTCCCAGACCGCCCGGCAGCACCTGCCGGACGGGACTATCGACCTTGCCGGCGGGGATGTCCGGATCCCGTTCCCGCATCCCGACGTGTCCGCCCCGCTGCTCGGTCCCGACGACCAGCCGTACCCGCCGACGGCCGGCAGCCGCGAACTGCGCGAACTGATCGCCGCCGCGGCGGGACCGGCCACGGTCACCGCGGAGCAGGTGGTGGTCACGCCGGGCGCCCGCGCCGCAGTGTTGCTCACCCTGCTACGAGCAGCCGGCGGCGAGGTGCTGCTGCCGACCCCGCGGTGGGGCAGCTACCCGGTCCTGGCCACGATGGCCGGCGCCCGGCCGGTCAGCTACGGCCCCTATCCGCACGTCGACGCGCTGGACGCTGCCCGCACCGCGGCGACGGCCGTCGTCGTGGTCAACAGCCCGCGCAACCCGGACGGCACGGTCGTCGACGCGGCAACCATCACCGACGTGCTCGCCTGGGCTCAACAGCACGACATCACCGTGCTGTTCGATCAGGTGTACCGCGGCGTCGCCGCCCACCGGACCCCGTCGCCGCTGGATGTCGCCGGCCCGCTGCCGCAGCACTGCGTCATCGTCGACGGGCTCACCAAGAGCCACGCCGCCGCCGGCATCCGCATCGGGTGGGCTATCACGGCAGGCCTGCATCAGCCGCTGACCGCCGCCGCGTCGCACCTGATCGGCGGCGTCGGCATCCGCGCTCAGCAGGCCGCCGTCGCCGCACTGCGTCAGCCACCCGGGCCACGCCAGCAGGCACTGGCCGACCTCGCCGCACGCACCCGGGCCGCCGCCGCCCAGCTCGACCAGATTCCCGGCGTCACCTGCCCCACCCCGGACGCCGGGTTCTTCCTCTTCCCCGATCTGCACGGCTGGCTCGCCGACACCGACGTCGCCGGCTGGCTGCGCCACCACCACCGTGTGGCCGTCGTCGACGGCGACGCTTTCGCCGCGCCCGGCCACATCCGCGTGTCCACGGCCGTGCCCGATCACGACCTCACCACCGGGCTGCGCCGGCTGACCGCCGCCCTCACCACCCACCCCTAAAACCGCTGCCGACCCATGACGGAAGGAGGCCCAGCGCGCCACCTCCACCGCGACGTGCGGTGGCGACGCGCGCTGACCCGCCATGACCGCATCCACTGCCGTTGAGATCATCGCCCGCCCGCCGGACCGCAACCGTGACCTGATCGCCGAGTTCGGCCGCAACCACCTGCGCTACGACGGGGCCCCGTTTGCCGGACTGCTGTCCCCGACCTCCACCCTGATTCCCGCCGCCGCCCGTAACCGGCTGTACGGCGACGCCCGCGCCGTCGACGGCTGGTACGAAAACCTGCTCGACCTCTACCTGGACCTGCTGAACACCCACGGCGGCGACCACGACATGGTCCGCGCCCTGGAGTGGGGCCTCGACGACGACATGCGGCGGCTGCAACGCGAGTCCGCGGCCCGCCGTGACCGGCCGCGGATCGCCCGCCTCGACTGCGTCGACCTCGGCAGCGACCACTTCGTCACCGAAGTGCAGTGGAAAGGCGCCGGCGAAGGATGGCTCGCCGCGATAGACCGGTCCTACCGCAGCATGTTCCCGCTCCAGGACGGCCACCGCCCGTTCGGCGATCTCGTGGCCGGCTGGGCGGGCGTGTTCACCGGGGACGGATGCAGCGTCAACACCGGCCGGCGTGGCTGGGGCGACGCCGAGCAGTTCCTCAACGCCGAGGTCGCCGCCCTCGGCACCACCCTCACCTGGTCCGACTTCGACGACATCACCAAGATCCTGCGCGTCGACGGCGGCCGCATCCTCGTCGACGCCGGCGACCGAAGCGTTCCGCTTAACCACCTGTTCCTGGACCGGCTCACCGAGGTCATGCCGATCAGCCTCATCGACGCGCTCGTCAACGCGGCCACCGCGGGCACCATCATCCTCGACACGCCGCCGAGCTACCTGTTCAACCAGAAGGTGCCGCTGGCCCTGCCGTTCACCCCCGGCTACGAACACTACTTTTCCGACGACATCCGCCGGACGCTGATCCCCACCATCCTGCTCGACCCCGGCCACCCGGACCTGGAACGGCTCGCGCCGTTCCTGCGCCACGACGACCGCGACACCGCCGCACACGCCGACTCGTGGGACGACGTGGTGAACCTGCCCGAGCCGGTCCGTGGCCTCATCGTGCTCAAATGCGGATCGATCGACCAGTACCACAACCACGGCGGGCAGGGCGTCTTCCGGCTCGACGGCAGCCCCGAGCAGGCCGCCGCCACCCTCAAGACCGTCCTCGACCGGGCCGTGGCCCACGGCGAGCCGTGGGTCGTCCAGCCGTACCTCGGCCACCGATGGCAGGTCCCGGCGACAGTGATGTCCCGGCCGGACGAGTTGACCACCCTCGACCTGCACGCCAAGTTCGGCGTCTACCTGCACCTGTTCCGGGCTCCCGGCGTGACCCCGCGGATCCTCGGCGGGGTCGCCAGCCTCGGCACCACCTGGAAGGTGTCCGGCGCCTCCAAGACACCAGCATTCGTCAGCGAGGACGGCACCTGGCACGGCGCCTTCCGTCACGACATCCGCGTCGCCGACGCGTGACCCGGCCCCAGGAAGGCAGATCCTGTGCGTGAAACCCTGTTCCGGGCCGCGCAGCCGACCGGAACCACACCCTCGGAAGAACTCGTCGGACAACTGCAGGACCCCGACCTGACCCGGCGATGCTGGGACCAGTCGCTCGCACCCATCACCACCACCGCGGCGGCCACCGTCTCGGCGCATGCGGCGACGATCCTGTGGCCGTATCCGGCCGGCACCGCCGACTGCGTCGACCGCGCCAACTGCGCCGACCACTTCCTGCGCGCCAACCCCGGCTACCACGTCGTGACCCCGCTCGGCCTCGCCCACCCCGACGTCGACCGGCTCCTCGACTGCACCGACGTGGTGCTGTTCCTGCCGTTCGAGAACGCCGCCGACGAACTGACCGTCGCCGGCAGCCACCTGCAGATGCGCGGCCGGCAGATCGACGCCGTCATCAGCGAACTCGCCCCCGGCTACCTGTGGCGGCACGGCATCCTCGACCTGGACCCGCAACAGCCTCGCTGGCCGCTGGAGACCCACCTGGTCAACGGACACCTGATCGCCGCGCACAAAGGGCAGCAAGCCCGCCACTTCGCCGCCTACTGCCGGCAACAAGCGGACATCGTCGCGCTCGACACGATCGTGGTGGCAACTCTCGAGGAACTCACCGGCGCGCTCGAACACCTCCTCGATGGCAGTCGCGCCGCCGTCCTGCGACCGTTCAGCGCGTCGCAGGGAACCGGTGTCACGTTCGTCGACCGCGACCACCTCATTCGCAGCGGTGGACCCGAGGCCGCGGCTGCCCGCGCCATCGCGCAGATCTCCGCCGCGCTGGCCCGAAAGTACGGCAGCCCCGAACCGTTCCCCCTGATCGTCACCCCATTCACCGAGGCGGCCCGCCTCGAGGGCTGCGTCACCGACATTCGGATCTTCGTCTGCCACGACCCGTCCTCCGACGGGTTGCGTGGCCTGCCCGGCATGGTCCGCCGCGCTCAGGTGCCCCTCGACAGCGCCGGACCGGTCACCGCCGCGGCGGCGCTGACGAACCTCAACGCCGCCCCGGCACCGGCGGCGATCTCTGGCCCGAGGTTCTTCCCGGCGACCGACCCGCAGATCCTCGCCGCGCTCGGGCTCACCCCCGACGACCTGATCCGCCTGTGCGCGCACGCCACCGCGATCTGGGCCACCGCGATCCAACCCCACGGTCATCCCGGCGCCCGGGGGCGATTCGCGTACGGCAGCGTTGACTTTGTCATCCGCCACTCCGACGGAATCGCGGTTCCGGTCGAGATGAACGGCACGAACGTCGGCTCGCACCCGACGGTGCATCCGCGCTGGTGCCACGCTTTCGGCGCAGCAACCACACACGCGCTCACTCAGCTGGGATTCGCGCGGTGACGGCGCCACACCGCACCCGCCGCGCCATCGGCGCGACCGTCAGCGTCAACACCACCGTCGGAGCTCCCGGTCCCACCGCCGTGTTCACCGTCCCTAACCTACCGGCGGCAGCAGACTGCGAACTGCTGCTGCGCCGCTGGTATCCGAGCCTGCGACAGCAGATCACGTTCAGCAAGGCGTTGGTCGTCGCCCCCACCGGCGCCGGCCGGTTCATCTGCCGGTTCTTGCAGATCATCGGACCCGCCGAGGCGATGTTCGGAGCCGCGCGAACCGGCCGCGACTGCGTCAATTCAATGATCGCGGCCTACCCCGCCGTCGCCCGGCCGGCCACCACCATGACGCTGGAGAACGTCGACACCGGCCTCACCCTGACCGCGACACCCGCCGACGAACGCACCGTCGACGTCGCGGTGCAGCCGGCGCGGCCGGTCCAGCCCGCCGCGGCACAGCTGCCAACACCGGGCGGCCGCGGCATCCTGGCCTTGCACGTCAACAACCCGTACGTGCTGCTCGACGCCGGTGAGGCGGGCTTGACCGCTGGTGAGCTGCTGCGCCTCGACGGACCCGCCGACCCGGGCCTGCTGCGCCCGTTCGCGGACGCCGTCGCCCAGGTGCAACAGCACCTTGAGCTGCCCCTCGCCGGAGACCTACCGAAGCTGGCTGTCGTCGCCGCCGACGGCCCGGACGTCCTGGCCGCCCGCACCGTCTACCTCGGCCGCTGGCACCCCGGCCTGCCCCTGACCGCCGCCACCACATTCCTCACCGCCACCCAGATCCCGCAGTCACCCTGGCCCGGCCCCGCCGTACCGCAGCACGGACTACGGCTGCGGAGCCCGGCCGCAGACATCCGAGTCACGACCCGCGTCAACCACGACGGCGCGCTGGTGTCATTCGGCATCCCAGCCAGGGAGGTAACCCGTGACATCCCAGCCCGAAGCATCTGACCCGGCACCGATCACCGCGCAAGCCATCGCGACCGCCCGGCAACTGCTGGCCGGCAGCACCGTATGCCTGCTCGCCCGAGAACAGCCGTCACCGATCGAGGCGGCCGAGCTGGCCGGATTCGCCCAGACGCTGCCGGGCTGCGGCGTGACCGTGACCGCAATCAGGTTCGCTGACGTGCACGAGCTGTACCGTCCGGCCGCGATCCAGGCGCTCGGCGCCGCGGCGGTGGTCGTCAAGTTCACCCACGGCCCCCTCAACCGCAGCGGTCTGGTCCCGGCTGTCCTGGACACGCTCAGTGCCCGCCGGGCCGGCCACCCACCGTCCGTGGACATCCTGTCGCAACGAAAAAGCCTGGTCAAAGAGCTGATGCGGCGCGAGCAGGTGCCCACCCTGGACTACCTGCTCCTCGACGGCGGGGTGCCTGTCGGTGCGCAGGTAGCGCAGCTGGCTGCCCGGACCGGTGCCACCGCTTTCGTCGTCAAGCCCGACGACGGCAACGCCAGCGAAGGCCTGCACTGGGTCGGCTCCGTCGAGGACGCCGCCCGCATCGTGCACGACAGCGGCGGCCGGCTGGTGGTGGAGCCGTACCGGCGGGGCCGGATCATCACCGTCGGCGCGGTAACCCTGCTCGGGCAGGTCCGCACCGTCGCCCCGCTGGAATACCTCCTCGACGGCGACCTGGTCATGGACGCCGACTGGAAGCGAAACCCGAAACGGGCTCCGGCCAGGCTAGAACCGTCCGTCGACGCCGAGGTCCGCACCTATGCGGCACGGGTGCACCGGGCCGTCGGCGCCCGCGGGCTGTCGCGCACCGATTTCATCGTCGGCCCGGACGGCGTCACCGCCTTGGAGATCAACACGAACATCGGCCTCGGGCCCGGCCACGACATCGCCGCAGCGTTCGACGCCACCGGGCTCGACTACGACGATCTCGTGATCTGCCAGACGGCCAGCGGCCTACCGCTGCCCGGTCAACGGTGACGGCAGGCCGATGTCCGTACGCATGACCGCGCCATCGAGGGTTACCCGGCCGGCCAGCTCGTACGCGGCAGCTCGGGCCTCGTCAAGGGTGTCGCCGAGCGCGGTACAGCAGATTGCCCGGCCGCCGGTGGTTACCAGCTGCTCGCCCTCGGTGAGGCGGGTACCGGCATGCAGGTAGCCAGGCCCCTCTGCGCCGGTGATGGCGTCACCGGAACTCGGCTGTTCCGGATAGCCCTTCGACGCGATCACCACCGTGACTGCCGCCTGGTCGTGCCAGCGCAGCGGCTCCAGCTGGTCCAGGGTGCCGTTGGCAGCGCGGTAGAACAGCTCGGCCGGGCTGGTCCGCAGCAGTGGCAGCAGGACCTGTGCCTCCGGGTCGCCGAACCGGACGTTGAACTCGATGACCCGCGGCCCCTGCTTGGTCAGGCACAGCCCGACGTACAGCAGCCCGGCGAATGGGGCTCCACGCCCGGCCATCTCTTTCAGCACCGGATGCACGACGGACTGCAGGACGTCGGACACCAGATCGTCGCCGACCCAGGTGATCGGTGCGTACGCGCCCATCCCGCCGGTGTTCGGGCCGGTGTCGCCGGTGCCGACACGCTTGTAGTCCTGCGCGAGCCGCATAGGGACCGCAGTGGTGCCGTCGGTGACCACGAACAACGAGATCTCCGGACCGTCCAGGAACTCTTCGACGACCACCCGGCCACAGCCGGCGGCGTGCTCGAGCGCCACCGACTGGTCATCGGTGACCACCACACCCTTACCGGCGGCCAGCGAATCGTTTTTCACCACGTACGGGGGGCCGAACTCGTCGAGCGCCGCAGCTACCTGCTCCGGGGTGGTGCAGGAGTGGGACCGAGCAGTGGGGACATCGGCGGCCACCATCACGTCCTTGGAGAACGTCTTGGAGCCTTCCAACTCTGCGGCGGCGCGCGTCGGGCCGAAACAGGCGATGCCCGCGGCCTGGACGGCGTCAGTCACACCGGCGACCAGCGCAGCCTCAGGGCCGACGACGACCAGATCGGCGCGGAACACAGTCGCTGCGTCGGCCACCGCGTCGGCGTCGGTAGGGCTCACCGTGAACAGCTCACCGAGTCGGCCCATCCCAGGGTTGCCCGGGGCCGAGGCCACTGCGGTGACCGACGGGTCGGCGGCGAGGGCTGTGGCGAGGGCGTGCTCACGCCCACCGGAACCGACAACGAGAACACGCATGGCGACATGGTAGGGCAAGCCATCACATACCGGAATGGCGTCACTCGCTCGTGTCGGGACCTGCTGAGGTTCTCAGGTCGGGATCGCGTCAGTGCATCAGGAAAAAGCGCTGCGGATCGGGCGAGGGTGAACGGCAGCAGAAACGAGCGCCATCAGCCACCACGATCCCCTCCAGACAAGGAGGTCGACCGCAACGACCGGCCGACCGTCCTCTGACGCCCTGCCGTCGCCTCACCCACCCGGCGAGGCGACGGCAGGTGCATTGTTCTTCGCCTTCGGCCGTCTTGCTCAGCGGGTTGTGCGGTTCGCGTGGTCTTTGGGACCATTTCCCGACTGTGACCGACGCCATCCGGATCGGGAAGGAGCGGCGTGGCGCGAACCGACCCTCAACGGAATGAACGGTTCCGCGTGGCACGCGCACGGCTCCGGCTCACCCGGCAGGAAGTCGCAGACGCGGCAAACCAGTATCTGACGCCTCGCCACTCCTTGAACGACAACGATATCGGCAAGATCGAAAGAGGCGTGGTTACCTGGCCAGGGTCCGAACGGCGCGCAGCGCTCAAGAAGGTTCTCGGCGCTGCAACCGACGCGGATCTAGGTTTTGTCAATTCACGTGCGACCTTCACCGGATCGGCGGTTGCCGCGCAGCGCATTGAGCATCTTGCTCGGTCGGCAGATTCCCTCTTGGCTGCACGATTCGATGAAATTGGCGTACCGGAAGGGACTGATCCGCTTGCAGCCTTCGCTGCTGGCGGGCCTGTGAGCGGGCCATGGCTGGTCTTGCTGGACAACCTCGCATCCATCGCTGAAAACCTGGGGTGGAACGCGGTCCGGCCGTTGGCAGCCAAGCAGATGCAGAGCCTGGAAGCACTTCGCCGTCAGGATTCCGCGTTGGCAGAACCCCTCGCCGTCGCGGATGCCCGATGGTCGGAGTTCATGAGCTGGATCTGCGCAAACAACGGCGTTCCCGGCGATGACTGGCTGCGCCGAGCCCGCCACCGCGCGGAAGCCGCCGGCAACGCCGTGGTGACGGCGTACGTGCTCATGAGGCAGAGCCAGCAAGCGCTCGACGCCGCCGACCCCACCTCCGCGGTGGCCTTATCTCGCAAAGCGCTGCGATACGGCCCCCTACCGACTCGCACTCAAGCGCTGTGCCTGACGAGGTTGGCCGAAGGACTGGCACTGGCTGGCAACGAGTCAGGTCTGGAGGCTCTGGAGATCGCCCACCACAACGTGAAAGCCGCTTCAACCTCGCCTGAGGACCACATCTCCCGACACTGCGACACGCGGTACATCGACGGGATCCGGGCCCGGTGTCACTACCTGCTGGGAAACCATCACGAAGCAACGGCACTCCTGACGGATGTCCTGGCGGACGAGCAGCCGGCAGGATCCATTGACCGCGGGATCTGGTACGCCTACTTCGCGGAAACGCAGGCACCACGCCACCCCGAGAAGAGCGCTGAGGCAGGGCTGAAGGCGCTGGCACTGTCACGAGCGGCGGATTCCGCCCGGGTCACGCAAGCTCTGCTCACCGTCGCTGTGACGTTGAGAGCACATCGTGGACTTGACCTCGTCGACAGGTTCCTCCAACAGCACAGCGCGGCCGTTGCCGCCCAACTGTCAGTATCGGAATCATGGACTTGATCACCCTCGCCACCACGGCGGACATCCGGGACCGCCGGCCAGAGATCGCCCTTCTGCCCGTCGGCAGTTTCGAGCAGCACGGCCGGCACCTTCCCCTTGCCACCGACACGATCGTCGCCTCAGCCATAGCCGATGGCCTGGCAGCGGTGTACAACGTGTTCGTGCTACCCCCTATCACCATGTCGTGCTCGCACGAGCACGCTGCATGGCCAGGGACCATCAGCTTGAGCCACCGCACCGTCAGCGCGGTCATCGAGGACGTGGTGGTCAGCCTCACCGCTCAGGGCATCGGCAAACTGGCGATCATCAGCGGCCACGGCGGCAACTATTTCCTCAGCAACGTGGTCCAGGCCGCGAACGCGGTGACACCCAAGTCCATGACTCTGTTTCCGAGCCGAGACGACTGGCGGAAGGCACGTCAGGATGCCGAACTCGAGACGGACGACCATGAAGACATGCACGCCGGCGAACTCGAGGTGTCCATCTTGCAAGCAGTCGCGCCCGGAGCCCTGCGTGACGGCTTCGAATCTGCCGATCATCGGTCAAACGCGCGGCCTCACTTGTTGATCGAAGGCATGGCTGCCTACACGAGCAGCGGTGTGATCGGCCGCCCCTCAGCCGGGACAGCGGAAAAAGGCAAGGCGATTCTGGGCAGCCTCGTGACCTCTTTCGGTGAGCACCTGCGCCAGCTGACCGTATCGTGACGGCCGGCTCGGTCGAGGTCCCCTGCGTCGACACGCCGAACTGCCGTTAGGGCCGCCGCCGGCCGGGCGCCGGAGGATGCCGAACAGATCGATGCCGATGATCACTATGCGGTCCGACCGCTGTCGTGTTTCTGCAGTTCACGATGAACTTCGCCGCGTAGATTCCCCATAGATTCCCACCAAATTCCCCCTTGGATGGCGTTCCCGCCCTCGTCCGGTTGCCGGATGGTGGAGGAACACAATGGCGATCGATGCCGCCGGAAGAGCCGGCGTAGGTGCGCTGAGGTGCACGACGCGGCCAGAAGCGATCCGTCGTCAGGGTGTAACAGGCACGCCCATCCATAGGAGGTCGTACAGCCGTGACGTCACCAGCGCTATCCCTCGACGCGGTTACGGACAACGGCCGCGTCGCTTCTCGCCCGGTGGATCTGGAGGGCGCGACGGCCGCTGCGGCTCAACTGCTCTCCGCTCTCGGCCTGGACATGGACAGCGACCATCGCCGAGACACTCCCGCCCGGATGGCTCGCGCGCTGACCGAGATGCTGAAGGCCCCGTCGTTCGAGCCGACCACCTTCGATAACGCGGGCGGCTACGACGAGCTCGTGGTCGTGGATCGGATCCCGTTCTTCAGCCTCTGCGAACACCATGTGCTGCCGTTCATCGGCGAGGCCACGATCGCCTACGCCCCGAAGGACCGCATCGTCGGGTTGTCGAAGCTGGCGTGGGTCGTTCAGCTGTATGCCCGACGGCTGCAGACCCAGGAAGCCATGACACAGCAGATCGCGGACTGGCTCGTGGAACAGCTGGACCCGAAGGGGGTCGGTGTCCGCCTTCGCGCCGAGCACCTGTGCATGAGCCTGCGCGGCGCCCGGGCCATCGGTGCAGTCACCGACACCACGACCAACAGAGGAGTTCTGGCTGACGACCCGGCCCGCCGGGAGGAATGGCAGCGCCGGCTGTCGTCGTAGCCCATCACCTCTTTCAGGACGAGGAGCACCTCCGTGGGACACAGGATCGGCAAGAGCTTCACCTTCGAGGCTAGCCACCAGCTGCCAGGGCTTCCCGAGGGCCACAAGTGCGGTCGCCTGCACGGGCACAGCTACACCGTCGAGGTCACGCTCGTCGCCGACGACCTTGTCGAGCCGGGTTTCGTGACCGACTTCGGTGACCTGGCGCCGTTCAAGGCGCATCTGGCCGAAGCGTTTGATCACCGCCATCTCAACGAGGTCATGACGGTGGCACCGACCAGCGAGAACCTCGCCGAGGTCTTGGCGCAGTGGTTCATCACCGAACTCGAGCCCGCCATTCCCGGCAACCTGTTCGCCCTCCGTGTCAGCGAGACTGCGTCCTCGTGGGCCGAATTCCGGCCGGAGAGAGCAGCATGACGGACCTCCTGCCTACTTCGAGGTCGACGCTGCGGGTCGCCGAGCTGTTCGGGCCCACCGTGCAAGGTGAGGGGCCTTCGGCCGGGCAGCGGGCACTTTTCGTGCGGCTGTCCGGGTGCAATCTCGACTGCGGGTGGTGCGACACCCCGTACACCTGGGACTGGGATCGCTTCAACCGCGAGGAGCAGACCACCGAGATGGCCGTCGCTGAGGTGGCGAGCTGGGTGGTCAGCCAGGACACCGACTTGGTGGTTATCACCGGGGGAGAGCCGCTGGTGCAACAGCAGCGCCTCGGCGCCTTGGCGGCTCAGCTGGCCGGCGCGGGACGCCGAGTGGAGGTGGAAACCAACGGCACCATCGCGCCCGACGAACGTTTGATCGCTGCCGTCGACACATTCAACGTGTCACCGAAGCTGAGCGGGTCGGGAGTGCCGGTGCACCGGCGCCTGCGGCCGAAGGCGCTGCGGGCGCTTCGTGACTGCGGCAAAGCCGTGTTCAAGTTCGTCATCACCGGGCCGGCCGACATCCAGGAGCTGGTGGAGCTACAAGCCGAGCTGCCCCTCGGCCGGATCTGGGTCATGCCCGAGGGCACCACTGAAAGCGCGGTTCTCACCGGGATGCGCAACCTCGCCGCGCCGGCGCTGGCCAACGGCTGGAACCTCAGTCCTCGGCTGCACGTGCTGCTGTGGGGTGACGAGCGTGGCCGCTAAGGGCCCACCGATCCTGCTGCCCTGGCAGGAACTCGTCGCCAGAATCCACGACACCGCGGTCAACGTCAGCAGTGACGGTGTTCCCGACGTGGTGATCGGCATCCTGCGCGGCGGCATGATTCCCGCGACGGTGTTCGCCCATGCTCTGGCGGTGCGGACCGTCCGTGCCGTGGAGGTCGTCCACACCGTCAGCGACGACATGAACGCGGCCAAGACGCCTGCCCCGCAGGTGTCGAACGTGGCAAGCCTCGGCGACCTATCCGGCCTGGACGTACTCATCGTCGATGACATCGCCGGCACCGGCGACACGATGGCCTACACCGCGCAGCTGGTTGCCGCAGCAGGCGCCACCCGCGTCCGCACTGCGGTCTGCATCGTCAACGCCGCCAACTGGCGGCGTCCGCAACCCCCCGAACAAGCGCTGACCTACATCGGCGCCACCGTCGAAGGATGGGTGATCTTCCCGTGGGAGAACCGATGACCATCGCCACCAGCAGGGAAACCGACAACCTGCATGCGCGCACCCTGACGCGTCCGGGTACCCCGATGATCGGCCCGTACTCGGTGAACCAGATGGACGACCTCTACACGGCGATCCCCGCCGGCGAGGTCAAGGCCTCCGGGATCATGAATCTCGCTCAACGGCTGTATGTCGCCGAACGCGTTCAGCAGGGCGCGAGGCTGGTGGACATCTGCTGCGGGCGAGGGCTGCAGCTGCCGACGCTGTACCGGTACGCCCCGGGCTTGCAGCAGTACGTCGGCCTGGACGTGGCTGCGGCGAACCTGGCGGAGGCCACGGACCGGATCGCCCGTCTGGATGATCACTACGGTGCCCGGCTGTTCCCGATCGAGCTGGTCGAGTGTGACGTGGCCGCGCCGTGGCCGGCCGAGGCGGTCGGTGACGGGTTCGACGTCGCCGTCTACACCTCCGCGCTGGAGCATCTGCCGCGCGAGCTGGCCGTCGCCAGCCTGCGGCACGCCGCGGCCGCCCTGCGGCCCGGCGGGGTGTTGTACCTGTCGACGCCCGAGACGCCGGGCCTGCCGCCGCGGCCGCTGCAGTACCGGGTGCACGTCTACGAGTGGAACAGTGCCGAGCTGGAGCCCGTCCTGGCCGAGTGCGGCCTGGTGGTCGAGGAGAAGGTCGGGCAGCTGTCGCCGCCCGCGGACCAGGTCGCCGCGGCACTGGCCGAGAGATTTGGCGACGGTGCCCGGCAGTGGTATCAGCGGCTGCGCGAGACCGTGTCGCCGGCGCTGCTGGACACGGTGGCCGCCGCCGCCATTCCGGACGCGGCGATGGAAGTGATGTACGTGTGCCGGCGTCCGGCATAAGGCCCGCTTCGGCGCCGGCGAGCATCGACAGGCTCCCGGCGCCGGTAGTCGACTTTCCGCGCGACGACGACCTCGATGGCCGGTACCGCTGTACGGCGTCCGGCCTGAAGGAGAACCGAGTGTCATGACCGGAGTCACCCTGCTGTGGGCGCTGCGCTCCCCGTGCAATCTGGGCTGTCTTTACTGCTACTTCGGCACCATCGAGGAACATCGTGAGACACCCCCGGACCAGGTCGGCGTGCTGTCACACCTGGCCCGCACGGACCTCACTCTGGCCGACATCGCCGCGTTCGTGGACACGCTGGCCGGCTCCCGTGTCGAGCGGGTGTTCCTCGCCGGCGGCGAGCCGCTGATCTGGCCTCCGATCATGGACGTGGTGGCGGCGATCAAAGGCGCCGGTGTCGAGGTGGTGCTCTGCACCAACGGCATTCCGCTCAACCGGCCGAACCTGGTCGACCGGATCTTGACTCTGGGCGTGGACGCGGTCTCGGTGTCGCTGGACTCCACCGATGCCGGCTACAACGACACCTGGCGGCCGGCTCGCAACCGCGTCGACGGCCACGCCAGCGTGCTGTCGGGAGTTCGGGCGCTGCTGACCGCTCGCGGCGCCGCTGCCACCCCTCGAGTCGGCCTGTACGCGGTGATCACACGCCAGAACACCGACGACATCCTCTCCGTCGGAGCCCTCGCGGCCGAGCTCGGCTGTGACTACTACGTTCCCCAGCCGATCTCCCTGGAGCTCGACCACCCGCTACACACCGAACTCGCACTGACCGACCAGGACGCCCCCGCCATCGCACGACGCCTCGCCGAACTCTACGAGCAAGTCCCGATCGGGCTGCCCGCCCCTACCTATCCCCGGCAGTTCCTCGACACGATCAGCACGGAGACTCCCGGCACGGTCACCGGCTGCTTCGGCGGCACCGACCTGTTCTTCGTCGAACCGGACGGCAGCGTCTGGGACTGCCCCTCCGGCCTCAAAATCCGTGCCACACCGCCTGACCGGCACCGCAACATCCGCGGCACGACTGCGGAGGCGCTGTTCGGGCGCGGCGGTGCGTGCGCCGACTGCTCCTTGTACTCGCGCGACTGCGTCAACATGTGGCCGCTGACCGACTTCCAGCGCTTCCTGCCCTCGGCCGGAGTCCGGTCATGACCGACGCCCCGAAACTCACCGAGGACCTGCAACGCCTGCTGGCCACGATGCCGGACCCGACGGCCAACGCGCAGGTGACCGCCCTGGAGTCCGAACTCGCCGACCGGCTCGGCGTCCGCCACGCCATCGCGGTGTCCTCCGGCACCGCGGCCCTGCACACCGCGCTGGTAGCCCTGGGTATCGGGCCCGGCGACGAGGTTCTCGTACCGGCCTTGACCGTGATCATGTCGGTTGCGCCGGTCATCCACGTCGGCGCCCGCCCGGTCTTCGTCGACTGCACACCGGACGGCACCGACGTCGACTACACCGACCTGACCGCCAAGCTCACCCCTGCCGTCAAGGCGGTGCTTCCCGTCCACCTGTGGGGCCGCACCGGCGAACTGCCCCGGCTCCGGCGCTGGGCCGACGAGCACGGTTTGCCGGTGGTTGAGGACGCCTGCCAGGCCCAAGGCAGCCACACCGGTGATCGTCCCGCCGGGACCGGCAGCACGATCGGCTGCTTCAGCATGAAGGACGGCAAGGTGCTGTGGTGCGGGGAAGGCGGCTACCTGCTCACCGATCATGATCGGTACGCGGCCGCCGCCCGCACCTACCGTTCCCACGGCCTCCCACCGCCGCCGCCCGGCTACCGGCCCCGGGTCGCGCACAACTATCGGCTCGCCGAACCGCTGGCGCTGATCGCCCGCGCCAACCTGGCCCGGTTCGACGAACTCCTGGCCCGGCGTCAACAGCAGGCAGCGCTGCTTCGCGACCTGCTGACCGGCGCCTCGGGCGTGCAACCCGTCGACGCGCCCGGCCACCGGTGGAACGGCTACAGCTTCCTCGCCGAGATCAGCGTGCCGCAGCCCCGCGCGTTCTGTGAACACCTGGCCGGCCTCGGCGTACCCAACAGCGTGGGCACGTTCCGCCTGGTGCCGGCGGACCGGCGCCCCGAACTTGCTTCTTTCGCCGCATCACCGTGCGGCAACGCCGCCGCGGTGATCGACCGGACCCTGGCGGTGATCCTCACCGACCACGACGACGACCACCGCATCGCCGGATACGCCCACACCATCACCAGGGAGGTTCGCGCATGGTGTCCGCGCGACTGACAACCGACGACCTTCTCCAAGGCACGGCCGCGGTGATCGTCGACTGGGACGGCACCGTCGTCGACAGCCAGGACGCCAACTTCGCTGCCCTGTCCGCGGCGCTACTGCCGTACAGCGTGAGCCTCGACCGGCCCTGGTACGAGCAGCACGTCGGTCTGTCGATCGCCGAGCTGCTGACCGAGATCGCCGCGATCCATGGCGACCTTCCCACCAGCACGATCATCGAGGCCAGCCGGAGCCGGCTCCTGGCCAGCCTCGACCAGCTCCAGCCCATCGCCGCCACCATCGAGCTGCTCGATGCGGCCACCGACCGGGGCTTGCCCTGCGCCGTCGCGTCCGGAGCGGCCCGGGTCCTGGTCGAGGGCGGTATCCGGGCCCTGAATCTCGCCCACCTGTTCACGGCCACGATCACCCGCGAGAACGTCGTGCGCGGCAAGCCGGCACCCGACCTGTTTCTGCACGCTGCCGGCGTACTGGCCGTCGACGCGCGTCGTTGTCTCGCCGTCGATGACGCGGCCGACGGTGTCGCCGCCGCCCGCGCGGCCGGCATGCGTGTGCTCACCGTGCGGCAGGGCCGGCTCGTCCCCACGCACGTTCCAGCCGTCGTGGCGGACCCGTCGTGAGCCGAAAAGCCGGCACCCGTGCTGCAGCCGAGGGCGCCGGCCAGCGGCGGGCTTGCCCGAGTTGGTTCGTCGCTGAGGCCATCAACCTGTCCGCCGTCTGCAGGGGGCCTGCATGATCGCCTCAGTACAGGCTGGTCCGTTCCGGGTGAGCGTCGAGGGTATTAACGGCGTGGGGAAGACGAGCGCCGTCCAGAAGGCGGCGGCTCTGCTCGGCGCTCGCGGGGTCCTGCTTGACGAGCTCACCGACCAGGTGAACGACGTGCTGTTGTCGAGGGTGATCGCCGCGTTGAGCGGCACGGGTGACCCGTTCCTGCGGACCGGTCACCCGGTGGTGGAGACCCTCGCCTTGCTGGCGCTGCAGGTACGCAAGACCGAGCGCCTGGCGGGGCAGTACCTGGCGGGTGTCGACGTGATCATCGAGGACCGCGGTGTGGACTCCGTCGCCGTCTACCAGGCCGCCATCTTGTGCTCTGGATACCCGGCGGCCCGGCCGGAACAGGTGGCGCGCCGCATCCTTGCCGATGCCCGGCGCTGGTGTGGCCTTCCCGATAAGACGCTCCTGCTCACCGGTGACCCGGAGGTGTGTACCCAGCGCTTCGGCCATCGCATCGAGCGGCCTCTTTCTGCTGAGGATGCCCGCCTGATCACCGAGATCGACCGGCTGTACCGGGTGATGGCCGACGACGACCCCGAGCGCTACATCGTCCTCGACGTCGCCGACCTGTCACCCCAGGAGACCGCCGGTGTGGTGCACCAGACCGTGACCGGGCTCCTGGAACGGCGACGGCACATCCCTGCCATGAGGAGACCCTCCGCATGACCGCTGTTACGGAACTGTCCCGGTGCACCCGCGGCACGCTGGTCTCCGTCGAAGGGGTCACCGGAGTCGGAAAGACCTACCTGACCCGCCATGCCATCGACCTGTTGGACACCACGCCGTCGCTGCTGGAGGAATTTTCCGCGCGCACGGACACCCCACCGGACTTGAGCTCAGCGCTGCTGCGGGCTCTGCGCGAAGCCAGCGCCGGCGATCCCTTCCTGCGCGGTGGCACACCCATGGCCGAGGCACTGGTGCTGCTGGCCATCAAACGACACGATCTCGACTCCGTCATCGCTGAACTCGCCGGCGGCCGTCCCGTCATCGAGGGCCGCGGCGTCGACAGCACCGCCGTTTGCCAAGCCGTCCTGCTGCACCCCGACGACCCGGCCGCCGCCCTCGCGATGGCGACCGCGCTGCTGAGGTTGGCGGCGTCCTACCGCCCTCTGCCGGACCGCACCATCCTCGTCACCGACGACCCTCACCGGGCGATCACCCGCGCTCAGCGCCGCGATCAGTGTGTCTTCACCGACGAGCAGGCGACCTTCATGCGCTCCGTGTGTGCCCTCTTCGAGCAAGTAGCAACCACCGATCCCGCACGCTACCGCGTCGTGGATCGGCGCACCCTCGGAGAACACGACGCCACACGCCTCATCGGCTCGTTGATCCAGAACACGGACGTCGAGCTCACCTGCGTCAGCGAACCGTGGCAGGGCCCGCAGGCCCCATGCATGTACTGCGGCCGGCCTCAGCAGCATCCCCTCACCGGCGACTGAGTCCCTCGAAACCGAGGAGCGTTATGCCCGTCCTGCACTCCACGAAGAACCTCGAGATCGTCGAACCTGCGACGGCGGACCGAACCGGCGTGGGGATCTTCGAGTACACCGACCACTACACCGTCTTCCACTACGGCCGGATGCCGGATCCGATACCCGGTAAGGGCGAAGCGACCTGCCGCATGGCCGTCTTCAACTTTCGGATGCTGCAAGCCGCCGGTGTGCCCACCCACTTCCGGCGTTTCCTTCCCCCGAACCAGATCGAATTCGACCTGGCGCGGCTACCCGAACCGGGGACCGGCCGACTCGCCGACAACACTCTGATCCCCGTGCAGGTCCTGGTCCGTAACGAACTTCCGCAGGGCAGCTCTGTGCATCGCCGGCTCGCCAGCGGAACGCTCACCCTCGACGAGGTCGGGCTTACGGATATGCCGAAGGTCGGTGAGCGCTTGCTGCAACCGCTGGTCGAGTTCGCCACCATGTTCGAGCCCGTCAACCGGTTCGTCGGCCGCTCCGAAGCCGTCCAGCTGGCCGGTCTGAGCGCGGGGCAGCTTCGCGTCATGAGCGACATCACGGTCAAAGCCAACGAGGTGCTGGCCGGGCACGCCGAACGGGTCGGCCTGACCTTCTCTGACGGCAAGGCCGAGTTTCTTTCGACGAACGACGAGCGCATCGTGCTGGCTGACAGTCCCGGCACCCCGGACGAGGCTCGCCTGTTGTTCAGCGGCGTCCATTGCGGCAAGCAGGTTCTGCGGAACTGGTACGTGAACAACGGACTCGAGGTACCCACGGGCCGGCTGATCGCCGAGGGTGTTCCCCGGGACTTGTGGCCCGAGCCGGCACCCCTGCCCGCAGCCTTCCTGCCGGTGATGTCGGACCTGTATCGGTCCCTGAGCGAGGCGTGGACAGGTGAACGGCTGTGGAACGCGCCCAGCCTCGACGACGCCACCCGCGCGGTCACCGAGGTCATCGGCCGGTGAGAAGCAAGGGGACCAGCCGCCGATTGCAGAGAACCTGCATCGCTGGCCTCAACGCCGCCAGCGTCGAGGCAGGACGGACGGCGGTGAGCGGATGGGTGGCCTGACCGACGACGAGGCCTTCCGCAAGACGACGTTCGTGGTCATCGATTTCGAGGCCACGACACCCACCGGGTCGCCGGCTCAACCGGTCGAGGTCGCCGTTCTCGCGCTGCGTTACGACGGTGAATGGCGGGAGACCGGGCGCGGGACCTCACTGATCCGGCCGCCCGCGTTCGCCCCGGTGACACCGGCGTTCACCGCTCAGACGGGGCTGACTGCCGCGGAGCTGGAGGCCGCGCCGACCCCGGCAGAAGCGCTGGGTGCGCTGGACCGCCGCTTCACGGCCGGCACGTCGTATCTGCTGGTGGCTCAGCACGCCGCCACCGAGGCCAACCTGATCTACCACCAGCGGCAGCACTGCCCGGCACTGGCCCGCATCAACCTGCTGGACACGATCCCGCTGGCCAAACGCTGCGTTCCCGGGCTGATCAACTACCGGCTGGACACGCTCCTTGCGTACTTCGGCATCGCCCAGCCGGTAGACCGCCATCGGGCACCAGCAGACGTCGCCGTCACCGCGCAGCTGTTCCGCCGGCTCATCGCTGTGGCGCACGACAACGGTGAAGTCGACAGCCTCGCCGGACTCGTGAAGATCGCGGGGCGGGCGGCCCAAGGCAACGCGCCCGTGCAGGAGGAACTGTTCGAGATTGCACCTCAGGAAGCTGAGTAGCGCGTGAGCCGAGAGGACGGTGCGACCGTGACGGACGACACCCCGCTGGAGCATGAAGAGGTTCCGTTCTGGTTCGACCCGCTGTGTCCCTGGGCCTGGATCACCTCGCGGTGGCTGCTGGAGGTCGAGCAGGTCCGGCCCGTACGCGCGGACTGGCGCATCATGTCGCTGGCTTACCTTAACCTCGAGCAGCGCGAGGGCAAGGGTCTCAGCGAGGACTACCGGGCGCTGATGGAGCGGGCCTGGGGGCCGGTGCGGGTGTGCGCGGCCGCCGTCGAACAGGCCGGTCCTCAGGTGCTCGGTGGCTTGTACACCGCCATCGGTGTTCGGCTGCACAACCAACGACGCCGCGACGATCCCGCGGTCCTGCCCGAGGCCCTCGCCGACGTCGGTCTTTCCGAGTCGCTGGCCGCCGCAGCGGCCAGCACCCAGTTCGATCAGCAGATCAAGCGATCGCATCATCAGGCGTTCGACGAGGTCGGGCTCGACGTCGGCACACCCGTGCTGCGCATCAGGGGCACGGCTCTCTTCGGGCCCGTCATCACCCCGGCACCGCGAGGGGAGGCCGCCGGGCGGCTGTGGGACGGCCTGACTCTGGTCGCGGGGACCGACGGATTCTTCGAGCTCAAACGCACCCGGACCCGTAAAGCGTCTTTCGAGTGAGCCCACTGGTCGCAGGTGAGGACGCGGCCGACGTGTGTGCGCTGAGCCGCGCGCGAGTCGACCTGACTGCTCAGCGACACTGTGCCGGGCTGTTTCGGCCGGCACAGTCCGGGAGCCGGTCCGGCTCAGCCCATCCGGCCGGAGGGCGCGCACGCGCGGCGGATCCGGGGTCCCACCAGACGCTCGGCCTCGTCGAGCCGGTACCACGCCGCACTCGTCACCTCCGATTCCTGAAGGCTGCCCACATCGCCTGTCGTCGTGAAGGCGTAGCCCAGGTCCAGATGGAAGTGCTCGGGCTCATCTTTCTGGGGTCGAGCAGGTACCCGCCCGAACTCGACATAGACGGGCTCCTGGGATACCGCTACGACCGAGTCGGGGTCGATGCCGGTCTCCTCCGCAAGCTCGCGCACCGCGGCGTCGATCAGCGTCGTGTCGCTCGGCTCAAGATGCCCACCGGGTTGCAGCGGAATCCCGTACGCGAGGTGCCCGACGAGCAGGATCTCCTCCCCGCGCGTCAGCAGCGCGCCGACCGTCACGTGCATGTCGAAATTGCGGCGGGAGGCGAAGTCCTTGCCTCGCGCCAGAAGCTCGACCGGCTCGGCCAGCAGTGTCTTCTCCTCGGGATACCGGTCGAGATAGGCGGTGAGGGCTTCCGCAATCTCCGAGTCAGCGATCGACACGAGACGCCTCCAAGGCAGTCGGATTCAATGCGTTTGCCGGCGCAGCACATGCCTCACACTTTGAGGCTCCGCTGGCCGGCGACGACCGAACCCGGCGAACCTACCGCGTCCGTCAAGCCCGTACACGCACAACGACTTACGTGTTCTGGCGTAGACACCCGGGCGCGCGATCCCGCTATGCGAGTGGGTCACTGCCCGGCACCGTCGGCGTCGGCGCCCCGCACCCGTCGATCGCTGCCCGCCGAGCGCAAGCTCATCAACGTCGATTTGGCCTCGTGGACGCCACTGGCGACCGCTGTAGCCGCCACAGTGGTGAGGCCGGTAGACGTGAGCGGTCTACGACACGCGCTATTCGACCATTTGTGCGAATGCGTTGCCCGGTTAGACGGACTGCGTCGTGTCCGCGACAGCCCGCCACCCCGGGAGGCGAGTACCGATATGGGGGTGACTCCACAACATGCCGCCTCCCTCCCAGTTCTGACGATGCGGACCGCCCGGAAGGAGGAAATGAGCAGGTGAGCGCCGTTGTGGACAAGTCCAATGCCGATCCGAGTATCCCGGCGCAGAGCGGGGGAAAGCCTGCCGAGGCGGTTCTTCCGGAGTTCCGGCGCAGCTGGTGGGAGACCGGCATGCGTGCCCGTGCGGATGCCGGTGTGCTGGGTGTCTTCGCCGAGCTGCCTGGCCTGATCAGCAAAGCGGTGCGGGTGGCGTGGCGCGCCGACCGGCTGCGCACGCTGCTGGTAGCTGTTGCGACGGTGGGTGCGGGCTCGATGGCGGCTTTCGGGCTGCTGGCGACCCAGCGGATCCTGATCGAGTTGTTCGCGGCCGGCCCGACCCCGGACCGGGTGCGGGCGGCGGTGCCGGCGCTGGCGTGGCTGGCCGTGGTCACCGCGATCCGCGGCGCGCTGGGCATGGTCGTCGGGTACGCCCTCAACGGGCTGACACCGCGGGTGCTGCTCGACGTGGAGAAGGAGTTGTTCGCCGACACGACCGCGGTCGAGCTGCGGGCCTTCGACGACGACCAGTTCGCTGAAGGCATGGAGCGAGCGACCCGTGGCACGGAGGCCGCGATCGAGCTAGTGCAGACGGTGATGAACCTGTTCGCGGGCCTGGTGAGCTTGCTGGCGGTCGTCGTCGCTGTGGTGGCCATCCACCCGCTGCTGCTGGTAGCGCTGCTCGTAGCGACCGTCCCTACCGGGTATGCCGCCCTGCGCGCCGGGCACGTCAAGTTCGGCAGTTACCTGGCCTCCTCCACCCGGCGGCGTCGGCAGTGGGTGCTGCAGCGGCTGATGGCCGAACGCGACTCGGCCGCGGAGCTGCGGTCGTACGGCCTGCGGCCGTTCCTGCTCGGCCTGTACGACAAGGTGATGGGCGCACAGGTCGCCGAGGAACTGCGGGTGGCCCGGCGGGTCACCACCACCATGAGTATCGGAGCGACGATCGGCGGCGTCGCGTTGACGGGCGTCTACGTACTGCTCGGTGTGCTGCTGCTCAACGGGCACATCCCGCTGGCCGCCGCGACCACGTGCGTGATCGCGGTGCAGGCGGCACGCAGTTCCCTGTCCACCGTGACCTTCCAGGTCGACAGGGTCTACACCAGCGGCCAGTTCTTCAACGAGTACGTGCGATTCCGGTCGACCGCAGCCCACCATCTCCCGGCCCATGACGCTGACAGCGCCGCCGGCTCTCGGCGGGTGGCGCAGCCCTTGACCGAGCTGACCGTTCAGGGTGTGAGCCTGCAGTACCCGGATCGGGAACGGCCGGCAGTCGACCAGGTGACGGTGACGATCCGGCCGGGCCAGACGATCGCTCTCGTCGGCGAGAACGGCTCCGGCAAATCCACCCTCGCGGCGATGATCGCCGGGCTCCGCGCCCCGACCGCGGGCACACTGCTGTGGAACGGTCACCCCTACGCCGCCTACGACGTCGACGATCTTCGCGGCCGGATCGCGGTCGCCATGCAAGATCATCACCACTGGCCGTTCAGCGCGTCGACGAACATCGCCATGGGTGACATCGGCGCCGACGCCGAACCGGCCCGGATCGAGGCGGCCGCCCGTAAAGCGGCCGCGCACGACATGATCCTGGAGCTGCCGAACGGCTACGACACCCTGCTGGACAAGACCTTCAAGGACGGCTCGGACCTGTCCGGAGGGCAGTGGCAACGCGTGGCTGCCGCGCGAGCATTCCTGCGGGACGCCGACGTCCTGATCATGGATGAGCCGTCGTCAGCGCTCGATCCACGCGCCGAACACGCCCTGTTCCAGGCACTCCGTGACCGGCAGGGCACCAAGACCACCATCCTCATCACCCACCGGCTCGCCAACATCACCCACGCCGACCAGATCCTGGTTCTCCAGCACGGAGCGCTCATCGAAGCCGGCACCCATCGCCAGCTGATGGCAGCCGCAGGCACCTACGAATCGCTGTTCACCCTGCAGGCGGCCGGATACCAGAGCGAACCGTCCGCTGTTGCATCTGATGCCGGTGCCGCATGAACACGCCCGCCGCCGCCAGCGCGCTCGCCCGGCTGAGGCAGGCCCGTACAGCTTGGCTGCATCAGGCACTCGAGGTCTTTTCCGCACACCGGTTCGTGGAAGCGGTGTGGGTCGAAGGTTCACTGGGGCGCGGCGACGCCGACGCGTTCAGCGATGTCGACCTGGTGCTGGCCATCGGCGGATCGGCGCCGCCCTCGGTGTTCGGGGATCCGATCGCAGGGCTGGGACTGCCCGGCCGCGTGTTCTACACCCGCGACAAGCCGAAGAACGCCCCGGCCGGCGGCGCCTACCGGGCGGCGTGCGTCGAGCTGGTGGCGTTGCCGGTCCTGGTCGACCTTTACCTGTGGCCGGCGGCGACGGCCACGATGTCGGCCGCCGCCCGGCGGCTGTTCCAGCGCGGTGACCGGCCACCGCGCAGCGATCTGGCCTTCCTGCCGTTGATCAGTCAGTACCCCAGCGGGGACACCGGAGACAGTGACCCGTACCAGCCACAGACCGTCCTGATGCTGGTGCAACTGGCCGCGAAATACCTCGCCCGCGGCGATCACGAGCGGGAAGCCGCCATCCGCCGGCAGCTGCGCGATCCGGCAGACGCCGGCGATGCCGCCGCGCTACGACACCTACTCGCGGCCCGTGTCGACTCGAAGACGGACTCCTCGCTGCAGACAGCGATCACCGCCGTGCACCGGCTGATCGAGATCGCCGAACACCAGGCCGCGATCGCACCGGAAACCGCGACCTCCCGGTCGGGACTCGCCACGACGACGGCCGGGACACCACCGACCCGACCCGGGACCACCTCATGATCGCCGGTCAGGAGACCCCGCTGCACGCCAATGACGCGCCGGTGCCGGACACGTTCACCGCGCTCGTGGCGACGGTGCACGCGCTGAACATCCGGTTCCCGGACCACAACGGTCCGTTCGAACGGGTGACCCGGCTTGCTGAGGAATCCGGCGAGCTCGCCGCAGCGGTCAACCACGCCGAAGGCACCGGCATCAAGGTTGCCAAGCATGGCCCGTTCGATCCGGCGCACCTGGTCAAGGAAGTGATGGATGTGATGCGCGCCGCGGTGGGGATCGCCGCGCACTACGGCGTAGTCGACGACCTGCGCACGGCGATCACCGACCACTACCAGCGGCACGTTGCCCTGGGTTTGATCGAGGCGCCACAGCCGGGCGGAGATCAGCATGGTGACCGCTGACCGCCGCCCGCCTGCTGGCGCCGAACTGGTGCCGACGTGGCGTGGCAGTGGCCGTCAGGTGCGGCGGCTATGGGCGGCGTACGCGATCTCGCAGGCCGGAAGCGGTATCGGCACCGGCGCGCTGCCGCTGGTGGCGATCCTGCTGCTGGATGCCTCGGACTGGCAGATCTCGCTGCTGGCCGCGGTAGCGGGGATCGCCGGCGCCGCCGCCGTAGTTCCGCTCGGGCCGTGGGTCGAGTTCCACCGCAAACGCCCCGTCATGATCGGCGCCGACCTGCTGCGCGGTGTCACCCTGCTCAGCGTCCCGGTCGCCGCCTGGGCCGGCGGGCTGACCTTCGGCCAGCTGTGTCTGGTGGCCGGCGCGCAGACGATCGGCACGATCCTGTCCTCGGCGGCCAGCACCGCCTACCTGAAGTCGTTGGTGCCCGCCGACCGGCAGGTGCTGGTCAACGCGCGGTGGGAGAGCACCATGTGGACGGCCAGCACCCTCGGCCCACCGGCAGGCGGGATGCTGGTCTCCTGGCTCGGCGCCCTCGCCGCGCTCCTGGTCAACGCGGCCAGCTTCCTGCTGTCGGCGCTCACGCTGGGACGCATCCGGCACCGTGAACCAGCACCCGCCGCCCCGGCGAACGGCCGGCACTCGCTGGCGGAGATGACCGCGGGCTGGCGGCACATCGCCGCGCACCCGCTCCTCGTCCGATTGTTCGGGCATGCCCTCATTTTCGGCGGTTGTATCGTCGCATCCACGCCGCTGATCGCCGTGCTCATGCTGCGCGACCTCGGGTTCAGCCCGGCACAGTACGGCCTCGCCCTCGGAGTGCCGTGCGCGGCCGGGATCCTCGGTTCGGTGCTCGCACCGCGGATCATCGGCCGGGCCGGGTTGATGCCGACGCTGCTGGTCGCCGGGGCCGCCCGCTGCCTGTGGATGGCCGTGATCCCGTTCGCGCCGGCCACGACCGCCGGCCTGGGTTTGATCATCGCTGCGGACACGCTGCTGCTGTGGTGTGCCGGGGTCTTCAACCCGGCGTTCTCGACCTATCGGATGCGGGCGGTCGCCGACGGCTACCTGGCCCGGGTGACCGCGGCGTGGGCGGTCAGCAGCAAGGTCGCCCAGCCCATCGTGATCGCGGCCGCCGGCGTGGCCGCCGCAGCGGTCGGCGCCCGAACGGCGCTGCTCGGTCTGGCCGGTGCGCTGCTGGCCAGCACGATCGTGCTGCCCTGGCGCAGCTGGACCACCCCAGGCCCGGCCGCAGGTAGCGGGCCAGGATCAGCCACGGGGGCACGTCCGTGAGTGACCCGATGCAGCGCGGCCGGTTCGCACGCCCTCACCGGAACGGCGACACCATCGAACGCGCGATCAGTCCCGCTGCAGCCAACGTGCACGCCCTGCTCGCCCATCTCGAGCGGCAGGGTTTCACGTTGTCGCCGCGGCTGCACGCGACGACTGCCGACGGCACCCGCGAAATCCTCGGCTACCTGCCCGGGGACAGCGGATACCCGCCGCTGGCCCTCGCGTGGCGCTCCGAGGAAACCCTGATCTCCGTCGCCGATGCGGTCCGGGATCTGCACGACGCCACCCAGGGATTCGTCGCCCCGGAACCCGAGCGCTGCCACCGGATGGAACTCGCGGTCCCCGCCGTCATCGACTGCATCGGTCACGGCGACCTGGCGCCGTGGAACATCCTGCTCGACGGCACCCGCGTGACCGGCATCATCGACTGGGACACCGCCGGGCCCAGCAACCGCGTCTGGGACCTGGCCTACCTGGCCCACCACCTGGTGCCGTTTCATCCCACCGAGGATCTGGCCGGGTTCGGCTGGGACACCGAACCCGACCGGGCCGGCCGACTGCGGCTACTCACGGGCGCCTACGGACACGACGTCCGGGCCGAGCAGATCGTCGACTTCGCCGCCCTGCGGCTGCTGGCGATGGCCGCGCACCTCGACGACCGCATCCATGCCGCCGATCCGGCCTACACCGTGCACGCCGACGAGGACCATCCCGCCGGATACCGGCGTGCCGTCGCGTACATCCTGGCCCACCGTGCCGAGTTGCTCGGCCAGCCGCCCGCCCGCACCCGATAAAGGAGACCGCACCGGTGAAGCGCATCGCCATCGTCGGCAACGGCGGAGCCGGCAAAACCGTCCTGGCCAACCGGCTCGGCCCCCTGCTGGGCATCCCAGTGACCTATCTGGACGCGCTTCGCTACACCCACACCTGGACGGTGATCCCCGAAGAGGTCTACGCCGCCCGGCAGCGCGAGGTCGTCGACCGCGATCGGTGGATCATCGACGGCAACTCGTTGCTGTCGATGCCGGTGAGGATGGCAGCGGCCGACACGGTGATCATCGTCGATCCGCCGCCGCTGGTGTGCCTGTGGGGGATCCTGCGGCGGCGATGGCGCTACCGGGGCGGACGGCACCCCGACGGCGTGCATGACCGCATCACCCTTGACTTCCTCTGGTACGTGGCCCATCGGTTCCGGCGCACTCACCTGCCGCGCGTGCGGGCCTGCATCGCCGAGCACTTCCGGGGCGATCAAGTCGTGCACCTGACCAGCCATGCGCAGGCCGATCGCTACCTCGACCAGCTCACCCGCCGTACCGGCAGCCCACCATGAGCGAGTCGTCCCCTCCCTGTCGCCGGCCCTACCGCCACGGCCATCCGCATACGCCGATCCGGGAATTGCCGGACACGTCGATATAGGCGCCCGTCGCGTACCTGCCGAGGTCCCCGGGAGCCGCGCACTGCAGGGCCTGCGCCGCTCCGACACCTTGCCGGTGCCCTGTTGATGAAGGAGAGAACACGTTGACTGTCCCGCACCGTCCCGAGCTAACCAGCTTGCCTCCGCAGCATCCGGTGGATGTCTTCCTGATGTTCACCGACGGCGACCGGATTCTGCTGGCGCTACGGGAGGGCACCGGATACCGCGACGGCTGGTGGAACGTCCCGTCCGGCAAGCTGGAACACGACGAGGACGCGCTCACCGGGGTCCGGCGGGAGGCCTTCGAGGAAATCGGGGTGCGGTTCACCGGTGACGAACCCCGCTTCGCCGGCGTCGTGCACCACCGCAACCCTGAGGGACAGGGCCGGGTCGCGCTGATCTTCGCGGCCGAGTTCGATGCGAGCCGCCACGGCGAACCGGTCAACCGCGAGCCGCACAAGTGCGCGGACATCCGCTGGTGGCCGCTCACCGACGAGCTGCCACCGAACACGGTGCCGTACACCGCCGCCGGCATCGAGGTCTGGCGCAACGGCGGGGGACTGCAGATCAGCGGATGGCAAGAGCAAGCAGATCGTGTTCTGCCGCGTCCGGACCGTCACACCACCGCGACCGCCCTTGACCGCGATGAGCCGAAGACCGGAGACACGGCGATGACGAACGACCGCACGCGAGCGACCCCGGGCCGGGCCCAATGATCAGCAACGCGGGACCTGCCCGGCCCGGCCACGATGATCCCGTCCCGCTGGACGACGTTATGCCGCCGCATCAGCTTCATGCCGGTGGGATCGCGCGGGGCGGACACGGCTGG
The DNA here is from genome assembly GCF_033097365.1 of Actinoplanes sichuanensis. Lineage (NCBI taxonomy): Bacteria > Bacillati > Actinomycetota > Actinomycetes > Micromonosporales > Micromonosporaceae > Actinoplanes > Actinoplanes sichuanensis. The sequence continues at coordinate 12,101,570 of NZ_AP028461.1, forward strand.
TACCGGAAGCCCCGCCGATGACAGCCGTGTTTACGACCCGCCCCTCGTGGGAGACGGTGCCCGCCGGGTTGGCCCGAGCGGTCGAAGAGTGCGTCGGCAGCCCGATCGTCGCCGTCCGCGATGTGCACGGCGGCATGACCCCCGGTCCGGCTGCCGTGGTGACGTTCTGCAACGACGATGCGGTCTTCGTGAAAGCGATCAGCCAGCGGATCAACGCCCGCTCACACGAGCTCTACCAGCAGGAAGCCGCCGTCCTGTCGGTCCTGCCCACCGACGTTCCCGCCACCCGTCTCCGCAGGGTCATCAACATCGGCGACTGGATAGTGCTCGTCATGGATCCGGTTTCAGGGTCGGTCGCCGGGCCGCCCTGGACGACGACGTCGGTGGCTGCGGTGGCGAGGGCCTGCGCCGCCGTGGCGCGGGTGCCTGCCCCGGCCGGTGTGCCGCCGGTACTCGACCGGCTACCCGATCTTGAGGGCTGGACCGTGCTGGCCGCGGAGCCCGACGCGCTGACCAGCTGGGAGGCCCGTCACGTCGAGCGGCTTGCCGCTGCGACGACAGGGTGGCGGGAGTGGACCGCCGGGCAGTGGCTGACGCACCAGGACATCCGCGCCGACAACGCGATCATCGACCCCACCCACGGCACCGCCGTGCTCGTCGACTGGGGTTCCGGCGCCGCGGGTGCGCCGTGGCTCGATCACGCGTTGCTGGCCGCCGACGTAGTGGCGGCAGGCCATGCCGAGGGACCCGACACCGCCCGGCGGCAGGCACGGGATCTGCTGGCCGGCCAGCTCGCCGAGGCCGCCCGATTCGTGGTCGCGCAGGCCGGCATGTGGCGCCGGAACTCGACGCTGGCCGCTCATCCCGGCATGCCCACCCACCGGCGGTGGCAACGGGCCCGCGCGGACGCCTTGCAGCCGCTCATCGAGGACCTCCTGACCATGGTCGAACAATGACGCGCCCGGCGACCGAGCCGACACGCTCCCTGCCCTACCAGGCAAACGGAGCGAGGCATCCTCTTCTTCCCCCGTCTGATCGCGGTCGCACCGGTCCGTTCCGGGAGACCGCGCTACCGGTCCGTGCGGACCGGCAACTGGTCGCCTATAGGCCGCATCACCGATATCGGTGGCAGCGACGGCCTCTGCCGCTGACCAGGCACATCAACCCACTATCGCGACGCCTGCGAATGGAGGAGCCATGACAGACCTCGATGACGCCTTCGACGCCGAACCGGCCGAGGCATTCCACCGCCACGAGCGCTGGGGCGAGACCGTGCACCGGTCGACGCCGGAGTCGATCCGTCGTGAACTGGCCGCTCTGCAGGTGCAGCCAGGCGATCGGGTGTTGGAAGTGGGGACCGGCTCCGGCTACAGCGCTGCCCTGCTGGCCCGGTTGTGCGCGCCGGGTGGCCGGGTGACCAGTGTCGACATCAGCGATGAACTCATCCGGCGCGCCAAGGCGATCCACGCCGAGCGGGGCATCACCGGTGTCGACTTCCGCGTCGGCGACGGGCTGGCCGATGTTCCCGCCGATGGGCCTGTCGATCGCGTGGTGGCGTGGTGTGCCCCGCCGCGGCTCTGCCGGTCGTGGACCGAGCAGGTCGTGGACGGTGGGCGGCTCGTCGCGTGCCTGCCGATCGCGACGTTGCCGTCGATCACGCTGATCGCCACCATCACCGTCACCGCCGGGCGACCTCGTATCGAGGCCGTCACCGGCGGCGGCTACGCCCAGAGCACTCCCACGGCGGTCGACGACGCCCAGACCGTCCCCGGCCGCTTCGTCGACTACTGCGACGATCAACCCGATCCGTCCTGGATCGGTATTTGCTGGCGTGCTGCTGACAACCCGCAGCACACCGGCGCCAGCAATGCCCTCCACCAACTGCTGAACCCCGGGTACACCGCCATGTACCGGCAGATGGAGCAGGACTGGCGTTCCTGGTACACCTGGACCGCCGCGCTCAGCGACCCGCAGCTGAGCGCCGTGTCGCTGCGCAACGAGATCCGCGGGCTCGGGCACACGACGCCACGCTCCGCCGCAATGATCTTGACCGATGGGGCCATCATCGCCGATCGGGAGGACTCGCCGTCGCTGTTCGCCTTACGGGCCTGGCTGGCGCGGTGGGAGCGGGACGGCCGCCCGGTGCCCGAGTCGTTTCCCTGCACTCTCGTGCCCTACGACGGCCCCGACCTGCTGGGCTGGAACTTGCAGGTCAGCCAGGGCGGTGTGACGTCCCGACCGGGAAACGTCGCGGGGCAAGGATTCCCCGCCGGCCCCGGTCCCGGGCAGCCAAACCATCGAGGCGGAAGGACACTGCCGTGACCAGTCGGTACCGCGCCATCGGCGTCGTTCACGTCGTCCGGCTGGACGCAACCAGGGCCCCCGCGGCGACCTCGATGATCCGTGCCGACCAGCCCCTGCACCTGGTCGCCACGGTGGCGCGACCGCTTCTGTTCCTACTGGGTGTTCATTTTCGTGAACGGAGGCCTTCCCCATGACACCTGCAGTCTTCGAACCCGGTTCGACCGTCGTCCGACGCGACGTCCGCGACGGCAAAGTCTGGACCGCCGCCCCGCACCGCGTCCTCGCGGACGACGGCCACCAGCTGGTCCTCGTGACCTGGCCCGGCACTGCCGGATACACCCTGGCCAACTGGATCAAGTCCTTGACCGGCGCCGGTCAACAGGCCCGCCAGCAGGCGGTCACCGACTTGGTCGACGGTGACTGGGAGCTCGGCCGCTGGGTCTGGCGCGACACCATCGTCGTCACCTGGATCGGCCTCGACCCCGATTTCAGCCTCCAGCACTACCAGCCCGTCGACGGCAGCCCCGGCCACTGGAAGATCAATTTCGAGCGGCCAGTGATCCGACGGCCGACCTTCCTCGATACGTGCGATCTCCTGCTCGACCTCATCACCGACCCTGGCGGCAACACCTGGCGGTGGAAAGACGAAGCCGAGTACGAGCAGATCCGGCGGGCCGGCCTCGTCCCCGACAGCGAACATGAGCGGGTGCAGGCGGCCCGACAGCGGGCCATCGCCTTCGCCGAAGCCGGGCGTGGACCCCTCACCGAGGACTGGACGACCTGGCGGGTGCCTGCCGACCTTGCCCGACGGCGTCCTGACCACCCACCCCTAACGCCGCGCCGGGTACGGCACCCACCCTCGCCCAGCAATCCAGCACCAGACGCTGCCCCATGACAACCACCGAACATCCCCGGAAGGGACGACCAGTAGTGGACACCACGGTCGAGAGCACCTCACCAGACCGGCTGCGCGCCGACCTGGCAGCACACCTGACAGCGAAGGGCTGGACCCGCACCCCGGCAGTCGAGCGCGCCTTCCGCACCGTGCCGCGGCACCTGTTCGTACCGGACACGGTCGGCCTGGAACAGGCGTACGCGGACAAGATCGTCGCGACCAAACGCGGACCCGACGGTAAGACAACGAGTTCGGTGTCCGCCCCATGGGTGCAAGCCTTCATGCTCGCCGAGGCCGGGCTCAAGCCCGGCGCCCGGGTCCTCGAGGTCGGCTCCGGCGGCTACCAGGCAGCCCTGATCGCCGAGCTGGTCGGCCCGGACGGACTGGTCGTTACCGTCGATATCGACGCCGATATCACCGGACTCGCCCGCACCTACCTCGACCGGGCCGGCTACCCGCACGTACAGGTGGTGCACGGTGACGGCGACCTCGGGCACCTACCCGGCGCCCCCTACGACGCGATCATCATCACCATGGAAGCCGGCGACGTCTCGCCGTTCTGGGTTACACAACTCGCCCCCGACGGACGGATCGTCCTGCCGCTGCGGTTCCCTGTCAAGTCTTCGTGTTGATGCCGCCCTTTCCTGAAAGGCACGGACTGCGATGGTGGTAGGCAGCCAGGTAGCCGAGTTCCTCCGTGTTGATGACGGTGTCGGAATACGCCTGACCGAAAGGCGTAGGCCGCAAGATGGCCCCGCCGTAGTTGCAGCAAACAACGACAAGCCGTTGATCTCATCTTGGCCTTGCTCTAGGGGTCTCATCGTCGACAACGAGGTCCTGGCACACATCTGGCCGTCCCACCACAAGAACGTGCACTTCCACAGCACCCATTCTGTCGACATCGACGGCGAATTCGACGAGCTCGACACCGACGGCTACCGGCCTCTCAGGATGGCCGAGACTCGCCCGGCGACCGATTGACCGCGCTCAGCTGGGATCGGGCGGCCGGGTGGGCCCGAGTAGCGTGGTCACCAGTGCCTCGATGCGGCGTTGCCGCGTCGGCTGGTGGGCGGCGTCCTCGATCGGCTGCAGGAGCTGGCGGCGCGCGGCGGGGCGGCGGCGGGTGAAGGTGTCGTATTGGGCTGTGGCGTCGAGGGCGGCCTTGACGTCGGCGGGGATCGGCACATGGTCGGGGTCGGCCGGTCGCAGCCGGCATGCCACGACGTCGCCGGCCCGGGCGCCGAGCCGGCGCTGCAGCGAGGCGCCGACGTACGTGAAAGCGCGGCGCGACGTCGGCCTTGTTGACTCCGAGGATTGCTTCCACCGTGTCGAGGTGGCCTTCGACGCGCCGGGGTGGCCGCCGCGATGACCGCTTCTTGGAGCAGGTCGTCGAGGTACAGAACGGTGTAGGTTGGGCATCGACGTGCAGGTCGTCAAACGCACCGACACCCAGCCCGGGTTCGTGCCGGTCAAGAATCGATGGATCGTCGAGCAGGTCTACGGCACCCTGATGCTGCACCGCCGCCTGGCCCGCGAATACGAGAGCCGCCCTGAATCATCGGTATCGCGAACTCTGTGGGCGTCGATGGCCGGCATGGTCCGCCGCCTGACCGGCACCAGCACCCCGACCTGGCGACACGGATAGGCAGGCCCGCCAGTGCACCTCGACACGATCCTCACCCTCATCGGCGAACGCGAGACCACCGCGACCGCCACCGCCGGGCGGGCTGCGCGAGCAGATCACCCTGCTCTCGGCCGAACTCGGCCGCATCGACCGTGAACTGGCCGACCTCGCGACTACCCGCAGCATGCTGCAACATCTCGCCGCGACCGGGTTCACCGCCGACGACCCGACCATCGTCAGTTCCGCCTACCAGCAGATCCTCGCCGTCCTCACCACCGCGACCGCCGGCATACGGGCCAAGGACGTCTGCCTCGCCCTCGACATCGAGCCCCTACCGAAACACGTCGAAGGTACCCGAGCAAGGCTGAAATGCCTGGTCAACCGCGAGGTCGTCACCGAAGAACAGCCCGGCATCTTCGCCCTGATCCAGAAACGGACCTAACCTCCCGGAACGTCCTCTCACCTCCCCAGCCATTACACCTCGTCAAACAACGCTCAGGGGGCACTACACCGAGGCGGCGGCTGTTGTTCGCGCTGACGCGAGGTCTGGTACGCCGGTCTTGGCCGCGAAGTCGGCGCGGGCGAGTTGGACTTCGAGGGCGGCCTGGCCGGTACGGCCGCCCGGGCCGTGCTGGCCGTACTGCAGCACGAGGTGTAGTTGCCGGCGTTGCAGGGTGCGGTAGCGGCGGGCGGCTTTGCGCCCGTAGGTCTTCTTGGCTTCTTTGTGCAGGTGCCGGCGGTAGCGCAGCGACGCGAGGGCCTTCCGCTCGTCGGCGGTGATCAGTTCCTGGTCGACGTAGGTGTCGGCCAGGCCGGTGAGGTAGCCGGCTTCCTCGCGGCCGGCGAGGCGCCAGATCAGGTATCCGACCAGCAGCATGGGCAGGCCGTGGGTGAGCGCGTCGAGGTAGGGGTTGCCGGTGCGCAGCAGCGGGCTGTTCCAGAAGAAGTGCCCGAGCCAGGCCAGGGCGTAGGCGCCGGCGGCGACCGCCAGTCGTTGGGCGAGCGGCTTGTGTTTGTGGACGAGGAACCAGCCGAGGCCGAACGCGGAGATCGATGTGAGCAGGGCGTGGCTCCACAGCCCGGAGACGATGCCGCGGAACGCCAGCGTCAGTAACACCGGTACGACCTCGTTGGGGCTGCCGATGCTGATCGCGGTGTTGACCGTGTAGTCGAGGTCCTCGATGACCTGGAAACCGAGGCCGACTACGGCGCCGATGGCGACCACCGACAGGATGGTGCGGAACTGGGTGCGGGCGATGAGCACCAGCAGGATGACGCCGAGGTACTTGAGGAGTTCCTCGGTGGTCGGCCCGGCGATGGCAGGGGCCCAGTCCTGCGATCCGGTGGTCTTGGCGACGATCGAGTTGATCGCGCCGTTGGCCGGGATCGCCAGGTAGAGCGCGCCGAGGCCGCCCCAGGCGAAGGCCAGCACGTAGCCCAGCGGCGGGTGCTGCTGGAACAGGTCCAGGCTGTGGAAGAACAGCAACGGGATGGCGGTGTAGGCGGCCCACACCACGATGCCGAGGATGGTGGCGGTCGGGACGACGCGGGAGCCCTGGTAGAACATCGAGATGACGGAGAACGCGCCGTTGGCGAGCAGGAAGATCAGCATCCAGAACGCGAACCGGCGCGGCTGCCAGAAACCGTCGACACCGATCGGGCCCCGGACGACCGGGGCTACCCCGACGGCGGTGGGCTGGGGTGCGGTCACGGCTGGGCCTCCACTCGTACGCTGTCGACCATCGCCTGCATGCGCGGCAGCGACTGCCGGAACACCTCGCTCGGCGCGGCCCCGAGGATCACGACCGACCGGTCGGAGCTCTCGTCCACCGACACCCAGGTGCGGATCTGGTTGCCGTTGTCGAGCAGCTGGGTGAAGACGGTCCCGGACAGTCCCGGGGCGGTGAAGGTGGCGTCGTCACCGATCGTCCGGGCGTCGGCTAATGCTTCGTACTCTTTCTTCTGCCGCTCGACCAGCTGGGCGAGGGTGCCGTTCCAATCGTTCGCGGTGATCCGGAACGTGCCGGACGAGCCGACCAGCTGCACCGACGGCAGTGCCGGGTCGGTGCTGGAATTGGTCGGGTCCAGCACGTAGCCGTCGCGCGGGACGAAGGTCAGCGCCGTGCCGACGGCCAGGGGTTTGCCGGCCGGGACCGGTTCGTACTCGGTCGGCGTGCGGTCGTCGATGACGATCACGATGCCGAGATAGACCAGGATGACCGCCAGGACGGCGAGCGCGCCGGGCCAGGTCCGGTACGGCTCCCGTCGTGGCAGCTCCGGTGGTGCGATGGATTGTTCGTGAGGTCTGGTAGACACCCGCTGCTCTCCTAATCTCCCGCCGACACCCATCGTGGTGATCGAAGGTTTCCACCGTCAATACTTCCCGTGACATCGGGATCACCCGCGCGTGATCAACCAGACAGATCAACGCAATGACTACGGTGGGCGTCTGCCGCGCTGCTACCCTGCCGAGCCTCATGATCAGCCGGACTGGCCGCGGCTCAGGCCTCGGGGGGATCGGAACCGGATTGAACGGTAAGGCGGCTCGATGGACTGCCTGGCGGGCGTATTCGTAAGGGGTTCCCTCAACGGACACCTCGCCGTCCGCTCGGCGATCGGCGCCGACCAGCGTGCGACACGTCTCACATAGGGTGTCCGATGATCTGTCCGTTGAATGGGGCTATCCGTTACGCTTCGGCCGTGCTGCGGATGCGCACCCGCGAGGGCATGGCGATCGCCAAGGTCAAAGGCCGGCTCAAGGGCCGGGCGCCGAAGCTGTCGAAAACCCGGCAGGCGCACCTGTTGAAGCTGCACGCCGCCGGCGAACACACCGTGGTCGAGCTGGCCGAACTGTTCGAGGTGTCCCGGCCGACGGTGTACCGGGTACTCGAACGTGCTCAGGCGGCGAGCGCGAGCAACGCCGCGTGAACGGCCTGCAGATCACCACCCGGCCCGAGGGGGCCGGCATCGTGCGGGTCAGCATCGCCGGTGAGATCGACATGGCCACCGCCCCACAGGTCACCGACGCGGCCCGCGACGCGGTCACGTCCGGGGCCCGCGAGGTGCGCCTAGATCTGGCCGAGGTGACGTTCCTGGACTCCACCGGCATCCGGACACTGCTGTTCGCTCAACGCGACGCCGCCGAGCAGGGCGTCTTGCTGCGCGTCGTCGATGCCCACCACAGGGTCCTCCGCGTCCTGGAAATTACCGGCGCACTCGAGACACTGCGCGATGGGGCCACGCTTCAGTAACGCCCTGATGCTCTGCCACCGTTCGGGCCGGGACTACAAGCGGCCTGCCAGGGCAATCGTGGCCCACACGTGTTTGCTCGCGCCGATCACACACCAGCCCATGTCCGAGGCCAGCTCCAGCACCAGCCGCAGCCCAAAACCGCCGCGATCCATCGGACGGTCCCGCACATACTCCGGCCCCGCCGTCAGCTCATGATCGACGACGTCGACGACGAGGCAGCCATCGCCGCGGCCCACCCGCACCGACCGGGCCGGCAGACCGTGCTGCAGCGCATTCGACATCAGCTCCGTAGCCACGATCACGACCGCCTGCAGCACCTCATCATCAGCAGTAATTGACAGGGCAGGCTGGCCGGTAAGGACCTCCAGCAGCGAGGCACGCACCATCCGCATCTGCCCCGGGTCGTCGATCACCCACAGCCGGATCTGCTCATTCACCGGAGGCGGACGGATCGCACTGGTCAAGGCCATGCCCCCGCATGCCCCCACCCGAGATAACTATGCGAAGAGCGATCATATTCGCCCTATTTCTGGTGTATATCTACTGCTGCCACGCAAACGAGAGATTCGCTGACATCGATATGACAGATCAACGCTGCCAGCGAGGCGAGACCTCCCAGGCTGGGCTGAGGGTCGGCGTGCAGTGTGGGTGGCGGTGTCGGTCAGTGGCGGGTGGTGAGGGCGATGCCGTGGTGGTGGTTGAGGGCGCCGGGTGTGGTGAAGGCGATCCAGCCGCCGCGGGTGAGGACGAGTTCGATGAGTTCGTCGACGGCGTCGTCGATGACGTTGGGGTGGGCGGTGTCGTGGGCGGGGGTGAGGGTGTCGCCGTCGTCGGACAGCCGTGCGGGGTAGTAGAGGGATTCGTCGACGGCGAGGACTTCGGGTCGTTGGGTACGGGCGGCGAGCCAGGCGGCGGGCATGCCGGAGGCGACGCGTCCGGCGCTGACGCGCTGGTCAATAAGGGTTAGGGCTTCGGTTTGGCGGCGGTGCAGGTAGGCGTCGAGGACGGCGCGGATGCGGGTGGTCAGCACGCCGCGGCCGGCGTGGGTGAGGTTGCCGTTGACCGTGCCGGCGAGGCGGGCGCAGTTGGTGGAGATGCGCCGGAACGCGGCGGTGGCGTGGTCGCTGCCGACCAGGACCAGGGGTGCGGGGTGCAGGCGTAGGTAGGTGCCGAGGGCGGCGTCGACGTTGCGGGCGGGTTTGTCGGCGCGGCCGCGGCTGCGGCTGCGGTTGTCGTTACGGGTGGCGGTGAGTGGGAATGCGCTGGTGAGGGCGGGGACGAGGGTGTCGCCGGCGGCGTCGAACAGGCGGGCTTGGCCGGCGTTGGGGGTGAGGACGAGGTGTCGGGGTGTGCGGTGCAGGGCGCGGACGAGGTCGCGGGTGGCGAAGGTGGGGTCGACGACGGCGCGGTCGCGGACCGTGATGGGCAGCCGGATCAGGGCGTCGGTGCTCGCGCTGGCGTAGAGGGCGATCGCTTGGGTGGCGGGGCCTTGGCGGGCCTGTTCAAGCAGGGCGTGCAGGCGGCGCACGGCGGGGGGCTGCGGCGGCGGGTTGCAGTTCGGCGCGGACCCGGTCGATTGCCTGGGTGGCCAGGGCGTCCAGGCGCAGCGTGTCGGCGTGGCCGAGTTGTGCTGCCGGGGTGGTGCTGAGCAGCAGGCTGATGGCTGGGTACTCGTGGACCTGTTGCAGGGCGCTGACCTGGGCGGCGGCAGGGAACGTCGCGGTGACGGTCGTAGACATCGGTCCTCCAGAGGTTGCGGCGGGACGGGCCGGGTTAGAAGGTGGCGTGCCGGTCGGTGGCCGTGTTCGCCGGTGCGCCCGGGTGGCGTTCGGCGGGGTGCAGCAGGCCGGTGGGGTCACTCAGGGGCAGGGCGGTGACGACGGCGACGGCGCCGTACCGGTTGACGAGCTGCTGCAGTGCGGTGATCGGCACGGCGCGCAACGCGTCGGTTCCGGCGGGCAGCAGCAGGGTGGAGCGCATCCAGGCGACGCCGGCGGTGTGCAGAATTGGAGTGACGCGGCCGACGATGGCGATGCTGTCGGCGTGCAGGCGCTGGTTGCGGGCGTGGCATAGCAGCGCGTTGAGACTGAACCCGGTGTTGTGGACGGCGGCTGCGGCGATCAGCAGGGTGCCGCTGCGGGCGGCGAGGTCGGCGGCGTGGGCGGCCACGGCCATGTCGGTGGGGCCGTCGGTGAGCACGGCCACGACCGGTCCGGAGCCGGGTGTGCGGCCGGTGACGCGGCTGATGTACGGGCGGGTGATGGTCATGACGGGCACGTCCTTTCGCGGTCGTAGCGGTGCTCGGGCAGGCCGCCGGGTGTCAGCGGGGGTACCAGGTGTACTGCATAACCTCGACGTGCTGGGTGAGCAGCCGGTTCGCGTCGTCGGCGTGGTCGGTGGCGACGGTGAGGTGGTAGCGGGCGGCGGCGAGCCGACGGTAGGAGGCGAAGTCTCGCCGGCCGCGGGTGGCGGCGTGAGCGACCGCGGCCATGACCGCGCCCCACACCGCGCCGCCCAAGACGGCCACCGCCACCACGTCCGGCCAGGCGGCCGTGATGAACAGGGCCAGCACGGCGCCGGCGAGCAGACCGATCCACGCACCCCCGCCTGCGCCGACGAGCGCGGCGCGGGCGACGGTCAGCCGGCCGGTGACGGTCTCGACCAGGCGCAGGTCGACGCCGACGAGGGTGGCGTGCTGCACCGGGAAGCCATGGTCGGACAGGTAGTCCACGGCGTGCTGCGCGGCGGCGTAGGTCGGGTAGTCGCCGACGACGGTGGCCGTCGTGGTGGGCAGCTCGGCGGGTAGGGGCACCTGAGTCGTCGTCATCACCGTGCTCCTTGTCGAAGGGCTCGTATGCGGCGGGGCAGGCCGGGGGCCGGCGGTGGCGGGCTGGGTCAGCGGGCTGTGGTGGTGGAGGGATCGGCCGGCGTGCCGTCTTCGGGGACATCGTCGGCACCGGTCGTGATGCCGCGGGTGCTGCGCAGGCTCCAGAGGATCGACACGGTAATGGTGACGACGATGACGCCCAGGGTGACCGGGATCGGGAGTTTGCCGACCGGGGTCTCGGACAGGATCAGCTTGACGCCGGCGAAGGCGAGCAGCACGGCGAGGCCGTAGTGCAGGTGCACGAAGCGGCGCAGGAGTCCGGCGAGGCAGAAGTAGAGGCTGCGCAGGCCGAGGATGGCGAACGCGTTGGCGGTCCAGACGATGAAGGTGCTGGTGGTGATCGCGAGGATGGCGGCGACGCTGTCGATGGCGAAGATCAGGTCGGTGGCCTCGACCGCGATCAGCACGACGAACAGCAGCGTGGCGACGCGTTTGCCGTTGATGCGGGTGAAGAATTTGTCGCCGTGGTAGTTCGCGTCGGTCGGGATGATCTTGCGGACCAGGCGTACGACCGGATTGCGGTCCGGTGGGGTCTGGTCGCCGTGGCGGAAGGCCATCTTGTAGCCGGTGTAGATGAGGAAGGTGCCGAACACGTAGGCGGTCCAGAAGAAGGTTTCCAGCAGTTCGGCGCCGACGAAGATGAAGATGAAGCGGAAGGCCAGGGCGCCGATGACGCCCCAGAACAGCACCTTGTGCTGGAGGGCGGCGGGGACGGCGAAGTAGGTGAAGATCAGCGCGAAGACGAAGACGTTGTCGATCGAGAGTGCTTTCTCGATGAGGTAGCCGGCGTAGTAGGTGCCGGCGACGTCGCCGCCCTGCCAGGCCCAGAGGATGACGCCGAAGAGCAGGCCGGCGGCGATCCAGATCCCGGACCAGACGGCGGCCTCACGGAAGCCGATGACGTGATTGTCGCGGTGCAGGAACAGGTCGACGGCGAGCATCGCCGCGATGGCCAGCATGAGCACGGCCCAGATCCACCAGGACACGGACATGGTGATGGGGAGACCTTTCGTCCCGGCCGAACCTCCTGGGGCGGAGAGGGAGGGTTCGGCGCTGTTGGACGAAGGTCTCCCCGGGACCACCATGGCGGCGGTGGCTGCGACGCCGGGATCCGGATTGCCGGATCCGTATTGACGACGTCGCGTGGATCGTCGGGTACTCCCCCTCGAACTACGTACCATTATTCACGAAGCACAGTTCGTGGGTCAACGCTTCGAGTGGGAAACACGATGTGTGTTTCCTGTGTCGGGGTGCGTACATTGAGAAAGTGCTGAAGGTTCGAGAACGGACGGAGACCATGTGGAGGCGCCAGCCACGACTGGAGAGGCGTACCCGGCGAGGGATCGGACGTTTCTGACCAATCACGCTCATGTGTTGCTGGCCATCGCCAGGGATCCGAACGTACGGCTGCGTGACGTGGCGCAGACCGTGGGGATCACCGAACGTGCCGCGCAGGCTATCGTGGCCGACCTGGAGGCCGGCGGTTACCTGCGGCGTGACCGCGTCGGGCGCCGCAACCAGTACACGGTGAATCCGGCCGGCCGGTTCCGGCATCCCGCGGAGGCTGATCACAGCATCGGCGATCTACTCGATCTCTTCACCGGCGCGCCGCGGGCACCTGTCGATGCCTCGGGGACAGGCGGGGCATGACGAGAGTTGCATTCCAGGAGCGGAACGAGCGTGCCGATCGCACCACCGAAGCGCCGGCGCGACTTGACGGCTGACATATGGTCCCGGTCACGCGACTCGCCCGAGCGGTGCACCTCAGGTTGATGGACTGGGGTGCCGATGTAGGGCGCGATGGCCGCCCGTTGTGGTGGTGGCCCTGGCGAATGGTGCGGCATTGGCGGTACAGCGGCCGGGTGGGGCGGGGCGTTCAGCGGCGTCGCGGGTGGTTGCGTTCGCGGCTGCCGTGCTGGCGGTGAGCGTGCTGCTCACGGTGGCGGGTTTGTTCGTCTCCTTGCCTGCGTGGTCGGTATGGGTGCCCGCTGGGTTGAGCGCGTTGGCCGCGGTATCCGGGTGCGCGGTGGCGGGGCGCGCCGCCCGGCGGTCGCCGGCGCGCAGGTTCTGGCGCGGGTTGGGTGTGGCGGCGGCGTTCATGACGACCGGAGCGTTCAGTCAGGCCTATGACAGCGCGACGGTCACCGGCGAATCACTGCCGGTGCGCCTGCCGACCATGCTGCTGTATCTGGCGGCGGTGGGCACGGCGGTGTCGGCCCTGTTCCGGGTTCCGGGCCGGCGCCAGTCGTGGCGGGTGCGGTTCACGATGACGGTGGACGTGGCGATCGTAGCGGTCGCGGCCGGGATCGCCGCCTCACAGTTCGTGCGTTCGAGCAGATTGCTGGTGCCCGACAGCCCCGTGCTTGCGGCGCTGAATCTGATCGTGCTGGCCACGGCGTGCGCGGCGGTGGTGGCGGTGATCCGGGTTGGGCTGACCGGCCACGGCCCCGTGGATCGGTCGGCGTTGTGGTGGCTGACGCCGATCGGGATAGTCAGTCCGTTGACGATGGCCTTGATTCCGTTGCTGCGCCCGTGGCCTCATTTGAACGCTTCCGCGCTGACGATGCCGGTGATCGGGCTGCTGTTCGTCCTGGCCGCGCGCGCACAACTGACCGGCGACACCCGTTCCGTGGCAACAGGCGTGGCTGAGCCGGCCGATGGCACGGCGGTGAGCTGGTGGCGGGTATTGTGGCGCAGTGTCAGCGTGGTGCCTTACGCCGCGATCCTGGTCACCGCGGCGCTGCTGACGGTGGTGGCGCTGCGGACCGGGCACCTGCAGGCGGGGGCGGTGGTCGGCTCGGTCGTGCTGACGCTGCTGGTGCTGGTGCGCCAGCTGGTGGCGTTGTTCGACAACACCATGCTGATGGACCGGCTGGCGTATCAGGTCAATCATGATGAGCTTACCGGCCTGGCCAACCGGCGCCTGTTCGCCTCGCTGCTCGCCGACCATGACGGGCCGCTCACCGTCACGGTCCTCGGTCTGGACCGGTTCGCCGCCATCAACGACAGTCTCGGCACCGCCACCGGGGACCAGGTCCTCACCGCCGCCGGAGAGCGCCTGCGTCACATGGCGGGAGCAGCGGCGGTCGTCGCCCGGCTGGGCGGCGACGAGTTCGGGGTACTGCTGCCCGCCGACACCGACACGGATACCGACAGCGCGGCTGAGTTGGCGGCGGTCTTCGACGAGCCGCTGCAGGTCGACGGACACGATCTGCTGGTGTCGGCGACCGCCGGCTACGCCACCGGCGCTGACGGCGACGTCCCGGATCTGCTGCGCCGCGCCGAACTGGCTCTGCACCTGGGAAAACAGCGCCGCACGAGCCGGGCGGTCCGCTACGACGCGAGTCTGGAGACGGTCGCCGAGCGCGACGCTACTCTGGCCGCGCAGATCCGCCATGGTCTGCGCGCGGGTGAGTTCCGTGTGCTGTATCAGCCGATCGTCACGCTTCCGGCCGGTCGGCTGGTTGCCGTGGAAGCGCTGGTGCGCTGGCAGCGAGCCGACGGCGCCACGGTGTCGCCGGCACAGTTCATCCCGATCGCGGAGCGGACCGGGCAGATCATCGACCTCGGCGCGTGGATCTTCGAGACCGCGTGCGCCCAGGCCGCCGTCTGGCGACGCCGTCACGGCGCTGCCGCGCCGCTGGTCAGCGTGAACGTCTCCGCCCGGCAACTACTTGATCCCACCCTGCCCGCACAGGTCGCTGAAGTCCTGCACCGCCATGAGTTGCCAGCTGACGCGATCACCGTGGAGATCACCGAGACGGCGGTGTTCGGCGGTGGTGCGGCCCTCGATACCCTGCACGCGCTGCGGGAGATCGGCGTCGTGCTGGCGCTCGACGACTTCGGCACCGGCCACTCATCACTGAGTCTGCTGCGGACCTGCCCGGTCGATGTCCTCAAGGTCGACAAGTCGTTCGTCGATGGCGTCGCCGGCAGCGCCCAGCAGGAGGCCGTCGCCGCAGCGCTGATCTCCATCGCGGACACCCTCGGTCTGCGCACCGTCGCCGAAGGGGTGGAGACCGCCCGGCAGGCCGAGCGCCTGCACGAACTCGGCTACCGCTACGCCCAAGGCTTCCACTTCGCCCGGCCCCAACCAGCCACCGACATCGACGCGCTGCTGCAGCAGCGGGCCGGCGCGATCGCATCGTGACGATTCCCGTCGCGCGGTGACCGGCTCGGGTGCGGGTTTTGTCAGGTGTCCGGGGTGACGCGGACTGCCAATCGCGGGCCGCGGAAGGCAGCTCCCTGAGCTCGGACGCGAGTCCCAGAGAACCGGCGACCTTTCACCCCTCCGGTGCGACAGCTTGCGCTTGGCGATCGGATGGGGCGCGCGAACAATATGAACGCCGCGCTACCCATCGTGGGGGTTGATCGGCGGTTGCGGTGCGGCGCCCCGGGGACGCAGCGCGATGACGGTGGGTCGGGCCTGCTGCTGGGCCTCGCGTAGTTGCTGGTTCTCCAGTGTAAGGACGTTGACGGTTCGGACCAGTTCCGCCCGGTCGTAGCGTAGTTCGGTCAGCTCGGTGTTTTTGCGGGCAAGGATCGTCTCCAACCGGCTGATCGTCTGTCGGAGCCGGGTCTCGTCTTCGCAGTTGCCGGTGCGCTCCCGCACCCGGGCATAGAAGTCGGCCTTTAAATCGAGGTGGCGTTGGATGAGCGCGTTACGGGGTACCCCGGCTTCCTGCGCGAGCGCGACGATGGTCAGTGCGCCATTGCTGTGTTGGGCGGTGCCGCCGAGCAGCCGGTGCATGGCGGCGCTGATGCGGGTGCGTTCGTCGGGGTCGGCGCTCATGCGCGGGGGTCCTTCAGGGTGAGTCGGGTGCGGTCGTGCCGGTCGGCGTACTCGCGTAGCCGGGTGGCGGTGGCGTGCAGGCGCTCGGCGACCGGCGTCGGGGTGTGCGTGGCTCGCCGGTCGAGCAGTTCGGCTCGGTCGCGCAGCGCAACGGTTTGCCCGTCGGTGCGCACGATGTTGCCGCAGCCGGGGACGCAGTGGTCGAGTTGGGGTGCGTGCGCGGCGTTGTCGCGGTGGCATAGTGCGGTGGCCCGTTTGTAGTGGCAGAGCAGCAGGGCGTGCGGGTTGTCGTAGAGCACGGCGTCCTGGTTGGCCAGTAGCCGGTGCGCGGTGCGGGCGGTGATGACCGTGCCGGTGAACTGGGGCGCGGTGGTGGCGGCCTTGATCACGCGTCGGGCGGCGGGTCCGGACAGGCCGCCGCCGGTGTCGAGGTCGTCGCGTAGTTCGGCGACGGTGTCGGCGACCGCGCGGGCGGTTTCCAGGTCGAGGAGTTCGTCGATGCCGCCGCGGCCGCGGTTTGCGTACCCGCCGGACACGGCGGTGCGTAGGTGGCCGTACTGGATGGCCAGAGCGACCAGGCCGTTGGGTCGGCGTGCGATGTGCCACGCGAGGCTTCTGCGGAACCGGGCCGTGCCGATTGGGCCGTGCGGGTCGGCTGGGATCATCTCGCCCGGGCGGCCCTGGGCGGAGGCTTCAGCGTTCGCCCAGCTGACGAAGTCGCTGATGCGGCGGGAGACGACCGCCGGTTTCAGCGAGCCGGTGCCCGGCCGGTGGCCTCGCAGGTCGTGGGCGTGATGGTCGAACAGCAGCGCACCGTCGGGCACCATGCGTTCCAGGACCCGGATGGCTTTCACCACTGGAGCGATGGCGACCCAGGGCACGTCTCGTTCCTGGCCCGCAGATTGGTGGTTGCCGTCAGCGTCCACGGCGTTCTTGTAGTGGTTGCTGCGGATCATGTACGGTCCGACGCTCCCGTCCGCGTCGGGTTGCGGGTCCGGGCAGCACCCGGCCCGCATGCCCAGGACCTCCCCGATCCGCATACCTGTCAGGTATGCACAGAGGATGAACGCGGCCGTGCCCAGGTGCCGCATCAAGACCGGGGCCTCGGCGAAGTCCAGGAACGGCCGCCACGGTACACCGCCGATCCGGCCGGTCACCGGCAGTCGCAACGGGCACGGGCCTGCCCGCTCGGGGGCAAAACGCGTCAGCCCGTCACGCTGGGCGAGCCGTTCGACCTGATTGATCGTCGCGCCGGTGATCGCGGCGAGGTAGGTGTTGGCCAACTTCCTGGCGACGGTAGGCAGCACCTCTCCGGTGGCCAGCCGGGGCGCCAGGAGCGCCCGTAGTGCGGCGGCCGACTCGACGGTCGCGGTGTTGGCGCGGGCCGTATCGGCCAGCTGCCGGGTTTCGACCCAGCCGGCGAGGATGTCCTCGGCGAGATCGTCGACCAGGCGGATCGCCCAGACCAGCAGCGGTCCGATGGTGGCTTCGACCAGTGGCTCGGTCACGTTCTCGCCGCCGCTGGCCCGCGCGGGCAGGTAGTCGTCGGCCCGATGCTGGTCCCACGGTGGCCGGCTTACCCCCGCCGGTCGGCTGCTGAGCTGGTCGAACGCCCACAACCGGGTCAGCGCCGCCAGAATCTTGGCCAGGTGGCTGCGGCCTGAGTGGGTTGCCGACAGATGCTCGCCATAGGCGTGCCAGACGTCGCGGTCGCAGTCGGCGAGCCGGCCTATGCCGCGATCACGCAGCCACGTCGCCAGGTGCATCCATGCGGTGATCGTGGCGTGGATCTGATGAATGCTCAGCCGCGATCGGAACCGGGTGCCCCGCTCGAGCAGGAAGGTGGGCCGTAACCGTCCGTTGATGAGAGTCCAGGCCACCAGCCGAAGTTCGTCAGCGAACCCATCCGGGCAGTTGTCCCAGTAGAGGACCCGTTTGCCGGTGCTCGGGTTCGCCGTCAACGGCGCCAGCGGCCACGCTGCGTCGGCGTAGCGGGCGTTGCGGTCGGCGTGCATAGCGACGACGAACTGCGGCAGGACCACCGGCGTGTCCGGCCCCGGCAGCGGCAACACATAGCGGCCGGGGTCAGGGTGGATTTCAGCGGCGGCGACGCTCACGTGTTCAGGTCCCCGTTCAGCAGGTCGGCGATCAGGTCCCGGTCCGCGTCGCTGACCCGGGTGCGGGCGGCGGCCCACGTCTGCCCACCAAGGACGGTCTGCAGATGATCCAGCCGCGCGTACGCGTCGCCCCACTCGACCTCCCACGATCTCGGGTCGAGCACCGAGCGTAGGTTGCCCAGCGCCTCGTGCAGGTGCGCCAGCCGGCTGTGATGGCCGGGATGGATACGGGCGTTCGAGCAGCCCAGACACATCAGGAACGAAGCCGTGCAGCCCGAACCCGCGCTGCTGTAGGGGCTGTTGGTGAAGTCCGCGCAGTCCACGGTCGCAGTCGTCGCGGCGTGCGGGTCAGGTGCGGCCCGGACCGCGGCCGCCACCGTGCGGCGGGCCAGCGCGGTCGCGGCCTTCGCGCCGGCTGCGATCACCGATACCGCGTCGGCCTGCACCCGCTTGTCGACCAGCGCGTAGTGCCGGTCGTGGGTGTCGCGGCTGTTCTGGCCCGGCTCTCGCCGCTCGACCGCATTCACCGTTCGGCGCCCCCGCCGAAACGGCGACCCGCCCAGCCCGTGCGCTTGCGCCCAGTCCTTGCCGGCGTCACGGTGGATCCCGAAGCGCAGCAGGCCGACCGGCGGGTGCCGGTCGTTGTCTGAGCGTTCCCGCCCCACCATCTGCGTCCGCCACACGATCAGCAGCTCCGTGCCGGGTGACAGATCCGCGACGATGGCCCGGGCGAACCGGGTCGCGGCCAACGCCTGGGTGATCAACCGGCCCGGCGTGCCGGCCCCGTCATCGGTGACATTGCGGGTCTCGAAATAGCGACCGGCACCCTCGCGTCGTTTCTGCACCGGGATCCGATAGGTCGGCTGGCCGTCCAGGCCCGGATCCGGGGACGCGCGGGGCACGACGGCCTGGTCGATCACCGACAGGTTCCAGCCGAACTGCGCCAGCAGCAGCACCCCCAGCGCCGTGGCTTCCAAACGTGACAAGAACAATCGATCCCACGCCGGGACCGCCGTGCGGCCGGCAGGCCCGGCCCGTCCCGTGCCGGGGTGACCGGACAGGGCGTAGCCGGTGCGGGCCTCCACGTCCAGCGCCTGCCCGAGCAGCCACTCCTCACCACCAATCGTGAAATCGCCCGATCGCCACCGGTGCAGGTGTGCGGCATTGCGTTCAATGCGCGCCAACGCCGACCGGAACTCCCGCCGGGCCGCCGCGGTGATCTGATCGAACTCCGCTTCACTGAACGACTGCGTCCGGCTGCGCAGCCGCGGCAACCGCCGGGCCAACGCGTCGGCGACCGGACCGGATTGCAGCCGCACGTCGTCGCGCAGCAGCCTGGTCACGAAGGTGAACAACGTGAAGCCGCCGTCCTCGGTCACCACCGCGTCGTGCCACGCCTCGATCAACCCCGCGGTCACCTCGTCCAGATCACGCGGCGCACGCAGCCGCCCCGACACGAAGACCGCGAACGCCTGTATCTGGCGCCAGTACAGCGACGAACTGGCGTGCACGCTCCACGTGTGCGCGACACAACGGGCCGCGAACAGTACGGCCAGCGACCGCTGCATCGGCTCGGCCACCGGCAGCGTGGCGAAGTCGTACTCGCGTACCCGGCCGGCGCTGTTGTAGTGCCGCACCACCAGCCCAGTCGGATCAAAGGACTTCGGACGCACGTGTCCCTCCGCGGGCAACACCGCCGCACGTCCCCGCGCGCTCACCGGCGCTCACCGGGCGTCGGCCGCATCCGCTCGTCGAGGTCCTGGATCCCTTCGGACTGCCGGGCGATGCGCGTGAACAACGCGTCGAGCTCCGGCATCGGCGCCGTAGCCGGCTCATCCACCCCGGTGAGCATCGACCGCAGCTGCAGGTCAGCCACCGGCGCCAGATACCGCTCGACCGTGGTCTCCCGCGATGCGTGGCCCAACAGGCACTGCACCATGAACCACGGATCGCCGTACAACAGCCGGAAATCGCGACGCTCCTGCGGGCTCAACCCGTACCGGACGTCCATCAAGCTGTCCAAGACCACCAACATGAACAACGCGAACGAATGCCGCGCCGAGTGCGGCGTCGCGTACGGCGCGAACACCCGATGCGGATCCTGGCCCAGCCGATCCCGCGGCACCAACACCCGCGCGCACCGCCGGTTAGCCGCCGTGAACACGCCCTCCCACGAATGCACCCGAAACGGCAGACCCTGCTCGTTGAGCCATAACCACACCGGCTCCAACCCGCGCGGGCCCTCGGTGTACAACCGCATCCGCTCCCGCACCGTCAGATCATCCAACCTGCGGCTGCCCGCAGCGCCGTGCACGTCACGGTAGTGCACGATCGGCGTGCGACCCGCGGTCACCTCGGTGACCGCCCACCGGCCCGGCACCGCCTCGTAGCGGCCCTGCTGCTGCGCCTGCCGCACCGCCCACGCCCGAGACGCCTCCACATACGCTTCGACCAGCCCGACGGCGTCGGCAGCGACATAGAACGTGCGCCGCTTCTTCGACCGGGTCACCTCCGCGGCCACCGTGCCCCGGTAGTAGCGGGTCGCCGCCAGCTGCCGTGCCGGCACCTCGAACCTCAGCAGCGACCCGGCCTCCGCCCGGCGCAGGCCGGAGCTGATCAACAACCGCACGAACGCCACGTTGCGATCCTCCAGCCGCCCCACCCACCCCGGCTCCGGCCGGCCCTCGACGTCATGGCCACGCAACCCGATGTCGATCCACCGCCGCCACGTCCGCGGCGTCAACCAATGAACATTCGTCGGCCGCGAGTCCTTGGCCCGGGCCACGGGAACCTTCCGCAGGTCGCCCTGCCAACCGACCACCTGTTTCATCGCCACCGGGTTGTGCCGGACGTGCCCGTGGGTCACCGCCCATCGGTACAGGCCGACGAACGCGGCCAGCTCCCGGTCCCACTTCGAACCACCGATGCGAGCCGAATTCACGTCGGCGAATCGCCGCCAGTGCTCGTAGTCCTCGATATCTCGCTGTGTCGCCGCCGTCCACACCCGATCACGACCGGACAGAAACGTCAGGAGAAGACCGATATCGGTGGCATAATTTCGCCGTGTTTCAGCCGTGTACCCACGGAACCTCCGGGACCGCCCGTACAACCCCAGCACCGGATCCACCCGATACTCCGGCGACAAGAAGATCGGGTCACCCGCGACAATCCCGACCTGAGCCTCCCGCACGGCCAGATCAGCCAGGCCACCCACAGCTCTCTTACGCACCACGACCCGCCCGTCGTCCTCGGGCACCCAGAAAACTCGCCAGCCGGCCACATCATCGCCCCACTCCTATTGGTTCAACACGTAGATCCAATAGGGAACTGCGGATGCGAACCCTGACCCGCTGCCTCACCCTGCACCGCCGCCACGATCACCTCACCGCGAGCAGAGCCCTTCAATGTGGGTTCGTCCCCATGCAAGGTGAGCGCAGCCAGCTCGCCCGCAGGATCCCCCTGCGCGGCAACGACATCGTCCTGCTGCTCGATGACCCTGCCGATGTGGACGCCGACGCGCTCGCCAGCGCCCTCGACGGGCCCCGGGTGGACGTGTGGTCGCCGGTCACCATCACCATGGACGAGCCCGGCGCCTTCGAGAGCCTGCACCTCTGGCTGTCCACCCAGCCTCGCCCGTTCGGCGCCCTCGCCGTCGACCGGCAACGCACCGAGGGCCTGGTCGACCCGCAGGACCGATTCACCTGCCCCACCCTGCTCACTGCCGACGGCTTCGCCTACCTAACCATGCGCAAGATCGGCGACAACCTGTGGCAGTTCGGCGCCCACGGCTTCGGCCCCGACGCGCACACGCTCACCACCGACCTGCTCGACCTCACCACCATCTGGGACCGCGACTACCGACACGCCGCCACGCCAGAGATCACCGCCCATCCCCACGGCACCACCCCACCCGCGGCGACCGGGCAGCCGCAACTCGTCGTGGCCCGCCGGCACACCACTATCGCCGTGACCTGGCCGGCGCCGGGAGCCCACCGATGACCGCCGAACCTTGCGTCGAATGCAATTCCGCGGGGTCGGCGCTGCTGCTGGTGATCCGCGGCAACAGCGGCAGCGGAAAGACCACCACCGCCCGGGAGGTGCGCCGCCGATACGGGGCTCGCGGCCTAGCCCTCGTGGAGCAGGACATGGTCAGGCGTGTCATCCTGCGCGAACACGGCGGCGGCGGAAGCGATCGGGTCGCTCCCGGTCTCATCGCCACGATGGTGCAGACCGCGCTCGACGGCGGCTACCACGTGATCTTGGAAGGGATCCTGCACACCGGCCAGTACGGCGATCCCCTCCGAGAAATGATCGCCAAGCATCCCGGGCCGACCGCCTGCTACTTCATGGACGTGTCGTTCGAGGAAACGGTGCGCCGGCACCGGCGCCGCCCTGAACCGATCCCGGTCGAGCCGGAGACGATGCGCAGCTGGTACGCGGGACAGGATCTGCTCGGCGTACCGGGGGAACAGGTGATCCCCGAAGACATGGCCTTCGCGGACGTCGTGACGACGATTCTGCACGCCAGCGGCCTCGCTCAGGCCGCCCCGCTGGCGCCCTGCCCGACCAGATGCGCCCGGTGCACGGAAAAGGCCGCCCCTACCGGGCCGACAGAATCATGAGCACCTTGACGCTGCGATGGAAACCCAGGGGTGGGCGGTGACCGGATGGCTGTGGCCGCCGCTGGAAGGCGAACGAGTGCGGCTGCGCCCGCCCGCCCCCGGCGACGAGCCGGCACTGATTGAGATGGCCACCGATACGCGGGTACGCCGCTACCTCGGCGGACCTGCCGACGAGGCGACCGCAGCGGCCCGGGCCGCCCGCAAGATGACCGCACCAGCGTGGGGGCAGTTCGTGATCGTCCACGTTGTCACGAGTCAGGTGGTTGGAAGCGGTTCCCTGGCCCGCAAACGCGGCCCCTGGGAAGTCAGCTTCCAACTGCGCTGGCAGTGCTGCGGCAACGGCTTCGCGTTGGAGGCGGTGCAGTTGATCCGCGATTGGTTCTTTCGGTACACCACCGAGGACCTCCTGATTGCCACAACCCAGCAGGCCAACGCCGCCTGCCGGCGGTTGCTGGTACGGGCCGGAGCGGTACTCGCCGGAACGTTCGAGCAGTACCAGGTAGTCCAAGAGCGGTACGAATTCCAACGGGCGTGCGTTCGCGTGATCTGAAGCGTCGCCGATGTGATGATCGGCGCGACACTGCAATGGAGATTGGCGGGAGCTCTTGAGAGGCATTTCACGTTTCGCCGTCGCCCTCTTCAGCAAGGCCCTGCAAACGTACTGGAGAGTCGTCCGGCCCAAGACTTTCGGCGTCAAGGCGTTGATCCTGCATCCGTCCGAACCAGGGCTATGCGTGATGATCAGACACTCCTACACCGACCAGCAGCGCTGGGGACTGCCTGGCGGCGGATACCACCCTCGCAGGGAGTCAGCCGAGAGCGCTGTTCGCCGGGAGTGCAGGGAAGAGCTGGGGATCGAATTCATCGGAGCAGTCGAGGTGATCGATGAACATCTTACGCAACTGGAGGGAAAGCGGGATTCTCTGAGAATTTTCAGAGGGGTTGCGTTGTCGGCTAAATTGAAGCCAAATCGAGAAATCGCGGAGGCCCGCTGGACGCCACTTGACTACTCCGGACTGCCCGACGGAAGGCTGATTTCCCGGTGGGCGGAGAAGGCGATTGCTGCCCACCGGGGGACCTCGTCCTAGGCCGGATATTTTGAAAGTCAGTCGA
Source organism: Actinoplanes sichuanensis (assembly GCF_033097365.1). Taxonomy (NCBI): domain Bacteria; kingdom Bacillati; phylum Actinomycetota; class Actinomycetes; order Micromonosporales; family Micromonosporaceae; genus Actinoplanes; species Actinoplanes sichuanensis. The sequence continues at coordinate 12,125,176 of NZ_AP028461.1, forward strand.
CGGCCCGCTATACAGCCATGATGGGCGCGCTGTGCCCGGTCGTACTACCACTGGCTGCTGCGATTCCGGTGACACCGGGCCATGGCCCATAGGTGGCGCTGGGTGGGCCGCGTTCCGACCGCGCTATCGAACAGGCACCGCGCTCCGTCTTCTCCGGTGCGGCATCTGCCAGGCGGACCGAAATCCACCGCTAACTCCAGTAGTGGCCGAATAGCAAGGGAGTCGACGTGTCAGTTTCTGATGACCGGGTGGCGGACTTTGTCGACGCCTCAACTCCGGGGCTGGGTAAGGCCGACTTGATCTTTGTATTCGGATCAACCCTGCCCGAAGCTGTCTCGCCAGCCGCCGAGGCCTTTCGGTCGGGGCTCGCGCCGTTGATTGTTCTCACGGGAGGCCCCAACCGCCGCAGACCTGCTCATGTTGAAAGTGAGGTGCACGCGCATCAGCTCCAGGGGCAGGGAATCGAGCCGGAGCGACTGCTTGTCGAACGACGTTCGCGCACCTCGGTGGAGAACGTCCTTCTTGCACGCCCTCTCATCGAGGAACGGCTCAGATCGATACGAACGGTGATCGCTGTAGTCAAATGGTGGCAAAGGCGCCAGGTGCACGTCTTGGCCGCGGGTCTCCCGACGGTCGAACGCATCTACGCTGCCACCTGGAACCCAGCTGGTCGTGCCGATGGGCGCGATTATGACCGAAGTAGCTGGACTTCAAGTTTTGATCGGCCGCGGATCCAGCGCGAGGCCGAATACTTGAGCAAGCTTTTGACTTCTGAAGAATTGCCGGCGCTGTCACGCACGGAAGCCGGTTGGGTTCGGTGAGACCAGGAGTCTGAGTCGTTTGCCTGAAGGTTCAGCGATAGTTAATACCTCGATTTGAGAAGGCGGGCGCCGCTACTACAGGCGCTTACTTCGTGGATATGGCGGCTGCGAAAACAAGATGACAAGGTGAGGGTATGGATTCGGTCGGGCGACTTCCCCTGGATGAACAAATTGCCGCCTTCACGACGGCTCTGACCCGCAACGAGGTCTTGACCGAGGTGATCGAGCGGACTGCTGCCTTGCAATTGCCGGACTGGTACGTCACTGCGGGCTGTCTGTTCCAGACGGTCTGGAACGTCGCCACCGGCAGGGCTCCTACCAGCGGCATCAAGGACTACGACATCTTCTACTTCGATGCCGGCGACCTTTCATGGGAAGCCGAAGACCGCGTGATCAAAGCAGCGGAGGAAACGTTCGCCGGGCTGGCCGCCGATGTGGAGATCCGCAACGAGGCCCGAGTGCACCTGTGGTACGAGAAGAAGTTCGGGGTCGCTTGCGCTCCCTACTCGTCGACCGAGGCGGCAATCGACTCGTTCGCCGCCACGACCTGCTGCCTGGGAGTCCGGCGCGAACCTGATGGCCGGTGGCGTGTTTACGCTCCGCACGGGCTCTCCGACGTATTCAACCTCGTTCTGCGGCCCAACCCTGTCCTGGCCCCACGAGAGGTGTACGAAACCAAGGCGGCCCGATGGCAGGAACTGTGGCCCGAACTCACGGTGCTCGACTGGCCCGAATAGCTGACGTCCTGCCCGACTCGCGTTCGATGCCGGGCAACGCCTGCGCTGCCACACCAGGGACGCGATAGCCGCATTCCCGGCGCCGTCCTGCGGGCTTCGCGTCTCCCCGGTCGGAGCCGCAGGGTGCAATCGGTGCCGAGCCTTGACCGTCCGGTTAGGTGGCTCGGCACCGGCGTACGGCGGTGCTGAGGGGTCCGCTGGGGAAAATTCGAGGCGCGTAGCGTATGGCAGGTGGGTGAGCGGTTGGAGCCGGCGAAATGGTATGCGAGCCTGCCGAGTTTTCTGTCGTCGGCCACTGCGCTGATCACTAACCCGGCAGGCACGGCAGTGCTGGCAGTCAAGCCGAACTACCGGCCGCACTGGAACCTGCCGGGCGGCATCATGGAGGCCGGTGAGCCGCCGCACGTGTGTTGCGCCCGTGAGGTCGCCGAAGAGCTGGGTGTGAACCTGAACCTCGGTCGGCTCTTGGTGCTGGACTGGGTCGAGCCCACACCCGTCCGTAAGGCCTGGTTCGGGTACGTGTTCGATGGGGGGCTCCTCGAGGACCCCGGTCAGCTCACCCTCCAGGGAGAGGAACTGGACGACGTCGCGTTCATCGACGAGTCGCAGATCCGGGCGAGGTTTACGGCCAATACCGCGGACCGGGTGCACGCGGCCCTGAAGGCCCGCGCGAGCAACGGCGTGGCATACCTGCATAACGGCAGGATCGTGCCGGCCGCCAGCTCCGGCGCGCTGTAAGCGAGCCAGAGTCAGGCGGCGGCGAGGATCTCACGGGCCTCCGCCCGCCATGCCTGTGCCGCGGGATGCTTCCGATGCGCCGCGAGCGCGCTGGCGTACTCGTGTAGTCGCTCGCGTAGTCGTCGTGAGCGCAACTGGAGGGCGGAGTGCAGTGCCGGCCGGGCGGTCTCGCACGAGCGATCGACGTCGCGAAGCCCGAGGTACACGCGGGCGAGAACGATCTCGTGCAGAGCGCGGGCGCGGATGCTGTCGTGCGGCAGGTCGAGTGCGGCCGTGCTGTGCCGAACCGCTTCGGTGTGCAGGCCGAGATCGTGCAGGCAGTGCATGGCCGAGCCGGCCTGGTGGGCGAAGCTCGACGCGCCGAGCCATGCCGGGGCCATACCGTCGGTGTTCATGGCGTGCTCGGCCTGGGCGAGCGCGTTGCGGCATCCTCGGGTGTCGCCCGCAAGCGCGTGCCCACGCGCCTCGGTGGTGTAGATACGCGCGAGTAGTGGTCCGCTGACCTGCCCGGCGGAGCAGGCGGCAGCGCGGGCCATCTGGGCGGCGGTGCGGCCGTCGCCGAGGAAGACGAGCTGGGCGGCCATGTTGCTCATCACGTAGGCGCCGAAGGCGGTGTCTCCGGAGTGTTTGGCCAGCGCGAGGCTCTGGATACTGAGGCGTTGCGCGAGGCCGTGCTCCCCGTCGTCGAAAGCCATGTAGCTGACCGTCTCGGTCAGGTTCGCCGCGATCGAGAACAAGGCGGTGCCGACGGCGTCGCGGTAGCGGCCGTGCAACAAGGGTGTCACTTCGCGGTCGAGGAAGTCGGTGAGCCAGCTGCGAGCGTAGCCGCCGCCGTGCCGGCGATCGAGGTCGGCGAAGTCGTCGCGGGCGGTGCGCAGCCGCTGCACGTCGCTCATGCCGACGCCGCGGGTGCCGCGGCCGATAACGGCGGCGTCCGCGCTGCCGAACGCCCACCGCCAGCCGGCCTGCGGACCCGCCTGCGACACGAACGGATATCGCAGCGCGTCGCGCCGGTGGGCGGCTTGATGCCACAACCCGGTGGCCGCTCGCACGGTCTCGTCGGTATTGGCGGGTAGTTCGAGGAACGCATCGCCACCCGCCAGGTGCCCAGGGTCGATGGTGCGGGCGAGTTTATGGCTCAGCACGGCGGCGATCAGCGTGGGCGCCGGAGGCGTCGGCAGGGCGCCACGTAGCCACCTGTTGACTGAACTGGAGTCGTAGCGCAGGTCGAGGCTGCCATGCTCGGGCCGGCGGCCGAGCTGGTTGACCATCCGGGCCAGGGCGCCGTGGGAGATCTCTGCCTCGGCGATCAGCCCGGCGAGGTACGCGTTGGTCGGTCGGTGCTGGCCGGGCACATCGACTCCTTCCCCCGGAGTTGCTGCCGAAACAGCCGAGGAGTACGCCAAGTAATCACTGTAGAGCGCTGAGTGTTCACCCGTAAGGGTGAAAGTGGTCGGCGCAACCCGGCACAACCCCGCACCGCGCCGCAACCGCCGGGCACGGCTGCACACGTCTGCCGCACGCCGGGCGGTGCGGGCTCTGCTGGAGGCGGCCGAGAACAACTCTCGGATCGCCCGGACCAGGGGAGCCATCCGTGACTGCGATCCATCCCGCAGACGTGCACCAGCCGCCTCGGAAGCCGCCGAGCGGTGCGCGGCCGCAAACCTTGGGGGCGCGCCCGTCGCACGTGCCGGAGATCGGTACCCGGTTCAGCACACTGATCGTGCAGCCGGCGACCCTGTGCAACCTCGACTGCGAATACTGCTACCTCCCCGATCGAGGACGTCAGCTGCTGATGCCTGTGAAAGTGGCACAACGTCTCGCCACGTCCATCGCCCAGCAGAACAGCCGATTCCCGGTCGAGGTGGTCTGGCATGGCGGCGAGCCACTCACCACCCCACTGGCGCACATGCGCTCCCTGCTGGCGCCGTTCGAACAGCTGCGCCAAGACGGCCAGGTCGCTCACGCGATCCAAACCAACGCGACGCTGATCAACCAAGACTGGCTCGACCTGATCCGGGAACACGAGGTCCGCGTCGGAGTCTCCATCGACGGGCCGCCCGAGCTCAACGGCATCCGCGCGGACCGGCGGGGCCGGCCGTCGTTCGCCCGCACGATGGCCGGCATCCGGATGCTGCGCGACGCCGGTATCGAGTTCGCCGTGATCTGCGTGGTCACCGTCGACGGCATCGGCCGCGCCGAGGAACTTCTGGCCTTCTTTGCCGAGCTCGGCTGCCGATCCGTGGGATTCAACATCGAGGAGTTGGAGGGCCTCAACGCCCACCGGCAGCAAGTCACTCCCGATCAAGCCCGGCACTTCTGGCGACGGCTGTGGCAGCTCAGCCCGCAATATCCGCACCTGCTCATCCGAGACTTAGAGCGCCTTCGTGGATACCTTGATCAGACCCGCGCCGGCCGCTGGACGGGCCACGCCCTGTACGACCCGATCCCTACCGTCGCCACCACAGGACAGACGGTCCTGCTGTCCCCGGAACTGCTCGGCGTCGACGCCCCGGCATACGAGGACTTCGTCATCGGCAACGTCTTGACCGACTCGCTACCCGACCTGCTCACCGGCCCCGCGCCCTGCTATGTCGCGGAATTCCGCGAGGGCCTACGCCGCTGCGCCACCGAATGTGAATTCTGGGACTTCTGCGGCGGTGCGCAGGCCGGCAACCGGTTCTTCGAGCTCGGCCGCTTCGACACCACCGAGACCAACCACTGCCGCACCGCCTACCAAGCCGTCGTACTCGCCGCCCTCGACCTGACCCAAGGAGGCACCCAATGACCGCACTCGCCCTGCTGACCAGCGTGACCGCCGCCGCGATTGCGCCACTGCACCTGACCGGCGCCGTACCCGCCGACGATCTGCCCCAGGCGGCGAAGTTCGACAACCGACCGACCTGGGACAACCGGGTGCCGAAGTTCGACAACCGGCCCACTTGGGACAACTGGAACAACAAACGCTGACCGTGCTGGTGGCGGCACGTCCGACGGGCCGCCACCAGCAACCGTAATAAGGTGAATCATGCGAACACGGAACGTGCGCGACACCCGGGTTGCGCTACCCGCCGACGATCCAGAAGATCTGGACCCGTTCACCCGTGTGCCACGTCCCGGAGAACGTCTGATCGACCACGCCATCACCGGCCCCTCGTGGGCACGTGCCACCATCAGCGACGCTGTGATCAGCCAATGCTGGGTGACTGACGCTGACCTCGCCTCGGCGACGTTCGCCGATGTCACCCTGGACCGCTGCGTGTTCAAGGGATGCACCCTGATGGGCTCCAACTGGAACACAGCAACGTTGCGCGACGTGATCTTCGAGGATTGCCGGCTGGACTACAGCACCTTCCACGCCGTCACCACCGCTGGTCCCGCTGCCTTCGTGCGCTGCTCGTTCACCGAGGTCAGCATCTCCGAGAGCCGGCTGACCAGGGTCGCCTTCGATCAATGCCGACTCGCCCAGCTGGAGTTCGAGAACTGCGAGCTGCAGGGTGCCGACGTGCGCGGTAACGATCTATCCGACCTGGCCGCCGTCTCAGGTCTGCGTGGCGTACAGCTCGATCAAACCCAGCTTCTCGCGCTCGCCGGCGCCCTGGTCCGGGAGTTGTCCATCAACGTCACCGCCGATTAGTCCTCGAACCGGGACCGCTTGCAGCAACCTCGTGAAAGGAGCACCGGTGGTCTTGCGGATCGCCATCACGCAGCCGGCGGCGAGCGCAGACGTGCGCCGCAACGGCAGAGCGGTGCGCGAAATGATGAGCCAGGCCGCCGATCAGGGCGCGAGGCTCGTGCACTTTCCAGAGGGGCACCTGTCCGGATACGCCAAAGAACAGGTCAGCGACTGGGCTCAGGTGGACTGGAACGCCTGCCGTGACGAGCTACGGCAGATCATCCATTTGGCCGCGCTGCTACGCCTGTGGGTGGTACTCGGCTCCGCGCACCCGCTGACGTCACCTCACCGCCCGCACAACAGCCTCTACGTGATCTCTGACGAGGGCCGGATCGTCGACCGCTACGACAAGAGGTTCTGCTCGAACACCGAGCTCACACGCTTCTACACACCCGGCACGGTGCCGGTCGTCTTCGACATCGACGGGTTCCGGTTCGGCCTGGCCATCTGCATCGAAATCAACTTTCCGGAGCTTTTCGGCGAGTACGAACAGCTCGGCGTGGACTGTCTCCTGCTGTCGGCCTACCCGGTCGACGAGATCTTCCACGTCAAGGCCCGCGCGCACGCCGCAATCAACAACTTCTGGGTGTCGTTGTCGGGTCCGGCGCAGACGGGGCACATGGTGCCGTCCGGGTTGATCGGCCCAGACGGTTCCCGGCTTGCCGGCATTCCACCGGCCGGCGATCTCGTCGTGGCGGACCTCGATCGCAGCGATCCACAGCTGCACATCGCGCTGGGCCTCGCCCGTCCCTGGCGTGCACTGGCCCGGAAAGGGCAGATCTACCGTGACCGTCAGGTGCACGATCCGCGCAGTGACGGCCGCACCCTCATCTGACCGTAGCCTCACAGGAGAACGGAACGGCATGGCTGAGCCCGACAGTAATCCTGCCGGCGTGGTTCGCGTGGGTGCCTGCCAAACGCCGGAAATCCTGGGCGACCCCGACGCGGCGCTCGCCTGTATCGAGCAGTTCGCCACTGAAGGCGCCGGATCCGACGTCGACCTGCTGCTGTTCCCGGAGTGCTTCCTGCAGGGTTACCTCACCGACGAGGGGCACGTCTTCCGGTACGCACTCGGCCTGGGCTCACCCGGTTTCGCCGCGGTGTTGCGCCGTCTCGCACCCATCGTTCCGACCCTGGTCTTCGGCGTCATCGAGGCCGACAACGACTGTTACTTCAACACCGCCGTCGTCGTCGACCGCGGCCGGCTCGTGGGCCGCTACCGCAAGATCCGGCTCATGCCCGGCGAGACAGTCTTCACTCCGGGCACCGACACTCCGACGTTCGTGCTGCAGAGCTTGCGCTACGGCATCAACATCTGCTCGGACACGCAGTTCCCCGAGCCGGCCGCCCAAGTCGCAGCACAAGGAGCGACACTGCTGCTTGTCTCCGCGCAGAACATGCTGCGCCGCCCGACGGCCACCCGGGCGAAGGATCTGCACCACAGCATGCGCGCCGAACGGGCCCGCGAGACCGGCATGTGGCTGGTGTCCGCTGACGTCACCGGCACCCGCGACGACCGCATCGCCTACGGCCCGACCAGCGTCATCTCACCGCAGGGTGACATCGTCGCCCAGGTCCCGTTGCTGACGATCGGCATGGTCATGGCCGACATCCCGGCAGCACCGTGATGATCGCGGTAATCTCCGCGAGGTACTGGGTACCCGTGCCGCCTGCTCAAGGTTGTGTCGCGGAGGCCTTCCCTCGCTGATATGCCGACCATCGGCCGGTCCATTCCGCAAGGTCGCGCTTCCAGGCCGCGGGGTTCTCCTGCGCCTTGCGTAACCACTTCTCGGCGTTCCGGTTTGCGAACGCGGCCACGACCGCGGGATCGACCGTCCGCCACACCGAGAACCGCGCCAGCCACTCATCAGTTTGCTCCGGTGTGTGGCCGCTGCCGATCAGCCACGGGACGAGCAGGGCCAGCTCGACCCATGGTGCCGCCTTGGCCGCCATCGCCCAATCGGCGATCCGCAGCCCCTGCTGCGTCACGATCAGGTTGGTCGCGTTGAGGTCGGTATGGACGAGTGTGTCCCCCTCCATCTCCGCCAACTCGAACCCGAGCCGAGCGGCCGGGCTGAACAGCGCCTGATCCGGCGCCGGCGTGCGACCAAGGTTGTCGACGGCTGCGGCGAGCAGCTCCAGGTTAGGGCTGCCCGGCGCCAGGTCGGCGTGCGGGCCGGCGCAGTATTCGAACGCCACCACCAGCCAGCCGCTCACCTCGCAGTGCCACTCGACCGCCGGGGAAACAGGCGGGCCAACGGCTCGGCTTACCTGCGTTTCGTAGCGCAGTGATCGGACACCGAAGTCTGAGCGGGCTGCCTTGACGAACAGCGTGTGACCCTGCCCGAGGATGCGCGCAGCGAACTCCGCATGGTGACCGTTGGAAGCTCGGACCACGTCGAAAGCTCCTACCCGCTCGGCGATCACGGCCGTCACGGGCTGCGGCAACGTCGTGTCGCTGCTCAACAGTCACCTCCGGGCTCATCATGCAGAAGAGGCCCTGGAACGTGCCGGACGATCTGGATCTGCGGTTTGACGGCGCGGCGCCGTTCACCCTTCCCAGGGGACGACCGATCGCGCCGGCCGACGGGTGTTGTTCTGCCGATCCGAACAAGGCCAGCACCCCTGAGCTGAAGCAACTTCGATCGATCACGTCGTCGGCTCGTCGTAGCCCAGCAGTGCCATCGCGGCCCGGTTGTCGGGTCGTGACCAGAACAGTTCGTGCAAGTCGTCAGGGAGTTCGTCGTAGTGGCTGCCAGTGCGTCCACGGCGGAAGAACCGGTCGTCGTGGCGCCGCAGCTCGTCAAGAGACGGAACATGGGCTTCGGGCCGCACCGCCAGCTGAGGCGCTATCCGGGCGATGACCGGTGGGACTGCGGCCCACGGGTCGCGGGTGAGGTCCTCGTAACGCAACAGGACGCGATGCGCGGCCGGCGGCTGCAACCAGCTCAAGACGTTGTTACCCCAGCTGCCAGTCCCGACCGCGGTGTCGCGCAGAATCTTCGCGCGCAGCTCAGCCTCGTAGCGGGCTGGATCATCTTCACTGTCCTGTCGCGCCCATGACACGAGAGCGTCGCGGCCGTCGCGGACCAGGCAGATGGCATAGTCACCTTCGCTGACATCGGCATCCCGCTGCCGGTGGGTCTTAATGAAGTGCGGCTCATCGGAAGCGCGAAGGTCTGTCAGCTCTCCCGGGCGCTCGGTGAACCCGATCAGGTCGGAGCCGAGCCGAGCCGCGACTCCGTCGACGTCATAGACGGTCGATGTCCGCACCCCGTACAGGCGGTGCAAGATGATCCGCAGAAAGGTGTTGCCGGAGCGCGGAAAAGACGCCACCCACACGAGCATCCTCGCACTGTAGTCAGACGACGTCGGGGTTTCAGGGGTCAGTCAGTCGACATGATGAACGCTGGTGACTGCAGGAGTGCCGCCGACGCCGATTTGGGCCGAAACCGCGGCCGCTGTCTGGCACCGCATCGTGGCGACGGCTGCAACGGGCGGTGCAACGCGGCACGCAAAGATCCGGGATCACTCGATCCGGTTGGCCGGATGAAGGTTGAGACCCTAGCCATCGGCCCGCCGCCGCTGGCGGCTCACCCGGCACGCCACCGGCAGAGCGACGGTGCCGGGCACGGGCGTGTCGTGCTGCCAGACTGTCGTGCAACACGAGCGAGGAGACGAACGTGGCCAGGCGCGGAAAATTCGGTCGACTGGTCGACCAGTTCGTGACGACCGTCGACCAGATGGGCGGCTGCGTCGACCCGCAGGTCGTGGCCGAAGAGCTACAAACTCGCATCGACATGGTGGCCGGCCAGCTGCGGATCAAGCCGGAAACCGTCCTGCGCAACTACATCCCCGACGACTGGGGCGAGGTGGCGGCCTCGGCCATGATGACTGAGGTCCAGCAACGGCAGATCCCGACCGGGCCCGCCGAACACCTTGCAGTCCGGGTCGCCGCCCGTTTGCAGGCTGGCCTCGGCCAAGTCCTGATCTACGCGGCAGCCAACGGCGACCAGCAGCAGGATGTCCCCGCCCTTGACCTACACCACCTCGGCGAAGCGGTGTCGGGGCTCGCCCTCGCGATCACGGAGGCCCTGCCTGACACGGAGTTCGTCGTCATCGGTGCTGATATCGCCGGATGGACCCGAACGGCGCTGGAGACGCTCCGCGACCAGCTCCGCGCGGGAGCGTGGACGCACTGCCCCTGCGGTGAACGGCACGGCCAAGAAGAGGTCGACCTGAAGGTGCTCAGAGCCGTCAGCGCCGATCTTCTCTTCTTGCCACCAGCGCCACAGCCGGGATAGTCGCATGGCGATGCCGGTCGCCGGCTCGCGTCAACATCTGCTGGCGGGCGCTGGTACTCAGCTGGGCTGGCGCAGAAGCCTGCTGGTGAAACCGTCCCGGCGAAGGTGCTCATAGGCGTCGTAAACCAGCGGCGGAACAGGCTGAGGTATCGCATAACCCAGGCCCGGGTACTCCAGAACACGCTGCAGGGCACCGACCAGGATGTCGACGACGAGCCGGTCATCGCCGATGCCTTCCAGGTAGTCGTCAAAGTTGATCGACTGCGACGAGCACAGCACCTCGACCTCGGGCCACAGCTTGCGACACGTCGCCCATGCCCGGCGCTCGTCGTAGGGTCGGCAGACCAGCATCACCGTCCGCGGAGTGATGCCAGCCTCGGTCAGTATCTGTCGGGACAAGGTGATGTTGAGCCCGGTGTTGGTCGCATACGGCTCTACGAGGACGGCCTTTGCTGGAACACCGGCCGCGATCGCCTCGGCCCGGAACCGGACCGCCTCGCCACCGGGAAACTCGTCGGGCCGGACCGGGTTCGTAGCGCCGGTGAACACCAGAACCGGAAACCAGCCGGCGTGATACAGCTCGGCCGCGTGCCGAGCGACGCCGGCATCGTGACTACCCAGCCCGATCGCAGCGTCACACGCTCGCGGCGTATGCCGGAGCTGGTGATAGTTCCACAGCTGCAGCGCCGACTGCCACTGGCGGTCGCTGATCGGCTGATGCTGGCGGGACACGATGCACCCTTCTGATGATGAGGTATTCGACCGAGCCAACCTAACCAACGGTTCGCGCGGGTTCCTCCCGGCCGCCACCGACGTCGCCTTTGGCCCTTTTGAGTGCGGGGAGGTCAGATGTGCGCGGAGGGCGACGCCGACGGTTGGTTCAACGACCACCGTCGGATCGGGGCATCAACAGTCGCGGCACCGAGCGTGGCTACGTCAGACGGTGATCACGCAGGTGGCGGCTCGGTACACCCGAAGCCGTACACGGCCCACTCGGTGATCGGAAGGTACCCGATGCCCTGGTAAAGGGCGTTGTTGGCGGGGTTGGCGGCATCGGTAAAGAGCACAACGTCCGTCGCGCCGGCAAAGCGGGCCCGCAGGTAGGTCCTCCCACGCAAGCTCTGCCAGGCTCACCGCGGGAATACCAGGGCCGCCGCCTCGCGCGGCCCGGCGCCGCTGCGTGGCGGCACCGCACAGTCGCCACCAGCCGACCCGCCGGTCCAGGAGCACGGTGCGACGTGCCCCGCGACCAGAAGCTTGCCAGTCCGCCGGTATCGCACTGCAACACCGCATTGCTGGGCATCCAGTATCGGCGGGGCCGAGACGGCGGCCACCGTGGTACGTCGGCGCATCGGATTGTCCTTCTGGTCGCCGGTGACTCGGTCACCTTAGTCCGGCTGGTCGGAGCTATGGCCCGTAGAGGCCCCGCACGCGCGAGAGAAGCTTAGGACGACGGTGGAACTGCGCAACAGGTCAACGCCCGAAAGCGCTCGACGGGGCAGACAAAGGGAGCGGCGAAAGGCGCCTCTATGAAGTTGACCAACCAGGCTTCCAGGTCGGCAGGCGGGCATCGGTGGCGATCGTGCGCTGACGAGCGAGCGGGCCCCGCGGCGGCCTCAGCACTATGGGTGTCGACCACGACCCATGCCCAGTCGACGGTCGTCCGGTCAAGCCCGGCGGCGCGCCGACGGGCAAACAGATCAGCCGTGGTGCTGCGGCCGTGCGGACGATCTTGCCGGCGGGCGATCTGCAACGAACCGGAGAACAACGGAACCCACTCTTTCGAGCATGTCAGTGCTGATCATCCTTTCGCGCCGCGTGCAGCCGTGCATACGCCTCGCCCACTACTTCGGCACCCGCTGCATCAAGCTCGGGGCGGCGCCAGAGGTAGATCAGATACAGCGCCGCGGTGACAGCGAGACCCGACACCGCGATGAGCCCGATTGCGATGTTCAGCCCCCACAGCACAGCCGCCAGCCGACCGTGGCCGTCAAGCAGCGAAACGACGAACCAGTTCGCCATGGCTGCGCAGACCGCCACTCCGGTCCCCGCTGCGAAGTACAGAGCACGATCCTTGAGTTGTTGCCGAAGGTGCGCAGTGTGGTCGCCATGATAGATCCGGGTCACTTGGTCAGTGTGCCACTGCAGTGCCGGGGTCTGAGGCATCTGCGCTAGGGATCGAGCTGAGACGGTCCCGCGTGTTGCGTTGGAGAGTCTCCCGTGAGAGGCGTCTCGAGCCGATGCTGTCCAACCCAGTGGAGGCGGTTGCACCTCCTGCCTGCCGGAACGTCGATCGCCGCCACCTCGCTTTGGCGCATCGCTGCCAGGCGGTGTCGAGACAACCCGGGACATCCGGGGACACCCGGAGACAACTATCGACCGATGTCATGATCGGTTTGACTCGGCCCATGGTTGGCTGGCTATGGATGGCGGGAGCGATCCTCACCGAGATCGTCGCTACCGCAGCGTTGACGTACTCCCAGGGCCTGACCCGTGCCCCGGTAGTCGCCGTTACGGCGGCCCTCTACGTGGCGTCGTACGTGTGCCTGGCGCGTGCGCTGCATGCCGGCGTTGAAGTCTCGGTCGGCTATGCGGTGTGGAGCGGTGTCGGGACCGCGGCTCTCGCCGTGATCGGTGCCGCCCTGTTCGGCGAACCGCTGACCGCGAGCCGCATCGCCGCCATCGTTCTGATCATCTGCGGGGTCGTGCTGCTTCAACTGACGGCGACGCCCGCATCCGCCCAGCCAGCTCGAGTCGAATCCACGCCGCCGTCTGCTGCACTAACGCCGGACGGCCTTCTTCCTCGGAGCCCATGATGAGCACCCATCGAATGCCGGCCACCCTGGGCCGCGACACCCGCCGCTTCCTGGCGGCGGCGTGCCGTACGCCGCGAGAGATAGGCGCCATCGCACCCAGCGGCCGACACCTGGCTGCCTGCGCCGCCGCACTGATTCGCCGCGGTCATGGGCAGACAGTGGTCGAGCTGGGACCGGGCGGCGGCGTCATCACCGACGCTCTGCACCAGCGGTTGACCGGCGCTGACACTCTGCTCGCGATCGAGCGCAACGAGACGATGGCGGCGCATCTGATGGCCACCAGACCCTGGTTGGACGTGGTGGAGGGCGATGCTGCCGACCTGCCGGCCTTGCTGGCGGCGAACGGTCATCCCCGGGCGGATCTCATCGTCAGCGCCCTGCCGTGGAGCGTCATCCCCGCGGCCGATCAGCATGCTCTTCTCACCGCGATCACCAGCGTCCTGAACCCTGGCGGTGTCTTCGCCACCGTGTTGACCCTGCCGGTGTTGCCGTTGCCGATCATCAGGCAGCTGCGCCGGAGCCTCAGCGGATCCTTCACCACCGTGACCCACCAGACGGTGTGGCGCAACGTTCCCCCGGCTCGCCTGTACGTGTGCACTGACCCGACATTCCCGGACATGCCGTAGCCGGTTGCTACGGTCGGCGGATGAAGGTTCGGGTGACGGGCGTCTGCATCGAGGACGGCCGGTTGCTGGTGTTGCATCAGGACACCGACGGGCCGCGCCGCTGGTCGCTGCCTGGTGGAACGGTAGAGGACGGAGAAACGCTGTCCGCGGCGTTGATCCGCGAGATGCGTGAGGAGACCGGCGCCGAGGTACAGGTGGGCCCGCTGCTCTATCTGTGTGACAACGTCGCGGCCCGGGTCGTGCACATCACCGTCGAGGTACGCCGCGTCGGCGGTGAACTCGGCGCGGTGACACCAGGCGCGGACACGAGGCCGATCCGTTCGGTGGAGTTCGTCGGGTTGGACAAGCTCACCGAACTCGGCTTCAGCGATACTTTCGTGCAGCTGTGCCGGTCAGGTTTCCCGGGCGCCGGCTCCTACATGGGTGCCAAGACCAACATCGGCTTGTAGCCGGCTCAGCGTTCCGGGGTACCGGGCGTGACATAAGGGAATTGTCAACGGTCAGGACGAAGTGGCTCTGGCACAAAGTTAGTGATTGCAGGCGGACCCCGCGATGGGGCACCTGTCCGATGTGGATGATCATTTACGCGGTGTGGCGACCATGATCTCGGAGTCCTGCTTCCGCACCTCGCGGCACTGCGGATCAATCAGGTACGTGCCGGTGGACAGTCGATCTGGCTGGATGCCGAGGTTCTGGCTGGTGAAGCGCCCTGTCCAGGCTGCGGAGGTAGATCAGCACGGGTGCACAGTCGGTACTGGCGGATCTTGGCGGACACGGCGGTCGGTGGTCAGCAGACTCTGCTCAAGGTGCGGACTCGGCGGTTCTTCTGCGACGACACCGCCTGTTCACGGCGGACGTTCGCCGAGCAGGTTCCCGGCGTGACCACGCCGTACGCGCGACGGACTCCACTGCTCCGCGGCCTTCTAGAGAAGATCGCCTTGGCGCTGGGAGGACGTCCGGGCGCCCGGATGACCCGCCTGCTGACTGCCGAAGTATCACGCACAACCCTGTTAAGGCTGGTCCGGGCCTTGCCGGTGCCCGAGACGGGAACGGTGACCGTGCTCGGCGTCGACGACTTCGCGTTCCGCAAGGGCTCCAACTACGGCAGCATTCTTGTCGACATGCACACCGGCCGGCCCGTCGACCTGCTACCCGACCGCCTCGCCGACACCTTCGCCGACTGGCTGCGCGAGCACCCTGGCGCCGAGGTGATCTGCCGCGACCGCGCCAGCGGCTACGCCGAAGGAGGCCGGACCGGAGCACCGGACGCGATCCAGATCGCCGACCGTTTCCACCTGCTGCAGAACCTCACCAAGGCCGTCGACCGCGTGGTCCGCGCCCATCGCCGATGCCTCAAGGATCGGCCAGAGTCCGAGGCCGTCGCCCAGCCACGACCGTCGACGGACGCCCCCGAGGGCCGCCGGGTCGAGGTGACCCGACAGCGACACGCCGAGATTCATGCCCTTTCCGTCAAAGGCGTCGGTAACACCGCAATCAGCCGGGTGTTGAACCTGGACCACAAGACCGTGCTGCGCTACCTGCGGGCGGCAACCGCCGACGAACTGCTCACCGAAGTCGTCCCCCGAACCCGTGACCTCGACAAACACCTCGCCTACCTCGC
Organism: Actinoplanes sichuanensis; assembly: GCF_033097365.1. NCBI lineage: Bacteria > Bacillati > Actinomycetota > Actinomycetes > Micromonosporales > Micromonosporaceae > Actinoplanes > Actinoplanes sichuanensis. The sequence continues at coordinate 12,140,515 of NZ_AP028461.1, forward strand.
CGAGCGCTGGGAACAAGGGTGCACCAACGCCGCCTGGCTGACCGCCGAACTGCGCGAACGCGGCTACCGCGGCAGCGAACGCACCGTGCGCCGCCAGCTGCAGACCTGGCGTGACGGCAGCGTCAAACCAACCGCGGTGAAAGCGGTCGCACCCAAACCACGGGAGGTGACCGGCTGGATCATCCGCCCCGCGGTCGAGCGCACCGACCGCGAACAGGCCGACCTGGACCGCATCCTGCAACGCTGCGACAGCCTCCACACCGTGGACCAGCTGGTCAGCGACTTCGGCGGCATGCTGCGCCAACGCCAAGGCCAGCACCTGGACTCCTGGATCACTCAGGCCCGAAGCAGCGGAGTGGCTCAACTCGCCGGCTTCGCCGACGGCCTGATCAAGGACTATGACGCTGTCCGCAACGGGCTCACCCTGCACTGGAGCAGCGGCGCGGTCGAGGGCAACGTCTGCAGACTCAAAACGATCAAGCGTCAGATGTACGGCCGCGCGAACTTCGATCTCCTACGCCGCCGCGTAATCCTCGCAGATTAGGCCATGATCACGAACTTTGTGCCAGAGCCATTTTCGCGTTTCCGCTAGCAGGAATCCGGTCAGCGGTGGTCGGAAGGTGAGCGTATGGCGGTCGCGTATCTGCTGGTAGGGCTGACAGGGGCCGGGAAGACGACGTACGCGGAACGGGTGCTGGTGCCCCAGGGTGTCGTGCGGTTGTCAGTCGACGAGCGGGTGTTCGACCGGCACGGCCGCTACGGCGTCGACTACCCCGAACACACGTACTTCCAGAAGGAGCTTCCGCTCGTCGCCGAGGTCCGCGACGAGCTCGTGGATCTGTTGCGGCAGGGCCGGGACGTGGTGGTGGACCACGGGCTGTGGCGGCGCAAGGACCGCGACGACTGGCGAGCGTTGGCCGAGTCCGCAGGCGGGCAGGTGCGGCTGCTGTACTTCCCGGTGCCCAAGCAGGAGTTGCTGCGCCGGCTGAACGACCGCAACACCCAGAACCACGCGAACGCGCTACTGGTAACGGCAGAGGCGCTGGACGACTTCTACGGCCGGTTCGACGTCCCCGACGGAGAGAACGAGCAGGTCATCCCTGCCGGTTCGTTCTGACTGGGCGATTGCCGGCTTATCACCTGGGGCGCCGTGGGCGGCGCCGTTCCGACTGTGTCTGCCCCGATCGGCGGGGTCGTGTCGGCGGGTCAGAGGGTGCCTCGACGGCGCCGGGGTTGGAGAACCCCACCGGAGCAACGGCCGGGCGCACGGCCTCCGACGGCGGCCACGGCGACGCCACCATCGCGGCTGCGCTGACGGGCACTGACGGCGACACCCGATCCAGCATCTGCTGGGCCTGGCCGGCGTCGATACCCCGACCGGGGTCGATACGCACACCCGCTGCATCGGCCAGGTCCTCGACGTCGTGGCTGGTCACCGTCTCTGGCCCGAGATCGGTGAGCCGCCGGGCGAACTCCTGCACACTGATCATGCAATGCATCCTCTACAGCTGCCGGTGACACGACACCGCCGCAGATTCGCAGCTGTGCGCTTTATTCAAGGTTAGGCAGCGATCAGATCGCGTGCGCGCCGACGATCCGGACAGCCATGCCGCGCCGAAGCTGAGTGAGACTGCGGCCGCGGGCTGGTGGACGTCCCCGAAAAGATCTGAGGTTTGGAGCGACGATTGCCTCGAGAACGCAGCAGGGCATCCGACGACGGCAATCGCCGCTGGCCGGGTTCCGCTGTTTAGCTGCGCCTCGACGGAATTCCGGCTGACGATCGCAGCATGCCCGACGCTGCCAAGCTACCTTCTGCTATCGCACCGATGCTGGCGACACCGGGTCCGGTACCGCAAGGGACCGGGTGGGCAGCGGAATTCAAGCACGACGGAATGCGTGCCTGTGTCACGTCGGCCGGCAGCCGCTGGCAGGCTCGCAGCCGCACAGGCCAGGACATCACGTCTGCCTTCCCCGAAGTGGGACTGCTGCCGGACCTGACTGGCGGACGACGCGTCGTGCTTGACGGAGAGCTGGTGGTCCTCGACGAGGCCGGGGCGCCGGACTTCCGTCGGCTGCAGCGGCGCATGGGCGTGCGCGAGCCCAGTCCCGGCCTACTTCAGACGACGCCAGCCGTGTTGTACGTCTTCGATCTGCTGGTTCTTGACGAGCGGGAGATGACAACGGCGCCCTACGCTGAACGCCGTGCCGCCTTGGAGGGCTTGGCCCTGCACGGCACAGGGATAGAGACTCCGCCGTCCTTCGCCGATGCGGCATCCGAAGTGTATGCCGTAGCGCGAGAGCACCGCTTGGAAGGCATCGTCTGTAAACGCCTGGCAGCACCCTATCGGCCAGGCCAGCGGTGCAAGAGCTGGGTAAAGACTGTCATTCCGCACGAAGCGGATGTGGTGGTGTGCGGATGGCTTCCCGGCCGAGGCCGGCTGAGCGGTGCCATCGGCGCGCTGGTGGTCGGAGCCTACGACCGCGCAGGCGACCTGCACCTGGTCGGCAGGGTCGGCAGTGGCCTGTCCAGCGCATCACGCCAGCAACTCCAGCACCAGCTCGCCCCGCTGCGCCGCAGCAGCCCGCCGGCAGGCCACGCCGAGAGCATCGCCATGGCCGACGCCACCTGGGTCGACCCGCAGGTGGTCGCGCGGATTGCCTACCGATCCTGGACGGACGGCCACCAGCTGCGGCACCCGGTGTATCGAGGAGTCCTGGAGGACCGGGACGCTTCCGCTGCTCAACTGCCCGATTAGCCTTCCGGCCCTACTGCGCTGCGGACGGTAGGGCTGAGCTGCACCTGGCCGAGTTATCCACAGGCCGGCTGGGCGGCATTGCAAGCAGCCGGGCGCTTCGCCACAGTAGGAGATGACGCTGGCGAGGTCACTCCCAGTCGGTGCCGGCCACGCCTGCGGGAGGTGGGGCGCCGGATGCAGCAGGCCACCGGCGTCGCCTTGGCGTTGAGTCTGGGCGCGGTGTGGTTGCGGCGTTCGCCCTCAGGTCGGCTGGTCAGCGCCGATGCGCCGTTAGAACATGAGTACGATCCCTCGTGTGGGGCACACCAGACCTGAGCGCGAAGCGCCATTGGCGAGAACGGCCTACGTCGCGGCAGCTCGTCGATGCGTGCAGGCGCTCGGCGCGTTCTTCGCCCAAGGCGTTCCGCTCGACCCGGGTAGCCCTACGCGAGTGCGCAACTGGACAACATCCGACGTAGCCGTCCTGCGGGAACTGCATGCCGCACTCGGCGATGTGCTCACCACGCGGCGCCGATGGGATGAGCTGCGCAGGCGAAGCGGCTCTCCACCGGTTCACTGATCGTGGCGGCAGCTGGCCATCAGTTCACGCCGGTGCAGTGGGGGAAGTGTGCAGAGGGGGCGGGCGGGATCGTGGCGAGTTGGTCCAGCGCTCCGGCTGACACGAAGGCCTGCTCTTACCGCGAACTGGCGCACCCACGGCCAATTACCCACCGCGCCCTTGCGGAGGGTAATTGCAGAATGTCAGGGCGCGGTCGCAC